>CALBMM010000293.1 GCA_937896535.1 uncultured Pseudomonadota bacterium
TCGGCGAGCGCGTCGAGGGTCCAGCGCAGCGATCGATCGAGGTGACACAGGTTGCACGCGTTCGGGGCGGCGGCCGCGAGCATCTGGGGGTTGGTCGGCGAGTCGATGCGGTGGCTGCGGACCACCACGTCGATGCCTTGGTTGATCCGGATCATGTGGCAGTCCAGGCACGAGGCATCGGCGGCAGCGTGTCGCGCGTGAGTCTGCCGCCGGGTCTCGTCGGCGAGCGGCGCATGGCAGGTGACGCAGGCTTGCAGATGTGCCGGCTGGTCGGGTCCGCCGCCCGGGGGATTGCCGACGTGCGGGTCGTGGCAGCTCACGCACGAGATCGTGGTGGCGCACTCGCCCGACAGCATGTCCAGGGCCTCCGACGAGTTCAGCGAGGACGCGCCGTTGGGGTACGGCAGCGCGCCGGCGACGTGGCACTGCGCGCAGATCGAGTTGACCAGGTGGGGATTGTCGAGCGTGGGACGGCCGCGGGCGAGGACCGTGGTGACGGGTCCGCCCTCGGGCACCGGCACGACGTTGCGCTCGTGGGCCACGTGATCGCGGCCGCCGAAGTGGCAGGCCTCGCAGCTGACGCCGAGCGTGACGAGCTCGTCGGGACTCGGACCGTCCGGGGCCGGTCCCGCCAGCGTGGCCTCCGCGAAGCCGCGGCCCGGCACGTCGCGGGCGAACCGCTCGGTGAACGCGTAGGTGTTGTGGCACAGCATGCAGCCCTCCGACCACGGCCGGGCGCCGCGCGAGTACGGGTCGTCGGTGGGGTAGTTGAGCGCGCCGTCGTCGTCGTGCTCGGGCAGCGGGTACTGCTCGACGTAGTGCTCGGGGTACCACTGCTCGCGGGAAAACCAGTACACCCACGGCAGCGCGCGCTCCGTCTCGTAGATCGGATGGTCCGCCGGCTCGGGCCCTTCGATCTGCACGCCGACGTACGCCTGCTGCAGTCGCGATCCGATCGTTCGCGTGACCGCGTCGCGTCGCAGCAGCTTGCCGTCGGTGCGATACGACATGACGAACCGGTCCCCCTCGCGCGAGAACGTGGTCTGCACGTCCCCGTACGTGCGGGTCACGCCGGAGAAGTCACCGACGACCGTGTCGTCGCCGGCGTTGGCGTTCATCCGGCGGTGCGGGTGAGCGTGCCACTGGTCGTAGACCTCTTGGTGGCACTCGCGGCAGGCGTCGGGACCCACGTAGTCGGCGCGGGTGACGTTGCTGGGCGCCGGGGCGGCGGCGCCCGCAGACTCGCCGGCAGGTTCGGCGTCGGAGCTCGCCCCGCTCGCTCGCTCGAGGGTGGCCGGCGCACGGCCGAGCCACCAGCCGACGGCACCGGCGACGAGCAGGAGACCTGCGACCGCGGCGAGCCAGCGCTCGCGGCTCGCTCGCGGCTCGACCTCCCGCGGCGCGTCCACCCGGCGAATCTACCGACCGCGCGGGCGCGCCACCACCTCGGACGTCACTTGCGGCCGTGCGCGCCGAGATCGACGAGCATGCCGACGAGGTCGCTGGCCCGGGCACCCTCGGGCAGCAACCGCGACTCGGCCCACTGCGCGGCGTCCTCGACGGCGCCGAAGACCTTGTGCGGGTGCCGTTGTCGCGACAGCAGCGTGATCCCGGCGACCATCGCCCGCGCCGTGGAGGCCCAAAATCCCTCGCCGAGGATGCACGTCGCCGTGCAGCGGACGTGGCCGCCGGTCTTGGCCAGCACCTCCGAGGCCTTCTTGCGTACCTCCGGGTCGGGCAGGCGGATCCCGGAGGTGATCACGTTGAACACCACGATGCCGGGGGCGTAGCGCGCGGCGAGGTCGAAGCTCGCGACGTCGCACCGCTCCAGACCCACGACCGTCGGTGTGTCCGCCCAATGCGTGACGAGCACGTTCGCCCACTGGGCGATTGCGTGCCGATCGTCTCTCGACCACACGCGCAGGCGTAGTTCGTTGGCGGGATCCACCGGCGTCACGAAAGAGGGGGAGGCCGCGGCGCGACGACCGCGGTGGGGGACCTGGGGGTCTGGCCCGCAGCGTAGCAGTCTCGCCCGCGCTTGGGTCGGCAATCCTGCTAGCTTGCCGGCCATGGCCGACGACGCCGTGCTCGGACTCCTGGAGCTGGGGTTTCCCTGGCAGACCTTCGATCCGTTTCTGTTCTGCGTGCACCACGACGACGCGTATCCGGCCGGCAACGCGCAAATGGGGCCCGATCCGCGCCAACTCGTTGGGCGGCAGATCGGCATGGACTTCGCGGGCAAGGACGGCTGGCGCATGTACCACGGCGACGTCGTGCCGGGCTTTCCGCGTCATCCGCATCGTGGGTTCGAGACCGTCACGTTGGCGCGGCGGGGGTTCATCGACCACAGCGACTCGCTCGGCGCGACGGCTCGCTTCGGCCACGGCGACGCGCAGTGGATGACCGCCGGTCGGGGCGTCGTGCACTCGGAGATGTTCCCGCTGGTCAACACGGACGCGGACAACCCCACCGAGCTGTTTCAGATCTGGCTCAACCTGCCCCGTCGCTCGAAGATGGTGCCGCCGCATTTTTCGATGCTGTGGTCGGAGACGATTCCGAAGGTCGTCATGCACGACGAGCACGGGCGCGCCACGGAGGTGGCCGTCGTCGCGGGGAGCCTGGGTGAGGCGCGGGCACCGGCGCCTCCGCCGGACTCGTGGGCGGCCGATCCCGACGCCCACGTCGCGATCTGGACGATCCGCATGGAGGCGAACGCGACGTGGACGCTGCCGGCCGCGGTGGAGGGACTGGGGCGTACGCTCTACGCGTTCGAGGGGGAGACCGTCACCGTCGGCAGCACCGATGTCGAGGTGCCGTTGGGCGTGCGAGTTCGGTCGTCGATGGCGATCACGCTGCGCAACGGGGCCGCACCGGCACAGTTGCTGATGCTGCAGGGCCGACCGCTCGACGAGCCCATCGCCCACCACGGCCCCTTCGTGATGAACACGCCCCAGGAGATCCAGCAGGCGATCGCCGACTACCGCGCGACCGGCTTCGGAGGCTGGCCGTGGAGGCGCGACGATCCCGTGCATCCACGGGACGAGGGCCGCTTTGCGATCCATGCCGACGGACGAACCGAGCGCGCCCCTCGGTAGCGTCGGGCCCGGGCCCTCGGCCACGCTCGTCGAGATCCTCGCGCACGTGCGGCGGCGACTGGCGGCCGGGGACGAGGCGATCGCGATCGACGTGGCCGACCCGGACCTCGGCGCCGGGGCGCACGCCGGGACTCGGCTGTCGGCGCCGCACGAGGGCTGGGTGCACCGGCCGCTGCGCGTGTGGGTCGACCTCGCGACGCGTCTCGCCCTGCGTCTGGCGACGCCCCGTCCCGGGCCGGTGCCCGGCCTGGTGCGGTTGACGTTGCATCGACTCGCCCCCGACGCGCCCGCACCCGCCGGTCGCGAGCGCTACGGCGAGGGCTCGGCCTTCTCGCGGGTGCACAAGGCCGAGGATCCGTCCTTCGTGCTCGACCTGTCCGATGCGCTGGACCGCACGGGTCTGGGCGACCGTCCGCGGATCCTCGACCTCGGGGTCGGCGATGGCGCCGAGATCGCGTTGCTGCATGCGCTCCGCCCGGCGTGGCGCGACGCGGAGGTCGTCGGCGTCGACCACAGCCCCTCGGCCCTCGCCGTCGCGCGGGCGCGCCTGGCCGATCGACCGGTCCGTCTCGTCGAGGCAGATGTCGCCGACCTCCCGACACTGGAGCCCGACCCCGGTCGGTTCGACCTCGTCGTCTCGGTCGCGACGATGCACAGCCCCGGTGTCGACGACCGGGCACTGCTGCGGCATCTGGTGCAGTCGCGTACCACCGAGCGCGGCGCGTTGATCTTCGGATTTCCCAACTGCCGCTACCGCGACGGCGAGCTGCTGCACGGTGCGCGCATGCGCAACTTCGGCCAGCCGGAGCTGTCGTTGTTGGTCAAGGACGTGGCGTTCTACCGGCGCTACCTCCAGCAGCACCGTCGCAAGGTCTACGTGACCGGGCAGCACTACGTGTTCGTCACTGCAGTGCCCCTCGACGCACCCAACGCCCCCGGCACGGCCGGCGGGTGATACGATCCGAACGTGCGTTGGGCGGTGCGCGGGGGGCTCGTCGGTTTCGTCCTGGCGCAGCTGCCCGGTGGGGCTTGCGGCGGGGGCGGAGACTTCCAGTGCGTCAGCGACACGCAGTGCGGTGACGGACAGTGCCAGCCCGACGGCTTCTGCAGCTTCCCCGACGGCGAGTGCGAGTCCGGCCAACGGTACGGTGAGTTCGCTCGGGAGGGGTTGGCGCGGCAGTGCGTGCCCGCGTCCGAGACCTCGGACTCGACGGGCGAAGCGCCGCAGACGTCGAGCACCACGGCGACGACCTTGGCACTCACCTCCGGCGGCTCGTCGTCGTCGTCGTCGACGGGGGACGAGCCCGACGCGTCGTCGGGCGGCTCGAGCGGGGAGGCGATCGATCCGGACCTGCTGCTGTGGCTGGAGTTCGAGGACCCGGCACAGCCCCTGCGCGACAGCAGCGTGCACGACTGGTCGCTGCAGTGCGATCCGTGTCCGGGCACCGACGCCTCGGATGGCCAAGGCAGCGTGGGCCTGTTCGACGGCGCGGCCACGATCGCGACCCTGCCGTGGGATCCGGTCCTCGACACCGCGAGCTGGTCGGTGGCGCTCTGGGTCCGCTTCGACACGCCGGACCAGACGGCGATCCACACGGCCATCGCACGGCCCTACGGACTCGTCGGCTTCCAGAACGCATGGGAGCTGTTCTTCCGCGACGAAGACCTCGATGGCGCGACCAACCTCGTGCTCGAGGTCGGCCTCGCGACGCCGCCGGATCCACAGTTGCTGGCGCCCGTGGAGCTGCGGCCGCGCTGGCGGCACGTCGCCGCGGTCTACGACGGGTCGACGATCGCGCTGTTCGTGGACGGCACGCTGCTCGAGGTGGTCGACGCGCCCGACTTGCTCGTCGACCAGAACCCGATCGTGATCGGCGGCGACATCGACGACGGGCTGCTGGCCAATCCGTTCGACGGGGCCCTCGACGACGTTCGGCTGTACTCGCGCGCGCTCGACGGCGACGAGATCGCGACGCTGGCCGTACCGCCCGCCTGAGGCGTCCCGAAAAAACACGGCGGTCCAGGGAACCGGACGGGCGCACGGCTGTCTGGCATCGGCGATGGGCATGTGCAGGCGGCGGGGAATGGCGAGCCTCGTGTGCATGGGGCTCGCCGTAGTCGCGACCTCGGCCACGGCATCGGCGCCGGTCGTCGAGCTCGCGCACGAGATCGAGATCGAGCTGCACGATACGTATGCGACGCTGAAGGTGCAGCGCACGCTCGCCTCCGACCACGTCGACGGCGTGGAGGTACGCCTGTCGATCGACGCGACCCATCCGATGGCGGCGACGGCCCTCGCGACCCGGGCCGACGACGGGCGCTGGTACCAGGCCGAGCTCATGGACGTGCACGAGGCCGTCGACACGTACTGGAGGCTGACCGGATCCAGGAAGATCGTGCCCGAGGGCGAGCTGCCGCCGCGGATGCCGAGCCTGACGCCGAAGGACCCGGCGCTGATGATGTGGCAGCCACACGCGCTCGACGTGTTCGTCTACCCCGTCGCCGAAGGGCGGCCCAAGGCGATCGCGTACACGCTGCAGGTCCCGTACGAGCACTACGAGGGGGCCCAGCACGTGCACGTGCCCACCGTCGGCGACGTGGCGCCGACGATCACGTTCGCGGGGGTGCCTCGTGGCGTGCAGGTCAGCGCGGACGCAGCGGCGATCGAGAAGGGGACGGTGCTCGTCGGATCGGCGACCGAGGATCTCGTCGTGCGTCTCGATGCCGTTCGCAGCCCGGCGCTGGCGGTGTCGCTGGCCGCGACGCGGGCGGACGCACGGCACATGGCGCGGGTGGAGGTGGTCGCGGGGCGCGAGCTCGGACCCGATCCCGTCGGAACCCACGCGATCGTCGTGCTCGACCGATCGCGATCGCTGGGCGAGGACAGCTTCGCGGCGGCCCAGCGGGCGGTACAGGCCTACCTCGACGAGCTGTCGCGGGTACCCGGGGCGAAGGTGCAGATCGTCGGCTTCGACCGGCACGTGCACGCCTTGCACACGGGCTTCGTGTCGCCGCGAACGGCAGGGGTGGACCTGCGCGACGTCGGCTGGGACCAGCGCAACGGCAGCGACCTCGGTGCGGCGCTGCAGCGGGCGGCCGAGCGGTTGCGCGCGGCCCCACGCGAGGCACCCCGGCGGGTGTTGATCGTCTCGGACGCGGCCGTGACCGAGGCGGTGGCCAAGGTCGTGACGTCGCAGCTGCGGACGCTGGACGCAGTGGTGCATCTGGCCGACATCGAAGGCGCACGGGCGACGGACTTGGCCCGAGACCTCACCCATCCGTGGGGGGACCACGTGACGGCGACCGGCGGCGAGGTTTGGCGCGGCACCGTCGATGCCGTCGACGGTCAGACCCACGACGTGTTCGCGCAGTGGGTGCGACCGCAGCGGATCGAGGACGTGGTCGTCGACCTCGACGGCCACGAGGTCGGCGAGTCCGTGCTCGACGTGGGCGAGGGGACCATCGACGTGAACATGTACGAGCACACGCCGCGGATGGTCACCGTCCGCGGCCGGCTCTGGGGAACGACCGTGCTCGCCCGTGCCCGTCGCAGCGCCCGGGCCGACCGCGAGCTGGCGATCACGGCCGCTGCCTACCTCGGCGAGGGCATGACCGACGCGGAGATCACCGCGATCGCCCGACGGGCCGGGGCCGTGTCGCCGATGACCGCGTTGCTCGCCCTGGAGCCCGACGCGAGCCCGGGCCAGGCGGTCGATCCCGATCCGTCGCGACCCTCCCGGACGTTTTCGACGTCGTGTCGGTTCGGTGGCGGGGAGATTGGCGACTTCGGGCGCTACTCGCTGGCGTTCGACGAGGCGGAGCTGGTGCGGACGGAGGTCGTGGCGGCGATCGACGCGTGCGGGGCCGCGGGCGAGGATGTGTCGGTCGAGCTGACGACGACCTACGCCGAGATCACCGAGGTCGACCGTGTCGAGATCGAGGGGGCGCCCGAGCTCGAGTCCTGCGTGCGCGACGAGCTGTGGTCGATCGAGTACCCGCCGGGACGCCACGGGTCGACCCGACACCTCGTCGAGCACGAGGGACGCTAGGTTCGAGCCCGCGTGACGACGTCGGAGAACTGCCGCGCCTGCGCCTGAAACGGGCAGACTTCGTCGCCCATTTCCCGCAGCAGCCACGCCGCGAGCGTGTCGGTCGCGCCGCGCGGGTCTCGTGGCGCGTCGCCCACGAACTCGGTCAGCGCATCCTCCACGCCTGGGGCGACGTCTCTCCAGATCTCGGCCCACGCGACGTTGAGCTGGTGGTACGAGGCGATCAAGGCTTCGTTGGAGTCGCCGGGGGTGGGGTCGCTCATCGCTCGCTCGCGCTCCCGACGAAACCATCGCTCGAACGCCGGCGGATCGTCGCGGTGCAGCGCGATCAGGCCGGGATCGGCGAGGTAGCGGTCGGCCCAGATCTCGAAGTCGAACGTCTGCGCGCGCAGCTGCGGGAGGGCGAAGTACACGTACACCTCCGAGCCCAGGCTGGCGTCGCGCTCGTTGGCCCAGATCTTGTCGGCCCAGCGCGCGTGGTCGTCGATCGGTGCGTAGGTCATCTGCCCGCAGTGCAGATACTCGTGCAGGTAGTACAGGTCCGAGATCGCCGGGTTGGTGTACTCGTGTCGGTGCGGGAGCACGCCGAGCCATGCGTAGAAGTGACTGCGTTCGATCGCGGGGTCGGTCAACTCGCACCACAGCCGGGGCAGGCGGGCGAGCTCGTCGACGACGTGCCGCACCCAGCCGTTGGGATCGTCGTGGGACGCGCGAAAGACGTCCGTCCGCCACGTCGCGCGCACGGCCGCGTGGGTGTCGGCCGCGGTGAGCGTCGCGTGCAGTCCTTTCACCGCGCACCTTCGTCGTCGGCACGGATCCGAGCGTCGAGGGCGGGCGTGAGACAGAACCGCCGCCGGCTCGTCCCTCGGGCGAACGCCTCGTCGAGCGGGCCACCGGCCGCGGCCTGGTGGGCGAGCAGCAGGACGTCCGACGCCGTCACCGGCGCGCCCGTCGCTCGTGCGAGGCGATCGCAGACCGCCTGCTGCGCGGGGCGGTACCGCGTTGGCAACGTCCACACGTCGTGGCGCTGCATCAGCTGCACCCCGTAGCGGATCGACAGCAGATTCTTGAACCAAACATTGCCGGCGAGGCCGGCCGCGGGGCGCGTGTGCAGGACGCCGCCGATCCGGTGGTAGTAGACGCCGTAGACCTTCGACAGGCTGAAGAAGATCGTGTCGATGCACGGTGCGTCCACCGCCAGCGTGTACGGGCCCGAGCCGACGCAGCCCACGTAGCACAGGTCGACCGCGACCCGCAGACCGGGCAGGTGGTCGACCACGAAGCGCAGGAACGCGTCGTAGCCGGACCAGACCATGCCGTCGAGACTGCTCGGTGCGCTGAGGTAGAAGCGGTCGCCCTCGCGCACGCCCTCGCGCAGACTCGCCTCGTAGGCGTCTCGATCGTGGACGACGACCTCGCAGTGGTAGGCGCGGGCGTACGCGGCATAGCCCTCGTACTCGCCGGTGAACACGTGCAGTCGCGGCGGTCGGCCGCCGGCGTGGGCATCGGCGACGTGCTGGGCGATCGAGTCGCGAATCGCCTCCGACGATCCCGCGGTCACGTACCGGTGTCCGAAACGCTGCAGACCGTCGCCGACGACCGGCCGCACCCACTGCGCCCAGGTGTCGAGCAACGCATGGTGCATCGGATCCTGCTGCTTGGTCCACGCGCGCTCGTACATCGCGCCGAGGTCGGTCTCGGCGCGCAAGGCGTCGAAGGTCGCGCGTGTCTGCGGCAGGACGAGCGAGTACACCGTGGGGATGACGCCGAGGTCGGCGAGCGCGGCTGCGTCCACGGTCACGGCGTCACTTCGGGTCGAGCTTCATGTCGTGCTTGCCCTCGCCGTCGTTGAACTTGATCGTCGCGACGTACTTCTTGCCGTCGGAGTTGTCGGTGACGTCGCAGGTCCACTCCGACTCTGGGATCGAGACCCAGACCGGGTCCGCGCACTCGATCTTGACGTCGTGGCCCTTGAGCAGCTGGCCGTTGGCGAGCTCCTCGACCACGGCGTCGTTTTTGAGGGTGAGGTACTTGGGCTTCCACTCGACGCTGCCCTTGTCGTCGGTGACGTTGACCGAGACCGGAATCTCCTTGCCCTTGACCTCGCAGCGGCACTCGAACGTGTGTCCCACGTCGGCCGGTTGGTCGCCCGGGCAGTGGATTCCGTCGGCCTCGATCTCGTGGTCCTCGAGCCAGTCCTTGAGGGCCTCCTCGAGCTTCTGCTGCGAGATCTTGGGCTTGAGGAAGTCGCAGCCGGGTTGCAGCGCGAGCGCGGCGATCAGCATCAGCGTCGTACGCATCCCGCTCAGGATACCGCTGTGGCGTCGCGACCGATCGAAAACTCAGTCGTCGCCGTCGACCAGGAAATCTCGCAGCGCCGCGTTGACCAGCGCCGGCTGCTCGACCGTGCTCAGGTGGCCCGCCCCGGGGATCGTCCGAAGCCGCGCCCCCGGGATGCCGGCCGCCAGCGCTCGGGCCCGCGAGGGCGGCTGCGGGCGGTCGTCTTCGCCCACCAAGACGAGCGTCGGGATGTCGATGCGGTCGAGCTCCGCCGACAGGTCCGGCCGCGTGAAGATGGCGCGACCGAAGCGCGACATCGCGTGGGGGTCGACGTCGCGAATGCGGTCGCGCCAGACCTCGCGCTGACGGGCGAACGCCGGGTCGCGCAGGAACGTGGGACCGAACATCGCCTTCATCCCGGCCCCGGTCACGGCCCGAACGCCCACGTTCCGCAGGACCCACAGCAGCGCCCCGTAGCGTGTGCGGTGGTAGGCCGACTCGCCCGTCGCCGAGGTGTCCATCAACACCAGCCGCCGCAGCAGCTCCGGGAAGCGCAACGCGATGCGAAGGCCCACGAAACCGCCGGTCGACAGCCCCACCCAGTGACAGGGCGCGGCACCCAGGGTCCGCACCAGCTCCACGGCGTCGGTCGTGAGCACGTCGATCGTGTAGTCGGTGCGCGCGCGAGCGCTGCGTCCGTGGTCGCGGTGGTCGTACGCGATGACCCGAAAGTGCGCGGCCAACATCTCGATCTGCGCGTCGTACTGGCGATGGTCGACGAGGAAACTGTGGGAGAGCACGACCGGCGGTGCATCCGCCGGGCCCGCCTCGACGTAGTGCAGCGACGTGCCGTTGACGCGGACATGCGGCATGGGACAGCACCATCGCACGGACGTGCAGTATTGGCCCGAGGTCGCGTGCAATCGGCCGAGCGCGAAGGGGGTGCGGCATTTGTCACGCCCGGTCGGTCACATTCGAGCCTCGACGGCGGGTAGGCTCGGGTCCATGCGTTTGCTTGGATTCGATCGACGCACGCTGTCCGGCCTCGTGGTGGCTCTGTCCGCTGCCTGCGGTGACGACATCCCCAACGCCGACGGTGACGCCGGCACGCAGACCGACGGCAGCAGCTCGGGGGCGACGAGCTCGAGCCCCACGACCAACGCCACGACGTCGCCCGCGACGACGGCCATGGACACGACGGGCGACCCGGACGGTTCCGGCACGACGACGGCGACCGACACCGGCGCCACCCTGCGCGTCGACACCGAGGTCATCACCTATCCGCAGCAGCCGATGGTGGTCGACGTCTCGTTCTCGGTCCCCGATCTCACGGTCACCGCCAACGTCTCCAACGATCCGGGAGCGCTCGTGGAAACGATCGCCGGCGAGGCGGACGAGACCCGCGTGCGCCTGCGCGGCCTGGCCCCCGCAACCCTGCACAGTCTGGCCTGGTCGGTCGAGGACGGCACCGGAGCCACGGCCGACGGAGAGACCGACGTGCAGACCGAGGCGCCGCTGCCGGGCTTCGTCGCGTCGTTTCCGGTGCAAGGCGATGCGACCGGACTCGGGGGCTACCTGCTGTTCGACGTCGTCGAGCTGGGGATGCCCGCGCTGTCGTCGCTGTTCGCGGTCGACGACCAGGGCGTGACGCGCTGGCACTACGGCCTCGAGAACGGAGTCATCGATCCGTCGATCGTCTACGCGGCGGCGCAGCTGCGTCCGGACGGCACCACGATGTTCCTGCGCGACTACGCGATCGTGGCGATCGACGAGCTCGGTGAGGAGACGTTCCGGCTCGACTCGGCGACGATCGGCGTGCCGGGTCTGCACCACGACTTCGTGGAGCTGCCCAACGGCAACTTCCTGACGATGACGTACACGTTCGCGGACATCAACGACCCGGGGCCGGGCACGACGTACATCGCCGGCGACATGCTGCTCGAGGTCACGCCCGACGGCACGATCGTCTGGGAGTGGGACATGTTCGACCACCTCGACGTCGACCGGCGCCCCCCGGGCTTCGACGAGCTCGTCATCCACCCCGAGACCGGCGAGGCGGCCCAGGACTGGACGCACTCCAACGGCCTGCTCTACGAAGAAGCGACCGACACGGTGCTCGTGTCGATCCGCCACCAGGATTGGCTGGTTCGCATCGACCGCGCCACCGACCAGATCGTCTGGCGCTTCGGTTTCGAGGGGGACTTCACGCTGACGCAAGGGACGTGGCAGTGGCACCAGCACTCGCCGCAGTGGCAGCCCGACGGCTCGTTGCTGCTGTACGACAACGGCCTGCACAACCCGGACGTGCCCGACGACATGGAGTCGTCGCGGGCGGTCCGCTACACGATCGACGAGATGGCGATGACGGCCGCGCAGGTGTGGGAGGACGAGGAGGAGGACTTCCTCGTTCCGATCGCCGGTGACGCCGATCTGCTCGGTGACGGCACCTATCTCATCACCGACTCCTCGATCGACTTCGGAATCCTGATGCCCTACGCGCAGATCCGGAAGGTCGACGAGGCCTCGCCCGCCGATCCGCAGTGGACGCTGCTGACCGAGGTCGGGACCTTCGTGTACCGCTGCATTGTCGCGCCGCGCCTCGTGGGCGTCGCGCGCTAGCACGACTCACCGACGGCGGCGGGTCGCGACCGCACCCAGGCACAGCAGCAGCAGCGCCGCACTCGGCGTCGGCGCGTGGCCCCCGACGGTGCAGCCCTTCTTGTCGCCGGACTCCACGGGCGGCGGCGTCGCCGGCGTCGGCTCGGGGGACGGCGTGGCGTCGTCGTCCTTGTCCTCCCCGTCGTCGTCCTCGTCCTCCCCGTCCTCGTCCTCTTCTTCGGGCTCGGGCGTCTCGGCCGCCGGGGGAGGGGCCGAGCTGGCCTTGAGCGTGACCTCGACCGTGGCCTTGATCGCATCCTTGCCGCCCATGTTCTGCACGAACGCGACCTCGACCACCTGGTCGGGCTTGAAGCCGTCGCTGCGGTCGAGCTCGACCGTGGCGCTGACGTACTTGTCGGCGGCGTAGTCGTCGATCGATTCGCGCTTGGAGACCAGGCGCCGGCCGTCGCGGTTCTTGCCGATCTCGATGTACAGCGGTCCGTCGGCGCCGTTGTCGATCTTGGCCCACAAGTGCAGGACCCACACCTCGTCGCCGGGCTGTGCCTCGATCTCGGAGACGGCCGCCGCCTGTCCGGCCTTGGTCAGCTTGCCCGAGCCGTCCGTGTCGAGGGGCTCGGCCCCGACCTTCGCTTCACCGGCCCACGCCGGCGAACTCGTCCACAACATCGCGCTCGCCACGGCGGCGAGGATCCAGCTTCCCGTGCGCATGGCGGCAGTGTACCGCCCGCGGTCAGCCGGCCAAAAGGGAGCG
Source organism: uncultured Pseudomonadota bacterium (assembly GCA_937896535.1). Classification (GTDB taxonomy): domain Bacteria; phylum Myxococcota_A; class Polyangia; order Nannocystales; family Nannocystaceae; genus CALBMM01. Next base: position 12,795 of record CALBMM010000293.1, read on the forward strand.
TACTTTGTCGACCAACGCCGTACGGGACGCCGTCTTGTTGAGGTGGTCGACGCCGGCCGTCTTCGCGACATCGGCCAGCGAAGGCTCCTCCATCGCGCTGTACAGCAGCACTCGGATGTCGCTGTGGCTCTCCCGCAGTGCGTGGAGAATCTGCAGGCCGCTGATCCCGGGCATGTTGAGGTCGAGGAGCACGACGGCGTAGCCGCCGTCGCGGATCCTGTCGACCGCGCCCTCGGGGCCGTCGTGGAAGTCCACGTCGATGTCGAGCGCGCCGAGCCTACGCTGGGCGAGCTCGCCGTCGGTCGGGTCGTCGTCGACGATCAGGACACGCTTGCGGGACGCCATGGCGTCCAGATTCTACCGCGCGGGCCCGCACGTTGGGGCGCGACCACACGCCGGCCCGCGCGCGCGCTACTGACCAAACGGCAAGTCGCCGCAGATCGCGAAGGTCAGGTCGAGGTACCAGCCGCGCTCGAATCCGCAGCACGAGTCGCCGGTCTCGTAGGTGAACCGCAGCTGCGCCGATTGGCCGAACCATGGCCCCGTGTCCAGCGTGATGGCGTCCCAGTCGTCGATGGCGCGGCTCGCGTCGCGGTAGTCGCAGAAGGGCTGCGTGCTGCCCTGCTGGCAGTCTTCGAGGACCGCCCACGATCCACCGCCGTCGACGGAGATCTCGATCCGCTTGCGGTCGTAGGAACCGCCGCCCTCGTCCACGTTCCACGACCCGAACGTCAGCTGCGACGGCACGGTCCCGATCGAGGTCACCACCGAGGAGGACTCGGATTCGCCGCCCGGGTATGGCGGCGTGCGGTTGCCGTCGGTGCCGTACACCGGGCCGTTGGGGAACACGGTCGCGATCGCACCCTGCTCGTTCGGGGGCGCCTCCGTGTACACACCCCAGCCCGCCACGCCGACGATGGGCGTGACGACCCACGGCGGGCCGTTGAACGGGTCGGAGAACCCGCCCACGAAATCGGTGAAGCTCTGGCAGTCCAGGCACGCGCCGGCGTCGCAGAACGAGCACGTCGCACCGCCCGGGCAGTCGTCGCACACGTCGAGGCCGTTGTTGGCCACGTTGTCGCGGCAGTAGCCGCCCAGGCACGCGTCCGCGGCGTTGCAGTCCACGTCGAGCGCGTCGCCGCAGTCGGTGCCGTTGGCTTCGGGCAGCAGACCGCACTCGCCCGTCGTCGTGCAGTAGCCGGTTCCGCACTCGCCCGAGTACATCGCGCACTGCTCGTCGAACGAGCACACGCACTCGGTCGCGATGTTGAGCGCGTCGATGTACCAGCCTTGCTCGAAGTTGCAGCACGCGTCGCCGGTGTCGTACGCGAACTCGACGCGGCCGAGCTGACCCTGCAGCGCGGGCGGCACGGGGACCTCGGCCAGCGTGAACACGCCCGGGGGCTGGTCGTCGTCGTAGACGCAGAACGGGAAGGCGGGATTGACCGAACAGTCCGCCAGCGTGTTCCACGTCGCGCCGTCGTCGGTGGTGACGCGAATGGTCTTGTTGTCGGAGGCACCGCCGCCTTCGTCCACGTTCCACGACAGGAACGAGATCGTGGCCGGCAAGATCGTCGGGGGCGTCAGGGCGTAACCGGCCTCGACCTCCGAGCCGGGAAACGGCGCGACGCGGTTGCCGTCGGAGCCGAGCACCTGGCCCGGGAACTCGGCCGCGACCGACATCTCGCTCTGTGGCGCGCGGGTGTACAGCCCCCAGCTGCCGGTGAACTCCCAGCCTTCGATCGACTTGGCGGTCGAGAAGTTGTTGGTCGGCGCGAACTGGGCACAGATCCCACAGGCACCGGCCGTGCATGTGCACGGCTCTTCCGCGCACCCGGTGCACGCCTGACCGTCGATGACGTTGTTGGACTCGCACGTGCCGGTGCCATTGCAGGTGTCGGCGTTGTCGCACTGCGACTCGCCCGAGTCACCGCACGGCGTGCCGCTCTTGACGAAGTCGGTGTCGCAGGTCCCGTTGCTGTCGCAGACGCCGATCTCGCAGTCGTTGACGTCCGGACACTCGTCGTCGGTCGTGCAAGGGATCGGTCCCGTCGTGGATTCGTCCCCCGAGTCCGTGCTCGGCTCGCCGGTGGTGGTCTCGTCGCCGCCTTCGCACTCGCAACCGGCGAAGCCGGTGCCGTCGGGCTGGCAGGTGCGGACTCCGGGCAGGTCCAGGCACGTGCACGGGACGGTCTCGCCCGGCGTGCACACCATCGCATCGCCGCTGCTCCCGGTCGGATCCGTCGACGCGGACGTCGTGCCCTCCGTGTCGCCCGTCGGCGTCGTGTCGTCCGGACACGCGCCGAGCGCCAACATGCCGCACACCGCGGTCGCCCCCCGAAGCCAAGTCACCCACCGGCAAGTCATGGAAACGATCGTAGAGGAACGGCGGGGCGGCGCCAATCACTTCGAGGAGCGGGCGGCCCCGGGGGAGTCAGGCCGCGCTGGGAGTCAGGTCACGCAGGCCCGGCGGCGGCCCACATCCGTGACCCGAGGCGTCCCGGTGCCTACACTGCCGGTCGTGACCGACGGGGCGTTCATCCATCAGTTCGAGCTCGGGCCTTGGGACAACTTCCAGTACCTCATCGGGGACGCGGGTTCGCGGGAGTGCGCCGTGGTCGACCCGGCGTGGGACCTGGCCACGATCGAGCGGGAGGCGGCGCGCATCGACGTAAAGATCGCGGCCGTGCTGTGCACCCACAGCCACTTCGACCACGTCGACCAGGTCGAGGCGCTACTGAAAAATCACGACGTGCCGGTCTACATGCTGCGGCAGGAGATCGACTTCTCGGGCTTTCGCTGCGAGAACCTGCGCCCGGCCTCGCCCGGCGACACGGTCGCGATCGGCAAGGTCGCGATCGATCTGTTGCACACACCCGGGCACACGCCGGGCTCGGTCTGCTACCGCGTGCAGGGATCGGTCGTCACGGGCGACACCTTGTTCGTCGATGGTTGCGGCCGCTGCGACTTCGTGGGGGGCGACCCCGAGACGATGTACGCCACGCTCAAGCGGCTGACCGAGGAGCTGCCGGGCGACACGGTCATGTATCCGGGCCACAACTACGGCCAGACTCCGACCGCCTCGCTCGACGCCCAGCTGCAGTCCAATCCTTACCTACGCGCGCCGACCGTCGCCGATTTCATCAAGCATCGCATGGACGGCAAGACGCCCGGCACCGCGCTGCCGCCCAAGCCCGACTGGACCCCGGGCAAGTAGCGCGCGCACGTCGTGCTCAGTCGATGACCACCGCCGGGAGGCGGGCGAGGCCGCGGATGAACGCCCCTACGCCCGTGTAGTCGGCGTCGCACACGGACTCGATCGCACAGCGAGCCCCCTCGTTGTCGAGGTTGATGTCGTCGAGCGCGCGGCAGACCTCCATCACGCGATGGTTGGGAACCGCCTGCCCGGTGAAATCGCCGCTCGGCAGGGCGCCGGTGCAGCCGGGACCGACCCCGAAGAGGAACTCCTTGTCGGCCGCGGTCACGCCCGTGGCGAACTCTTCGGGCAGGATGTCGCCCGCGGGGTACTCCCCCTCGATCCAGGTGCGCGTGACCAAGGCGGCCGCGCCCCCTTCGGTGGGCTGGTACGGCGGGTCCGCGTGATGCTCGGTGACGGGCGGCACGCCGATGTAGTCGATCATGAAGACGTCTTTGCCGAGGACGTCGCGCACGTAGGTCAGGTAGTCGACGTAGCGAGCCGTGTTTTGCAGCGGGCCGTCCACGACCGAGGCGCAGTCGTCGTAGATGCCCGCGGTCGGTCCATCGCAGGTCACGCCCGCGTTCCAGCACAACGCCGACGAGGGCGACGGCATCCCCGTCGCGGGATTGACGTTGTAGTAGGACTCGTCGGTCATCAGCGTCGTGTCGTCGATCGAGCAGTCGACCTCGTCGGTGACGATGATGACCCCCAGCCTGGTGTCTCGGCGCATGAACGGTCTCGGGCCGCTGTTCCAGGGGGCGGCGGGTTCGAGCGCCTGCAGCATCGCCTCGAGTGGGGACTCGTAGCCGCAACCGTTGACCCCTTGGGGGACCAGGCACGCCACCGCTTGGGCGGCCGGCGAGTCGACGTCTCCGTCGCCGTCGATGTCCACCGGTGCCACGTCCTGGACGTTGTCCGTGCCGTCGGGCAGGACCGCGACGAAAGCGTCCGATGCCACCACGTCGCTCGGGCACAGGTTCGTGCATACCTCCGGCACGACCTCGGTGCCCGTCAAGCCCGTGAAGTGGGCGAGGCGAGCGTTGCACCCGGTGATCGTCGGCGCTCCCGCGGCCGGAGCGTAGCCCTCGGGCTGAAACTGCGTGCACAGCTGGTTGCCCATGTCGGTGGTGGTCACCATGAGCTGCAGGTCGAGATCGAGGGGGTTGGAGTTGGCATCGACGAGCGGTTCGTCGACGAAGCGAGAGAGCTCGCGCGTCAACGCTGCCTGGTAGCTGCCGGTTCGCGCGGAGTTGTCCACGACGACGAGCAGGTCGAGCGCGAACGTGCAGGACCCGTCGACGCACGGTTCGGGAAGGTCACGCTTGACGGGATTGGTGGGGTCGGTGTCGTCGGCCGTCGTGTCGGAGGGGGCGTCGTCGGCCGTCGTGCTCGTCATGGTCGTCGTCGACGTCATCGCCGTCGTCGACGTGCCGTCCGATCCGTCGGTGCCGTCGGCCGGCACGTCCACCTGCGGCCCGCACGCGGCCGACAGGCCCAAACCCCACGCCCAACTACGTCGATGCCATCCCATGGCATCGAGCATAGCCCAGGTGTGGTGCCCGCGCCGGGCGGGATCACGGCAGGATCGTGACGCTCTCGGAGGACGTGAACGCGAAGTCGATCGTGCCCTCGGACGGAAGGTCCGTCTCCAGCAGCGTGCCGGTCGTCGCGACGCCGGGCATCGATTCCACGTGCCGCCGCGTCACGGTCAGCTGCATGGATGTGGCCGTCGACATCTCTGTGAGCGCCGCGTCGATGGCCGTCCGCGGCACCGCGAGGTTGCCGGCCGCATCGTCGCCTTCGCACACCACGGTGCCCGAACCACCGAGCGAGTCGCTGACGACGAGGCTGACGACGATGTCGTCGACCCCCGCGACCCAGGTCACCGTCATGTCACCGATGCCGAATGCGTCGGTCGGGAGGATGTCGTCGATCGTGGTGAACAGCGACTCGCTGACGGTCGTCATCGACTCGAACGGTCCGAAGCCGGCATCGGACGCTCCGCTCGCGGTGACCGTGACGACGCCGCCGGGGTTGGTCAGCGTGCCGTCGTATCCCGGGGGCAGCACGTACGGGGGGAACAGGGTGACCGGAACTTCCGTGCCCACGAAGTCGAGACGCCCGGCCTCGAACGTCTCCACCTCACGGCACGCCGGGACGCCCGGCACCGGGAAGTAGCAGACCTCGCCGGTGGGACAGGCCAGGCTGCACGTCTCGACGCAGGTCGGCGTGCAGCTGTCGTCGAACTGGCAGACCTCGCCCACGAGGCACGGGATCATGCACACCGGCGCGACGGTGACCTCGCAGCCGCCGACGTCCGTCGAGCAGCTGGCCGGTGTGTCGTCGGTGTTGGGCACGAACGACGCGTTGATGATCGCAGTCGCGTTCGCACCCCCGGGGTCGTGCGTCTCGCCGATCACGATCGTGCCCAGGGCCTGGGCGCCGCCCGGTGGCATGTCGCCCGTGGTCTCGCCGGTGTCGCCGCTGTCGGCCGGACCGGCGGTGTCGTCGAGGCTGCCCGAGCCCGTGTCGGACCCGTCGTCGCCCGAGTCGTCCGACGTCGCCGACGTCGTCATCATCCCGGTGGTCATCGGCATGAAGCCGAAGTCGTCGTCGGAGCCGCCGCCGCCGCCCCCACATGCCGTGACCAAGATCAGCGCCGCGGCGCCCCGCTTCGAAATGCAAGACATCCTCATGTAACCCCTGTCGCAGAGACTACAACACGTGCGCCGCCTGGACCGAGACCGGGCGACGTTGTGGTCCTCACCCTTGGTGACCATCGCTCGGTCGAGGTGGCGCAAATACCCCGATCCACCGCTCGGGCGCCCGAATCGACGCCGCTTCGAGGGCGACGCGCGCGTCGGCCTGCAGCCGGGCGCCGGCCTCGCCCCCGATCAGCTCGCCGAGCCGCCATCGCACCGGCAGCCGGAACATCTCGAACCCCGACCGTGCGAGCTTGTCGTCGGCTTCGCGCAGGCAAGACATCGCCTCCTGCGGACGACCGGCGAGCAGCGCGAGGCCTGCCCGTAGGTGCGCGCTGGCTCCTTCGCACCAAGGGGCCTGCTCTCGACCCAGCCGACGCGCGTCGGAGCGCACGCGTCGCAGCTCGTCCCCGTCACCTCGCCGCGCGGCGGCGTGCAGGCGGGTCAGCGATCCGAGGAAGCGCCACACACATCGGATCACCTGCACGTGCTTGAGGAGGCTGCTGCGCATCGCTTCGTCGGTCGCGCGACACTTGGCGAGCGCGGCATCGAGGTCGTCGGCGTACAGCTCGGTGATGCATCCGGCGACGAACGCCATGAAGTGCTGATTCTCGAAGACGTCGGGGCGGCCCCACTGTGCGAGCGCGTCGTCGATCTCGGTCCGCGCCCGGACGGGATCGTCGGCGACGAGCGCCGAAAGAGGGGTGATCGCGCTGCGCAAGCACGTCGCCGTATAGAGGTCTCCGCGCTGGCGGGCCTCGGCGACCTTGTCGGCCGCGCTCGCGGCGACTCGGTCGAGTCTTCCGGAGAACAGGCCGGCGAGGGCACCGAACAGCTGTACCTGGCCCAGCTCCCAGAAGCTGCCGGAGACCTCGCGGTCGTGCAGGGCGAGCGCGGTCTCGCACCGATCGAAGCTGTCGGCGAAGTCGCCGAGCTCGAAGGCCGTGATCCCCTCCGAGGCGGCGAGCATGAACCCGAGCGAAGGATCGTCGGCTCGTCGGACGAGACGCCGCGCCTGCTCGAGGTAGGTGGTCGTGATCTCGCGGGCGCGCGACCCCCTGCTCGACAGCAACAGCGCCTCCATCATCACGCCCCGGGCCACGCGGGGGAGGTCGGCGATCCGCAAGGCCGCCCGCAAGTGCCGCGTCGAGAAGACGCTGCCCAGGAGCGGCTCGATCTGCACGAGCGCGATCGTGGCCGCCCAGCACGCGTCGGCGTAGCGCAGCGCCTCGGGATCGGGGGCTTGGTCGGGGCGGGGCTTGAGCTCGAGCCCGCGCACCCACACCATGGCGCGCTGGCCGACCAAGGTGGCGAGGGTGGCGGCCGCCGAGCTCGGCACGCGCAGGCCGTGGTCCTGCAGCGCTTCCTTGATGAGCGTCATGCCCTCGGCGACCCGGCCCGCCCGCACGTACTGCTCGCCGGCCTCTCGTCGCAGGCCGTGGGCGCGTCGCGGCTCGTCGTGCAGGTCGGCGGCGGTGAGCAGGGCTTGGGCAGCGGGCACTCCGCGACCGGCATGGGCCCACGCGTGACCCAGACGCTCGCGCAGTCGGGCTCGGGCGGCGCGATCGAGATCGGCGTTGTCGAGCGCGAGCTCGTACAAGGTCGCCGCCCGCTCGAACGCGAGGGCATCGACCGCGGCATCGGCCGCTCGCTCGGCCAGGGTCGCCCCGCGCGACGCTTCGCCGGCACCCAGCCAGTGGTCGACGAGCGTGGTGGGATCGACGGCCGGATCGGCCTCCAGCGTGGTCGCCAGCCGCCGGTGCGTCTCGCGGCGCTGCGGCGGCGTCAGTCCCTCGACCACCGACTCGCGGATACGGTCGTGGTAGCACTCGACGAGCTCGGTCTCGTCGCCGCTGCGGACGGTTCGCAGCAGCTGGAGCCGGACCAGGCGTGGGACGACACCGACCTGCTCGACCGCCGGCAGACCCGCGGCCGTGAGCGCATGGCGAACGGCGATGGGCCGCGCCGAGATCGCGACGGTGCGCACGAGTCGACGGTCCGCCTCCGCGAGCGCGGCGATGCGAGCACGGATCATCGCAGCCAGGGCCAGGGGAGCGCCGGCCGCCGCCGCATCGGCCGCGGCCGCACGCGCCAGCTCGCGCACGAAGAACGGGTTGCCGCCGGACTCTCGGCCGATGGTCTTCGCGAGTCGGTCGGCGTCGGTACGCTCGCCGAGCAACAGCCGCGCCAGCTCGGCCGCGTCCTCGACGTCGAGTGGTCCGACCTCGATGCGCGTCGCCTCCACGCCGTCGCGCGGCATCGCGAGGACCGCGTCGAGCGGGTTGGGCCGTTCGGTGACTCGGTGACAGGCGATCCACAGCACGGGCGGTGCATCGGGGGCGCGCAGCAACGCGTCGACGAGGGGAGCCGAGTCCGCGTCGCTCCACTGCAGATCGTCGATGAAGACCACGACCGGTCGGAACGCGCAGATCCGAGCAAACAGGTCGCGCAGCGCCCGGCCGGCCCGGCGCCGCAGCTGACTCGGCTCGGCGTGTCCGCGCGCCGGTGTGGCGACATCGAGCTGGGGCAGCCGACGCAGCACGGGAAACAGCGAGCCGAGGTGAACGGCATCGGGGCCGAGCAGGTCGTCGACGATGTCGGCCTCCAGGTCGAGCATCCAGGCGCACAGCTCGTCGATGACCGGGTCGAGCGCCTTGAAGGGGACCGTCTCGCGCTCGTAGCAGCGGCCCGCGAGCACGAGCGCCCCGAACCCTTCGACGTGGCGGGCGAAGCGGGAGATGAGGGCCGACTTGCCGGTGCCCGACGCGCCCTGCACGAGCGCGACCTGGGCCGTGCCGTCGCGGGTGCGAGCGAACGCGCGACGGAGCTGGTCGAGCGCGTGTCGCCGGCCGAACAGGACGAGGTCGTCGGCGGCCTTGGTGGGGGTAGGGGTGATCGAGACGGTCGAGCGATGGGCGAGGCGGTCGAGGATCTGCGCGCCGCCGGGACGCAGCGACGGTGCACGCGCGAGCAGGTCGATGCACAGCGCGTCGAGGTCGGCGGGGGTGGCCGGGTTCGCCTGACTCGGCGGCGGAGCGACACCGACGAGCTTGTCGGTCAGCACGTCGCTGCGACGGCTGCGAAAGGGGCGTTGGCCGGTCAGGGCCTCGTACAGCAGGACGCCGACGCTGTACCAGTCCGACGCAGGTCCGGCCGATTCCCCGATGCCCTGCTCCGGCGCCATGTACACGGGGGTGCCGACGATCTCCCGACCGTGCTCCGGCGCGCGCGCGCCGAGCTCGGCGACGACCCCGAAGTCGAGCAGGACGACGCGTCCAACCTCCGTGACCAGGACGTTGGAGGGCTTGATGTCGCGGTGCAAATGCCCGCCGTCGTGCAGCGCCATCACGCCGCGGACGAGCTGGGGGAGGGCGGCGCGGAGGCGATCGAGGTCCGGTCCGACGGCCGGTCGGGTGGGGAGTCGGCGCGCCCGAGGTGGATCGAGGTCGCGCGGGGGAGCGGGCTGAGGGATCGCGGCGGGGGCCGTGGTGCCGGAGACGGCGACCGTGTTCGCCTCGCTCTGGGGCGCGGGCCGGCTCTCGCCCCGGACCCACGCGATGAAGTCGACGCCCTCGACGAGCTCCATGGTGAAAAACCACCGCTCGTCCTCGGCGACGAGCTCGTAGAGGCTGACGAGGTTGTCGTGGTGGATGTCGGTGAGGGCCCGGAACTCGCGCTTGAAGCGGAAGAGGCCGTCGGGGTCGGGGCGCCGCAGCATCTTGAGGGCGACCTCGGCGTCGCGCTCGACGTCGAGGGCCGCGTAGACGATCCCCATGCCGCCGGCGCCGAGCTTGCGCCCGACGACGTACCGCCCGTGCGGGCCGACGCGCTGCGGGGCTTGGGGATCACCACCCACCGGATCGAGCTTGTGGCATGAGGGTGGGGGAAGCCAGCCGCGGCGCGCACCGGCCGCGGCCAGGCCGAGAGCGGGGCAGGGACGGCGTCCTCGCGCGCGCAGGACGAATCTGCAATCGTGGTCGGCGGGCGTGCGCCGTGTCCCGGCCGGTGTCGGAGCCGGAAAACCGTTGGACCGGGCGTCGCGCGATTTGGTACAGGTTCGGCCAACTCGAAGGTAGGAACCCGATGCACGAACGAATTCTGTTCCTGAGCGCGCTGCCGCTGGCCCTGTCGCTGGGATGCTCCGGTAACCCGTGCTCCAAGCTCTACGACAAGATGAAGGAGTGCGCGCCCGACGAAGCCAAGGACAAGGCGCCCGAAAAGGCCGAGTTCGTCGAAAAGTGCGAAGACGATCGCAAGAAGGAAAAGGAAGCGGGCGACTACGACGAGGAGGCCGAGAAGGAAGCGATGGCCTGCCTCGACAAGGACGACTGCGACGAGATGGCCAAGTGCATGTCGGAGGCGTCGGAGAAGCGCTACACGAAAAAGCAGGTCACGGAGATCAAGGCGGCGGCCGAGAGCGGCGACGTCGAGAAGATGAAGGACGCCTGCCAGTACATCGACGAGGAGAACACTGCGCTCGTCGACGCGTGCAAGGACGTGATTCCCAAGCTCGTGGAAGCGGTGACGGCCGAGGTGACCAAGCAGCGCGACGCGGGCGAGCACGATTTCGGCACGTGCGGCGACCTGGAGAGCTTTGCGAAGCGTGCCGGTGGCGACGCGGAAGCGAAGGCCAAGACGCTGTGCGAAGAGGCGCAGGCCGCGAAGATGGTCAAGAAGGCCAAGGACGAGGCGGCGACGAAGGTCAAGGCCAAGGACGCCGACATGCCTTACGAGTGCAAGGCGGCGCTGGAGGACCTCGGCAAGCTCGATACGGACTGGGCCAAGGAGCAGAAGAAGGAGGTCATCAAGGCCTGCTATCAGGAGCTCGGCAAGGTCATCATGGAGGTCAAGGTGCCCGAGATGAAGTACGTGTGCGACTTCCGGGTCAAGGAGATCTACAAGGCGGTCGGCGAGTATGGGATCGAGGATGCCGACATGACGGCGTGGATGGAGAAGGCCAAGCCGCTCTGCGAAAAGGACGGCTAGGTCGTCGCTCGGTGCGGCACGTCGGCGGTCGCCGCCGGCGGTGTTGCAGCTTCCATGAAAGAGAAGACCGGCGTGGTTGCCCACGCCGGTCTTCTGCGTTCAACGGTTCGGAGCGGTCGTAGGGGGTCAGGAAGCTTCTTTCTCCTCGAATTCCGCGTCGATCACCCCATCGTCGTCACTGCCCGAAGGGCGTGCATGACCACCTTCGGCGGGGTCCGCGTTCGCGGCACTCGCGCTGTAGAGAGCCTGCGAGACCGCATGTGCGGCGTGTTGCAGGGTCTCGGTCGCCTTCTCCACGCGGGCGTGATCCTGCGCGGCGATGGCTTGCTCGGCCTCGTCGACCGCCGACTGCGCGTTGCTTCGCACTGCGGCGGGGAGCTTGTCTCCTTGGTCGCCCAGGACGGTTCGGGTCTGGTGCGCCATCGCCTCGAGGCGGTTGCGGGCGTCGATCTCCTTGGCTCGGCGCTCGTCGTCGGCCTCGTGCTTGCGGGCGTCGGCGACCATCCGATCCACTTCGGATTGCGAGAGACCGGAGCTGTCGGTGATCGTGACCTTCTGCGCCTTGCCGGTGGCCTTGTCGGTCGCGGAGACGTTGACGATGCCGTTGGCGTCGATGTCGAAGGTCACTTCGATCTGCGGTGCGCCACGGGGGGCGGCAGGCAGACCGTCGAGCCCGAACTTGGCGAGGGTGCGGTTGTCGCTGGCCATCTTCCGCTCGCCTTGGAGGACGTGGACCTCGACCGAAGGCTGGTTGTCGGCTGCGGTCGAGAAGACCTCGGACTTGCGGGTGGGGATGGTCGTATTGCGCGGGATGAGAACCGTGGTCACGCCGCCGAGGGTCTCGATGCCGAGGCTGAGCGGGGTGACGTCGACGAGGACCATGTCGTCCACGTCGCCGGTGAGCACGCCGGCCTGGACGGCCGCGCCGAGGGCCACCACTTCGTCGGGATTGACGGAGCGGTTGGGCGCCTTGCCGAAGAAGGCTTCGACTTTCTTCTGCACGAGCGGCACTCGGGTGGATCCGCCGACGAGAAGAACCTCGTCGATGTCGCCGATGTCTTTGCCGGCATCCGCCAGCGCCTGTCGCACGGGGTCGAGCGACTTCTTGACGAGGGGCTCGATGAGCGACTCGAACTTGGCGCGGGACAGCTTGACCTGCAGGTGCTTGGGGCCGGTGGCGTCCGCGGTGAGGAAGGGCAGGTTGATGTCGGTCTCGACGGAGGCCGAGAGCTCGATCTTGGCTTTCTCTGCCGCGTCCTTGAGCCGTTGCATGACGAGCTTGTCGGAGCCGACGTCGATTCCGGTCTCGTCCTTGAAGACGCTCAGCAGCCAGTCGATGACCTTGTCGTCGAAGTCGTCGCCGCCGAGGTGGGTGTCGCCGGAGGTGGAGACCACCTCGACGACGTCGTCGCCGACTTCGAGGATGGAGATGTCGAAGGTTCCGCCGCCGAGGTCGTAGACGGCGACGAGGCGTTCTTCGCCCCCTTTCTTGCCGCTATGGGCGTAGGCGAGAGCCGCGGCGGTGGGCTCGTTGACGATGCGCTTGACCTCGAGGCCGGCGATCTTGCCGGCGTCCTTGGTGGCTTGGCGCTGGGCGTCGTTGAAGTAGGCGGGGACGGTGATGACGGCACTGTCGACGGCTTCACCGAGGTAGTCCTCGGCGGCCTTCTTGAGCTTGCCGAGGATGCGGGCGCTGATCTGTTGGGGCGTGTAGGTCTTGCCGCGGAGGTCGAACTCCACGCCGCCACCGGAGGCTTCCCGGACGGTGAAGGGAACGCGCTTGGCTTCTCCGCCGACTTCGTCGAAGCGACGGCCCATGAACCGCTTGGCGGAGTAGACGGTGGCTTGGGGGTTGGTGATGGCTTGGCGTCGGGCTTGCTGGCCGACGAGGGCATTGCCGCCTTCTTCGAAGGCGACGACGGAGGGCATGGTGCGCCCGCCTTCGGGCGTGCTGATGATCTTGGGCTCTTTGCCTTCCATGACGGCGACGACGGAGTTGGTCGTGCCGAGGTCGATTCCGATGGTCTTTGACATTGTGGGGTCCTTCTTTCTGGGGGTCTTGGGGAGGCTTCGTGGGGGTCGGTCGGGACGAGGGCGAGCGAAGGTAGACTCCGCCACCTGCAGGACGTCCGTGGGACCGTCCTTGAGGGGTGGGGAGAGCTCGTCTCGGCGCCCAACCTAAGCCCCTCCCCCCCCCTGTCAACAACCTCGCCTGCCCGAAGGGCATGCACAGTGCGGCTCGAGCCGTCGTGATCGCGCACCACACTTCGCGAACCGAGAGCGCGGGTTTTCCCGCTCGGTGCCGCGACAGGGAGCTAGCGCTGGTCTCGGGAGCGCCGGTGGGCCGACGAAACCAGCACGACGAGGCGGGTCGCCGTGCCCACCCCACAGTTTCGCCGTGTCGTGCCTGTTACGGCGGAGCCGTAGCGCATTCGACGCCGAAGCGGACACGCATCAACCAGGTGCCATGCGGGAAGACGGTCTCCCGGTGCCCACCGAGCCACGCATCACGAGCCTTGCGGTACTCCGCCTCGAACTCGAGGATCGCAGCGAGGGCCTCGCGCCGCTTGCGACGGTCTCGACCAGAGACGCGCGGCTTCGTCTCGAACAGCACCCTCGAGCGTCGTGGCGTGTCGAGGAAGTGCTGCATCAGTACGCCTTTCATCCCGAGCACCTTTCGACCGGTGCGACGCCGTTCCTCAGCGAGTTCCACTTCGCGCTGGACGACCGCGTCTCGGATTTGCTGGCGGACCTGTCCGTCGGAACACTCGGGCATCATGCCCGGGGGCCGGTGCAGAATGAGTTGGGCGCGCTCCGGCGCTTTCGAGCGTCCCCGGTACCTTCGTCGCCCGCGACTCTCGAATCGGCTCTTGGGTTTCGGGGCGCGGCTCTCCTTCCAGATGCCGCACTTGGGGCGCTCGATGACGAGCGGCGCAGCGTAGTCCATGGAGAGCGAGTTGGGGCCCTTCCAGTCCTTGGTGCGTGCGACGAGGTTGGCCGAGACCGCGTTGCAGAGAATGTAGACCGCCTTGTCCAGCAGCTTGCCGACATCGGAGATGAGGATCTGAAGGTATCCCTTCTCGATGTTGCTGCCGGATGTTCCGCGGAGCGCGTTGAGCTGGATGGCGAGGTTGGAGTTGAGGTCGCGCATGAAGTTGGGCAGCTCCCCTCGCACGTCCGTGGCGATGAAGTGGAAGTGATTGCTCATGAACTCAAACTCGTGAATGAGCAGCCCGTACTTGCCCGCCATCCAAGCGAACACGAACAGCAGCGACTGTCGCACCTCGACAGTGGGCAAGAAACGAAAGCTGTCACCGACGGCCTTCACGGTGATGTCCACGAGCTGGTTCTTCTTGATCTGACGCGGGCGAGTCGCCATGCATCAGCCCCATCGACCGCTGGCGTCGTTCGTTGCACCCGCCGTCAAAAAACTGTGGCGTGCCACCCTGGACGTGGGCTGTCTCGGGTGTTGCCTTCGAGCCCGAGGACCTGCCCTGCAGGCCCTTCGGGCAGTGCGTTTTTTTTGCTAGGTGGGCGGGAATGTTGGGGGAACGGGCGGGGTTGGTCGCCCTAACGTGCGTGGCAACACGACGGTCGCGCGCGGGGACGGACGAACATGGGGACACTCGACCGATTGATGACGATGGTGCGCGCCAACCTGGGAGATCTGGTCAGCCGCGCCGAGAACCCGCAAAAAATGCTCGACCAGGTCGTCTACGACATGAAGGTCGCGCTCGTGGAGGCCAAGCGACAAGTCGCGGTCGCCATCGCCGACGAACACAAGCTCCGCCATACGGTCGACCACCACGCACGGGACGCCGCGGGCTGGGAACGCCGTGCGATGATGGCGATCCGCGCCGGTGACGACGAGCTCGCCCGGGCCGCGCTCGCCCGAAAGGCGGAACACGACCAGCTCGTCGAGGTCTACGAGTCGCAATGGCGAAGCCAGAAGCACGCCGTCGACACCCTACGTTCCGCCCTTCGGGCGCTCACCGACAAGATCGAGCAGGCCGAGCGGGAGCGCCGGATCCTCCTGGCCCGCCTCGCCCGCGCCCATGCCCAAATGACGATCAACCAGACCCTCGCCGGTCTGCAGGCCTCCTCTCCGGTCGCCACCCTCGAGCGCATGGAAGCCCGCGTGTCGCAGATCGAGGCCGAGGCCGAGTCGATGGCCGAGCTGTCCGAAGCGCCCGGCGCCTCGCTCGAGGCCCAGTTCCGCGCCCTCGAGGCCAGCACCGCCGTCGACGAGCAGCTCGCCGAGCTCAAGCGCCGCATGGCCCTGCCGCCCGGCGACACCCAACGGATGCTGCTGCCAGCGTAGCGGGCGCGTCGTTTCCGACACGGCAACACGGGCGGCGAGGTTCGTTATCCTCCCGCCCGTGGACCGTCAGCCGCCCCGCGCCTCGAACAACGAAATCGAGCTGTACCTGCGCACGATCTATTCGCTGTTGCGCAGCTCGGGCGAAGTGCTCGTGCGCGCCTTCGAAGAGTCACACATCCACTGTCGCTCGAGCCTCCACGCCGGAGCCCAGGACGTCGCCGTCGATGTCGCCGCCTTCGCCTACAGCGCTGCCCGCCTGCCGGCGTGCATGCCCAAGGTCCGGCGCATCGTCATGGGGCAGTCCGACGCGCAGTTCCGCCGCGCCGGCCTCGCGGTGCAGGACTGGACCCACGTCACCACCCGTGGCCGCCGTCGCCACCTCCGGTTCGACGGCCATGACACCCTCGCCGCGTATGTGACCAGCGTCTCCGACATCGACGACCTCGTCCCGATCGTCACGGCGTACCAGATCGAGTGGAACAAGATGCACGGCTGCGTCGCGCGGTCCGGCGCGCGCCCGGCCGATGCAAAGAGCCTCGGCCTCGCGCTCGGCCTCGACGACAGCGACACACGGATGCTCGTCTCCGCCCTCGGGGGTCCGATCGATGCAGGCATCGACGCCCTGCACGCGGGCGAGTGCGACCTGTCGCTGCGCCTTCTGTCGGGGTCTTTCGTCGAGTATCAGCGAACCGCGCAGCGTTGGTGGCAGAGCATCGCCGAGTCGTCGTCCGTCGACGACGACGCATCGCCCGTCTACTTCGTCAGCTCCAACACGCACTCGCTGGCCAACCTGTTGTCGGGGTTCGCCAACGTCCACCGCGAGCGTCTCTTCGACTTCGCTCGCCAACGCAATCCCGAAGGGCTCGCCTCGGTCGTCGACGGCGTCGTCGAGCGGGGCGACGCGTCCGAGATCGCCAACATCTCCTACTATCTTCTGCGCCAATACCTGCACGACCGGGCGGGCGACGTGGCGGCGCGCCGCGTGGAGGTGCAGGCCTTCGACCGCGAGGGTGGCGTGACCTCGCTGCCCAATCCC
>CALBMM010000294.1 GCA_937896535.1 uncultured Pseudomonadota bacterium
GGCCGAGATGCTCGCGGGCATCTTCGAGCACGTCTCTCGGATGCGCACCGAGGCGCCGAGCGCCGACGAGTTCGATCGGGCGGCCCGCAAGCTCGCCGGGCAGTTCCCGCTCGAGATCGAAACCGCCCATCAGATCGCCGACAAGCTGCGCGACACGCTGACGTACTCGCTGCCGTCGGACTACTGGACCCACTACTGGGACGAGTTCGGCGAGATCGACGTCGACGACATTCAGAAGATCTCGCGCAAGTACATGCATCCGACGCCACACGTCGTGCTCGTCGGCGACGCCGCCAAGGTCGTGCCGCAGGTCGAGAAGGTGCTGCCGGACGCGAAGATCGTGCGCTACAACACCGAGCTCGAGCCGGCGAAGTAGCGCAGACCGGCCGAGAATCGGCCGGATTTTCGCGGGCTTGTTTCCGCCGTCACGCCGCGTGTCGAACCCGCTTCGACCGCGGCGTGAAAAATTTCCGTCGGGGCGTGTAATCGCGGCGCCCCTCGTGTCTCTCACCGAATGAAGCGGGGACGGGAGCCGCACTGGCCCGGGGGTGGCAACTCAGTTGCCCATCCGAGACGGCAGGCGCCTCCCCCCCACGACGGATTCTTGCACCTCGAAAACGGGAGACACCCAACAATGACCACCGTAAAGACCCTTCGTATCGTCAAGTCCCTCGGCCTGGCCGTGACCCTCGTCGGCTCGCTGGCCACCATGCAAGCCTGTGATCCCGAGTTCGAGCCCGTGGGCGACGGCGAAGGCGAAGGCGACACCGATGGGGAGGGGGCCGGCGAAGGTGAAGGCGCCGGCGAAGAGGGTGGCGAAGGCGGCGGCGAAGAAGGTGGCGGCGCGGGTGAAGAAGGCGGCGGCACCAACTGCGAGGACGCGGCGGCGATCTGCGCCGAGGAGGAGCTCAGCGACGAGCAGTGCGCCAACGAGTTCCCCGAGTGCTTCGACCCGCCCGCGGGTGAAGAAGGCGGCGGCAACTGTGAGGAGGCGGCCGCGGTCTGCGAGGCCGAGGGGCTGAGCGAAGAGCAGTGCGCCAACGAGTTCCCCGACTGCTTCGGCGGCGAGGGCGAGGGCGGCGGTCCCAACTGCGAAGAGGCAGCGGCGGTCTGCGAAGCCGAGGGCCTCACCGAAGAGCAGTGCGCCAACGAGTTCCCCGACTGCTTCGGCGGCGAGGGCGAGGGCGGCGGCGTCAACTGCGAGGAGATCGGTGGCATCTGCGAGGCCGAGGGCCTCAACGAAAAGCAGTGCATGGCCGAGTTCCCCGAGTGCTTCGGCGGTGGCGAAGGCGGCGGTGGCGAAGGCGGCGGTGGCGAAGGCGGCGCGGTCAACTGCGACGAAGTCCCGGCCATCTGCGAAGCCGAAGGCCTCACCGAAAAGCAGTGCATCAACGAGTTCCCCGACTGCTTCTAGAATGCGAGGTCCCGGGGGGGACCGACTCCGGCCGGCTCGGAGACACGCGACGACCGAGCCGGCCTCTTCACGACAACCTCCGTCTCATCACTCCCGAGACGGAGGACCTGCTCGAGCCGACCTGGCACTGCCGGGTCGGCTTTTTGCCGTCACCGCTCGCGGCGCTGCAACGGGACGAAGTACTCGTGCTCGGGCAGCGGACGGCCCGGAACCCACCAGTACGGTTCCAGCCGAGTCTCCACGCAATTGCCCTGCGCGTCGAGCTGGTAGTCGGGCGGTGTCGTGGGCACGGCCTCGTACGGGTCGAACGCATACGGGTTGCCGCACTCCGGCCCCCTCGGCACGCCGACCGCATCGGTCACCCCGAACGAGTGTGGGGCCCCTCGCCCGGCGCCGGGGAATCGACCCCGGTCGCGTCGGCGGACGAGGTGTCATCGGCCGCCGACCCCTCGGAGGTGCCACCGGAGATGCCACCGCTCGTCCCGCCCCCATCGCCCGCCGTTGGACCACAGGCCGCGAGCCCGACGAGCCCGGCCAACCACCTCGACACCACCACCGTTTGACCATAGCAGCTCGCGCGGCAAGCACCGGCACGCAGGGACCAACGACGGTTGGAACCTTGGCCGAACGCGGCTCGCCACCCGTCGCTTGCGTCGCGACGCCGACCTCGTCACACTGGCCGATGGCTTCGTCGCCCCGCCCTTGCACGCCGCTTCTTTCGAGTGGTCGAGCATCCCCGTCCTCGGGTCGCCGATGGATGGCCTGGGGCTCGTGGGCGCAGCGGAGCCGGGTGCGTCCGGCGTCGTCGTCAAGACGCTGGTCGGCCTGACGGCGTTGGTCGTGCTCGCGTATCTCGGGGGACACCCGATGGTCCGCCGGCTGGAGTCGCGGCTGGGCGTGTCGCGGGTCGTGGCCGCCGGCCTGCCGTTCCTTCTGCTCGGACTGCTCGCCCGCCACGAGGCGATCGGCGTGCTGTCCGATCGCACCGTCGACCACTTGCGACCGGTCCTGCACCTCGGGCTCGGTTGGATCGGGCTCGTCGTCGGGATGCGCGTGCGGCTGGACCAGCTGGGCGATCTCCCCAAAGGCACGTCGACGATCCTCGGGATCGGGACCGGTTTGCCGTTCGCGGCGCTGCTCGGCGTCGGGGTCGTGGTGCTGGGCCTGGGACGCTGGGCGGGCGGACTTCCGCTCTTCGACATCGTGCTGCTGCGCGACGCGCTACTGCTGGCCACCGCCGGCGCCGTCGCGGCCGACACCGAGTCCCTGCGGCTGGCGGCCAAGAGCGTCGAGGCTCCCGTTCAACGCGCCCTCGCCCAGCTGACGAGCCTCGACGAGCTGATCGGACTGCTCGGCCTGGGTCTGCTGACCGCGTATTTTCGGCCGCCGTCGACCTGGGCGCTGCCGGAGACCGCTTGGCTGTTCATCACGTTCGGGATGCCGGCCGTCGTCGGCTGCATCGTCTACGCGATCTTGCGCGTGCCGGCCTCGGCGACCGAATCGGTGGCGCTGCTGCTGGGCGTCGTCGCGTTCACGGCGGGGATGGCCAGCGAGCTGCGGCTGTCGGCGCTGGTCGTCTGCTTCCTCGTCGGCGTGCTGTTGACCAACTTCCCGGGCGACTACCACGAGCGCGTACGAGAGCTGCTCGAGCGGCTCGAGACGTCGATCTACTTCTTGTTCCTGGTGGTCGCCGGCGCGCTGTGGGATCCGTCCGGGGCACTCGGCTGGGCGCTGATGATCCTCGTGGTCGTCACGCGCTTGCTCGCCCGGTGGGCGGCCGGACGAGTCGTGTGGCGGCGCATCGACGTCGTTTGGCCCGCCGACGCACGCCGGGCGCTCGTCGTCTCCCCGCTGGGCACGCTGCCGATCGCGCTCGTGGTCAACGCCATGCTCCTCTACCCGGGCGAGCCGGGAATGAACGCAGTGTTCACCGCCATCATCGCGGGCGCCTTCCTGTCCGAGGTGATCGTGCAGCTGTACTCGCGTGCCGCGGGTGCGACCCCCGTGCCGCCGGAGGTGCCCTGATGCGCGTCGTGGTGCTCGTCGCGCTGATCGGCTGCATGGCGGCCGCGCGGTCGTTCACGGCCGAAGACGGCCTGTACGTCGGCAGCAGCTCGGCCTTGGCGGTCGGCTACCTGCTGCTGTCGGCATTCTTCATGGGCTCGCTGCTCAAGAGCCTGAACCTGCCGCGGCTGACCGGCTACCTGCTCGCCGGCATGCTCGCCGGCGCCTCGTTGCTGGACCTGATCCCACACGAAGCGCTCGACAACCTCTCGGTGTTCACGGGCGTGGCCGTCTCGCTCATCGCGCTCACGGCCGGCACCGAGCTGGACCTGCGACCGATGCGCCCGCTGATGAAGGCGATCGGCTGGGTCACGTTGCTCGCGGTGGTGGGCGGCGCGATCGGCTTGGGTCTGTTCATCTTCGCGATCTCGCCGTGGCTCCCCTTTCTGTCCGAGCTCGCCCTCGTGCCACGCTTCGCGTTCGCAATGACCCTCGGCGTGGTGCTGTCGGCCCAGTCGCCGGCGGTCGTGGTGGCGCTGCGCACGGAGCTGGCGGCCGACGGTCCCCTCGTACGCACGGTGCTCGGCATCGTCGTCATCGCCGACCTCGTGGTGATCCTGCTGTTTACGCTCGCCAGCGCCATCGCCAAGTCCACGCTCGGCGCCGGCGAGTCCTTCGGCCTGCTCGCCGCCCACATCTCCTGGGAGCTGCTGGGCTCGGTGGCCTTCGGCGTGGGGATCGGCGTGGTGCTGGCCGTCTACCTGCGCCGCGTGCCGGGCCCAGCGGGACTGTTCGTGCTGATGCTCGCGTTCATCGTCGCCGAGGTCGGACGCCGCGCCTCGCTCGATCCGCTGCTTCTGTTCCTGTCGGCGGGGGTGACGATTCGCAACGCGACCGCACAGGGCGACCGACTCCACCACGCCATCGAAGGTGCGGCGCTGCCCGTGTACCTCGTCTTCTTCGCGGTCGCCGGGGCGACGATCCACCTCGACGTGCTCGCGGTGCTCGGCCTCCCCGCCCTCGCGATCGTGCTCACCCGCGCCGGCCTGTTCGTCGCGGGAGCGCGCGTGGGCGCTCGGATCGCCGCGGCTCCCGAGGTCGTACGGCGGTTCGCCGGGTTCGGCCTGCTGCCGCAGGCGGGCTTGGCCCTCGCCCTCGCGATGAGCATGCAGTCCGCCTTCGGCGAGCTCGGGGCGCAGGCCGCCATGCTCGCGCTCGGCGTGGTCGCGCTCAACGAGCTGCTCGCGCCGGTGGCGTATCGATGGGCGATCGTGCGCGCCGGCGAGGCCGGAGCGGCGACGGCCGAGGCGATGCACACGACCGAGACGACGCGTGCCGCCGAGCCGACGCGCGCGGCCGAGGCCAGTCCGTTCGCGCCGTTCGCCGAGGGTGACCCGTGGCCGACCGCCGTCGTCTCCGGCGACACGGCTCCCCTCGACGTCGCCGTGCGGGCCACACCGTCGCAGTGAGGAGCGACGTTCGGGTCGACGTGTCGGCGAGCGCGGCCGATACTGTCGACGTGACGTCGAGCGATCCACGGCCGAGCACCGCGCGCGCCGATGCGTCGGAGTCGCAGACGCGCGTGATGGACGAGGAGCGGGGGTCGCTCGACCCCGTGGACGACGTCGCCGTTCTGATCGGCACACACCTCGGTCGCTACGTGGTCATCGAGGAGCTCGGCCGCGGTGGCATGGGCGTGGTGCTGCGCGCGTACGACCCCAAGCTGCAGCGGGAGGTCGCGCTCAAGCTCGTGCGGACGGACCGGCTCGATCCCACCGCGCAAGCGCGACTGGTCCGGGAGGCGAGAGCGATGGCACGGCTCGCCCACCCGAACGTCGTCGCCGTGTACGACGTGGAGACCGACGAGGCCGAACGTCGCGTGGTCGTCGTGATGGAGTACGTACAGGGCCAGTCGCTGACGCAGTGGCTCGAGAGCGCGAACCGACCGCTGGCCGCGATCCTCACGGCCTTCGTGGCCGCGGGCAGAGGACTGGCGGCCGCGCACGCGGCCGAGCTGCTGCACCGTGACTTCAAACCCGACAACGTCCTCATCGGCGCCGACGGTCAGGGCCCCGAGGGACTGGGCCGCGTGCGCGTGACCGACTTCGGCCTCGCGCGTCCCACCGAGGGCGGTAGCCTCGAGGTGGGTCTGTCCACCAGCGCGGCCGGGGACCGAGACGACGCCGCGAGCTCGACGACCACCGGGGGAGGCTCTGACGCCCTCACGACGGCCGGCACCGTGCTCGGCACGCCGCTGTACATGGCGCCCGAGCAATTCGCCGACGAGGAGCTCGACACGCGCACCGACCAGTACGCGTTCTGCGTCTCGCTGTGGAAGGCGCTGACGGGCAAGTGGCCGTTTCGGGGCAAGGACCGCGCCGCCCTGTTTCAGGCCAAGTGCAAGGGACCGCCGAAGTGGCCCAGCGACGTCACCGTGCCCCGCCACATCGTCGCCGCAGTCCGCCGCGGACTGGCGTCCGAGCCGAGCGATCGCTGGCCCTCGTTGGCGGCGTTGCTCGCCGAGCTGCAGCGCGACCCGGGTCTGCGCCGACGGCAGGGTGTGGCCCTGGGTCTGCTCGCCGTCGCGGGCATGGGCGTGTTCGGCTGGCAACGGTTCGAGCGCGCGCTGACCGAGCGCGACTGCGAGGCCGCAGCCGCGAGTCTGGACACCGTCTACGGCGACACGCGGGCCGACGAGATCGCGACCGCGTTCGCCGCCTCGGGCATCTCCTACGCCGCCGACACGTGGTCACGCGCCCGTGGCCGTCTCGACGCCTACGCCGACGCGTGGAAGACGACGCGCGCGCAGGTGTGCCACGACGAGTGGATCTCCCACACCTTGTCACCGGCCCTCGCCGAGAAGGCGCGGGCGTGCCTCGAGGGTCAACGCGAGTCGTTGGACGCCCTGCTGTCGACGCTGCAGGAACCGGACGCGCGCACGATCGCCAAGGCCGCGTCCGCGAGCGCGTCGCTGCCTTCGGTGGCCGCGTGCGCCGACGCGACCCGACTCGCGCTGCAGCCCGATCCGCCCGCGGACGAGGCACAGCGCGTGGCGGTGCGCGAGCTGCAGTCGCGGCTGTCGCGGGCGCGGTCCGTTCGTACCGCCGGCCGCTACGACGAGGCCCTCGCAATGACGGAGGCGATCGCCGCCGACGCCGAGGCCATCGGTTGGGGGCCGGTCCTGCTCGAAGCCAAGATGGCGCTCGGCGACGTCCAAGGGCTGCTCGCCAAGCACGCGCAGGCGCAGGCATTGCACGAGGAGGTCTTCTTCGCCGCCGCCGCGCAGGGGCTCGATGGCCTCGCCCTCGACGCCGCGACGGCTCTGAGCTTCACGGTCGGCAACGACATGGCCCGGCACGACGAGGGACTGCGCTGGGGTCGACTCGCGCGCTCGTTCGCGACGCGGCAAGGCATCTCGGACGGAGCCGACCTCGCGCGAGTACTGTCGAACCTCGCGGCCGTGCACGACGCCAAGGGCGAGTACGAGCAGGCGGCGCAGCTCGTCGGCGAGGCGCTGCAGATCTGGGAAGAGGTGCTCGGCCCCGACCACCCGCAGGTGGCGATGGGGCTCAACAACCTCGCGCTCGACCTGCACAACCAGGGCAAGTACGACCAGGCGCAGCCCAAGTCCGAGCGGGCGCTGCAGATCTGGGAGGCGGCCCTCGGTCCCGAGCACCCGCACGTGGCGATGGCGCTCAACAACCTCGGCAATACGCTGCACTCCAAGGGCGACCTCGCCGCGGCGCAGGCGATGCACGAGCGAGCGCTGAAGATCCGCGAGGCCGCGTTCGGTCCCGACCACCCCGCGGTCGCGGCGTCCTTGGCCAACCTCGGCAACGCCTTGCACCTGCAGGGGAGATCCGACGAGGCGCGCAAGGTGTTCGAGCGCGCGCTGAAGATCTGGGAAGCGTCGCTCGGGGCCGAGCACCCCGACCTCGTCGGGATCTACAGCAACATCGGCGTCGTCGTGGCCGCCCAGGGCGATCACGCGCGCGCGCGGGAGCTGTTCGAGCGGTCGATCGCCCTCGGTGACGCGACCCTGGGCCCCGCACACCCCGAGGTCGCCCGACCGCTGTCGCACTTCGGCTCGATGCTCGTCGACACGCAGCATCCGGCCGAGGCGGTCGACCACCTGCAGCGTGCCGAGGCGATCTTCGGCGAGACCGTGGGCGACGACCACGCCGACACCGCGGGCGTCCGTTTCGACCTCGCGCGGGCGCTGTGGGACTCGGGCGGCGACCGTGCACGCGCCCGAACCCTCGCCCGGCAAGCGTTGGCCGCCGCCGAGAAGGCGGGTCCGGAGGCGGCCCTGGAGCAGGCCGAGTACGGCGCGTGGCTGTCGGGCCACACGCTCGACTCAGCGGCGACGTCGACGACGGACGGCGCCGAGGCACACGCCCAGTAGGGTCCACAGCGGCCACGCCCGCGAGGAGCGAGAGCTCGCGCAGCCACAGCCGAGCAAGTCGTCGTCGTCGGCCCCCGCATCGTCCCCGGTCGTGCCGCCGTCGTCGTCGTCCATCGCGCCCCCCGGATCGATCGGGGGGATGTCCTCGGTGCACGTCGCCGCGTACGCCGTCCACTGGTAGCGGACGACCTGGTCGCCGAGCTGCGCCTGCACGGTGACCGCTTGCGTGTCGGGGCTGTCGCACGCGATGTCCAGGCCCACGTAGTCGGTCATGCCTTCGCCGAGCAGCGGAGTCAGGGCGACCTCTCCTTCGACGACGCTCCACGTGACCGGCACGCCGAGCACTGGACGTCCGCGAGGATCTCGCGCGAGCGCACGCAGGATCGTCGGATGGTCGGGGATCGAGTCGGCGGCCGGAGCGACGAACGGCACGATCTCCAGATCCGTCAGCGCGTCGGCGGCGACGGCTTCGATCACCGCCGGTTGCGATCGCGCGCCCTCGAGCTCGATCGACACGTCGGCGGTACCGTCGCCCATCAGCTGCACGATCGCCTCGTGCGCCGCCGGCTCGTCCCCGATCGGCCTGCTGCTCGCGCCTTCGACGACGAGCTGACCGTGGGTCCACGCCACGCTCGCTTCGTCGGCGCTGCGCCGCAGGCCCAACCACAGGTAGACCTCCTCGCCCGCCACGACCGGAACCGGCGCGCCGGCGGCGACGGCGAGGTCCTCCATCGCGAAGCCGGGCGTGGTCAGGTCCGGCATCGTCGCCGCGTACGACTCGATGACGTACTCGACGCTCGCGTGCGCGTCGGCGAGCGCGAGGCCCTCGAAGTGCAGGGTGTCCGACGTCAGGTTGCCGGGACACTCCGCGGTCGTCCGCGCCAGGTCGACGGAAATCGGTCCCGCGGCGTCGACCTCGACACAGCGCTCGCTCAGTGTCGCCGGACCCGTCGCCGCGACGTCGAAGCAGCCGTTGAGCGACTCCTCGTGAAACGAAGAACCGTCGGCCTCGTACCAGCCTTCGTAGTCCAGACACATCCGCGAGCCGACGGCGACCGGGCCACCGGACGACCAGCGTTGGTGCGAGGTGTAGTGGAAATCGGGCACGTCGAAGGCGACGCGGCCGCTGTCGGAGGTGAAGTCGACGTCACAGCCGCACGCCAGAGCGCATGCGGCGACGGCGACCCACGCGGGGACGCAACGAGCCATGGGAACCTGCCTTTGCCGCAGGGTTGGTCGCCCGAAGACGCGCTTGGATTCCTTCGGAATGCGACCGACGTCACGGCGCGGCGGAATCGGCGTTCCGTCCCGCTTCGACGCCGTCGTCATGGTCGCGCAGCCACGCCTGCGCCTTGGCGAGGTCGTCGCGGCCCGCGTCACCGAGCGCGCGCCACGTCGCGACCGCCTCGGCGGCCAGGGCCCGCGCTCGCGCCCGGTCGATGTCGGCTTGCCACAGCATGCGCGCCAGACCGAAGCGAACCTCGGCCAGCTGATCGGCGGAGGTCTCGATCTGCAGGTGGATCCGCAGCGCTTGCTCGTAGCTCGCCGCCGCCTCCGCCGGCTCGCCCGCCAGATCGTGCGCGTCGCCGATGTGCTCGAGCGCGCTCGCCACCAGTGGGTGCACGGGCCCGTGGGCCTTCGCCCAGATCTCTCGCGCGCGCTCGAACAGCGGCAAGGCCGACGTCGCCTGCCCTTCGTCGAGATGCACGCGACCGAGCCCGGCGAGCGTCGTCGCGACCTCCGGGTGCTCGGCTCCCAGCGCCCGCTCGCGGATCTCGAGCGCACGTTCGTGGAGCGAGCGTGCGCGACCGAGATCGCCGCGCTGCCGATACACGAGCGCGAGGTTGTCGACCGCGGTCGCCACCGAGGGGTGCTCGGGTCCGTTCGCCTCTTCGGCGATCCGCTGCGCCCGCTCGTACGCCGCGAGCGCGCCGTCTTGGTCGCCGAGCATCCGCAGCGCCGCCCCGAGGTTGTTGACCGACACCGAAACGTCCGCGTGCGTCGGACCGAGCGCTTTTTCGCGGATTTCGAGCGCACGCGTGTGGTACCGACGCGCCCGCTCGTAGTCGCCGCGCCGGTGATACGCCACGCCGAGGTTGTTGAGCGCCGCCGCGGTCGAGGGATGATCCGGTCCCCGCGTCGCCTCGTCGATCGCCAGCCCTCGCTCGAGCAGCTCGATCGCCTTCTCGTAGTGACCGAGATCGTGGTGTGCGCTGGCGAGGTTGAGCAGCGCCGACGCGACGCTGGGATGCTGTGGACCGAAAGCCTCCTCGTACGACGACAGGGCTCGCTCGAGATCTTGCCGCGCGCGCTCGGATTGTCCCGCGCGCCGCCGCACGGTCCCCACGTTGAGGAGCATGCCGGCGACCAGCGCGGGCTCGGCGTCGGCGCGGTCCGACAGCGTCTCCGCCGTTCGAGCCCAGCGCAGCCCGCCTTCGTGGTCGGCCTGCAGCGCACCGACGAAGAACGCGAGCGTGCTGCTCGCTCGCAGCGCCAGGTCCGGACGATCGATCCCCTCCGCGGCAAAGTAGGCCGCCTCGGCGAGGCGACGCGCCTCGTCGATCGCCCCGCGTCGGTCGTGCGAGTCGGCCGCGGCCAACCTCGCCTCGACGGCCAGCGCCACCTGACCGAGCGCATCCGCCCGCTCGATCACCTCGTTCAAGCCGACGAGCGCCTCGTCGTAACGCCCCATCGCCTGGGCCGCGGTCGCCTCGGCGATCCGGCGACGCAGCGCACGGATCTGCTCGCGCACGGCCGGGTCGCGCGGCAGGTCCATGTACCGGCGCAGGGCGACGTCGTCCTCGCACGCTCGCACCGGGGGCAGCGTCGCCACGGCCAGGCTGGCCTTGTGCACGACCTGCGTGTCGGGCTCGGCCAGCTCGTCGAGCAGCGTCGTCAGGTGGGTCTGGTGGTCGTCCAGGCATGCCCGCGCCGCCTCGGCCACGTCCGGCGGCAGCGCATCTTCGGGCGCGCACGTCCGACGGCGGGCGGCCGACCACTGCGCGGCGTAGGCATCCAGGCGTGGCCGCGAGCGGGCCCACGTATCGTCGGCGAAGCTCACCCCCGTGGTCGAGAAGGCCGCGGAGATCTCGTCGGCGCGCGCGGCGTTCCAGTGGGTCTCGATCGCCGCCGCCTCCGCGTCGCAGCGCGCCTGCGCCCGCGCCTGGGACCAACGATCGACGCCGAACGCGGCGACCGTGCCGAGCGCCAGCGCCCCCGCGGCGTACCCGGCGATCCGTCGTCGTCGTCGTCGTCCCCGCTGCGCCAACGCCTCGCACAGCGCCGTCATCGACGGCCAACGCACGCGTGGGTCGGCGGCCAGCCCACGCGCGAGCACCTCGCGAATGCCGGGCGGAATCCGCTTGCCCGGCGGCAGCTGGCCCGCGCGCTTGGACTCGGCGAGCGCCTTGATCGTCTCGCCGCGAAACGGTGGCCGGCCGTCGAGCGCCTCCCACAGCGCCACGCACCACGCGAACTGATCGGCCGCGGCCGTCGCCGCGTCGGCTCCGTGCTGCTCCGGCGCCATGTAGCGTGGCGTGCCCACCACCGTGCCGGCCATGGTCAGCGAGCCCGTGCCCCCGGAGATCAGCGCGGGTCGATCGGCCCGCTCCGAGGGCATCGACTGTCCCTCGTCGAGGGCGCGTGCGAGCCCGAAGTCGAGGACGACCACCGTGCCGTCGTCGGTGCGCATCGCGTTGCCGGGCTTGAAGTCGCGATGGACGACGTCGACGGCGTGGGCCGCTTGCAGTCCTCGCGCGGCCTGGACGAACGCGTCGACGATCTCGTCCACCGTGGGCGACGCCTCGCGCAGCCAGGCGTCGAGCGTCTGCCCCTGGATCCGCGCCATGACCACGTACACGCCCCGTCGCGGACGTCCGCCCGCACCGATGCCGAGCTCGTCGATGCCCACGTCGTAGACCGGCACCACGTGTGGGTCCTGCAGGCGAGCGAGGGCCTCGGCCTCTCGACGCAGACGCGCCTCGGCGTCGGGATCTCGCCGCCGCGACGACGACAGCACCACCTTGATCGCGACATCTCGGTCCAGCTGGGGATCGTGCGCGGCGTAGACCTGCCCGCACGCCCCCCTGCCGAGGACTTCTCCGATCTCGTAGCGACCGACCGTCAACGCCAGCTCGCTCGTGCCGAGGCCGCGCAGCACCGAGGCGAGGGCCTTGCGCCCCTCGAGATCGAGCGTGTCCTCGAGCCGGCCCACCGCTTCGATGGTACCGGTCCCGCCGGCCCTATCGGGGTTTCCCGTAGCGATGTGAGAGGACGCAGAAACAAATCGTCCCCGCGCTGGAACCCGAACCCCGCCGTCGCGGTACTGAGCCTTCGATGACCTCCGCGTGCCGCGCCCTTGTCGCCTCCACAATGTTCCTGGCCGCCTGCGGGCCCGCCTCGAGCGACGACACCGACGGTGACGAGAGCTCGAGCAGCAGCACGACCGACGCCGGGACCACCACCACGACCGGACCGATGGCCACGACTGCCGTCGACACGACGGGAGCCGAGTCGAGCTCGACATCGACGGGCGAGGGTTCGAGCTCGGACGAAGCCGGCTTCATCCCGGTCCCCGACATGGGCGGAGCGCTTCCCGGCCTTCCCAACGGCGAGCAGTGCTCGCGCTCGGACGAGTGTGCGTCGGGCTCGTGCTTTCCGTTACCGGGAGCGCCGGTGGGAGTGTGCTCGGACTGCGAGTCGGATGCCGACTGCATGCGCGACGGCGAGCCCGGCGGCTGCACCTTCGGCGAGAGCTTCTGGGCGGTGTGCGGTACCGGGGCGCAAGGCGAGCTGTGCATGAGCCAGGAGGCGTGCATGGAGCCGCTCGTCTGCGTCGAGATCGTCGCGGGCAGTGGCTTCATGACGTGCGGCGAGTGCCTCGACGCCACCGCGTGTGCCCCCATGCAGCTGTGCCTTCCCGTCCAGAACTCCACGCAGTGCATCGACCCGGGCACGGTCGAAAACGGCGAGTTCTGCAGCGCCCCGAACGACGGCGCGTGCGTCTCGACGCACTGTACGCCGCTGCTGTTCATGAACATGGAGATCGGTCTGTTCACGTGCGGCGAGTGCTCGCTCGACGAGGACTGCGAGCCCGGTCAGGTCTGCATGCCGGCGGAGATCGACAGCGCATCGGGACAGTCGTTTCCGTCCATGTGCGCCTGAGCGCGGCGCGGTCTACTTCGGCGCGCCGGGAGGTGACTCGACGCGAGCCCGGTTGCGCTCCGGCGACATCTCGGCGATGGGCTGCAGCGGACCGCACGTGATGCGGCGGACCGTCACGACGTCGGGGATCTCGATCGGCTCGTGCGAGTCGATCTGCACCAGCACGTGGGCCTCGCCCACCGCGCTCTCGACCCGCGCGATCGGAATCCAATCCTTGCCGTCGCTGGACAGCTCGAACGTCACGAGGTCCGGCGTCGTCGTTTGATCCTGCACCTGAATGCGGAACAGCAGGTCGCGCGTCCGCTCGATCGGCAGCGCCAGGCCGTGCGTGTTCGGTGCCATCGGGAAGACCCACTCGCCGCCCCACACGAGCACCGACACCGCTTCGCCGTCGTCCTTGTCCAGGGACATGTAGACCTCGTGCGCGGTGTTCAACAGCGGCAGCCGTGACATCTCGAACACGACCGAGCGATCACGAAACGACATCGGGATGTCGAGCACGGCCCGCGTCAACGACGGCGGGCCCGGCTGCAGCGACAGGTGCAGGCCCGCGTCGTCCCAAGCGACGAGCTCGGTCTCCCACCGCCACGACTCGCGACGCTCCAGCAGATCCTCGCCGATCGGGCACGCCACCACCTCCCGCGTGGCCGGTGAGCCCTCGGGTGCACCTTCGGGCACACGCGCGAAGACCCAGGCGGTCGTCGCCGTCGCCACCGCCACCGCACCCGCCCCCCACCACACGGTGCGGGGCGCGGCATTGGCCGACCGCAAGTTCGCCACGAACGTCTCCACCGAGTCCCAACGATCGGTCGGCGTGCGGTCGAGCGCCCGACGCACGACCGACCAGACGCGCCGCGTCATCTTGCGCGGCCGGGGCGGGGGATCGAACTTGCGTTCGAGGAACGGCGGACCCCCCGCGATGCACTCGTACAGCGAGACGGCGAGCGCGAACTGGTCCGACGCGGGGGACGGCACGCCGCCGTCCCACAGCTCCGGCGCCATGTAGCGCGTGGTACCGGCGATCGTGCTGCCCTTGGTGACCGTGTCGTCCGCGATCGGCCCATCGGGGATCGTGGGCGCGAACACGTCGTTGCGAGCCAAGCCGAAGTCGATGATCCGCGGCTCGCCGTCGTCGTCGACGATCACGTTGTCGGGCTTGAAGTCGCGATGGACCAGGCCCTCTCCGTGCGCGGCCGCGAGTCCCTGGCCACACCGCACGAACATGTCGCAGATCTGCGAAGGCGTGGGTGCGCGCTCGCGGACCCAGTCGCGTAGCGTGACGCCGGGCAGCAGCTCCATCACGACGAACACGTCACCGTCGTCGGTGCGCCCCACCTCGTACACGTGCACGACGTTGCGATGGCGCACGCGCGCGAGCGCCTCCGCCTCCCGACGCAGCCGCTCACGGCCGTCGTCGTCGGGACCTCGCCGGTGTACCTTGATCGCGACCGCCCGCTTCAGGTCGGGGTCGTGGCCGCGGTACACGACCCCCATCCCGCCGCGCCCGAGCTGGCCGAGCACCTCGAAGCGCCCGAGCCTCTTGGGCGCGACCGACTCGAACAGTGCCTGCTCGATGAGACCCAGCGTCGTCGGCAGGTCGTCTCCGCGCAGCCGGCTCACCATTGAACAATAGCTCCTGTCGGGCGATACCGTGCTGCGTGGACCCCACCGACGAGCAGCTGCACGCTCGCTGGCTCGACGGTGACGAGCCGGCCGGTCGCGCGCTGTTTCGACGCCACGCCGGGTCGGTGCTGCGGTTCTTCCGCAGCAAGCTGCCCAGCGTCGCCGAGGACATGACGCAGGAGACGTTCGCCCGATTTCTGCGCCATCGCGAAGGGGCGCAGCACGTGCGAGCGTTCCTGTTCGGCATCGCCCGCAACCTCGTTCGCGAGGAGATCCGTCGACGACGGCCCGACCACGACGAAGCGCTCGTGTCCGTCGTCGACCTCGGCCAGCCCGCCAGCACGCAGCTGCACGAGCGTCAGCATCTGCTGCGCGCGCTGCAGGGACTGCCGGTCGGCCAGCAGATCGCCATCGAGCTGCACTACTGGGAGGGCTTTTCGTCCGCCGAGCTCGGCGAGGCCCTCGGCGTGTCGGCCTCGGCCGCCCGCAGTCGACTCGATGCCGCACGTGCCGGCCTGCGCAAGTCTCTGTCGAAGGCCTTCGCCAAGCGTCCTGCCGAGGAGTTCGAGGATCTGGAGCACTGGGTCCTGCAGCTGCGCGCCGCATTCGACGAGTGAACCGCGTGGGCGATCCGTCCGAAATTTCTTCTGCGTGAGGCTCCCGGCCCGGCCGACGAAAAAAGTCCGGACAGATCCCACTCGCCCCGCACTTGTCCCCCGGTGGGACGTACTCGCTTGTGGGCCACGGCGTTGGCGGTAGGGCTCGGGGGCTGCTACGGCGGTATCCAAGACGGGGGCGGGTCCGACCCGGGCGCCGACGGGGGGGAGACCGACGGGGCCGACGGCGGGGGTGGTCCCGGCGATCCCGATGCCGACGGTAACGCCGTCCCGCTCGACTGCGAGCTCGGGGCCAAGGCCAAGCTGCGCATGCTGACCCGCGCCGAGCTCGACGGAAGCTTGCAGCGCGTGTTCGGGATCGCCGAGCCGATCGCGATCGCGACGCTGCCGGCCGACCCGAGGGTCAACGGCTACGTCGGCAGCGCCGAGGCGGCGTTGATGACCGACGTGCGGCTCGAGCAGGTGCTCGCCGTCTCGCTGTCGGTGGGCGAGACCGTGCGGACGGACCTCGCGGCGTACGTGCCGTGCGCGGCCGCCGACCCCAGCCCCGCGTGCGCCCGCAGCTACATCGAGGCGACGCTGCCACGGCTGTACCGACGGCCGGTCACCAACGCGGAGATCGAGCAGATCCTCGGCGTGTTCACGACCGACTTCGACGGCGTGGGCGGGTTCGAGGAGGGCATCGCCGCCGCGACCGCGGCGATGGTGATGTCGCCGGCGCACCTGTACCGCTCCGAGCTCGGGGAAAACGGCTACCTGACCACCTACGAGATCGCGGACCTGCTCGCGTTCACGCTGACCGGGGCGCCGCCCGACGACGCGCTGAGCGCCCTGGCCGAGGGCGAGACTCTCTTCGACGAGGACGTGCGCGTGGAGCAGGCACGTCGCCTGCTGGCGACCGAGCGCGGCCGCGCCCACCTGGTGGAGTTCGTGTGGCAGTGGCTCGAGCTCGACGAGCTGGCGGGGATCTCCAAGGCCGACCCCGCGTTCACGCCCGAGGTCCTCGCGCAGCTGCAGGCGAGCCTGCGCCGCTACATCGAGCACGCGCTGTTCGAAGACGACGGGACCGTCGAGACGCTGCTGTCGGCGCGCTACACCTTCGCCAATGCCACCCTCGCGGACGTCTACGGCTTCGCGGCCGACAGCGAGACGCTGACGCGGGTCGACACCGACGATCGTCCGGGCCTGCTCGCGCAGCCGGGCCTGCTCGCCGCGTTCGCGCATCCCGACGGCAGCTCGCCGGTCAAGCGCGGCGCGATGGTCCGCGAGCGCCTGCTGTGTCAGACGCTGCCGCCGCCTCCGCCGACCGTCGACACGAACCTGCCCAACGATCCCGGCCTGGACACCACTCGCGCCCGTACGGAGGCACACGTGAGCGACCCGACCTGCGCCGGCTGCCACCAGCTCATCGATCCCCTGGGCTATGCGTTCGAGAACTACGACGGGCTCGGGCGCTGGCGCGACCTCGAAAACGGCGTGACCGTCGATGCCTCCGGCGAGGTCAGCGGCACCGACCGCACCGACGGCACCTTCACGAACCTGGCCGGGATGGTCGACCTGCTCGCGCCCAGCGACGACGTGCAGGACTGCTTCGCGATGAACTTCCACATGGTCGCGATGGGCGCCCCGACGCCCTACGACGACGCCTGCGTTCCCGAGGACTTCCTGGCCTCCACCGCTCAGGCCGAGGGCAACGTCGCCGGGGCGGTCGCGCGGTGGATCGCACAACCGGCCGCGATCGTCCGAAAGGATTGACGATGCATCTGCTCGGCAAGAGTCGACGACGCTTTCTGCAAACGGCGGCCGCGGCGGCCGCCTGCTCTCCCCTCGCCCGCCTGCTGGTGGACTCGGTGGCGCACGCCGAGGACGGCAACGTCCCGTGTCGACTGCTGCTGGTGTACACGCCGCACGGCACGTCGTATCCCCACTGGCGACCGCAGCCGGCGGGCGAGCGGTGGAACATCGAGTTCCCCGACTCGATCCTCGCGCCGCTGGCCCCGTTCAAGAACAAGATCTGCGTGGTGGAGGGCCTGGAGATGCTCTCGGCCTACGCGATGGGGGCGTCGGGGCACGAGGGCGGCATGGCCTCGTTGTTCACCGGAGGGCATCGTGTCACCTCGGCCATCGACTCCGCGACCTACCCCTCGATCGATCAGCTCGTCGCCGATCATCTGCAAGCGACGAACCCTGCGCCCAATCGTACGGTCAACCTGCTTCTGGGACTGGACGGCACGTTCGGCTACGGCACGTCGGCCTTCTACGAAGAAGTCGGTGGGAACGTGCAGCCGGTCGTGTGCGAGAGCAACACGCTGGCGACGTTCAACCGCTTGTTCGACGGCATCTCGCCCGACGGCCCGAGCCCGGACCAGCTCGCCCTCGTGGCACGCAAGCAGAGCATCCTCGACGTCTCTCGCGCCGAAGTCGAAGCGTTGCGGGCCGCCGTGGGCGGCATCGAACGCGACAAGATGGATGCGCACTTGGCCGCGATCGACGACCTGAAGTCGCGGCTGGACATCCCGCTGGGCGCCTGCGCGCCACCGATGGTCACCGGCTCGGGCGACGAGTTGTCCCACGACCACAGCCCGGACAACTTCCCCAAGACGATCGACGAGCTGACCGACATCATCGCGCAGAGCCTGTCGTGCCGCCTCACCCACGTGGGCGGCCTGCAGCTCTTGTACTCGACCTCGGGCGAGCCACTGCCGTTCTTGGGGATCAACTACGACACGCACAACGAGCTGGCCCACGGCGCCGTCTCGGGCGGGTCGGTCGTCCCGGGCGAGCCGTACCACACCGACTTTCTCCGAATGCAGACGTACTGGACCGAGGTGGTCGCGAGCCTGCTCGGCAAGCTCGACGCCGTGGTCGAAGAGAACGGCCGCACGCTGCTCGACAACACGATCGTGTGCTGGGCCTCGGACATGGGCGACCCCGCCCTGCACAGCAACGTCGACCTGCCGATCGTGCTGGCCGGCGGCGCCGGGCAGATCGAGATGGGGCGGTACCTGCAGTACTACTTCAGCGACGGCAGCCACAACCCGCACCTGGACGGCACCGGCGGCACCCCGCACAACCATCTGCTCACGAGTCTGTGCAACGCGTTCGGCATGGGTCTGTCGGGCGTGGGCAACCCCGACTACGCGGGCACGCTCGACGGGCTGGTCTGAGCCACGGGCGTGGTCACTGCGTGCGCAGGACCAGCATCGACGTCACGCGTCCGTCGCCGAGCATCAGCGACCGCATGGTGCCGATCTCACCGATGTGAAACGCATACTCCCAGCGCTCGCCGCCGTCGGGCTGCGGCGAACGGGACATGGGGGGACCGATCAGCGACTCGACCTCCGAGGCTCGACGGCCGATCCACGCGATCTCTCCGAACACTCGCACCGCCGCCTCCATCGCGGCGGCGGCAGCGGGGCTCCAGTCGCGCTGGTCGTGCTTGCGCATCGTCGCGAGGTCGGTCTCGTACCGCGGGTCGACGGCCGCCGGGGTCGGAGCGGGCTCGGTGACCAACGTCGCGGCCAGTGACGGATCCGAATCCAGGCCACCGTCGACGGCCAGCAGTCGCATCGCATCCGAGCCGGCCTCCGGGGCGAGAAAGAACACGCGCCGCTCGCCCTCGGTCAGCGGCAACGGCTCGGACACGAACGCCACGGCGTATCCCGCCGCGCCGCGGAGCACTTGATCGACCTCGATGATGCCGATGTGACCGTCGCGCGTCGCGTCGATCTGGGCGCGCCCGACCACGACGACGCTCGCATCCGGCATCGTGGTCGTGGCCGGTCCGGCGGAAGCCGGCTCGCTCGGCGCGGCCGCCGGGGACGCTTCGCCGGTCGGAGCGACGGTGGGCGGGGCGGGGGTTTGGGCGCGACAAGCGGCCGAGAGCACGATCAAGGGGGCGATCCAGCGTCCACGCATGCGAACCCGGGATACGCACGGTACCCCGGGTCGGTCTGCGGCGGGTCAGCCCCTCAGGCGGCGGCGCTGGTCTCGACCTCGGTCACCGGCTCGGGCCCCGGGTCCGACGTGGGTGCGGGCGTCGGCCGCTGCAGCGCCCGCAGGTGCCGCAGCGCCCGCAGCAGGGTCCGCGGCCAGGTGTCGACCCGGTACTCGATGCCGTGACGTTCACACGCGGCGCGGACCTTCGGCGCGACCTGCCGCAGGCGCTCGGGCGGAAGCTTGGGAAAGAGGTGATGCTCGATCTGGTAGTCGAGCCCGCCGCACAGCACCGACAGCGGCTTGGGCACGGTGAAGTTGTTCGCCGAGTGCACCTGCATCGCGTACCACTGCGCCCGCGAGCCGGCCTTGGTGCCCTCGGGATACGCTTGGACCTGCGGGCCGATGTGACCGCAGAAGATCGACGCCGACGTGTACACGTTGCGCATCACCTCGGCCGCCCAGTTGCCCAGCAGCACCTTCCAGAACATCGGGCCGGCCAGCGCCGGGAACAACACGTAGTTGTACAGGTAGTACGGCACCGACTTGCGGGCCGCCGTGCGGGCGCGCTTTTTGAGCTCGTCGGCGGGCATCTTGCGATCGCCGAGCGCGAGCTTGTCCAGGCCACCCGCGTGCAGATTCATGAAGAAGCCCATGCCGAGCCAGGTCGTGGCAACGTGGGCGAGTTGAAAGCGATTGCGCGGCTGGTGCGGGACCTCGTCCGAGAGTCGGATCATCCCGTACTCGAGGTCGGGGTCGCGGCCGACCACGTTGGTGTACTGGTGATGTTCGACGTTGTGGCTGTAGCGCCACGACGATTCCTCGATGGGCGTGTCCCAACGGAATTTCTTGGAGTGGAAACGACCGGCGCCCTCGATCTTGTCGTAGGCACCGTGGAGCGCGGGGTGGCCGATCTCGGTAGCCTGCAGCTGCTTGTGCAGCCACAGCGAGACGACCCCCACCCCCCAGGTCAGCGGGTCGAACGAGACGTGGATCAGCACGCGGCCGACCACCTCGCAGCCGCGGCTGAACGCGTCGAGGCGTCGGACGTGGCGCAGGTCCTGCGGTCCGACCTGCGCTTCGGCCTCGTGGCGGATGGCGTCGATCTCGGCCCCGAAGGCCTCCAGGCGGTCGGAATCAGCGGTGCGCGAAGTTCGCGGTTGCATGCATGACTTTGTATTACAAAATATGACAGCGTCGAGGACTTTCTCGTAGCCACATGATTTCTCGGCGAAAAAAAGTCATACAATCGATGACAGGGCACCGATGAGCAGCAAACCGCGCAAGGACCGGCTGATCCAGACCCGGGTCGACGAGGATCTCGAGTCGGCCCTCAAGGAGGAGGCGACGCGACGACGACTGCCGGTGTCGCAGCTCGTTCGCAACATCCTCGAGGACACGCTCCACCTCGTCGGCGGGGTGGTCGACGGGGTCGACGGCATCGTGCAGGAATCGATCTCGATGGCCCGTCGCGCCGGCGCCGACGCCCGCAAGCTCGCCCGGGGCACCCGCGTGCGCGACGACCTGTCGGACGTCTACGCGTGGAACGAGGTGATCGTCAACAAGGCCAGCGACTGCTCGCGCTGCGGCACCGCCCTCGAGGTCGGCAAGCCCGCCTTCGTGGGCATGCGCGACGACCCCAGTCGCGGCCGCGCGTGGCTGTGCGCCACGTGCATCGGCGAGCTCGACGACAGCCCACCCGCCAGCGGCGACTGATCGAGGCTCAGAGCCAACGTCGCGTGCGGCGAGCTCAGTTGTCGACGCCGTCGCAGTCCTGGTCGATGCCGTCGGCACCGACGCGCACCGCGTACAGCAGGTCGTCCTGGATCGTCTCGGCGAACACGACGTGGGGCGTGCCCGCGCCGTCGACGACCATCGACGGCTCCCAGCCGTTGCGGTCGCCCTCGATCACCGTCTCGTCGAGCGACCAGTCGCCGCCGGAGAACTTGGCGTAGGCCAGCGCGCCGACGGCCAGGGGCTCGCTCCACGCCGCCACGTGCAGGGCGCTGTCGTCACTGACGACCGAGTAACCGTGCTGTGGACTGGGCAGGAACGACAGCGCCGTCAGCCCCCACGTGTCGTCGTCGAGGTGGCGGTGGACGAGGCGCTCGGTGTCCACGGTGTCGATCGAGATGAGGTGCAGCGCCGCGCCGGGCGCGTGACGGGCGTAGCTCTCGGCGCCGTACGCACCCACGGAGCTGTTGGCGGTCACGTCCGCGCAGTCCCACGTGCCGTCGTCGTCGCGCTGGCAGTACTGCAGCACCGACGCGTTGGGTCCGACGACCTGCATCGTGCCGTCGGGGGCACGCACGACCACCGGGTTGGCGATCGGGCCGACCACTTCCGGGGTCCAGGCCGAACCATCGTGCGTCCAGTAGGTCGCTTCGGTCTCGGTCGCGGTCACGGCCACGAGCACGCCGGCGCCGTCGAGCGCCAACGCCTGCGCGGTCGAGGTGCCGTCGCCGACGACCTCGAGCGACCACGCGCCGCCCTGCAGCACCCCGGCCTGGACCTGGGTCGCCCCGGGTGCCCCGGTGGTGATCAGCATGCGCAGTGCCCCGGCGCCGTCGACGAGCAAGCTCGGATCTCCGTAGGCCTCGGCCGTGGTGATCTGCGTGGGGGTCCACGTCCCGTCGCTTCCCTGCACGGCGTGCCACAACCCCTGCGGTCCGCTCTCGGCCCCGTCGGAGTAGATCGCGTGCAGCGTCCCGGCGCCGTCGATGACCAGACCGGTCACCATCATGTCCCCGAGCAGCCCAGCGTCGACGCTGGCGAACTGCCATGCCGAGTCCGGTGCCTCCGGGTAGATCGTCGGGTCGGCGTCGTCACAATCCGTGCCGCCGCACTCGATCGAGTTGAACCCGTCGAGGTCGGCATCGCACACGACCCCGG
Organism: uncultured Pseudomonadota bacterium; assembly: GCA_937896535.1. Lineage (GTDB taxonomy): Bacteria > Myxococcota_A > Polyangia > Nannocystales > Nannocystaceae > CALBMM01. The sequence goes on from CALBMM010000294.1 coordinate 22,055, forward strand.
TGGAGCTGTCCCCCTCGGTGGTCGTGGTGCCGTCGAGGGGCGGCGCATCGTCACCGCCACACGCGGCGAGCAGGGACGAGGCGAGGACGAACGACGAAAAACGGCCGCAGAACACGAGCGGCTGGGATGATACGACGTTTGGACGCTCGGCGCGGGCTCAGATCCGCTCCCAGACCGCGACCTCTTCGGGCTGCTTGTCACAGCTGGGCGCGGCCAGGATTCCCAGCGGGCGCCGTCGCACCGTCAGCCGATGCTCGGCCCCGCCATCGTCGCGCAGCGTCACCGCGTGGTGGCCCTGCGGCGTCGCTTCGCTCCACGCGCCGGTGATCGCCGCGACGTCCCAGCGGCCGGTCTCCTCGCGCCACGCGGCCTCGGCGAATTGCGCGGGCGCCGAAAAACTCATCCGGCCCCGCAGCCGGTCGGCGCGGAAGATGTCACCGCGCTCGATGGCGGCGAGCATCGGCACGGCCTCGTCGGGCCCGATGCGCCCGAGGCAGATCCCCGTCTGGAGCCAAACGAGCGTCGGTGCGAAGCGGTGCCCGCCGATGTGGCTCGTCTCCCAGGTGTCGGTGTGGATACCCGACAAGATCCGAAAGAGCGGCATCCCCCACTTCGCGCAGCACCGGTCGCGCTTGCCGTTGGTGCACACCAGAAGCTGCGGCGTGTCGACGGCCGCACTGCCCTCGGGCGTCTCGCCGTCCCGCAACGCCTGCGCGGCTGCGACCAGATCGATCGCCAGCAAGTCGCGCACGTCGTCGAGCTCCCACTGCACCGCGCGGCGAACGGTGGGCTCGATGCCCGCGAGCATCAGGCGCGAGCGAGAGGTCCGCGACATCTCGCGCTTGATGAGCTGCGGTCGGGCGCCTTCGAGGGTGGACTCGACCGCGTCGAGGACTTGCTTGACCTCGTCGGGCAGGTCCGACTCGGGGATGGCCTTGCTGCCCCAAGGCTTGCAATGCTCGAGCGCGACGATGAACGGGATCGACGCCGCCGCCGATCCGCCGATCGTCTCACCGGCTTGCTGACAGGCTTCGCGGCAGAACTCGCGGGGAGAATCCGGCACCAGCGACGACCTTCGGTCGCCTCGCGCCCGCCGTCAACGGGGGCGGCGGCGCACCGCGGCCCCGACCAGCAGCAGCGGCAGCACCCACGAAAGCCCCGCCGGGCTCGGCCCACCGCTCGTGCACGCACACCCCGCCGCGTCCGCGTCCTCGCCGAAGCCGTAGTCCCAGGGCAGCGCCCCCGGCCCGTCGGGATCGTCGATCCCACCGTCGTCGTCGTCATCGTCGCCCGCGCTGCCGTCGTCGCCGTCGGACGCGCCGTCGTCTCCGCCGGGGGCGGGGCCGTCGACGCCCACGTAGATCGTCACCACGTTGCTCTGCGAGACGTTGCCCGCGAGGTCGACCGCTTCCACGTACAGCTCGTAGGTGCCCTCGCCGATGTTGTCGACCGACCAGCCGTACGGCGTGGAGCCGTCGACCCCTTGCTCGGCGCCGTTGTGGAAGAGGGTGACCTCCTGCACGCCGCTGTCGTCGTTGGCCTCCACGTCGATCTGAAACGACTCACCGACCGCGAACGTCTCGCCGTCGACGGGGTAGACGATCGACGCCACCGGCGACGCGAGATCGGGCATCGAGGGGCCGAACAGGGCCATCAGCTCCTGGTAGGAGTTTTGCTGCGAGCCGCTGCCGCACTGCGCCGAGTGCTGCTGCGTGCACAAGATCCCGTTGCCGCCGCCGTCGATCGGCAGGCAGTTGTCGTGGAAGAACGGATCTCCCCCGGCGTTGAACGGGTTCATGATGTCGGTCGTCTCGTTGACGTGCTCGAGCCCGTACGAGTGCGCGACTTCCTGGCCGATGGTGGTCGCAGTGGTCGAGGCGCTGTGGCCGTCGTTGGCGCTGTGGAACGCGTACGTGATGTTGGAATGGGTCTGGCTGTCGTTGCAGTCCAGCGGGGCGATCCCCAGCACGCCGGCGCCGTACGGATTGGTGGGGCCCGTCATGTTCATCGTGTACGCGCCCGCCTGCGGTCGCGTGTCGGTGATGAGCACGTTGAAGTCGGCCCAGTCGTCACGGACCGCCTGCATCACGGCGCCCTTTTTGCCCTCGTCGTTGCCGTAGGGCGCGAAGCTGCCGGCGAGTGGACCGATCTGCGTGACGTTGTCGGCGGCATTGTCCGCGCCGCCCGAAAGCTGCGCCCCGTCGAAGTTGACGAAGATGACGCCCTGCTGCGCGAACAGGACCGGCATGTCGGACGGTCGCTGGCGCGGCAGCTCGTCGGGCACCGGCACCGGGTCTCCCCGCGACTGACCGAGCTCGGCCGTCTGCGGGTAGAGGGTGTCGACAGAGTCCTGGACCGCCGGCTCACCCTCGACCTCGCCGGCTCTTGCAGGGGGGGTGAGGGTGAGGATGAGGCTCGCTGCGAAGGCGAAAGTGAGCCGACGATTCCAGGACTCCGTGAAACTGTTGTGCATCCCCACCATGACTCGCCTCCCTGCCACCGGGTGGGTGTGCGAGCCCCGGCTTTTGATTCGCCCCCTCCGAAAAAAACGACGACGGCCGCCAGTCGGCGTTACGGGCGTGAGCGCGACCACCGACGATCGCGCCATGGCCTCCGCGACGGGACCCGCCCGTACATGTCGCACCCGATCGATCCTGGGGGCACGAGGCGCGATCGCGACAGTGTCCGAGCAACGGGTCACGGCGCTTACCGTGGCGTCGCACCGTTTTCATTGAGGATGAAATCGGGCACGCGATGGTCTCTAATGCGCGCGTGGGTACTCGTATTCAGCCGTCATTGTCCAAGGCCAAGCGACTTCTGGACGCGTGCAAGTACCCCGAAGCGCTCGCGGCATTTCAGGCCGCGCTGATCGTCGACCCGTCCGATCCGGAGGCCCACGTCGGCATCTGCGAGTGCACGCTGGCGCTGGGCCAATACGAGCTGGCGATCGATCGCCTCGTCCGCAGCGCGCACACCCTCGCCAAGTCCGGCAACCGTCACGCGCACACGCTGATCCGTCGCGCGATGACCCTCGCCCCGAACCGATCCGAGCTGCACATCGATGCCGCCGAGATCGAGCTCGCGCTCGGCGAGACCGACAAGGCGTGTGAGCGACTGTGGCGACTCGCCGCCGCCTACCGCGGCGAGGGACGCAAGGACGACGCGCTGGAGATCGAGCAGATGGTCGAGTCGCTGCAGCCCGAGCCCGGCGCGGTCGAGCCCGCGCAGACCGGACGCACCGCGCCGATCCGGCTGACGGCGGCGGGCGTGCCGGCGCCGGTCGTGCCCACCAACACCGACGTGGTCAGCCATCCGGTCCTGCTGTTCCCCGACGGCACCCCGATGCCGACCGTGGAGGTCGCCGCCGTGCCCAAGCCGGCGGTCAAGGGCTGGGGCAAGACCCCGCGCCGTCGGCCCCCGGCCGGCAGCGTCCGGTTTCGGGTGGCACCGCCGCCGAAGCTGCGGCGCCCCATGCCACCGCGCTCCTGAGCCCGTACGCCCGGCGCAGGGGGGCGTGATTTTGTGCCCCGACCAACATCGCCCATGATGAGCGGGTGACGAGCTTCCCCAGCTCGCTCGAAGAGACCCGAGGCGCGGACACGCTCCCCTCGATCGAACACCGCGACCCCGGTCTGTCGCGGGGCACGGTGATCGGGCGGTACCTGGTGCTGCACCAGCTCGGTGCGGGCGGGATGGGCAAGGTGTTCGCCGCCCACGACCCGGAGCTGGACCGGCGCGTCGCCCTCAAGCTGCTGCACGCACGCGACGACGACGCGGGGCTGTCCAGCTCCGGCCACGCACGATTGCTGCGCGAGGCCCAAGCGATGGCGAAGCTGTCGCATCCCAACGTGGTCGCGATCCACGACGTGGGCGAGTACCGCGGCCAGATCTTCCTCGCGATGGAGTTCATCGACGGGGCGACGCTGCGGCGCTGGTACCAGGACACGTCGCCGGACTGGCGCGACGTGCTGCGCTGCTACGTGATGGCGGGCCGCGGCCTGGCCGCCGCGCACGACAAGGGCATCGTGCACCGCGACTTCAAGCCCGACAACGTGATGGTCGGCGCCGACGGGCGCGTGTGCGTGATGGACTTCGGGCTGGCGTCGTCGCCCCGCCGCGACGACGACGACCCCGAGGTACCGCTGGCCGAGCTCGACGGGCCGGGCGCGTTCAGCAATTCCGACGCGCTCAACCTTCCGCTGACGCGCTACGGCGAGGTGATGGGCACGCCGGCGTACATGGCCCCCGAGCAGTGGGCCGGCGGCGCGACCGACCACCGCACCGATCAGTTCGCGTTCTGCATCGCACTGTACGAGGCGCTGTTCGGACAGCGCCCCTTCGAGGGTGGCTCGATGCCGGCGTTGTCGATGAACGTGTCGCAGGGACGCGTGCGACCGATTCCGGCGGGCTCGAAGGTGCCGAGCTGGCTGCGACGGGTGTGTCTGCGCGGGCTGTCGGCGCCCGCCGACCTGCGCTACCCGAGCATGAACGCGCTGCTGTCGGATCTGGAGCGCGGGCAGGCCCGGGCGCGCCGACGTTGGCTGTACGCCGGGGTGGGTGTCCTGCTCGTCGCGGGGTTGGGCGTGCAGGGCTACGACAACCACCGCACGCGGCAGATCGAGGCCGACTGCGACGACGAGGGCAAAGTGCTCGTCGCGCAGCTCGACGCCGGCGAGCGCGATGCGATCGCGCGCGGCCTGCGGGGCAGCGGGGCCTCCCACGCCGCCGCGACCGCCACGCGCGTACAGCCGTGGATCGACGAGTTCGCCGACAACTGGGGCGCGCAGCGGACGGCGCTGTGTCTGTCCGAGCGCTTGCACGACAACCGCTCCGCGTCCGAGATCGCGCGCGCGGACTGGTGCCTGCAGGATGGTCGGCTGCGCTACGAGGCGCTGCTGGGCCAGCTGCGCGAGGCCGATCCGAACGTCGCCAACGTCGCCGTCTCCACCGCGGCGAGCCTGCCGCGTCCCGTCGAGTGTCTCGATCCCGCCGTGCTCGCCAACCTGCCCGATCCCCCGGCGCCGGACACCCGCGACGACGTCGACCGGATCCGGACCGAGCTCGCACGCGCCCGCGCGTTGTCGGAGACCAACAAGCACGAGCAGGCCCTCGCGATCGTCGAGCCCGCGGCGATGCAGGCGGAGGTCTTGGGGTGGCCGCCGATGCTCGCGCGCGCGAGGGCGCTGCAGGGCCGGATCCTCGAGCAGCTCGGTCGCTACGACGAGGCCGAGGCCGCGAGCGAGGACGCCTACTACACCGCCGCGAAGGCGAGCGCGTGGCAGACCGCCGCCGATGCGGCGGTCGATCTCGTCTACATCGTGGGGTATCGCCAGCGGCGGCACCGCGAGGGCGATACCTGGGCCGAGCACGCCGCACTCGCGATCTCCTTCGCCGGAGATCCGCTGGGCTTGCGCGAGACGGGCCGGCTCGCCTCGCTCGGCGTGGTGCAGTACGCCGCCGGCGAATATCCGCTGGCGCGGTCGACCCAGACGCTGGCGATGCAGCGTTGGGGCGTCGCGCTCGGCGAGCTCCATCCCCGCGTGGCGCGGTCGCTGCAGGATCTGGGCATCGTCGACCACTCGCTGGGCAAGTTCGACGAGGCGCGCGCACGGTTCGAGCGCGCCCTCGACATCAGCGAGCGCACCCTCGGCGAGGACCACCCGCAGGTCGCCAAGTGCCTGGCCAACCTCGGCGCCGTCGCGGTCGCGACCGGCAACCTCGACGAGGCCAAGACCAACTTCGCTCGGGCGCTACGGATTCAGGAAGCCACCTACGGCTCCGACCACCCCGAGGTCGCCACCGCCCTCAACAACCTCGCGGCCGCCTACGTGGAAGAGGGAAGCTTGGCCGAGGCCAAGCAGATGCACGAGCGTGCCTTGAAGATCTGGGAGACCAAGCTGGGCGGGGCGCACCCCCGAGTCGCCCGCAGCCTCACCAACCTCGGCGAGATCGAGTACGACCTCGGCCGCTTCGACGCCGCCACGGACCTGCACGAGCGTGCCCTGAAGATCCTCGAGGCCAGCCTCGGGCCCGATCACCCCCAGCTCGGGGCGATACTCGGCAACCTCGGTCGGGCCGAGCTCGCGCTCGAGCACCCCGACGCGGCGACCGCCGCCTTCGAACGCGCGGTGCGGATCTACGACGCCCACGAGGGCGCGCAGGAGGGCGAGGCGGTCGCACGCTTCGGCCTGGCCAAAGCGCTGACGACCGACGACGAGACACCGGCGCGGGCGCTGGCGTCGGCACGCGAGGCCGCACAGCTGTACCGCGCCGCCGGCGACGAGACCCAAGCGGCGCAGATCGATGCGTGGCTCGCCGCCCACGGCGGCTGACGGTCATCCTGCGTCGCAAGCGACCGGCGCGCACGCACACAGCGGGTCCGACGGCGGCGAGACGTTGTCGGCACACGTCGACACCGAATCGTCCGTGGTGCCCACCGCCGACCACGGGCCCAGCGGACCTCCGCACAGCTCGACGATCTCGCGACGGGACGGGATCGCGGACACGTCGCTGAGCATGTCCTCGCCGGCGCAGAAGTCTCCGCATTCCGTGGCGAGCACCGGCTCGCAGCGTCCGAACACGCGATCGACGGTGCAGGTCTGCGCGTCCGAGAACGTGACGACCTTCGCCCACCCGCACGCGACCTGATAGCTGCCGTCGTCGAACCCCAGTGGGTCGACCGCCGCGCAGTCGGTCTCCGTCTGCGCGGCGTTACAGCTGGTCCGCAGCCCCGCCAGACAGTCCGACTCGACGAAGGGAGACTCGTCCAGCGTGCAGTCGGTCGGCGGCCAAGCGATCGCCCCTTCGGTCGTCGCGTCGCCACTGGCCGCCCCCCCCGAGTCGGAGTCCGCCGAGCCGCTCGCAGCGT
>CALBMM010000295.1 GCA_937896535.1 uncultured Pseudomonadota bacterium
CCTGGGTCGACGCATCTTCGACAACATGACCAAGGCCATCGCATTCATCGTGGCGGTCCACGTGCCGATCGCGGGGCTGTCGATGCTCCCGGTGTTCTTTCGTGACTGGCCGCTGTTGTTGCTCCCGGTACACATCGCCTTCCTCGAGTTGATCATCGACCCGTCGTGCACGCTCGTGTTCGAGGCAGAGCCCGCCGAGGCGGACGTCATGCAACGACCACCACGACCACCGAACGCCCGCCTGTTCTCGCGAAGCACGGTCGGCATGGCGCTGCTGCAGGGGCTGAGCGTCCTGGCCGTCTGCATCGCCGTCTTCACCCTGGCGATGCGCAGCCATCCCGTCGACTCGGCCCGCGCGCTCACCTTCACCACTCTCGTCGTCGGCTTCCTCATGGTGATCTTGGTCGATCGCGCCAAGAACCGGTCGTGGTTGGCGATGCTGCGGGCCCCGAACCCGGCCTTCCGTTGGGTCGTGGCCGGCACGCTCGTCGTCCTCACGGTGGTGCTCGCCGTTGCGCCGGCCCGCAGCCTCTTCGACTTCGGACCTCTGCACGTGGCCGACGTCGCGATGAGCCTCTTGGCCGGGCTGCTGTGCGCGCCGTGGTTCGTGTTGCTCGAGCGGTGGAGTCGGACGACACCGCGGCGTGCGGGGTGACGCGCGGCCACGCCCGGGATCCTCGCGTCGTCACCGCGTCGCTCGAGCGCAACGACAAGGCGTGGGGGTTGCCGTCGTTCGGAGGCCATCGCCGGGCTCGGCGCCCAGTTTGCGGCGGCTGGTCGACGCGCCTGCGGACGTTGCAGCGCGAGGGCGGTGCGCTCACCCTGCTCGAGGCGCGGCACGACGACCGGCTCGCCGGCCGGGACACGACGACGACCGAACCTCCGATGCCGGTCGATCCCATGGCACTGTCGGGCCGGCTCGGATCCGACTACCCTCGGAGGATGAAGGTTGGAACATTTGGGGTCGTCGTCGTGCTCGCCGTCGCCGCGGCGGGGTGCGGCCCGGACAGTGCCACCACCGGCTCGACCGGGGACACGACGGTCGGCTCCGAGACGTCGAGCAGCGATGGTGCGACGACGGTCGCCACGACCTCGCCGCTGCCGACCACGGTGGGCACGTCCAACGTCGACGACGGGACGGCCGACGCCGGTACCGAGGCCGACACGACCGATACCGGCGGGCCGATCCTGCCCGAGGTATTCGAGCTCTTCTCGTTTCAGGGCGCGTTCTGGGAGCTGGCGTGCGATGCCGACTACCTGTACGCGTCGCTGTCGGTCTCGGCCGGGGGATCCCAGCTGTGGCGCCACCCGATCGACGGCAGCGGGCCTCCCGAGATCGTCGACAGCGGCAACGGCTACACGGGGCTCGCGGTCGAGGCGGGCAACCTGCTGTACCTGTCGGGCAACGAGGTCTGGTCGTACGACGGCGCGACGAACACGAGCCTGGCCACGTTTCCCACGTCCGGAACCTCGCTGACGTTCGACTTCGACGACGACGACTTTTGGGTCGCCTCGGGAACGTCCAATGTCAGCGCCTCGTTCGGCTGGGTGCAGGTCCCGCGCGACGGCTCGGACGTTACCAACTTCGGCACGGAGATGGCCGCCCAGGACGTGCTCCCGCACAACCTGCGCCTGACCTCCACGCACGTCGCGTGGAGCCGAGCCAAGCTCGGCACGCCTCCCTCGAGTCCGGACCTGTGGTGGGTGCCACGAACGGGCGGCGACGCGACGCAGTTCCTGCTCCCGGACGGACAGTCGGTGACCGGCTTCGACGTGCTCGGCGACGAGCTGTACTTCGTGGTGGCGGTCAATCAAGACGCCGACTTCATCCAGCGAATGGTCGTCGACGGCACGCCCACCCATGTGCTCGACGTTCAGGGCATGGCCGGCGGCGGCCTCTACGTCGACGCCCAGCACCTGTACTACTCGACCTACGACGGCGCGCTGTGGCGTGCCGACATCGACGGCACCAACGCGGCCACGATTCGAGACGTGAGCCAGACGACCCGAATCTTCGGCTGCGACGAGTACGTGCTCTTCGACGACGCCAACGGGATGGGCACCGCGAGCATCTACGTCGTCGTCAAGAACTGATCGGCTCGGCGCTCAGGTCGACCGCGGGCCACGCGTCGGTCGCGACAGCTCCGTGACGACCGCGATGAACTTCTCGACGCGAGGTTGTCCCTGACGACTCGCAGGCCAGACCATGGACAGCCAGCCTTGCGGCGACTTTGCCGACGCCAGCACGCGTTCGAGGCTCCCGGATGCGACGTGCGGCTCCGCGAGAAACTCGGGGATCAGACCTATGCCGAGCCCGCGCCCGACGATCTCGATCACCGATGCGAACGAGTTCACGACGATGTCCGGCTCGGGCAGGAGCTGTTCCGCGTCGCCGGGTTTGCCGAGCAGGGCCTTCCTAGGGGCGCGTGCATGACAAACGTACGGGTGGCGACTCAAGTCGACGCGCCGGAACGGGCGCCCCAGGGCCGCAAGGTAGCTCGGTGCCGCGTAGAAGTGCGCCGCTACCCGCAGCACGCGTATCAGCTTGAGCGAGGCTGCGTCCGGTAGCGGCGCGACGTGCAAGCGGAAGGCCACGTCGATGCCCTCGTCGACGAGGTCGACGAGACGACTGGACAGTGACACGCGCAGGAGCACGCGAGGGTGCCGCGCCTTGAAGGTCTGCAGCACGACTCACGGTCGACTTCGGCACGCCCAGCGCCTTGGCGGCGGCGGTGAGGCTGCCGGTCGAGACGACCTCCGAGAACGTGGCCAGATCCTTGCGGTTCTCGAGGTTGTGCATACGCAACCTTTGGTCGAGAAATTGCCACATTGGCGTGCCGACGCAACCACCTATGTTCCGGGGGTGTCCAGCATCGAAGACAAGGTCGCCATCCAAGAGGCCCACCACAGCTACCTGCTCGCCGTCGACAGTCACGAGGTGGCCCCGTTCGTCGAGCACTTCACCCACGATGGGGTCTACGTCTCGCCGTTCGGGGAAGCGACGGGCGTCGACGCGATCGCGCAGACGATCCGTCAGTGGCACGAGGGCGGGGTCACCGCCGGCAAGCGTCACATGATCGGTCCGGTGTCCGTGCAGCTGCACTCGGAGACGACCGCGACCGCCACGTCCTCGTACTTCGTGGTCGAGGCCGCGGACGAGCCGGGCATCGTCGCCTCGGGGGGGTACGAGGACCAGTGGCGCAAGGTGGACGGCCGCTGGCTTCTCGCGCGTCGGGTGCAGACCGTCGATCCGTCGTTCAAGGGCTGAGCCTCGCGACGACGTTGGCGCGTCGAATGCTACGGCGGCGAGCGAGAACGAGGCGTTCGCCGCCGCAAGCTCCTCGATGAACGCGCGCAGCGTCGGATCGTCTCGCGTACGGTGACCGTCGATCGCCCACCCGCGCGCCGCCGGCGGCCACGCTCGAGGGCCGCGACACCGCAGTGCTCGTCGGCCCACCCACGCCGTGCGAGAGGCGACATGGGCCGCCTGTCGCCCTCGAACGTCCGCTGGGATCGCCGGCTCGCCCGGGCCGCTCACACGAGCTCGACCCGACCGCGCGTACCGTCGACGGTGACGATCTGGCCGTCACGTAGCGTCGTGGTCGCGTGACCCGTGGCGACCACCGCCGGGATCCCGTGCTCGCGCGCGATGATGGCGGGGTGCGAGAGGATCCCGCCGCCGTCGAGCACCAGGGCGCCCGCGGTGGAGAAGAACGGTCCCCAGTTCGTGTCGGTCGTCGGGCACACGAGCACCTCGCCGGGCTGCAGCCGGTGCAGCTGTGCGTGGGAACGGATCACCCGCACGGGTCCGCGGTAGAGGCCCGGGGCTCCGCCCACGCCCGGGAGTGATTCCCCATCGGACGCACTCGCGGTCGGCGGCGTCAGCTCGTGCTCGATCGCCCACATCATCGCGGCGATCGTGCGCCGGGCGTACCGGGGAATCGCCCGGATGTCCGGCAGCGGCACGGGGGCGGGCCCGTGCACCAGCGGACCCGGATGCGCGCGGACCCATGCTCGCTCGGCCTGCCGTCGACGCACGCGCTCGCGCACCGTGGCCGCGTCGTCGGATCCTTGCAGGGCCGCCCGCAGCTCGCCGCGCTCCAGGTACGCGACGTCCTCGACCCAGGCCAACGCCTCCGAGGCCACGAGCCGGCGGCCGATCGCCAGCAGGACGCGACGCACGACGCCGCACGAGAGCCCCTCCGTGTACGGCACGTTGTCCTCTCGCTGCGGGTACACCCGCTCGGCGTAGGCGAGGGCGGCCTCGAAACGCGTCTTGTCCTCGCCCGCGAGCGCGGACAGAGCCTCGGCGCGCGTCGCCTGCCGCAGCTCGGCCAGCTGCGACGCCGGCGAGCTGGAGACGCCACGCAGCAATCCCAAGATCAGGTCGTCGCGCTCGGAGAACGACGGCTCACCCGGGTCGGCGTTGATCGTCCGCAGGCCCCAGCGGTCGAGCCAGGCCCGCAGCTCGGGACCCGCGTCGCCGTCGAGCACCGCGGCCAGTCCCCGTGCGAGCAGCTCGGGGGACATGCGCGCCGCGATCGCTTCGATCTCGCGCACGGGCGCGGTCGAGGCCGTGGACAGACCGCCGAGCAGGTTCATGGTCTTCGGCACGTCCCAGCCCAGCAGCTCGCGGCAGCACTGCACCAGGTCGTGGACCCCGACCAGGTTCGGGACCGTGAGTCGAAAGTGGATCTGCACGTGCACGCGCAGGACCTCGTCGATGACCCGGTCGAGCTCGCGCAGCAGCGCCGCGTCGCTCGCCGCGTCGAGATCGAACGCTTTCGCCGCTTCGATTCGCGCGATGCACTCGGCTCGCCATGTCGTCTCCCACAGCCGTGGGTACTCGTCGAGCTTGGGAAGAGCGGCGGCCGCGGCCTTCATCCGACGCCGCATCGCCGGCACGAGTCGGATGACGATCGCCATCAACCACCACGGCGGGGGCGCCTGCGGCCGGTGCTTGCCGTCGAAGTCGACCTCCTGCGTGTACAGCTCACCGCCGAACGAGCGATGCCGGATCGTCTGCAGGGGCGCGGCGAAGTCCTCGCAGATGGCCGTGCCCACGGCCTCCTCGTACGCGGGCAGGAGAATCGACGCCCCCATCGGCGTCATCGGTCCGCTGAAGTGACCCACGTCCTTCATCCACCGGCCCTCGGGAACGTCGATGTGCGGCGGCCGAGGCAGCGCCGTGATCGGTCGCGCCTGCACGAGGAACAGCTCACCGTCGGCGGCGACCCACTCGATGTCCTGTGGCTGTCCTCGCTCGGTCGCGACCCGCCGTGCCAGCCTCGCGACCTCCGCCGCCAGCGCCCCGTCGAGGACGCCCGTGTCCACCATCGCCTTCGGTCCCTCGCCTGCGTCGACCCAGCGATCGCCGTCGGCTTCCCCGCCCACCAAGCGATCCCCGAGGCCGGAAACCGCTTCGATCACGACCTCGTCGTCGCCGGTGACGGGGTTGGCCGTGAACGCCACGCCCGAGGTGGTCGCCGGCAGCAGGCGCTGCACGATCACGGCCATCGCGGCCTCGTCGTATCCGCGCGCGGCCCGGTAGTCGCGTGCTCGCCCGGACGTCGCCGAGGCCCGCACCGCGGCGATCGCATCGATCACCTCGTCGAGGCTCGATGGTCCGAGCACGGTCGCGAACTGCCCCGCAAACGACGCGTCCTCGAGGTCCTCGGCGACCCCCGACGATCGCACCGCGTACGGACCCGGCCCCAGCCGATGCAGCGCGGCGTCGAGGTTGGCGGGATCGACCACGCCCCCCGGGGGGACCACGAAGCCGTCGGGCACCCGGTGACCGGCGTGCATGAGCTGCGCGAGGCTCACCGCCTTCTGACCACACCGCCGCCGATCCGTGGCGTCCGACAGCGGGCAGGGCAGGAGCGTATCGGCGGACATGGGAAGGGTCGGGGTGTCAGGCATCGTTGGACTCTTGGTCGGGGAGGTCGCCGTCGGCGGCCGCGTTGGTCAGGACGCGGATCGCCCACGACGCGGCGGCGGCCGCCTGGGCATGGGTCAGACCGTAGTGCTCCGTCAGCAGGTGCCACCCGGTCGTCGAAAGGAACATGCGCACCGTCGCTGCGATCTCGCGACTGACGTGACGTGGCAGCGGCCCGAGCTCGCGCCCGACGAGCTGCGAGAACCGCTTGGTCCGCGCCTTCGTCGGTGCACCAGGACCCCGCGCCGCCACCATCAGCATCACGTACGCCCGCGTGAGCGACTCGTGCGCGGCGAAGATCCGAAACGACTCCGGGATCACCGACGCAACCTCGCGTAGGGGCAGCCCGATCTCGGGCGGCACCGACGCGCCCGCGGCCATTTGCTCCTCCACGTACACGGCGAGCGCGTCGTTGAGCGCCTCCCGCGTGGGGTAGTGGTTGTAGACCGTCCGGTGCGTCACTCCGGCACGATCGGCCACGTCCTGCACGGAGAACCCGTTCGTCCCGGACTCGACGATCACCTCGGCGAGGGCACCGAGAATGGCTCGACGCGTGCTTTCGCGCTGGGGTCCCGTGGATTTCATAGATTATGTAATCGCGTTCATAATCTATGAAATCACCCTCGTCAAGGGAACGGGCGCGTCGATCCACCGGCGCGGCGCGACGGGGAGAACCGGCGAGCGGGTACAGCCGCCGAGGCGGAGCCGAGGATCAGTCGATGTCGAGCTGGTAGTCGACGACCATGTCCGCGCCGTCGAACCCCGGGAACTTGGTGTCCCAAATCGCCACGCGCGCGCACGCGCGGATCCCGGTGTGGTCCAAGCCGGCCGAGGGCTCGACCTCGACGCCGCGCACGTCGCCGTTGGACGCCACTTCGAACTTGAGCTCGATCGAGCCGGGTTCGAGCGGACGCTCGTCGTAGCACGCGGACACGCTCACGCAGGCGAGCACCTCGGTGGTCGCGTGGTCCAGCCGCTGCAGCAGCGCTTCGTTGTGAATCCGAGTGTCGCTCGCGTGCATGTTGGTCAGGCGCGTGCGCGCGGGGTCGAGGCCGGGCACGTGACTGTCGTCGACCGGGGCAAACGGGGGGATGTCGTCGGCGGGGTAGGGACACTCCCCGAAGTGCGGCAGCTCGACCCAGCGCGTGTCCTCGTCCTCGACGCGCTCGAGCATCATGCCGTCGCCGTCGGGATGCTCGATCGTCGCGATGGCGTGGCCGTGCGCTGCGTGGTGGGTCGAGGTTTTCTTGGTCCCGGCGCAGGCCGCGAGGGCGAGTACGGCGAGGAGGACGACCAACGAACGCGGCACGGGCAGGGGCGCGGGTGAACTCACGGTACGACCTTAGCGGCAAGCCACCGGAATCAGGAAGTCCGCCTCCCGTCCGCGCCGCCGCGCTCGCCGACGACCGGCCCGTTGGCCGCCTTTGCGCGCGCTTTTTGGGACGGAATCCACGGTCACATCCGCGCGCGCGGCCGACTACTGGGCATGTTCAAAACCATGACGAAGCTCGTCGCCGTGACCGCCCTCGCTGCTCTGGCCGCCGTGCCGGTGATTCCGGACGCTCAGGCGGCGCCGCCGCTCGGCGACGGCACACTGGACACCAACGCACTCTTGTCGTGCGAGATCGCGGCGTACGAGTGGATCCCCCAGCCCAACGAGTGGGGTGTGCTCGTTCCGACCCCGTTCCCGCTCGAAGACGAAGACACGGTGGGCAACTTCCCGGTGACGGTGCACATGCTCGTGCACAACTACGGTCCCGAGGACGCGATCGGGCTCGAGACCGACTATCTCGTCGCCACCAGCCGCACGTCGTCGCTGCTCGACCTTTCGGAGACCGAAGACGTCATCGACGGGGATGCTGCGTTCGAGACGCTCTACATCACGCCGGCGCAGATGAACGGCGTCAGCCGCATCAACATCCGCGTGGACACCGATCTCGGCGACATGTTCTCGCCCTTCTCCGGCATCCCGATCGAGTCCTGCGACATGCAGCTCAACGTGAACTAGGGCTTGCCGCCGTGGCCGGGATCGCCCGGCCACGGCCGCGGTCTGCTCGCGCATCCGCCGTTGCGTCGACGACCGGACCGGAGCGTCACTTCATCGCCCACGCCTTCTGGAACGCTGGGCGCTGGTGCAGGTCGGCGAGCCAGCGCTCGACGTTGTCGTGGCCTTTCGTGCTCACTCCGACATAGGTCGCGTACGTGATGCCGTTGCCCACGATGAGATCGACGAGCGTGAAGCGCTCGCCGAGCACGTGGGACCGCTTGGCCAGACGCGCGTCGAGTATCGCCAGAAGGTCCAGCAGCTGCTCGTGCGCGAGCTTTGCTTGGCCCTCGTGGTGAAGTGACGCGTCCACGTGATCGCTGGTCGCCAAGCGCAGGCGCTGGACCACGGCGGAGAAGCTCACGTACATCCACGTGCTCCACGACAAGGCCTCGAGCCGCTCGGGCGCGTCGGCGGCCGGCCACAGACCACGCGCGACGCCGTAGCGATCTCCGAGCCACTGCATGATCGCCAGCGCCTCGAACATGGGGGTGCCGTCGA
This sequence comes from uncultured Pseudomonadota bacterium, assembly GCA_937896535.1. Lineage (GTDB taxonomy): Bacteria > Myxococcota_A > Polyangia > Nannocystales > Nannocystaceae > CALBMM01. The sequence goes on from CALBMM010000295.1 coordinate 8,484, forward strand.
CGACCAGCGTGGGCACCTTGCCGTTGGGATTGAGAGTCAAGAAGTCGGCCTTCTTCTGATCGCCGGCCTGCAGACGGAGCAGCACGAGCTCGTGGGGGACCTCGAGCTCGGCGATGGCGTGGACGACGGGTGTGGCACTGGACATGGGGGCGGCGTAGAGGGTGATGGTCATGGATGGGTTCCTTCGGCCGCCAAGCTACTCGCTAATTAGGACAGATTCGGTCCTCAATAGGCGGTAGTCTGCACGAAGATGCTCGATACCTCCGCCCGCTTGCTCCGCCTGCTGTCGCTGCTTCAGGCGCGACGCTTCTGGACGGGTGTCGAGCTGGCCGAGCGGCTGGAGGTGACGCAGCGAACGGTGCGTCGCGACGTCGATCGCCTGCGCACGCTGGGGTATCCGGTGTCGTCGAGCGCCGGCGTCGCCGGCGGCTATCAGCTGGACGCCGGCGCGACTCTTCCTCCGCTGCTGCTCGACGACGACGAGGCACTCGCCGTCGCGATCAGCTTGCGCACCGTCGCGGTCAGCAGCGTCAGTGGAGCCGAGGCCGCAGCCGTTCGCGCGCTCGCCAAGCTCGAACGGATCCTGCCGTCTCGGCTGCGGCGGCGCTTCCGGACCATGCGTGACGCGATGGTCCCCCTCCACACCCGCGGACCGCAGATCGACGCCACGATGCTCACGACCCTCGCGGGGGCCAGTCGTGACTTCCAGCTGGCGACCTTCCGCTATCTCGATCGCGAGGCGAAGGTGTCGCGCCGTCGCGTCGAGCCGCATGGTTTGGTGCACACCGGCTCGCGCTGGTACCTGGTCGCCTACGATCCGCAGCGCGAGGACTGGCGTACCTTTCGCGTCGATCGCATCGAAGGCAAGGTGGTCGCCGACGGTCGCTTCCGACCACGCGAGCTACCCGACGAGGACATCGCCACCTTCGTGTCGCGCTCGATCGGGACGCGCGTGTACACGCATCACGCCCAGGTCCTCATCCACGCGCCGCTCGAGCGGGTCGCACCCAAGATCCACCCCTTGGCGGGGCATCTGAAGGCCGTCGGCAAGCGCCGCTGCCTGCTCGAGTCGGGCGCCAACTCGCTGTCCAGCCTCGCGTGGTACGTCGCTTCCCTCGGGGAGGAGTTCGAGGTGCACAGCCCCCCGGAGCTGGTCGCGGAGATCGCCGACCTCGGCGCGCGCTTGTCGCGGGCGGCGCAGCGATCCAGTAAGATCGCGCGGACCACGAAGCGATGAAGACGACCGCGAAGAAGACGACCGCGAAGAAGACGACCGCGAAGAAGACGACGGCGAAGAAGA
>CALBMM010000296.1 GCA_937896535.1 uncultured Pseudomonadota bacterium
GGCCGGTAGCATGCCGACCTCAGGCTGCGAACCCGGGGGACGGCGAGCACTTACGCAGCTTCACGCCGCCGCCGGAAAACCACGACGGCCAGCCCGCCGGGTCCCCCAGGCAATCGCGCACGGACGCCAGCGCGTCGTCCATCGTGCCGGCGTTCAAGCACGCTGCCTGCGCCGGCGTGAGCCCCTCGCGGACACAGACGTCGGTGGCCGCGGCGACGATTCCGGTGACGATTCGGAGCTCGCTGCCCCTGGGTTTGGCCGCGTCGGGGTAGATCCCGATGGCGACGTGCTCGATCGCCGTTGCGCAGCGAGTGGCGAGGTCATCGGCATCGGAGGACGCGGCAGCATCCTTCTCGGTCGGCGCCGGTGCGTTCGCGGGGCACCCCACGAGCAGCAGGACGACGATCAGGCCGGGTCGGGGCACGGACGCAGCGTAGCGCGATCCCGCGCGGGGCGTTTGCTGCGAGCCGGTCGCGGGTCCGCATGCCTGGCTGTACGGAGCCCGCAATGGTCTACTCGCGAGATGGATCTGCGAGTGGCGGTATTTGTCGGAAGTGTGCTCGCCTCTGGCTGCTTCTCCCCCGAGAGCGGACCGGGTCAGGACACCGAGGCCACTGGTAGCTCGGGCACGGAGACGGGCGCGCAGACTCAGCCTGCCGACGGGACGACGTCGGAAGGGGGCGCCACGGAGACGACGGCGGTGACCTCGGTCGACTCGACGATGACGACCGGGACCCCCGAGGGCTGCACGGACGCGTCGACGTGTCCCGGTGGTGAGGTGTGCGAGGACGCGATGTGCATGCCGTGCCAAGACGCCAGTGATCCGGATGCGGCGTGCGCGGACGCAGACGCTCAGACGCCGTACTGCGACGGCGCGGGCACGTGTGTGGCTTGCTTGGCCGATACATGCGACGGCGCGACACCCACGTGCGATCCGCAGGTCGGCTGCGTGCCGTGCACCGAGCACGCGCAGTGCCCCGACAGCGCTTGCCACTTGCTCGGCCCCTTCGCGGGAACGTGCTTCGATGCGAGCGAGGTCGTGCCGATCGCCGACATCGCCGCCCTCGAGACCGCGTTCATGGCCCTCGCACCTGGCGACAACGCCGTGTTCGACCTCGCCCCGGGTACTTACGAGGTGAGCGGGTTCTTCACCAGCGTCGCGGACGAGCTCGCCATCTTGGGGCACGGCGCGGCGACGATCACGGGCGGCGCGACCAACGTCGTCGCGACGAACCAGACGCTGTACGTCGCGGGGCTCGGGATCGTGACCGGTCCGTTCCGCGTGTTCAGCTGCGGCAACCCCGGCCGCCTGTGGATCGATGACACCACGATCGTCGACTATGTCATGCCCGTCACCACCAGCTGCGAGACCCATGTTCGGCGATCCTTCGTGATGGGGACGGACACGACGATCGACGCGCAGGGAGCCACTGTATTTGTCGAGAACTCGGCGATCGTCGCCGCGCCGACGGCCGGGCTCGCGCTCACCGACTCGCTCGTCGACATCCGCTACGCCAACATCATCGGGGCCGGCAACGGCATCACGTGTTCCGACGGCGCAAGCGGCTCGGTGCGCAACAGCATGGTCGTGAGCACGAGCGGCTTCGTGAGCGTCGATCCGGCCTGCGGCTTGGACTTCGCCAACAATGCCGTCGGGCCCAACGCGCAGGGGGTCGACGTCGGCGACTACGATCCGAGTTGGTTCGTCTCTCCGGGCAGCGGCGACCTCCATCTGTCCGCGAGCGGGCAGGCGACATTCGCCGGGATTGCCCAATGGGAGGAAGACGACCCGCTCGTGGACGCCGACGGCGATGCCCGACCCCAGGACGCCCCGGGGTACCCGGGGCTCGACGAAGTGCCGTAAAGCGCGTTCAGCGGTCCGCCTCTTTCGTCCTCCGACGTCGGGCGGGCGCGCGGGGGAGGAGGGAAGCGCCAGGAGCCGTCGCGCGCCGTCGCGGCTCGGCCCGCACCGGCGTCGATGGCGGCAACTGCTATCGTCGACGGGATGGATTCGCGCAAAGCAGCGGTGGGCGGTGGGCTGCTCGCCGCCCTCGCGGCCGGGGGAGCGCGCGTCGGGGAGAGCTGCGCCGTGTGCGGCGCCAAGGCCGTCGTCTCCACGGGCGACGACGTCGCGCGGATGGGTGCCCGGAGCGTGGGTGGTCTCGGGGACGACGCCGCGTTGGCCATTCGCGGCGGCGTCTCGATCGGCGACGATGCAGCGCTGGGCGTGCGGACGGGCGTGCTCGGGGACGATGCCGTAGGCGGTACGCGGTCGGTGCCTTCAGGCGTGCGCTGGGGCCCGTCGCCTGGGGGAGCTCGCGTCGTCGGCGGTCTCGAGGGCAGAGCCATCACCCGGTCCTCCACGCGTCTGGACGACCAGATCCTCGAAGAGGTCCTCTCGCAGGGAATCGACGCGAGCCTCGACATCGTCTCGTTCGAAAGCGATGACGAGGACCCTCCGGCGTGGCTGGACGACTATCGTCGCGCGGCCGACGTCATGGGGGCGAACCCCGGCCTGATCGACGAGGCGGGGACTCCCGGGAGCTTCGCGCAGACCGTCACCCCGACGGCGGCCATCGCCGCCTACGGGGTGCTCGTTCGGACCACGGACGATTTCGCTTCGGTACTGCTCGATGACGATCCCGTCGAGCCATCGCAGCTACTGCGTCGTTGCGCAGACGCGCGCCACGACTGCTTCGTCGTGGCCTGCCCATCGGACGAAGGTGATTGCCTGCGCGCCGCTCGGTTCGGCTGGGACAACGCGCGGCGCGCTGCGTCCGAAGGCGGAGCGTTCCTCGGCCACTTCGTCGGCGAGCTCGTCGACGTCTACCCGGGCCCGGCGTGGATCACGGATCTCGCGGTCGACCCGGTCACGGGCTCCTTCGGGAGCCGGGTACTGCGGATCGGTCGATAGCCGCCGGCGCGCCGTCGCAGCATCGGAACCGGGTGGTCGTCCACGGGGTGGGGTCGTCGCCTCGGCGCCCGCGCGCGTCGACGGGCCGCCGCGGTGGAAACAAACGAGAGCCCCGAGGCCGTGTGGCCCCGGGGCTCTCGTCGCTTGGGGGCGCGGCGCGTCGCCGTTCAGGCTTTGCGCCGGATCGAGAGCAACACGTGTTGACCCTGTTGCTGGGCTTCGGGGGTTGCGTCCTTCTCGCCGAGCCCGATCGCGAGGATCTTCTCTTTGGTCCCCGTGTCGACGACGGCGAAGATGACGCCGCCCTTCTTGCCACCTTCGATCTCCACGTCGGCCGCCCGCACCAGGGCGGGTAGGCCGTCTGGGCCGAGCTTGACCTGCTTGGGGTCCTTCCACGTCGCGGTCGTGATCTTGGCGAGCTTGCCGATGTCCTCCAGGGCCTTGGCGACCTCTGCCTGATCGGTCACCGGAGTGAAGACGATCGCCACCTTTTCGTCCGGCGAGACCAACACGCCCACGTTGTCCTTCTTGAACTTCTTCCACTCGGGCGGCTGCGGGATCTCGAGCTGGGAGCCCGGCAGCGTCAGCCACTGTGCTTCCTTGAGGTCCTCGGCTTGCTCTGCGACGTGCTTGCCGAGGGCAGGGGCGGGCGAGTCGTCGATCCCGTCGAGGTCGTTTTGGCTCAGCACGCCCGACGCCGACTCCTTGGCCGCGAGCAACGCGTCGATGTCGATTTCCTCCTCGTCATCGTCGTCCGCCGCGGCGGCGACCTTCGTGGGCTCGTCGTCGTCCGCCGCGGCCTTGGGTTCGTCGGCCGCGTCGCCGTCGTCCTTGGCCGGCTCGTCCTTGGCCGGCTCGTCCTTGGTTTTGTCGGCCGCGTCGCTCTCGTCGGCGGACGCTGGCTTTTCGTCGCCCTCCTTGTCACAGGCGGGCACGGCGAGCACGAGCATCAACGCAGTGCAGACACGGGAGAGGTTGAGGGGGAGGGTGTACATGGCAGGTCTCACTTTCGACGGATGTGGTCGGCCAGGAGCGTTTCCCAGGCCTTGTTCTTCTGCGCGTATTCCTTGCCGCACCGCGCGGCACGACGCTCCGGAAGGATCTTTTTTTCGACCAGCTCCGTGTACGCGCCCGGGTCGCTGCCGAACACGATGCAGGTGATGTTGTAGAAGCGCTGCTCGCCGATCGAGTGCTCGTCGAAGTAGGGGGGCTTGCCGCCCGCGTCGAGCATGGCCATCGACAGCGCGCCGTCGATCGCCCACCGGGGTTGCTTGGCGTCCACCAGCAGCAACGCGGCGAGGTCGTCCACGGTGTCCTCCTCACCTCCGGTGACGCCGAGCTCGAGCTCGCTCACCACGCCGTGCCCCATCTCGTGCAGCAGCACGAAGGTCAACGCGTTGAGCGTTTGGTTGGAAGCGAGCTCGTCGCTGGATCCGATCTTGCGGAACTTCGTGTAGAAGTCGTCGGCGAGCTCGTAGCACAGCACGACGGCGTGGTGCTGTTGCGTGTAGAAGGCATTGGCCACCCCGCACTCGAGGGTGACGATCGGGACCGACCTCGGCAGCTTGATGATCTCGAGCACCCCGATGAGGCTCGGGAGGCGGCCGTGGTCGAACAGGGCCTCGTAGGGCTTGTACTTGTCCTGCTTGGCGGGCAGATGCTTGAACACGAACTTGCCTTCGCGCTGCTCGGTGGGGGCGAGGCTCGAGGCGTCCCCGAGCGCGGCGAGGGCCTGCGGGTCCACTTCCGCCTCGTTGGCCTTCGCGGCCGAGCCGGAACCAGGGGCGGCGTTCGACGTTCGCGACCGGTCGCCGGCACCCTTGGCCGGGGCGTCGGCTTTGTCCTCGTCGGAGGCTGCCACTTCGGCCTCGCCGGCGGCGTCCCTGGTATCGTCGCCACGGTCGCAGGCCAGGGGCATGGTGGCGCCGAGCCACAGGGGCACGGTCAGGAGGGTTCGTCCGAGAATGCAGTCGGGCATCGTCATCGTCCGGCATTGCGGCAAGACGGCGTCGCCACGATTCCGATCCCCCCGTGGACGATTTTCTCGTGCGCGGGTGGGACTCGATCCCACCCGCCGTCCGCCGTCGTGGCGCGATCGAAACGCGCGCGGGCGCGTCTGGAAGGGCGAGGTGATCGGACGATGAACGACCTGCCCACGCTGCCGCGGGACGACGAGGCCCGGCGGGCGCTCGAGCGGATCGAGGCCGGCCTGTTCCGCGGGTCACTGCCACCCTCGCGGTTCGGACGGTTCATTCCCCTGGGCCGCATCGGCGCCGGTGCGATGGGGACGGTCTACGCGGCGTACGACCCCGAGCTCGACCGCAAGGTGGCGCTCAAGCTCATCCGGACCCGCGTCCGGGTCGACGCCGACGCCGCGCGGGCGCGCCTGCTGGACGAGGCCCGGGCGCTGGCCCGCGTCAGCCACCCCAACGTGGTGCCGATCTACGACGTGGGGACGGCGGGCCGCGACCTGTTCCTCGCCATGGAGCTCGTGGAGGGAGCGACCCTCGATCGTTGGGCGACGACGACTCCCCGAACCTGGCGCGCGGTGCTGTCGCTGTTGCTTCCGGTCGCCCGTGCCGTGGCGGCCGCGCACGCGGCGGGGATCGTGCATCGCGACATCAAGCCGCAGAACATCCTGGTCGGTCGGGACGGCCGGGCGCGCGTGGCCGACTTCGGGCTGGCCGCGGCGACCGCGGACGCCACGACCGAACGCGCGCTGGGGGACGACGAGAGCGACGAGTTGAGCCTGCCTTCGCGTGCGGCGGGCACCGTGGGCTACTTGGCTCCCGAGCTGTTCGGCGAGGCGGCCGGGGATGCGGCGTCGGATCAGTTCGCGCTGTGCGTGACGATCTGCGAGACGTTGTACGGCGAGCGGCCGTTCGCGGGAAAGACGCTGACGTCGTACGTCACGTCGCTGGCCTCCCCCCCGCGGCTACCCGGCGCGGCAGGGGTGCCGGCGCGGGTCGAGCGGATCCTGCGGCGAGGACTGCAGCGCTCGGCACAACAACGATTTCCCTCCGTGGCCGCGCTCGCCGATGCCCTGCAGAAGGTGCTCGAGCGCCGGGGACGACTCGGGGCCCTGAGTGCGGCCGCGGTCGCGGTCGCCGTCGCGTTCGTGGGGGGGCGTGCGCTTTCGGGGCGCGAGCCCTCCCCGTGCGAGTCGACCGCGAGCGCGCTCACCGGCGTCTACGACGACGAGGCTCGCGGGGCGATCGAGGCGGCGTTCGCCCACAGCACGCTGCCGTTCTCGGCCACGGCCTCGGGCCACGCCGTCTCGGCCCTCGATCGCTACGCCGATGCATGGGTCACGCGACGTCATGAGGTCTGCGAAGCGGCGCACAGTCCCGCACCGACGCCGCTGGCTCTCGCGCGCGCCGAGTGTCTGGACGCTCGCCTCTCCGAGCTCGAGGCCACCGTGGAAATCCTTCGCGCTGGCGGCGACGAGACGATCGCGCGCGCGGCCGGGTTGGTCGAGCTGACACCGCTCGGGCGCTGTGACGATCCGTCGGTTCGCGTGGATGCACCCGACGCGTTCGACTCCGAGCTCGCGCGCGTGGACGTCTTGATCCGCGCCGACCGACTCGACGAAGCACGCATCGCGGCGCAGTCGTTGCTGGACGCCGCGAAGGCCGGCAGCCACGCGGCGATCGAGGCCCGCAGCCGCGTGGCGCGGGCGCGGTACGAGGCCTATGACTACGCCGGCGCGCGGCCGCTGTACGAGCAGGTCACCTTCGCCGCGCTGGCGGCGGGGCTCGATTCCGTGGCGGCGGAGGCCGCCTCCCGCGTGCTGGTGCTCGTGGGGGCCCTTGCGCCCGATCTCGACGCCGTCGACCAATGGCGGCGCCTGGCGGACACCCTCGCGACCCGTTCGGGCGACGCGGGTGCGCAGCTGGTCTACCGCACCGGCGCGGGGAGCGTCGAAGCGGCACGCCAGCGCTTCGACGAGGCACGCGAGCACTATGCGATGGCGCTGCAGCTGGCCGCCATCGTGCACGGGTCCGAAAGCCTGGGGGTCGCGGAGACCCACCACAACCTCGGGGTCCTCGAGTTGGATGCGGGCGACTACGACGCGGCCACGGCCGCCCTCGCGCGCGCGGTCGAGATCAAGACCCGCGAGGCCGGCGCGAGTCATCGGACCACGATCCTCAGTCGATCGACACTCGCGGGCGCGCACGTGAGGCGCGGCGATCTGCAGACCGCGCTCGAGCAGTTCGAGCGAACACTGGCCGACAGCTCGGCGGCGGTCGGCGACGAGGACCCCTCCACGATGGGCGTGCGCTCCAACCTGGCGCTGGCCGCCGCGCGCGCGGGGCAGACCGCACGGGCGCTGCAGCTGCGCCGCGAGATCGTGGCGCACGCGGACGTGGCGTGGGGAGCCAGCAGCCGCAACACGGGGATGGCCCACATGAATCTCGCAACGACCGAGTGGACGGCCGGCAACCGCGAAGCGGGCGAGCGTCACGCCGAACGCGCCGTCGAGATCTTCGCGTCGATCCTCGAGCCCGACGATCCACTGCTCGCGTCGGCGCGCAGCAACCTCGGACAGATGTACGTGGACGCGGAGCGATTCGACGACGCGCACGCCGTGCTGCGCGAGGTCGTCGACTCGTTGGAGCGGCGCTTGGGGCCGCGGCATCCGGAGCTGGCGCCACCGCTGGCCCGCCTCGCCGAGTGCGAAGCCGAGCTCGGTCGCGACGATCTCGCCCGCGTGCGCTTGCACTGGGCGATGGCGGTCGCCGACCTCAACTTCGCGGACAACAGTCCGTGGCGACTGCCGCCGAGGCAGATCTACGGGCGCTTCGAAGCGTCGCGGCAGCCCGAGGTCGCGCGGGCCGTGCTCGAGCAGGCGGTGGCGATCCTCGACGCCGGAAGCGACGCCCGCCCCGACATCGCCGCCGACATCGAGCTGCAGCTCGCCGAGCTGGTGTGGACGCAGGACGCCGCGCGCGGTCGGGCGCTCGCCGAGCGAGCCCTCGCCCGCCTCGACGACGATGCGCCGCCTCAGCTGCGGGCGCAGGCCCGCGCACTCCTCGAGTCGGGCGGGTCGCGGGTCAGGGGGTGACCACGTCCGGTTGACGCAGCTCCTGCGCCCAGCGAGTCAGATCCGTGAGCGTGCTGTGGACCAGCCCGGGTTCGTCGCTGAGCTGTTCGACGACGACGCGAAGCTTGTCGAGCGCGCGACGCAGTCGCGAGCGCACGGTGGCTTCGGGCAGCTCGAGCACGGCCGCCAGCTCGGGCCCCCGCATCTGCTCGAAGTAGCGCAGCTCGAGCAGGAGCTGTTGCTCGATCGGCAGCTTGCGCAGCGCCTGCACGAGAAGCTGCTGCTCGCGGTGCCGGCCCAGGATTTCGGAGGGCGAGATGCCCAGATCCTCGAGCGACTGCGACAGCGGGTCGAGCTCGCCGTGGCGCTGGCGCGCACGCAGGGCGTCGTAGAGCTTGGATCTCGCCGCCGTGAACAGATAGGCACGGAAGCTGCGCACCTCGGCCAACGAATCGCGGTTGCGCACGATGGCGTGCCACGTGTCCTGGGTCAGATCTTCGGCTTGGTCGGCGACCTTGCTGCGAAAGAACCAGTACACGGCGTCGAAATGGCGCCGGAACAGCAGGTTGCCGGCGACCTCGTCGCCCTCGCGCCACGCGACGAGCAGCTCGACGTCGTCCTGCATGGTGCCCGCGTTCACCGGACGCGAGCTTAGCAGCCGATCGGCCGATCAGTGGCGAGAGACCTGCCAGCGGACCGCGTCGTCGCCTTCGCGGACGGTCCACAGCGCGTCACCGTCGGGGGACCACGCGATCGACTCGTAGTCGCCGCGGGGCATCGGGACGCGGCAGGGTGCGCTGGTCAGGCGTTGGGCGAGCGGGAGGCGGCTGGCGGGCCACACGAGCGCGACGTCGTCGGAGGTCAGCAGGGCGAGGGTACCCGCGGCGCTGCGGTCGGCGGCGACGATCGAGGCGTCGAGGTCCGGGACGTCGTCGGCGTCGGCGACCGGCCGCAGCGTCGCCGAGGACCATGGGGCCGGCGCGACGAAGACGGTCGTGGAGCCGGGACCGGCCTGGGCGACGACGACGAGCGAGCCGTCGCCGTCCACGAAGACGGCCTCGGCGTCGCGGGCGATGCCGTCGGCGTAGGGCACGGTGATGCGCTCGGCGTCGACGACCGCGTCTCCTCGATCGGGATCGGGCTCGTCGAACACGACGACCTCGATGTCCGCGCGCAGACCGAGCCGCGCGCCCGCGTCGGCGAGGACGAGGGCGTCGGCACCCGACCCGCGATCGAGGCGGGCGATGTCCTCCCAGTCACGGGGGCTGACGCCGCGCAGGGTGACCGTCGCGAGGACCTCGCCGTCCTCGTCCACCGCGAACACCACCGCACGGGGGTCGTCGCCGTCGGGGTGCACCCACTGCACGCCGTGGTGATCGCGGCTGGCGACCATCCCGGACAGCTCTTCGCTCGTCGCCGCCAGTCGCCCTTTGGTGACCGGCGGAAGCCAAGTCCCGCACGCGGCCGCGAAGGGGACGAGGTCGAGGTCGGGGTGGGTGCCCTCGGGTACCAGCAGCGCGCCGTGGCCCGAGGGCAGCAGGGCGAGGGCTTCGGTGTGGGCCCGGGGGACGTCGGAGGCGCACCAGGGACGCGCGAGCACGTCGGCGATCGACTCGCCCGCCTCGCGCGACCACACGCGAAGCTCTTCGCCGCGGGTCGCCACCGCCACGGTGCCGCCGTCCGGGGATGCATCGGCGGCCACGATGACGCCCTCGAGGCCGGGGAGGTCGCGCTCGTCGCCGACCCATCGCAGACGATCGCCGTCGCGCAGCGGCAGCTTCGCGGAGAACAGTGCGGACCGTTCGTCACCGGACGCCTTGCTCATCACGTACAGCCTGTTCGTGACGCGGTCGATGAGCATCGCTTCGGCGTTGCGGGCGTCGCCGTCGTCGTAGCGAAGGGTGACGCGCTCGGCGTCGCGCAGCGAGAGCTTCACCGGGTCCGCGGCGGGATCGACCTCGGGCTCGTCCACGACCACGATCGCGATCTTGTTGCGCTCGTTGTCGTTGTCGCCGATGTCACCGATGTACAGGGCATCGGTGCCGGGAGCGGAGCCGGGCCCGATCGCGATGTCCTCCCAGTCGACGTTGTCGATGCCGTGCAGCTCGACGTGGGCGAGCGTGCGGCAGCGGGCGTCGACCGCGAGCAGGGTGTTGCGATCGCCGCTGCCGCCGTCGTTGTGGGCCCACAGCACGCCCGGCTGCCACCGGCTGACCGCGAGGCCCGACAGCTCGCGAGCGAGGTCGTCGTCGATGTCCCCAGTGCGCACGGGCTCGGCCGCGGGCAGGCACGTCCCGCCGGCCCCGTCGGCCTTGCCCACATCGGTCGGATCCTGCGCGGTCGACGCGGCGTCACCGGGATCGCATCCCAGGGCCCCCCAAAGGGCCACCGAGGCGAACGCGAGGCGGGTGCGCGACATGCGTCCGACATGTATGCATGTGTCATACCTGTGACGGACGACGTGATTCCGGGGACTTTGTCACGCGAACGTGTCCAAGGCCGGGGGCGACCCAACAACAGTCGCCACCGGCCTCCCGCTTCGGGGGCGATCCCGCCTACGGCAGACACGCCTGCAGATCCGCGTCGTCGAGCGCGGGGTCGTCGAAGAAGACGTTGTCGTGCTCGGTCGAGTTCTCGGCGTCGCCGAGGGTGAAGTTCTTGTAGTTGGAGTTGAAGACCGCGTTGAAGCGGACCTCCACGTCCCGGATCAGCTCGCCGTTTTCCGACTGCAGCTCGATGCCGTGGTCGGCGCGACCGACGACGTTGTACGCGATGTCGAGGTCGGCGCCGCCGTCGACGTAGATCCCGTCGGACGATTCGTCACCCTCGGGGTAGGTGCAGTTGCCGCGCGAGCAGTACGGCCAGTAGTTGGAGGCGTCGAGCACCACGTTGTCGGCGATCGTGCCGGCGTAGGTCGTCTCCTTGTCGTTCTTTTCGTAGCCGATGATGTCGATACCGATGTTGTCGACGTCGTGGACGTAGTTGTTGGTGACGCAGAAGCCGCCCACGTTGCCGTTGACCACCAGACACTCGCTGTTGCCCACGTACAGGTCGTGCAGCTCGTTGCCGTCGATGACCAGATGCGTGATCGCGTCGCCCTCGGCCTGCGCGATGATGCCGTGGCCGTTGTAGTAGCAGCTGTCGACGTCGAGCTGTCCCGGGCCGATGTCGTGCACGACGTTGTTGCGCACTTCGATGTGCGAGATGCTGCCGCCGTCGGGCTCGATCTGGATCCCGATCGCGTCCTGCTCGAGGGTCTCGCCGCGCTGCCCGGTGACCTCGAAGCCCTCAAAGACCACATAGCTCGCCGAGATGTACACGGTGGTGTCGCGGCCGGACGCGCCGACCAGTCGCGGCATCTGTGCGTCGTCGAGCGGGCGGAAGATGATGTACGCCCCTTCGGCGCCGCTGCGCTGCAGGTCCAAGCCGCCTTCGTAGTCGGCGCTCGCGTCGACGAGCACGGTCGTGCCGGCCTCGACCGTGTCGGCGGCGTGCTGCAACGTTCGCCACGGGCTGGCCTCGCTGCCGTCGCTGCTGTCGTCGCCGGCCGCGGCCGACACGTAGCGCAGCGTGGTGTTTTGCTGGCTCGTGCCGGCTCCCGCCGCGCCGGTGCGACCCAGGCCCATGGCCCGGAAGTCGGCGTCGGACATCGATCGGGCGGCGTTGGGATCGAGGCGGTCGGTGGGCACGTCGCACGCGATGCGAGACACCTCGCCGGGTCCCGGGGACGCTCCGCCGTCGTCGGCGGCGCCGGTCATGCCGTCGTCCTCTCCTGCGTCGTCGGCGCAGCCACCGACGAGCAACGCGAGGCACACCGCGGTGCGGCGGGTCATCGGGGTCCACAGGGGGCGGGGAAGGGAGGCAGGCTTGGTCATCTCGATCCGCTACGCAGCATCCGGCAGCAAAGGTGATCATCGCCGGACGTGAATTCCGACGGGGAAGTGACCGCGCTATTGGCGCGGATCGAGGCTGGCGACAAGGGCGCGGCCGACGACCTTCTGCCGCTGGTCTACGAGCAGCTGCGCGGGTTGGCTCGCGGCAAGATGGCGCGGGAGCGGGCCGGCCACACGCTGCAGGCGACCGCGCTGGCCAACGAGGCGTTCGTCAAGCTGCTGCAGCACGAGCGCGTCCAGTGGCAGTCGCGGGCCCACTTCTTCGCGATCGCGGCGCTGGCGATGCGGCGGATCCTCGTCAACCACGCCAAGGCCCGCATCGCCGACAAGCGCGGAGGCGAGCAGGTCCTCGCGACGTTCGAGGACGCGGCCCTCGGTCGAGCGATGCGCCCCGATCAGATCGTCGCGCTCGACGAGGCGCTCTCGGACCTGGCGGTGCACAACGAGCGCTACGGCAAGGTCGTGACCTACAAGTTCTTCGGCGGGATGACGTACGAGGAGATCGCCGAGACGCTCGACGTGTCCGTGCCGACGGTTCGCCGCGACTGGCGGTTCGCGCGGGCGTGGCTGCTGCGCGAGCTCAGTCGCGATCGGTGAGCACGAGCACCAGGCCGACCACGCCGCAGACCGCCGCCGTCGACCACAGCCCGATCGTGGCGCCGCGCAGTCGGTCGCGGGTCTCGAGGCTGCCGTTGAGCGTGTCGAGCTGCTCGACGTCGATGTTGGCCTCGCCGCGCATCGCGTCGATGTCCTGCGCGCGGCGTTGGTGGACGAGCGCGCCGGCGAGCGTGCCACCCCCGGCGACGGCGAGCCCGAGGCCCGAGCCCAGCAGACCCCAGGCCACACGGCGGCGCACGGTCGGCGGAAGATCGACCTCGAAGCTGCGGGTCTGCCCGCGCGAAAACGACATGGTCCGGGTCGCGGTCACCCGGCCGGGGGCAACGACGCGAACCTCGTGACGACCCGGACGCAGCTGCACGGGCGCCGAGAGAGGAGCCACGCCGACCAAGCGACCGTCCACGTGCACGCGCGCCCCCTCGCGCGTGCGCATCTTCAGGTGGGCGGGACGTGCCTTCAGCTCGGCGTGCACCGGCACGAGTCGACCACGCGCGGCCGCGGCCTCGATCTCGACCGGCAGGTGCTCCGGCGCCTCCACGCGGATCCGGTGCGGGCCCGGAGTGACGGCGGCGATCGTGGGGACCGACTGCGCGAGGCCTCCGTCGACGCTGGCCGTCGCGCCCGGGGCCGTCGCGTAGATCATCAGCTCGGTCGCGACGACGGGCTCGCGCGGCGACGCATCCACGTCCACGTCCACGTCCGCGTCGTCCGGCAGCGCGGCGCGGATCGTCTGCAACGACTGCAGCTGCTCGACGGCATCGGCGCGGCGCCGGCCCGCGTCGACGTCGCGCAGGTATCCCTCGAACAACTCGATGGCGCGATGAAGGTGGGCGGGATCGTGATCGACGAAGTACTGGCGTCGATGCGCCTGGGCGAGAGAGAAGGCGATCGCCGGATCGGGCAGCTGCGTGTACGCGGCCTCGAACGCGCGCGTCGCCTCGAGGTAGCGGCCGCGGTCGTAGGCGAGGCTGCCGGCGTCGAACAGCTGCCGGGCCGTTGCCGCCTCGTCGCGTACGGCAGGGGCCGCCAGCGACAGTGACAGCGCGAGGGCCAGGCACGTCGACGCGAGGGCACTCATGTGCGCGGCACCGCCGGGAACAGGTAGATGGCGTCGCCGACGAGCAGCGCGAGGTCGTCGAGCCCGTCACCGTCGAGGTCGCCGGCCGCCAGGCCCACGATCTCGTCGCCCGTGATGCTCTGGGTGGCCTCGACCAGCACGTCGGACACCTCCAGGCTCGGCTCCCGTGCCGGGTCGAAGTCCGCGATGCGCAGACCGTCGGAGGTCCACAAGGCCAGCTCGGGGTGGATGTCGGCGTCTGCGTTCAGGATCGTCGCCGCCAGCACATCGACGTCGGCGACCAGCGGCTGCAAGGCGGCGCCGGCACTGGTCGCGGGATCGGCCGCGGGCAGCCACCACACCGACCCGCTTCGGACCGCACCGGCATGCGAGAAGTGCACCAGCACGTCGTCGCGGCCGTCGAGATCGAGGTCGACGATCGACGTCGCGGTGGGACGACGAGGATCGCCGGGGACGGCGAGGGCGGCGGTCTGCAGGACGCCGGCGTCGTCGAGCCGGGCGAGCACCGCGGTCGGCGGCACCGCGAGATCGCAGGCGACCTCGACCTCGGCGATCCGCGGCACGTGGCCATCGATGCCGACCAGGAGCGCGCCGCGCTCCGACGCCGGTCCGTGGGCCCACGACGTGCAGTCGGGTCGCAGGCCGGTCCCTCCGAGGTCGAGCACGACCGGATCGTCGCCGTGGTGCACGTCGTCGCCGCGGTACAGCCACGCCCGCGGGCCGTACAGGGCGAGGACGTCGGGCGGCGGGGCATCGTCGCTCGTGCCGGCCGTCGTCGGTCGCAGCGCGCCGGCGAGCACCTGGGCCGAGCGACGACCCCGGTCGCCCGGTGGGTTCGGCGGGACGAGCGGGGACAGCAGGGCGCGCGTGCTCGTTCCGGTCACGAGCGTAGTGAACTCGCCGGCCTCCGACACGATCATCAGGTCGTCGATCCGGTCGACGTTGATCGGCGCGTCCGCTTGGCTGCGCAGCGTGGCGATGGACGAGACGCTGGCGAAGCCGCCGACCGAGGTGAGGTCTTCCAGCGCTTCCTTGGTGTCGCCGAAGTACACCGCCACGCGGGTGTCCTCGGTGTCGGGGACGACCGCAGCGACGTCGTCGATGTCGTCGCCGTCGAAGTCGCCGACGACGAGGTCGTGCGCGAGCGTGCCGCCGCGGACGAGACGCGATCCGTAGGCGCCCTGGGTCGGCACGAGCGCGGTCAGCTGGACGGACGTGCAACCGGCGTCCGCCGACAGTACCGTCGCCACGATGTCCGCCCGGCCGTCACGATCGAAGTCGCCGACGACCGCCTCCCCCCACGCGTCGCCCGACTCACGGGCGTACACCCGGGCGTAGCTCGAGGGGGTCGCGACGAAGATCCCGTGCGACGTCACCAGATCGGTGTCGCCGTCGCCGTCGAGGTCGGTCGCGGCGAGCACGGAGGTCGTCGGCTCGCACGCGCGGGGCTGGCCCGCGGGGAGGTCGGCGAGCGCGTCACTGCCCACGGCGCCGACCGAAGCCTCGGACGCCAGAGCGGTCCCGTCCGAGATCGCGACGGCGAGGCCCGACGCGACCGCGCAGGCGAGGTCCGTGTCCCCGTCGGCATCGATGTCCAGCGCCAGACAACCCCGCGGGCCGAGGGGCTCGGGCAGCGCGACCGACTGCGCGAGGATCGGCGCCTGGTTGCACGGGTCCACGAGCGTGTACACGCCGACCGAGGTCGCATCCGTGCCCGCGATCGCGACGTGGGGGACGCCCGCGAGCTCCAACCCGACCGGCGTCGGCGGGGGCGGCTCGACGGGGTCGGGGAGCGACAGACGGGTGCCGGGGCCCGTCGCGCCGCACCCGTCGGCCTCGATCCGAAGCGCGAGACCACCGTCGTCGTCGGCGACCAGCTGCAGCGAGGTCTGCCCGCCGTCGGGGCCGACGTCGACCGCGACCGAGGTCAGGATCGGCTCGGGCGCGAGACGCTGCGGGACGATCGCGGTGACCCAACGGTCGGGCTCGGCCCGCAGCGCGTGCACCCGCGGGGTGGCGTCGTCGCCGAGCGCGCGCGAGACCGCCGGCGCGAGCAGGTCGGTGTGCTCGTCACCGTCGATGTCGGCGAAGCTCAGATCCCCACGCGCGTGCGGGAGCGAGACCTGGATCGCGGGCTCGAACACGTCGTCGTCGGTCGCGAACACGAACACGTCGCCCTGCATCCGGGTCACGAGCTCGGCCTCTTCGGCGCCGAGCACGTCGTGCAGTGCGATCTGCTGGGCCGCGAGACGGACGACGGGCTCGTCGTCGGCCTCGAACTCGCCGGACGGCGGTCGGCAGATGCCGTCGTCCTCGCATGCCCAGCCGATCGGACACTCCGCGCCGTCGCAGACGTAGCGACACTGCTGCGCGCCGCCGTCGGGCGGTCCGCACACCAGATCGTCGCCCAGCGCCGGGTCGGCGACGAGATCGCAGTCCTCGCCGTCGTCGGGCTCCACGACATTGTTGCCGCACTCGCCCTCGTCCCAGGCGTCGATGTCCGCACACGCGGCGACGCCGAGCCACACGCCGAGCAGCACGCCCGTCCGCTTCGTGACGACGGTCATCGTGAAAACGGACTCTCCAGGTCGGCGTTGAGAGAGGGCCGTCGGGGATCGGGCGACTTGCGCGGCGAGGCCGGCTCGTCCGTCGTCGTCTCGGCGGTGGGCTCGGAAGCGGTGGTCGAGGTGCCGTCGGGGGCCGGGTCCGCGTCGTCCTGCGGCGGCGCGGCGACGGGGCCCGACGCGCCGGCGGCCGGCGTCCGGGTTGGGGCCGGCGCCGCGGGCCCGTTCGCGCCGGCCGAGGGGCGCGGGGGCGATGCCGACGGCCCGGCGGCGGACGGCATCGTCTCGACGCGATCGGGGGTCCGGGTGGCGGTCCACGCCCACGCCGCCGCGCCGAGGACGGCCGCCACCGTAGCGGCGGCGAGGATTCGTCGCGAGGCTCCGGACGAGTTCGCCGGCGCATGTATCCCTTCGGCGAGCGCGGCGACGGCCGGGGTCAACGGCAGGGGCCGCTGCAGCGGGGCCTTCGCGAGCAACTGCAGCACGAACGCGTCGACCTGCGGCCCGAGGTCGGCGCGCACGGACGACGGCGCGGGCGCGACGGCCTGCGTGTGCGCCACCATCACGTCGAACGGGTTGGAGGCGGTGAACGGGAGCCGACCGGTCAGCATCCGAAACGTCAGCACGCCGAGCGCGTACGCGTCGGCGCGCCCGTCCACGCCCGCGTTGCGGATCTGCTCGGGCGCCATGTACGCCGGCGTGCCGATCATCTGTCCGGTGCGCGTGGCCGAGGCCGCGTGCTCGTCCGCGTCGACGAGCTTGGCGATCCCGAAGTCGAGGAGCTTGGGCGTCCAGCCTCCGGCCGGGTCCCGCCGCAGGATCACGTTGGCGGGCTTGAGGTCACGGTGCACGATGCCGCGGGCGTGGGCCGCATCGAGGGCGGCCGCCAGGCCCCGCAGGATCGGCAGCGCGTGCGTCAGCGACATCGGCCCGTCCCGGCGCAGCACGTCCTCGAGCGTCGGCGCATCGAGGTACTCCATCGCGTAGAACATCCGGCCGTCGGGCGTCTGTCCGAAGCCGAAGATGTCGATGATGTTCGGGTGCCCAATCTCGTTCACCGCCCGTGCCTCTCGGACGAACCGCTCGGCGAGCTGACTCGAGGCGGCGTGGTCGGCGTGCAGCACCTTGACCGCCACGCGCTTGCCGATGACCGCATGCCGGGCGCGGTACACCGCACCGAATCCGCCCGCGCCCACACACGCCTCGATGACGTAGTCACCGACGACATCGCCTTCGGCCAGGGGCCGCTCGTCGGCGCTGCGCCCGGTGGCGCCCCCACGGCTCGCCGCCGGCGTGTCGAGCAGCGCATCGGCCTCGGCGTCGGCCTCCAGCAGCTGCAGCACTTCGCGGCACAGCGCCTCGTCGTCACCGCAGGCCTCGCGGACGAAGGTCTCGCGTGCGTCGGTCGGCTCGGCGAGGGCGGCGTCGAACAGCGCTTCGACCCGATCCGACGGCGCACGTGGCACTCTGCGGCCAGTGTAGCAAGGAGATCCCCGCCCGCAGACCCGCGCCCGAGTTCCCGCCGACGCGCCGCGAGACCCTGTCTTGGGCCTGGGGTCCCGGCACACATGCCCTCTACGCAGCGGCGCGTCGCGGAAGTGATCACGGTTTTTCGCCCGCCGCGAGCTCGCCCCCGTTGGGCCCGCCGTCGGGCGAGCCGGGGGTCCGCTGCACGCGTCCGGATCGATTCGGCACTTTTTTGGGCGAGCCCCGGCCGGCTCGCTATGCATGGACCGAGCATGTTGATCGCTGCCGTCACCGGATCGTCGACCCTGCTGCCACTGGGCGCCGCCCTGCTGGCGGTGGCCGGTCTGGTGCGATGGCAACGACGCCGCCGCGCGGATGCGCCCAGGGCGGTCCAGACGGTGCGGCTGACCTCGCAGCACGCGCTGCACGTGGTCCACCTGCACGGTCGCCGCCTGGTGATCGGGACGGCGCCAGGCGCCGCTCCTGCCCTCGTCGAGTCCGGGCCGCTGCCCGAGCCGACGCCGCAGGAGCCCGCATGGATCCAGCCCTGAGCACCGAAGGGGCGCGGCTGGGCCTGTGGGCCGTGCTGATCGCCGTGCCGCTGGTGCTGACGCTGGCCACGGCGTTCACCAAGTCGACCGTCGTGCTGGGGGCGCTGCGCCTGGGCATGTCCGCCGAAGCGCTGCTGCCGGCGCCCGTGATCCTGTCGGTCGCGTTGCTGGTCACCGTCATCGTGATGGCGCCGACGCTGTCGGCGGTGGCGACCGCCGTCGACGCCGCGGGCGGCATCGATGCACTCTTCGCCGGGGCCGACGGTGCGACCTGGCAGTCGGTCGCGGCGCCGTTGTTGGACTTCACGTCGACGCACGCCGACCCCGACGAGGTCGAGTTCTTCGCGCAGCTGCAGGGGCGCGCCGCGACCGATCCGCTCGTCGTCGTGCCGGCCTTCTTGACCACCGAGCTGTCGGAGGCGCTCGCGATGGCCGTGGTGATCCTGCTGCCGTTCGTCGTCGTCGACCTGCTCGTGGCGCAGGCGCTGCTGCTGGCCGGGCTGCAGCCGCCGTCGAGCGTGTTGGTCACGGCACCGCTGAAGATCCTGTTGTTCCTCGCCATCGGTGGCTGGGACGTGGTGATCGGCGGGCTCGCGAAGGGATACGGTTGATGGACGCGGCCACGAGTCTCGCCGATCTGATGCGTGACGGCCTGCTCGCGTCGGTGCTGTGGGCGCTACCGTTGGCGGCCGCGGCCCTGGCGGCGGCCGTGGGGGCGGGCTGGCTCGCCGCGCGCTTCGGGATCGCCGAGCCTTCCGTCGCGACCATCGTCCGGGCGGCCGCGGTGCTCGTCGCTGCACTCCTGGTCGTCGACACGATCGCGGACGCGACGGTGCACTGGGGCGTGCAGACCTGGGACTGGCTGCCGCAGATCGGACGCGGGTTGCACGAGCTGCCGCCCGGTGACCGGTGACGCGGGCATGAGCGAGCTCGAGACCGCCTGGATCCTCGCGGCGTTGCGGACCTTCGCGATCCTGCGAGCACAGGTGCTGTGGCGCACGGCGGTCGGCGGTACGTGGCCGTTCGTCTCCGCCGGGTTGGCGCTCGCGCTCGCGCCGACCGTGGCCGCGCCCTCGGGGCCGGCGTTGTCGTGGGCCAGCGCGGGGACCGAGCTGCTCGTCGGCACGGCGATCGGGATCGTGGTCTCGCTGCCGGGGTGGGCGCTCATCGGGGGTGCCACGGCCAACGCGAGCGCGCTACGGGTGGCACCCAAGCCTCTGCTCGCGGCGACCGTCGCCTTCGTGCTCGCCGTCGCGCTCGCGTTGGATCTGCATCAGCCGCTGCTGTTGGGCCTGCGCGAGTCGGGGCAGGTCGGTGCCGTGGCGATCGCCTCCGACGTGACGTGGATGCTCGTGGCGCGAGCGGTGCACGCGATGACACTGCTGGCTTTGTCGCTCGCCACGCCCGTGCTGTTGTGTCTCGCGGTCGCCCACCTGACGCTGTCGTGGCTCGGTCGCGGACCGGCCGCCATGGGACCGGTCGCCGACACGCTCACGCCGTGGATCGGCGCGGCGGGGGCGTTGGTCGCTCTCGGCGCGTCCTGGCAGGCCTACGGCGCGATCTGGGCCGGCGCCGCACTCGGCGTGCCGTAGAAGAGGCACGCGCCTGTCGTGGCGCGCGAGGCCGTGCGATGCTCGACCCGTGGCCACGAGACGGCGCTTGGGGCTCGGCGTGGCGCTCCTCGGATGCGCCTGTGCGCCACCGCGCAGCGGTCCACCGCTCGATCGCCTCGCGCAGCCGACCGGGTTCGCGGTGGGCCCCGACGGGGCGCTCGCGCTCGTCTCCAACGGCAACTGGACCGAGGAGTATCTCGACGGCACCGTGATGCTCGTCGACCTCGTGGCGCTGCACGAGCGGATCGACGAGGGGGCGTGTCGCGAGGTCGACGACCAGACGCGCTGCGACATCGCCGAGGTGTCCGATCCGGACGCGACGGTGCGGCCCGGTACCGGCGTGGGCAACATCGTGCTCGACCGACCGGCGGGTCCCGACGGACCGCTGCGCGCCCTGCTGCCGGTGCGTACCCCGAACTCGATCACGTGGATCGACGTCGTCACCGAGTCGGGCGCGCCGCGGCTGTCGTGCGGGCAGGGCGACGACCGGATCTGCGCCGACGCCAATCGGGTGCGTGTCGGTGGTCCCGATGGATCGCTGCGGCTGCCCGGCGAGCCCGGCCGGATCGAGCTCGACGATCAGGGCTTTCGGTTCCTGTACGTGCCCCACCTTGGTGGCGGCAACCTGTCGTTGATCTCGCTCGATGGCGAGCAGGGGCCCGAGCTGTCGGACGTCGAAGCAGAGTTCTACCAGCCGACGCCGGATGCCACGGGCGATCTCGCCGGCGGCTTTGCCGTCGCGCAACGAGCCTGCGATCCCGAGGATCCGCCGAGCTCGACGCGCGACTGCGAGCGTCCGCTGCTGTACGGCTCGCAGCGCTACTTTCCCGGCATGCGCGCGTTCACGGTGGCGCCGGGTCTCGAGCTCATCCTCCCCGGTGGCGACGTCCCGGTGCAGACGCTCGACCCCGCGTTGGTCGACTCGCACCCGTTCATGGGCGACGTCGCGTTCGAAGAGCCGGCGACGGGCGAGCACATGCTCATCGTGCAGACGACCCCCGCCGCGCTCTTGCGGCTCGACATGACGCTCGACGACACGGGCCGTCCGCGCGGCGAAGTGCTCGGGTCGGTCCCGCTGTGCGCCAACCCGAACGTGCTGACGATCGATCGTCCGGCCGACGGCCCGGCGCTGGCGCTCGTCGCCTGTTTTTCCGAGGGCCTCGTCGCCGCCGTCGACCTCGCGACGTTCCGCGTCGTCGGGCTCATCGAGGTGGGGGAGGGCGCGTCGGAGATCACGTTGGACCCGGTGCGCCGCGTCGCGTACGTGACGGCCGTCGGCGCCGATCAGGTCGCGATCGTCTCGCTGGACCGTGCGCGCGCCGACTATCTGACCGTGCGGGCGTTCCTCGACAACGGCTGAGCGATCACAGGCCCTGCACGGCCTGCGGGACCTCCATGAAGGTCACGATGCCGTCGCCGAGCTGCCCCTCGTCGCCGCGGCCCCAGCACACCACCGAGCCGTCGTTTTGGCGCGCACAGCCGACCGTCGCGCCGGCCGAGACGTCGGTCGCCGACGCCACGCCGCCTACGGCAACGGGCGTGGTGCGCTTGGGTCCCGGGTTGCTGCCGAGCTGGCCGTGTTCGTTGCCTCCCCAACACATGGCCGCGCCCGACGTCGTGGCGGCGCAAGCGAAGTCGGGTCCCATCGACAGATCGGTGGCCGAGCCCAGGTCCTTGACCGGCACGCGCGTGCTCCAATCGCTCGACGCGACCGATCCGAGCTGTCCCGTGTCGCCACGTCCCCAGCACACGACCTCGCCGGTCTGGCGACGCGCGCAGCTGGTACTGCCGCCGGCGGCGACCTGTGCGGCATCCTCGATCTTCTTGACGGCGACCGGCGTCGGCTGAGGGATCGCAAGCTCCTTGGCTCCGGCCGCGTTGCCGAGCTGCCCGCGTTGGTTGCTGCCCCAGCACACGACCCGTCCGCTGGCCTTGCGTGCGCACGTATGGTCGGCGCCCGCGGCGATCTGCGTCGCGTCCGACAGACCGGGCACGAGGATCGGGCTGCGTGCGAGCGTCTGCGGCGGAGCGCCGCTCTGCGAGGTCGTATTGTCGCCCCAGCAAGCGACCTTGCCGGACTTGCGCACGACGCAGGTGTGGGCCCGGCCGGCTGCGATCGCCTTCGCGTCGGTCATCTTCGGCACCGGCGTGGGCGTGATCCGATCCTTGGTGGTGCCGTCGCCGAGCTGGCCGAGGTCGCCGTCACCCCAGCACCACACGTCACCGCGCGCACCCACGGCACAGACGTGGGCCGGTCCCGCGGCGAGGTCGACGATGTCGGCCAGACTCGCGATGACCTCGGCGCGGTTGCGGCTGCGTCGCCGACCGTCGCCGAGCTGGCCTTCGCCGCCGTCGCCCCAGCACGCGACCTTGCCCGCCTTCGTGCGCGCGCACGCGAACGCGTCGCCGGTGACCACCTCCACGGCGCCATCGACATCGTGCACGGGGTGTCGTGCCCCGGCCTCACTGGGCCCGGGCGCGCCGCTGCCGAGCACGCCGGCGACGTTGCTGCCCCAGCACGCGACCTTGCCCCCGCCGAGGACGGCGCAGGTGTGGGCCGTGCCGGCGCCGATCGATCGCGCGCCCGAGAGGCTGGCGACCGGCTGCGTCGCCCCGGCGGGGGCCGACCCCGATCCGTGGCCGAGGCGTCCGGCGGACGCATTGCCCCAGCAGCGCACCTCGCCCGATCCGTTGCGGCCACAGGTATGGGCCTCGCCCGCCGTCAGTTCCACGATGCCGCCGATCGGTACCGTCTTCGGTCGCAGCGCCGGAGACGACGGCGTGGCCGAGCTCTGTCCGCCACCGTCGGCGCCCCAGCACGCGACCTCGCCGTTCTTGCGGGCGATGCAGGTGTGCGACTTGCCGGCCGCGATCGCGATCGCGCCGTCGGTGCCGGCGACTGCCCGGGGAGCGGCGCCGCTGGAGGTACCGCCGTCACCGAGTTGGCCCTGACGGCCGTCGCCCCAGCACAGGGCCGAGCCGGCGCGGCGTAGAACGCAGGTGTGGCCGCCTCCCGCCGCGACGGCGGCCACGTTGGACAGCCCCGGGGTCGTCAGCGGACGCGGCGACATCGTGCGTTGGTCGTCGCCGAGCTGGCGGCGGCGGTTGTCACCCCAGCATGCGAGCGCCCCGGTCTTGCGGACGGCACAGACGTGATCGGGACCGCTGGCGATCGCGACGGCATCGTCGAGCTGCAGCGCGGTGCTCGGCCCGACCGAGCGCAGCCCCGGGCGACCCTGACCGTCACCGAGCTGGCCGGTGCCGTTGTCTCCCCAGCACGACACGCGACCGCTGCGGCGGACGGCGCACGAATGGGCGCGACCGACCGCGATCCCGACCGCGTCGTCGATCTTGACGACGTCGACCGGCTTGGCCCGATCGGTCAGCGTGCCGTCACCGAGCTGCCCGCTGGAGTTGCGGCCCCAGCACGCCACGCGGCCGGACTGGCGCAGCCCGCAGCTGTGGGCCTCGCCGGACGCGACGGCGATCACCGGGTCGGGGCCGCGAGGACCGTTGCCCGGCGTGTCCGTGCCCCCGGTCTGCCCCGGAGGCTTGGTGGATCCGCGCGAGACCGTGCCGGCTTCACATGCCAGCGCGAGGGCCAATGGGACCCAGACCCACGCGCGGAGGCTTTTGGACAGCTGCACAGGCGGAGCATAGCGAAGGCGCCAAGGGTTTGGCCCCCGGCTTACGGTGCGCTAACCATGTCTCCATGGCCGACGACCGACCGCTGCCGCCTTCGGGTGCCCGTCGGGTGCGGGCGTGGCAGGCCGGATTGCGTCCGAGATCTCGTCTGATCGCGCTGTCGCTCGGTGCGCTGGTCGGGGGGCTGGTGCTGGACCAGCTCGCGGGCGCGTCGCTGTCTCGGGCCGTCTCGCTCGCCGACGGCCTGGAGCAGGCACCGGGGCTCGTGGCGAGCGCAGCGCTGCGCAAGCTCGCCATCGGCACGGTGAGCCTCGCGGGCTTGTGGCTCGCGGTGGTGGTGGTCGCCGGACTGCTCACGCGCACCGCCGGGCCGGTGCGTCTGTCCCAGCGCGACCGGGATCGATTCGCAATGCCCCGCGACGGACTCGCCCTCGTCCTGGTCGGCGTCGCCGTGGCGGGCACGGTCGTCGCGATCACGCGGGGGGTGGTCGCCGGCGCCGCCCGGGCGCCCGCGGCGTCCGAGTCCGGACTGGCGCAGCTGTGGCACGGCTGGGGCACGCGCAGCCTCGCCGAGCTCGCCGCCGTCGCGGCGGTCGCCGGGCTCGTGGTGTGGTGGTGGCGTCGCCGCGCCATCGAGGCCTCGCTGTATCAGACGCACGCGCAGGCGCGCGCCGAGTCCGAGGGGACCCGGGGTTCACCGAAGTGACCGACGCGCTCGTCTCCGTCGCGGTCCCCACCACGGTCGACCGCGCGTTCACCTACCGTGTGCCGGCCGACTGGTCGCAGGTCCCTTCGCCGGGCACGCGCGTGGTGGTGCCGTTCGGCAGCCGCGTCATGGTCGGGGTGGTTCGTCCCTCCGAGGGCGAGCCCCCGCCGCAGACCGACAAGCTGCGGGCGATCCTCGACGTGCTCGACGAGACGACGCCCTCGCTGACCCCGGATCTCGTGGCGCTGTGCGAGTGGATCGCCGACTACTACGTCGCCCCGATCGGCGACGTGTACCGGGCCGCGCTGCCCGGGCTGGCGACCAACCACGACGCGCGCATCGTTCGGATCACCGACCGCGGCGCAGAGGCGATCGGGGCCGGGGCCGGACCGCTCGTGTCCCCCGATGCCGCCACGCTCGACACGCACGACGAGCGACTGCTGCGAGCGCTGCACGCCGCGGGCGAGCGCGGCACCCCGGCGAGCAAGCTCGGGACCCTGCGCCCGCGGATCCCGTCGGTGCTGCGTCGGGTCCACGACCTCGGCACGCGACAGCTCGTCGAGACGCGATGGATCGACGACGACGGCCCGGCCGGAACGCGCACGCAGACGCACGTGCGCCGCACGGATCTGCTGCGCGGCTCCAGCGAGGACGAGGCGCAGCTGTCGTCGCTGCTCGGACGCAGCAAGCAGCGACGCGCGCTGCTGGACCTGTTGGAGTCGCACCGCGACGCCGAGACCGATCCCGATGGCGGCTGGGTCGCGGTCGACGAGGTGCGCGGACCGTTTCCCCGGGTGCGCCAGCTGTTGCCCAAGCTCGTCGAGGACGGGCTCGTCGCCCAAAAGGAGCTGCCGCGTCGCGCCGACCCCTTCGACCTCGGCACGTCCGAGTCGTCGCAGCCCCGCGAACCCACGGCCGAACAGGCCCGAGCCCTCGCCGCGCTGGTCGAGGATGCGGACGCGGGCGAGTTTCGCAGCGCGCTGCTGCACGGCATCACCGGCAGCGGCAAGACGGAGGTGTACCTGCAGCTCATCGCCCACGTGCGCGCGCAGGGACGCGGCGCGATCGTGCTCGTCCCCGAGATCGCCTTGACCCCCCAGCTTTCGGATCGATTCCGCAGCCGCTTCGGCGACGAGGTCGCGGTCCTGCACAGCGGCCTGACGCCGCGCCAGCGCCTGGACGCCTGGTATCAGATCCGCGACGGCGTGCTGCCCATCGTCATCGGGGCGCGGTCGGCGATCTTCGCCCCCGTACCCAACCTCGGGGCCGTAGTGGTCGACGAGGAGCACGACCCGTCGTTCAAGCAAGAAGACGGCGTCCGCTACAACGCGCGCGACGTCGCCCTCGTTCGTGCCCGTACGCTCGGTGCCGTCGCGGTGCTCGGATCGGCGACGCCCTCGCTGGAGACCTACGCGCGCGCACGCGAGGGCAAGCATCGCTGGCTGCAGATGAACACGCGGCCCACCCCACGGCCGCTGCCTGAGGTCGAGGTGCTGCCGCTTTCGGTGCACCGCGCCGATCCCGATTCCAAGCTCACCGGCCGACTCAAGGAGGCGATCGCGAAGACGGCGGAGGCGGGCGAGCAGGCGATCGTCTTCTTGAACCGCCGCGGCTACACCACGTCGCTGGTGTGCACTTCGTGCGGCGACATGCAGGCGTGCCCCGACTGCAGCGCGCCGTCGATGACCTACCACCTCGGTCGCA
This sequence comes from uncultured Pseudomonadota bacterium, assembly GCA_937896535.1. Classification (GTDB taxonomy): domain Bacteria; phylum Myxococcota_A; class Polyangia; order Nannocystales; family Nannocystaceae; genus CALBMM01. The sequence continues at coordinate 25,798 of CALBMM010000296.1, forward strand.
ACCGCTTGATGTGTCACCTGTGCGGGTTCATCGAGGCGACGCGCTCGCAGTGCCTCAAGTGTGGCGAGGCGACGCTCGAGCACGCCGGTGTCGGCACCGAGCGCGTCGAGCTCGCATTGGTCAAGGCGCTGCCGGGGATCCGCGTGCTGCGACTGGACCGCGACGCGACGCGCGGCCGGCAGCTGCTGCGGACGCTCGCGGCGTTCCGGGCCAAGGAGGCGGACGTGCTCGTGGGGACGCAGATGCTCTCGAAAGGCCACGACTTCCCCGGCGTGACGCTCGTGGGGATCCTGCAGGGCGACCACGGGCTGGCGATGCCGGACCCGCGGGCGTCCGAGCGCACGTTTCAGCTGCTGACGCAGGTGGCCGGACGGGCGGGGCGAGGCACACGACCGGGCCGGGTGATCGTGCAGGCGTGGCGCGTCGACCACCCGGCGATCAGGTTCGCGGCGGCGCACGACTACGCGGGCTTCGCCGAGCAGGAGCTCGCCGCGCGGGCGCAGCTGGGCAACCCGCCGGTGGGCCATCTCGCGCTCGTGCGGGTGATGGGCTCGGACGGCGCGGCCGTGGAGGCCCGGGCCCGTAAGCTCGGCCGCTGGCTACGCGGCGGGGTCGACAAGGTCGCCGCCGAGCATCCGGGCCAGCTGCCGCCACTTTCGCTGCTGGGACCGATCCCCTCGCCGATCGAGCGGATCAATCGCCGCATCCGCTGGCAGCTGCTGCTTCGGGCACGGCGGCGGGCCCCGCTGCGCTGGCTGCTGTCGGGCCTGCGCGACAAGCTCGGCCCCGAGGGGGCGGGGCACGCCCAGACGCTCGCGTTGGTGGACGTCGACCCCCAATCGCTGCTCTGAGAGCCGGCCACACCGCGGTCCAGGCCATCGTTTCGCCGCCGGCCGGCCGGGTTTTTCGCCGACGGGCCAACCGAAGTAGACTGCGGTCCGCCGTGGCGCCGGAGATCCTCATCGTCGGCGAGCCGGATGGGCACGCCGACCTCGCGCGACGCATTCGCTCCGCGGGCTATCACGCCAGCATCTGCGCGCCGGCCAAGATCGAGGGGCGCATGTCGAGCGGACGGCTCCCGGGGGCGATCCTCGTGTGCATCGACGATGCCGATCCCGCCGTCGTGATGCAGCGGGTGCGGGGCAGTCGGCTCGGGGCCGCCGTCCCGGTGACGCTGTACGGCAAGCTCGGGGACGGGGTCGTCGACCTCGCCGACGTGCTCGACCTCGGTGCCGATCATCTGCTCGAGTCGCCGGTCGCCGACGCCGAGCTCGAGGCCGCCCTCGAGCAGCTGGCCGGACCGCCGCCGCCCGAGGCCGCCGAGCCGCTCGAACGGTCGTGGACGGGAACACCCGAGTCGCGCTCGGCCTATACCGCCAGCTACCCCGACGACCGATCGGTCAGCGGCAGTGGCCGCGGGTCGGCGCCGGGCCTGCGAGGGTCCGATCCGGTCATCGGCCAGCTGCACCGCACGCTCGACATGCTCGAGGAACGGCTGCGGGGTCCGGGCCGACGCCCACCGACTTCCGCGGAAGAGGTCGATCTCGACGATCTGGGACTCGATGGTGTCCCCGACGTGGATGCCGAGTTCGGACCGGGTGATTCGCACGACCGCATGCCGGTCGAGCAGTTCGACCTGCCGGCGCTGTCCGGGTCACCGACGGTGGCCGTCGACGACAAGGTCGTCGGCTCGCCCGACGCGACGGTGCTGCTCGAGGAGACCGGACCGCTGACCGCCTCGCTGCGCGTTCGCCCCCGCGGCAGTGCCCCGATGCCTCGGGGGGAGCGTCGTCGGCCACGCGGGATCGACACGAGCTACGAGCCGTCGCTGCGCGATCGACCTCGTCGCGCCGTGCCGCTGCCGGTCGACGACGCGGGCTCGATCGCCGACGTCGAGGTCCCGCGGCTGGTCTGGATGCTGCACCGCGCCCGCTACACCGGCCGCCTGACCGTGCGCCGCGGTCGGATCGAAAAGCACGTGTGGTTCGACGAGGGCCAGATCAGCTTCGCCCGCAGCAACGTGGGCCAAGACCGACTCACCGACGGGCTGCTGCGTCGCGGCCTGCTGACCCGGGCCCAGTACGAGACGGTACGGCGGCTCGCCGCCAAGGAGCCGCGCCGGGCGGGGCAGCTGCTCGTGGAGTCCGGCTTCATCAAGTCCGACGAGCTGCACCAAGTGCTGCGCGCCCACCTGACGCGGATCGTGGACTCGACGTTCTCGTGGGTCGACGGCACGTGGGAGCTCGGCGCCAGCGAGCTGTGCGACGAGACCGTCACCCTGACGCAGCCGACGGCGCGGATCGTCGCCGACGGCATTCGCGATCGCATGGACGTGCCCCAGCTGACCGACTTGCTCGGGGGCCCGGACCAGTACCCCACGTTCACCGGCGAGCCGTCCGCGGCCACGGGCCTGTCCGAGGAGCTCGCCTTCGGCAGCGCCGAGCAGCGCTGGATCGCGCGCTTCGATGGCCGTCGCAGCCTGCGTCAGCTCGGCGAGGAGCCCGACGCCGACGCTTGGGAGCTGCTGACGGTCGCGTACGTGCTGCACGTGCTCGGCCACCTCGAGCTGTCCGGCGAGCCCGCGCCCGCCGACGACGACGCGCACGATCCGTCGGAGATCGACGCGCACCGCCTGCAGCACCGTCTCGAGCTCGCGCGTCGTGCCGACTACTTCGCGCTGCTCGGCATCGGTCGCGACGCGTGCCGGCTCGACGTGCGTCGCGCCCACGCCGACCTCGTGGCCACGTTCTCTCCCGATCGCCTCGAGCCCGCCACCCGCAGTCGCTTCGCCGACGAGCTCGCCGAGCTGCGCGCCGTGCTCGACGAAGCCCGGGAGCTGCTCAGCGACGACGGTCTGCGCAGCGCCTATCTCGCCCATCTCGACGACCCGGTCCCGGGAGCACGCCGATGAAGCTTCGCGCCGCCTTCATGGGATCGCCCGACTTCGCGGTCCCGAGCCTGCGAGCGGTTCACCGCGCCTGTGATCTGCAGGTCGTCGTGTGCCAGCCCGATCGCCCCGCCGGGCGCGGGCGCAAGCTGACGCCCCCGGCGGTCAAGCGCGAGGCCGAGCAGCTCGGACTACCGGTCATCCAGCCGACCAAGATGAAGGACGGTACGCTCGCGGCCCAGCTGCGGACGTACGACCTCGACGTCGCGATCGTCGTCGCCTTCGGTCGGATCCTGCCGCCGGACATCTTGGCGCTACCTCGCCACGGCTGCATCAACGTGCACGCCTCCGAGCTCCCCCGTTGGCGCGGCGCGGCGCCGATCCAGCGGGCGATCCTGGCAGGCGACAGCCACACCGCGGTCGCAATCATGCAGATGGACGCGGGTCTGGACACCGGCCCCGTCTTTCGGACCGTGCGCACGCCGATCGGACCGACCGAGACCAGCGGCGAGCTGTTCGAGCGACTGTCGGGGCTCGGGGCGACGGCGCTCGAAGAGTTCCTGCTCGCGTTTCCCGACGTCGACCCGCCGACGCCCCAGTCGGACGAAGGCATCACCCACGCCGCGATGCTCGACAAGGCCGAGGGCGAGATCGACTGGAGCCGGCCGGCGCGCCACGTCGTCGATCACATTCGCGGGATGGACCCGTGGCCGACCGCGCGGACCGTCCACGAGGGCGAGCCGTTGCGCATGTTCGCCGCGAGCGTCGCCGAGCGCGACGCGGCCGGCGCGAGCCCGGGGACGATCGTGGCCGTCGACGGTGAGGGGATCGTGGTCGCCTGCATCGATGCCGCGGTGCGGGTCGCGGAGGTCCAGCCCGCCGGCAAGCGCCGGATGCCCGCGAGCGCATGGGCGGCGGGACGCCGCATCCAGCCCGGCGTCGCGTTCGGGTAGTCGGCCTCAGGTGGGGTCGGCGACGTGGACCCACCGCTTGCCGACGTTGTCGCCGGCGAGCAATCCGATGAGGCCCCGGGGCGCCTGCTCCAGGCCGTCGATGCGATCTTCGCGGACCTTGAGGTGACCCGACTCGATCCAGCCGGCGAGCGCTTTGACGGCTTGGTCCGCGCGCCCGTAGTAGTCGAGCACGATGAAGCCCTGCATGCGCAGCCGACGGGTGACGAGCAGGCCGGGCACGCCGCGTGGCCCTGGCGCGGGGGATGTGCCGTCGTAGTCGGACACCGACCCGCAGCACACGATCCGTCCGCCGCGGCGCATCTTGGTCAGCACCTTCTCGAGCAGGGGTCCGCCCACGTTGTCGAAGTACACGTCGACGCCGTCGGGGAACGCCGCGTCGATCGCGGCGCCGACGTCTTCGTTGCGATAGTCGATCGCGGCGTCGAAGCCGAGCTCGTCGGTCAGCCACGCGCACTTGTCGGGCCGTCCGGCGATCCCTGCGACCGGGCAACCCCACATCTTGGCGATCTGGCCGACGACCGAGCCCGTGGCCCCGGCTGCCCCCGACACGAGCACCGTCTCGTGGGGCTTGGGCCGACCGACGTCGAGCAGGCCGAAGTACGCGGTGAGCCCGGTGACCCCGAGCACGCCGAGGTGATACGACAAGGGGGTGTTCGGCAGCTCCGGCACGACGCGCAGCGCCGCGGCCGGCGTGCACGCGTAGTCCTGCCAGCCGAGCGTTCCCGAAACGAGCTGGCCGGGGCGTAGCGACGGGTCGCGGCTTTCGACGACCTGCCCGATCGCGAAACCGTCCATCGGGCCATCGAGCGCGACGGCGGGTCGATACGACGGTCCCGCGATCCAAACGCGGTTCGCCGGGTCCAGCGACAGGGCAAGGTTGCGCACGAGGGCTTGCCCGTCGGCGGGCGAGGGAACCGGCGTCTGCACCCACTCGAAGATGTCCTCGGTCAGCGGTCCGCTGGGGCGCTTGCGGAGGATCCACTGCCGGTTGAGGTCCGTCATGGCCCGCAACCTTAGCAAGCCGATCTCCGACGGCGCGTCACGTTCGCGGGTGTGGTTGCAGGTGTCACCGTAACCTTCGCCACGTCGCCGTCGTCGCGCACTTTCCCGGCGCGCGAACGTTCGTCGCGCCGATCCGACATCGTTCCGGTTCGGCGGTGACGCGGCGCGCCGTCGCGCGCCGAGGGGTCGACGTGGTGAGGCGGACTACGGGTCCTTCGTGAGCCCGCGCCGATGAAGCGCACCCTTTTTGCGCGCGTGACTCGATGGTGTGTGCGCTACGATGAACGGGTCGTTGGTTTGATGTCCTTCGTTGGTCTGATCTTCTCCGTGATGCCCGTGTCGCCGTCTCGAAGGAACGATCGATGGAACAGATCACTGCGGACCAGACTCAGCTGACTGCGGCCGAACGCCGCAAGTACCCGCGCACCCTCAGCTACACCACTGCCACCGTGCACGAGGGCCACCATGCCCACGACTACGAGGTGCGCAACTTGTCGGTGTGTGGCGCACTGCTGACGGGCGGGCCCTTGCTCGACGTGGGAACGACCGTCCACACGAAGCTGCACTTGCCGCTGTATCCCGACGTCGAGCTGCCCGCCAAAGTCGTGCGCCGAGCGGTCGACGACGACGGCGCCCAATGCATCGGGCTGGAGTTTCACCACCGCTCCGACGTCACCGAAGATCACATCCAGGCCGCGCTGCTGTCGGAGCTCGAGCGCTCGCAGACGCAGGGCCGCATCGCCGACCTCGACCTCGATTGACGGCGACCTCGCGTCAGCCCTTGTCCGACCAGCTGTCGGCCACGGTGGCTTCGACCTCGATCGGCACCGACGTCACGATCGACTCCATCGCCGACTTCATCGTCGCGGCGACCAATGCTCGACCTTCTTCGGCCCGGTCGACCGGGACCTCCGCGATGTACTCGTCGTGGATCGTCATCACGCCGCGAGCGCCGATCGCAGCGAGGGCCGGGTACAGCTGGGTCATCGCGCGCTTGAAGCCCTCGGCCGCCGTGCCCTGCACGGGAATGTTGAGCGCGGCGTTGAAGGAAAAGCGCTTCGAGAACCGCTTGCGCCGGCCCAGGACCGTGCGCACCGTGACCTCGCCGCCGTGGCGGCCGAGCGCGCCCACCCGCTTGTGCCAGCGCCGGATGCCGGGGAACGTGGTGAAGAACGCCTGTCGCGCACGCTCGGCCTCGGCATCGTCGAGCTCGACGCCGTAGCTGTCGAGGGCGTAGCTTTGAAACCGCGCCGCGCCCATGCCGAACAAGAAGCCGAAGTTGACCGCCTTGGCGAGCTGGCGCTCGTGTGCGGTGATCTCGGACTCGGGTCGGCCCGTGATCGTGGCGGCGGTGGCTCGGTGCGCGTCGCGTCCCTGGGCGAACACCGACTGCAGGGCGTCGCACGGCGCGAGGTGGGCCGCGACGCGCAGCTCGATCTGGGCGTAGTCGGCGATGACGAGCCGGTAGCCCGGCGCCGGCACGAAGCAGCCGCGCAGTCCCGGGGCCGTGTGCTCCGACGGCACCTGCTGCAGGTTGGGGTCGGTGCACGACAAGCGCCCCGAGTCGGCGGCCAGTGGGTGGAGCCGACAGAAGATCCGGTCGCCGTCGATGAACTCGCGCGGCCAGTACGCGTACGTCGACAGGAGCTTGTCCAACCGCGAGATCCGGTCCGGGTCGGTGGTCTCCCGACGCTCCCGCGCCCAGTCGTCGGCGATGCGGACGAAGCCGGCCGCGTTGACGCCCATGCCCACGCGCTCCATGGCGACGACCGCGGGTACGAACTTGCACTCGAGGGCGTGCACGGCCGTCAGCTCGAGCTTGCGCAGCATCGGGGTCATCGCCGTCATCAACGGCACGAGGGCCGCGACCTCCAGCGCCGCCGCCTCGACGGTATCGGGGGTGAACGCGTCGCGCTGACGGCCGTCGTGTCGGGGCAGCGCACGGTCGAGGACTCGTTGGGCGCACTCGGCAAGCGTCAGCTCGTGGCGTCGCGCGTCGCCTTGCGACAGCAGGATCGCCGCGGTCAGCGTGCAGCCCAAGCGCCGCGGCGCCCACACGGCACGGCCCTCGGGATCGCCCCACGCGGCGGTGATGCGGTGCAGGTCCAGCTGAGCGTCGTGCACGACGACGTAGGGCGCGTCCTCGCCCGCGAGGGCGCGCAAGATCGGGGTGGGGTCACCCTCGACGATGACGATCTCGTCGCCGACCGCGAGGGCGAGGGCGGTCGCGACCGCGCCCCGCGGATCGTCGGGATCGAGGCGGTCGTCCGGTTCGGCGATCGAGCGCAGCCCGACGGCGTTCTGCTCGCCGAGTCGCTCGGCGAGGGCCGCCAGCGCGCCGGGGTCGGCGACGCGTCGGATCGGCGGGTGTGCGGCGTCGCCCATGGGGGTTCGGGGAGTGTAGCGACCGACAGGGGCGTCGATTCGAGCGAGGGTCGGGACTCCCCTCTTGTTCAGTTTTGGACCGTTTGTTAGTTGTTTCGGGTATGGCCTCGTTGTCCCGGATCCGTAGTTGTCTGGCGCTCGGCGTGCTCCTGGGGTGTCCCGCCTCCGACGAGTCGCCGTCGGCGACCACGGCCGACGACGCGCCGGCGACCGGCGCCGAGGACACGGCGGCCACGTTCACCGCGGGCAACGACGACGGACCGGGCGCGACCTCGGGCCCTTCCGGCCCGGCGACCACCACCGATCCGGCGGGCACCGACGACGGCGCCGACGGACCCGGCGGCTTCGTCGTCCCGCCCGACGGCGGTGCGGCCAACGAGTGCGACCCGAAGGTGCAGGACTGTCCCAAGGGAGAAAAGTGCACCGCGTGGGCCAACGACGGCGGCACGTTCTGGAACGCCAACCGGTGCGTCGAGCTGCTGGGCCAAGGCGTCGAGGGCGACGCGTGCATGGTCGAAGGCAGCGGCGTGTCCGGCGTGGACGACTGCGGGCTCGGGTTCATCTGCATGAACACCGACGACATGGGCATCGGAGTGTGCGTGCAGTTCTGCGACGGCACCGACGAAAGCTGTCCGCCGTCGCAGACTTGCGCGATCTACAACGACGGTGTGCTGCCGATCTGCCTGGTCAGCTGCGACCCACTCTTGCAGGACTGCCCGACGGGCCAGTCGTGCATCGACACGCCCAACCAGAGCTTCATCTGCTTCAACGACGCGTCCGGCGACGCGGGGGCCGACGGCGATGCGTGTCCGCCGTCGGACGGCGAGAACTCGTGCGACCCGGGAATGTGGTGCGGCGCGGGCAGCTCCGGTTGCGTCGACGTCAACTGCTGCACGCCGTTCTGCGAGATCGGGTCCAACGACTGCACGGCGCCCGACGAGTGCATCTCGTTCTTCGGTGAGGGCGCGGCCCCGCCGGGCTTCGAGACCGTCGGCGTCTGCGTGCTGCCGTAGCCGCCCGGTCAGTGTGCCCGCGGCTTGCGTCGTCGCACGAGCTTGGTGATCTCGACGACGGTCGTGGGCACGAGGCCGGCCACGACCGCGACGGCGATGCCTTCGACCCCGAGGGAGGCCAGGCCGAAGGTCGCGCGCAGGGCGGGGACCAACGTCAGGCCGAAGGTCGCCAGGATCGAGAACGCGACGACGGCCCACATCGCGAGGTTGCCCCGCAGCCCCCCCTCGGGCACGAGCTCGCGGTCGTCGCGGGCGGCGAGCGAGCGCAGCACGATGCCGAACACGAGGGACGTGAACGTCAGCGTGCGGGCAAGGTCCAGTCCCTGCGGGAGGGCCCAGACGAAGACCGCGACGGCGACGAGCGCCTGCACGACCGCGAGCGCGGCGATCTCGGTCCACTCGCGGCCCCGCAGGATCGGCTCGCCCGGTGGGGCGGGCGGCTCGTCGCGGTGGTCGTCCGTAGGGCGATCGATCGCGAGCATCAGGCCCGGCAGGGGCTCGCCGACGAGGTTGATCCACAGAAGCTGCAGCGGCAGCAACGGCAGCGGCAGGCCGGCCGCGACGGCCACGAGCATCAAGACGAGCTCCGATGCGTTGCCCGACAGCAGGTACACGAGCGTCTTGCGGACGTTGCCGAAGATCACCCGTCCTTGACGGATCGCGGTGACGAGCCCGCGCAGGTCGTCGGTCGTCAGGATCAGCTCGGCGGCGTCGCGGGTGACCTCCGTGGCCGCCCGGCCCATCGCCACGCCCACGTCGGCCTCGCGGATCGAGGGGGCATCGTTGACCCCGTCGCCGGTCATCGCGACGATCTCGCCGTTGGCCCGAAGCCGTCGCACGATCGCGGTCTTGTCGCTGGCGGTCGCCCGCGCGTGGACCATGCGCTCGAGATCGGCCGGGTCGGTGGCGAGCCCGATCTGCCGCGCGACCGCCTTCGCGGTGCGGGGATGGTCCCCGGTGATCATCTCGACCCGCACGCCGGCGCGTCGTGCCTCGCGGATCGCCTCCATGGCTTCGGCGCGCGGTGCATCCGCGAGGCCGACGAGGCCGACGAGCTCGAGCGGGCCGTCGGGCTCCCCGGCGCGGGCGGACCGGGCCACGGCGAGTACGCGCAGCGCGTCGTCGCCCATCGCGGCGGCGGCGTCGTCGGCCGCGGCGGTGTCGCCCTCGCACTCGGGCTGCAGCACCTCGAGGGCACCTTTGACGTAGCGGCGGCCGTCCTCGCGCCAGACCGTCATCTGCCGGGTCGCGGCGTCGAAGGGATCGACGCGCTGCCGTGGCGCTTCGCGCTCGATCGCGGCGCGCTCGATCCCCTCGTCGCGGGCCGCCCGCAGGATCGCGAGCTCCATCGGGTCACCGGCGCCTTCGCCCTCGAGCTGGGCGTCACAGCACGCGGCGGCGGCGTGCAGCACGTCCGCCCGCTTGCCCCACACGCGCTGGACCTCCATCTGCCCGGTCGTCAGCGTCCCGGTCTTGTCGGTGCAGATCACCGTGGCCCGGCCGAGCGAGTCGACGGCGGCGAGGCGACGCACCAGGATTCCCTCGCGGGACATCCGGCGCACGCCCACCGCGAGCGCGACGGTCACGACCGCGGGCAGGCCCTCCGGCAGGACGGCGACGGCCAAACTCACGGAGGTCAGCAACAACTCGACCCCGGACACGCCCCGCACGCCGCCGACCGCCGCCACGATCGCCACGCCGACCAGACACCCGATCGCGAGCACCCGTCCGAGCGCCGACAGCTGCCGTTGCAGGTTCGTCGGGCCCGAGTCCGTCTCCCGCAGCAGCCCCGCGATCTTGCCCATCTCCGCGTGGTCGCCGGTCGCGTCCACGACCGCCCGCCCCGTCCCGGTCGCGATCGAGGTGCCCGAGAACAATCGGTCGAAGCGCTCGGCGAGCGGCGCGTCGGCCGGACACTGTCCCACGCGCTTTTTCACCGGCGCGCTCTCGCCGGTCAAGATGGCCTCGTTGACCGTCAGCCGGTTCGCGTCGACGAGGCGCGCATCGGCGGCGACGATGTCACCGGCCTCGATGACCAGCACGTCGCCGCGGACGACTTCGGCGGCGTCGATGACCTGCACGTGACCGTCGCGCAGCACGCTGGCCCGCGACGCGGTCAGCTTGCGCAGGGCGGCGACGGCCTGCTCGGCGCGTTGGTCCTGCACGTAGCCGACCACGGCGTTGATCGCCACGATGACCGTGATCGCGGTCGCGTCGACCCACTCGCCGACCGCAAAGGCCACCACCGCGCTCAGCAGCAGCAGCAGGACCAGCGGGCTCGTGAACTGCTCGCCGAACCGCTGCCACTTCGGGGTGGGCGGCGCCTGAGCGAGCACGTTGGCGCCCTCGGCCTGCAGTCGGGCGCGGGCCTGCTCGCGGGTCAGTCCGGCGTGCTCGTCCGCGGACACCTCGGATTCCTCGTGATGGCGGCGAGATGGTCCGCGCGCGCAGGTTCTTCGCGCGCGCGGCCCTCAGCCGCCGCTGCTGCCCCCGCCGTAGGCCGCGACGGCGCGGGCGAGATCGTCTTCGCTCTGGCCCGGGCCGCCGACCCAACGCACGATGCCCTGGGCGTCGACGACGAACGTCACGGGGATTTCGGAGACGCGGAAGCGACCCGCGAGCACGTTGCCGCGATCGAGCACCACGGGAAACGTCAGACCGTACGTGGAGATGAGGGCCTCGGTGTCCGACTGCGACTCGTCCTCGGAGATGCCGATGAACGCCACCTCGGGATGATCGCGGTGCAGCTGCTCGGCCGCCGGCAGCGTGCGCTTGCACGGCTCGCAGTACTTGGCGAAGAACTTGATGACGACCGTTTGGCCCCGCAGCGCGGCCGTGTCGACCTGCTCGCCGGACAACGACGGTCGCGAGAAATCCGGGGCGGCGCCGTCGTGCAGCGGCGAGGGGGCCGACGGGGGCGGCGGTCCGCCCGGCGATTTCTTGGGGCAGCCGACCAGCGCCACCGTGGCGGCGACGAGCGCGGTGGTGACCGCGGTCCGAGTCATGCGGAGCATCGGCGTTGCGATACCACGGATCGTCACCAGACCTCGACCTGCCCGATCTCGGCGAAATAGCGGTTCTTTCCGCGCACCTTCACCCCGAACTCGCCCACCTCGCCCTCCGGGATCGTGATCTCGATGTTCTGGCGCTCGGTGCGGCGCAGCCCGATCAGTACCTCGTGGGGCCCCCACTGAATCTCGAGCCAGGGGGCGGTGAAGGTCACCTCGTGCAGAATGTAGTCGCCGGGTCGCCACAGGTTGGCGGGGTAGATGTCGTTGGTCAGCGCGGTCGGCTCGCCGTTCATCCGGCTCGTGCGGCCCTTGAGCAGGCGCGCGTACATCTTCGCGCCGCCGGGCAGCGGGCGCAGGGTCTTCATCGCGATCCGGATCGTCACGTCGCGGCCGCGCACGACCGGCTCGGTGATCTCCCATCCGATGACCTCCACGTAGTTGCCGAACTGCACGTGGGTCTCGTTGGCCAGCTGCGGTGGCTCGTCGAACAGGACGCTGGGGATCCGGTTGCGGTCGGTGACGCCCTCGGGCAGGAAGTTGGCCACGAGCAGCATCAGCTGGTGCGAGTCGTCGAGCACGTAGGCCTGGCGACCGAGCGTGCGCATCTGCTGGTACAGGGGCGGCCAGTCGCGGTCGCGCACCAGCAGCACGCTCGGGGTCTCGGAGGTCAGCCACTCGCCGGCCTCGCGCCGCGATCGCAGCTCCACCGCGTCCTGGGGACCGTACAGATCGAGGCCGTCGTCACGGATCCGGTAGATGCCCAGCTGCGCGGGCACCCGTCCGTCGTCGCGCCACTGGGCCCAGCGGGTCATGGGGACCTTCAACGACAGCTGGGCCGACAGCTTCGGCATCAGGCGCGTCGTCTGGGTCACCGCGCCGTACAGCGCGGCGGCGGCGATCACCGCGCTGAGAATGGTGGCGCGGTGACGCGCGAGGCCAGCGCGCGCCAACAGCCGTCCCAGTCGCGACTCGGGAGGTACCGACAAGACACCGACGACGAGCACGGCGAGCGCGGCGAGCTTGGCGATGCGCCCCAGCAGGGCCGGCGCGCCGCTGCCGTCGGACGGGAACATGTGCTCGCCCTCGAACGGGGCGAGGGGCGTGGCGATCTGCGAGGGCGACAGCGAGGCGTCCTTGCCGAGGACGACGATGCCGAGCAGCGCGCCCAGGATCACCACACGACGCCAGGCCCCGCCGTGACCCGGTGCGTCCAGGCGCTCGATCGCCGCGGCGCCGCACAGGGCGGCGGGCACCGTCAGGGGCATGGCCGCGGTGCCGTAGATCACCGACCACCCCGCGGCGAGTGTCACCGCGATGGCCAGCCACAGCGACGGCGCGCGGTCACGGGTGGCGGCGAGCGCCCCGATGAGGATCAGCGGCGTCCACGGAAAGAGCTGGTACCCCGCCTCTTGCAACCCTCCCGCGAAGCGTCGTGTCTGGGGCTTGTCGACGAGCGCGAGGTCCTTGGCGTCGCCGAGCAGCGGGATGTAGCCGTCGGCCTGCTTCAGGCTCAGCCACAGCACCACGAACAGGCCCGCGGCCGCGACGGCCCAGGCCAGCATGCGTACGCGCGAGGGCACGTCCCGCGGCAGCATCGCGGCCCACACCGCCACTGCGAGCACGCCGCCCAGGAGCAGGCCGATGCTGGCCACGGCCCCGGCGAGCGCGACGAGGGCGGCCGTCGCCCAGACGATCCGCGTCGTCCCGGTGCGTTGGACCGCGGCCACGCCAGCCACGATCGCCGCGACCCCGAGCAGCTCACCGATCGGATTGCCGAGGGCGGTCGTGCCCGAGGTGATGAGCACCGGAAACGACAATGCGAGGGCGCCGGCCAGGCCGGCGGTCGCGGGGCTGCTGCCGCGGGCGCGGGCGAGACCGGCGGCGAAGGCGACCAGACCCGCGGCCGCCAGCGCATGGGGCAGGCGCAGACCGACCTCGCTGGGCATCGCCCGGTAGCTGGCGGTGCGCAGGGCGTCGGGCAGCCACGGGCTGCGCTGCAGACCCGACAGGGCGACGCCGAGCTCGGCGCGCGTTCGGTCGAACACGTCGAGCTCGCCGTGGGTCCACACGCCCGCGTCGAGGGCCGGCCACAGGACGGCGAACGCGAACAGGAAGGCGAGGGCGGCGATCGCCCGGGGGGTCGTCAGCGCGCGCAACGGTGGGCAGAGGGTAGCAGGAAGCGGGCGCGCGCCGGCGCAACGGTCAGCGTGGGGGTTGGAGCAGGGGGGGCGCCGGGCCGGGGCCCTGCAGCGATTGCAGAAACGCCACGAGGGCGTCGACGTCCTCGTCGTCGAGCGACAGGGGCGACAGCTCGCTCACGCCGGGGTAGCCGCCGGGATCGCCGCCCCGGCGGAAGAACTTCACCACGTCCTGCAGCGTCGCGAAGTGACCCGTGTGCATGAAGGCGGGATGGTCGGCGATGCAGCGCAGCGAGGGCGTCTTGAACGCGCCGACGTGCTCGGCGGTCACCTTCCGCGGCAGACGGCCGTCGTCGCCGTCGCTGTAGATGCTGGTGACGTTGAGCGGGTCGGTCATGACGGCGGCGAGGTCGTCGGAGGCGCCGTAGTCGTCGAGGTCCACGAAGACTACGGCGACCGTCTGAGGGATGAGCCCCACGTTGTGAAACTGCAGGTCGGTCAGGCGGGGGCCGGCGTGGCAGCCGTCGCAGTCGCCGCTCGACACGAACACGATCGCGCCACGCTTTTCGAGATCGGTCAGCGCCGTCTCGTCGCCGTCGAGCCAGGCGTCGAACGGAGAGGCGCCGCAGCGAAGCTGGCGAAGGTACGCGCCGATCGCCTTGCCCGCGTTGACGACGGCACGCGTGACCTCGTCCTGGGCGACCGGTGCGAGGGCGTCGTAGGGACCCTCGTCACCGGGACGTCCGTTGCACGCCGCGGCGGGGGCATCGAGCGCGAGACATCCCGCTTCCTCGGGCGCGAGCGCGGGGAACTGCAGTGGGTCGTCGAAGTCCGGCATGGGGCCGAAGACCGCCTCGTACGCCGCTCGATGATTGCGCGCGAGCTGCTGTGCGAAGTACAGGCGCGACGAGTTGAGCTCGCGCGTGTTCTCGACCACGCCGAACAGCAGGCCGTGCATCGTGTCGCGGCGTCCGCCCCAGCCCAGCAGCGTCGCAAAGCCCACGTCGAGCAGAGACGGCGTGCGGCGCAGCACCCAGCCGGCCGCCAGCGAGATCTGCTGGTGCGGGCTACGGGTGTCGACGAAGCCGTCCTCGGGCACGTGGCAGCTGACGCACGCGACCTTGTGGGGCTCGCCGTCGGTGCCCAGCGTGCCGGGCGAGCCGTCGTTGTCGCCGTCGATCAGCGGCCCGGAAAACCTCGGGTCGAAGAACAGCGCCTGGCCCAGCGCCGCCGCTGCGGGATCGTCGGCCCACGCGTTGGTCACGTCGGGCGGAACGGGGCCATCGTCGTAGCGCAGCGCGAGCAGGCGCTCCCACTGCTCGGGGGTGGGCTCGGTCGACGGTGGATCGCCCGACGACCCCGACGAGGGTTCGTCGCCGGCGCCCGTGCTCTCGGCGTCACCACCGGGGCTCGTGGTCGACGAGGACGTCGCGGTGCCGCTGGAGTCCTCGCTGGTCGTCGTCGACCCTGCCGGTGCGCCACCGTCCCCGCACGCCAGCGACAGCACGAGCGCGACGGTGGCCGAGCCGCTACAGCGTCGTCGCACAGGGAAGGCGCGCATGGTCCCACGCGGGTTCGGGTTGGCCGGAGGAGAACGCGTAGTTGTCGACGTGCCGTCGCGTCTCGGTGAGCTGGTAGTCCCGGATGAAATCCATGTAGGGCGAGTCGACCACCGACTCGTCGACCCCGGAGTGGTACAGCGTGTCGCCGTAGGTGACGGTGACGTCGCCGGCGGGCAGCAGTCCCGGGTAGTCCACACAGCTGTGCGGCACCCCGTCGAGGAAGACGTAGGCGCGGTCGGTCGACACCCACAGGTCGAGCCGGTTCTTGACCCCCGACCCGTAGTCCTTGCCGACGAACGGTTGCGCGGGCCACGGCGCTTCGGAGAAGTCCTCGTGTTCGGTCGGGAAGGTCGGGCACTGGTCGTTGACGTCCCAGAATCGATGGTCGCAGTGCTGGATCTGCAGCGACGTGGGCCAGCCGCCGAGCGTCTGCAGATTCACCGTCACCCCCTCGGTCATGTTGTCCTGCACGGGCGCCGGGGCGCTCGAGACCCACAGCTGCGGGTAGCGCCGTCCGGTCGAGTACAGGTCCACCTCCACGGTCGCGTGCACGAAGCTGTCGGGCGCAACGCTGCCGTTGGTCTTGGCGGTGAGGCGAAACTTGCCGTTGGTGTCCGAGGCCCAGTCGGCGTACGCGACCCACAGCTCGCCGAGCACGCTGTCGACCCCGTACGCGTCGGGCTCGAGGCTGTAGAACGAGGCGACGAAGTCGTCGTTTTCCAGGTTGAGCTGCCAGCCGCCGTTGGTCTGCAGGCCGGCCTCGGTCAGCTGCAGCGGGGAGGAGAAGTCCTCGTAGACGTCCCAGGTCTCCGGCTCGGCGGGCTGCGGGCAGACGAACGAGCGCGCGATCGGCTGGGGGTCCGAGGCCGGGTCGTGCTGCCCGTTGATGAACAGCTCGCCGTACTCGGCGCCCGCGCGCACCTCGTCGATCGTCACGAACGGCTGGGCGTTGCCGATCGCCGGCCGGCTGCGCGGGCTCAGGTGTCCCTGGAACGGGCAGCCGGCATCGAGCGCCTCGACGACGAGGATCGTGTCGGGCGAAAGCGATGGCCAGTCCAGTCGCCACACGGGCTGCTCGCCCGAGAGGAAGTCCTTGGCGAACTGGGCTTCGCCCGCCGACAGCACGTCGTGCGAGATCCCGCCGCACGGCGAGATCGAGAAGCGTCGCAGCGCGACCGCGTCCTCGACGGCGGCATCGAGCACCTCGAACTCGATCTGCCCCTCGCCACGGGCCGCGAGCTCGGCGTCGGAGGCGTACAGACGCCACGTATCGCCGAAGCCCTGGTCGCCGCGGAAGTGGACCCCGCGGTCGCCCACCGCCGGCGCGTAGAAGACGATCCCGTCGTCGCGCCAGCCGGCGTCGAGCCAGGCCTCTCGCTGCGTCGCGTCCGTGGTGTAGCGGGCGGCGCGGGTCGTGTCGGTGCGGCCCGCGAAGCACTGCCCATCGTGACCGGCCTCCGGACTGCCGAGGCGGTACACCGGCACGCGGTCGGGGCCGTCGACGCGGAACACGTACCCGAGCGTGGACTCGGCCTCGGTGCGGCCGTAGCCGTCGACGTCTCCGTCGAGCGTGACGTCCACGGTCAGGTTGCCGTTTTGTACGTACGGCAGGTCGATCGCGGGCCGGTCGCCCGCACATCGGTACGTCGCGTCCTGTACGTGCAGTCCGCCGCCGTCCACGATCGCGTCCGCGGTCGGCAGCTCGTACACCCGGTAGTCGCGGGCGCCGTCCACCGGCAGAAACGACAGCGCCACGCCGTCGCCGCGCACGATCCCCTCGACGGCCGCGAACTCCGGCAGGGGCGCCAGTGGGATGTCGACCGCCTCGAGGTCGTCGCACACGACGTCGACCGGCATGGGTCCGTCGTCGCCCGTGTCGCCGGTGTCCATGCCCGTGTCGGACCCGTCGGCGGTCCCGTCCGCGGACGTGGTCGCCGATCCGACCGTGGAGGTCGCCGAGGGGCCACCCGTCCCCGCCGTCGTCTCGTCCGCGGGGGGGTCACTGCCTGCGTCATCGGCGCAGGCGGCGGGGGCGAGCGCGAGGGCGAGGCAGGTCAGGCGAAGGTGCGTCCGGTTCACCTCGGCCAGGTGCACCGAGGGGGCAAACTGTCCGAAATTTCTTTCGCGGCGGTCGGTCGGCCCGTCAAAACTCGCACTGCTGCGTGGTCGGGTTGCAGACCGACCCGGCGGCCACGAACGGACACACGTCCCCGAAGAAGGCGGTGCACGGCAGCCCGCAGGTGTTCGCCGTGTGGTCGTAACACATCTGCCCGTTGTCGCACTCGGCATCCACCGCGCAGCGGCAGTTGAAGTCGTCGGGGATCCCGTTGCCGTTCTGGTCGAAGCCGGTGCAGCACTCGGTCACGTAGAAGTCCGAGGCGCTGCAGTCGTCGTCCTCGCAGTCGGTATCGCCGTCGCAGTCGTTGTCGATGCCGTCGGTGCACGCCTGTACGCCGAACTCCGGCGTGGGGTTGGCTCCGCCGACACAGCCGGCGCAGCCCGGGACCAGCGTGCAGTCGGAGTCGGCGCAGTCGGCGTAGATGTCTCCGTCGTCGTCGAGCGTGTTGAAGCACTGCTCCATCGGGTTCTCGTCGACGATCACGTTGAGCACGAACGGTCCGTCGTTGGCCCCGCCGAACGGGTCGACCGTGTAGCCGTCGACGAAGATGAAGTACGTGCCGGGGTACAGGATCGTGAAGTCGAGCGAGCCGGCGAAGTTGCCCCCGCTGTCGTCGTCGCAGCCGATCTCGACGCCGGCCGTGCACTCGCCGGCGCGCACGTAGAGCACCGAGTCGAAGCTCGTACCGACCGTGTCCAGGTGCACGAAGCTCGGCGCGAAGAGCGTGAGGGCGAAGAGCGCCTCGCCGGCTCCACCGCCGCAGCTGCCGTTGTGGTTGCTGGCGTTGCCCTCGGTATTTCCGAAGAACGTCCCGCTGCCGAAGATCGGAAGGGCGGTCAGGCACGTCGACTGCGAGGCGACGCAAAGCGGCACGTTCGCGCAGTCGGGGTCGTCGCAATCGATGAGCATGTCGGCGTCATCGTCGAGGTCGTTGTTGCAGATCTCGGGCTGTGGCGCGCACTCGGGCGCGAACATGCAGGCCTCGTCGGCGCAGTCGATCGCCCCGTCGCAGTCCTCGTCCGCGCCGCCCGTGCACTGCTCCTGCATGCACATCGCGCACGCCGCCGACAGGAAGCAGTCGGGGTCGGCGCAGTCGACGAGCTCGTCGCAGTCGTCGTCGGCATCGTTGGCACACTGCTCGGCCTGGGGGATCCCCGAGCACACGCAGGGGAAGACGCCGTCGCAATCGGGGTCGGCGCAGTCGATGAGCAGGTCGCAGTCGTCGTCGACGCCGCCGGCGCACTGCTCGACCGCGTTCATGCACGTGCAGACCATCTGTCCGGCGCAGTCGAGGTCGTCGCAGTCGAAATCGCCGTCGCAGTCGTCGTCGAAGCCGTCGTCGCACAGCGCCTCGACGGGCGCGCACCCGCACGTCGGCGTCCCGATGCAGTCGGTGTCGTTGCAGTCGACCGTCGTGTCGCAGTCCTCGTCGAGACTGCCCTCGCAGATCTCCGGCGACGGCGTGCACCCGCACGGTCCGCCTTCGCACACCGGGTCGAAGCAGTCGGCCACGCCGTTGCAGTCGTTGTCGTCGGCGTCCGTGCAGTTTTCGAGCGCGTCGGGGTGGGTGTTGGGATTTTGGTCGTTGCAGTCGTCGCCGCCGCACTGAAACGGGGCGTACCCGTCGGCGTCCGCGTCGAGCGGCTCGTAGAAGCAAAACCCGTCGATGCACGACGCCGCCGCGCACGGATCCTGGAACGGACAGTCGCCCGGGACGACGCAGTCGGTGTTCGGACCCGTGTCCGTGTCCGAGTCGGTGAACGTGTCGGTGTCGGTGATCGTCACGGTCGCCGTCGCCGTCGTCGGCGTCGTGTCCGTGTCGGTCACCGCCGTCGTCGACGTCGGGCTGCCGTCGGGATCGCCCGTGGAGATCGTGTCGGTCTCGGTTTCGCCCGTCGAGCCGCCATCGCCGCCACCGACTCCGACCTCGAACCCACCACGGCCACAACCGCTCAGCGCGATCGCGGCGACGAGCCACCGAGCAGGGGAGATCCGCACGCGCACCGAGGCTAACAGCCTCCGCGACGCTTCCCGCATCGCGCGTATCCCGCTGGGACCGTTCGCCGCGGCTCGATGGGGCGCAACCAACGACGAGAGCCGGCCCAGGGCGTGCCCCGGTACCGGCTCTTGTCTCGGCGCTTCCGCTGCGCCTAGCGCTTCGAGAACTGGAAGCGAGCGCGGGCGCCCCGACGACCGTACTTCTTGCGCTCTTTCTTGCGAGCGTCGCGGGTCAGGTAGCCGGCGGACTTGAGGGGGTCGCGGTACTCGTCGTTGACGCGGCGAAGGGCGCGGGCGATGCCGAGGCGGAGCGCGCCCGCCTGGCCGGCGAGACCGCCACCCTTGGCGGTGGCCCACACGTCGTACTTGTCGCGGGTGCCGGTGGCGTTGAGCGGCTGCTCGACCAGCTTGTAGTTGGTCGAACGTGCCAGGTACGCCTCGGCGTCGCGGCGGTTGATGGTGATCTTGCCGTCACCGTCGAAAAGCCAAACGCGAGCCACGGCGGTCTTGCGACGGCCGGTGGCGTAGAACTTCATCGTGTCCGTGGCCATGATCTAGTGGTCTCTTCTCAGCCCAACGCGAAGGGCTGGGGATTCTGGGCGGTGTGAGGGTGCTCGGTCCCCGCGTACACCTTGAGCTTCTTGAACGTCGATCGGCCCAGAGCGTTGCGCGGAAGCATGCGACGCACGGCGGCCTTGATGACTTCCTCGGGCTTGCTCGAGAGCAACTCGCGGGCAGTGACCGTCTTCATGTTTCCGATGAAGCCGGTGAAGTGGTGATACTGCTGCTGATCGAGCTTGCGGCCGGTGAACTTGACCTTGTCTGCGTTGATGCAGACCACGAAGTCACCCGCATCCAGGTGCGGCGTGAAGGTGGGCTTGTGCTTGCCGCGGAGCACGGACGCGATTTGCGTCGCTGCGCGGCCGACCGTCGCACCTTCGAGGTCGACGACCCACCACTTGCGCTCGATCTCGGCGGGATTCGGGTATGGCGTGGCCATGGGGAGGGGAGGCTGGCGTAAGGCCATCGGGGTGTCAAGGCGCCAAAGCGGCGTCTGACGAGCGTCAGCCCACGTCCCGGCCGGCCGCGCGCGATCCGCGAAAATGCGGAGCGGCGCGCCCCCGTTCGGTGCATACTAGCCCTCGAAACGTGGCTGCAGCGACCCAGAGCACCGCGAAGGTCCTGGTGGCGGACGACTCGGAGGTCGAGCGTACGACCGCGCGAGAGGCGCTGACCGCCGCGGGCTACGAGGTCGTCGAGGCGCTCGACGGCCAGCACGCGCTCGAGGTGTTCGCACGCGAGCGTCCCGATCTCGTGATGCTCGACGTCGTGATGCCGCGGCTGACGGGGCTGGAGACGTGCCGCATCCTCAAGGCCAAGACGCAGACGTCGTACCTGCCGGTCATCATGGTCAGCACGCGCAACTCCGTCAACGCGCGCGTCGAAGGGCTCCGTACCGGTGCCGACGACTACCTCGGCAAACCCTACGACGCCGAGGAGCTGCGCGCGCGTGTCGAGGCGTTGCTGCGCGCCCGCCGAGCGATGGCCGACGCGGAGTCCGGACCGCGTGTCGCCGCACCGGCGGAGGCGGCCGTGCGTCCCCGGACCGAGCGAGACGATGCGGCCGTGCGACGGAGGCTCGAAGAGGAGTTCGATCGCGCCGATCGGTACAGTGATCCGCTCACGTGTCTGCGCGTGGAGCTCGACGACTTCGACGCCATCAAGCGCGCCAGCGGCGACGAGGTGGTTCGGCGGATGTACGACGACCTGCACGCGATCATCGACGGCAGCGTGCGCAAGATCGATCTCGTGTACCGCGTCAACGAGCGGGGCTTCATGCTCGTGCTGCCCAACACGCACTTCCCCGGGGCGCTCGCCGTCGCCGAGAGGGTGTGCCGTGACGCCGGCAAGATCGAACCCGGCAGCCGCGGGGGCGCGACGGTGTCGGTCTCGGTCGGGATCTCGTTTTTCCCCAACAAGGACACGCACACGCTGCAGGATCTGCTCGACCTCGTCGACGCGGCCCTCGATCGCGCTCGCGGGGAAGGTGGGGGCCACATCTGCCTCTACCAACACCAGGGCTACCTGTATCGCCCCGACGCGTGAGGACATGGTGGTCGATACCCGCCACGCCATCGCGCCGGTTCGCTCGGCGTACCTGTTCCCCCGTGACGGCGATCCCGCCCACGAGGCGATGCTGCGTGCGGCGCAGTTGCTGCGCGCGCGCGGCCTGCAGGTCGCGATGCCGGTGGATGCCCTCGAGCGTCTGCGCGACCGGGTTCCGGCCGGCGTGGAGGGGCGCGACCCGGAGACGATCCGCGACGATCTCGACCTCGCGATCGCGCTCGGCGGCGACGGGACGATCTTGCGCCTGGCGCACTACGCCGGCGACGCCGAGGTCCCGCTGATGGGCATCAACCTCGGCCGCCTCGGATTTCTCGCGGCCTTCGGCGCGGGGCAGCTCGAGTTCGCCCTACACGAGGCGATCGAGGGCAAGAGCGTGTGGAGTCCGCGAATCCGCATGCGCGTCTCCGTGCGACGCGATGGCGAGGTGTGGTCGCAGATCGGCTGCAACGACGCCTACGTCAAGCACGGCGAGCAGCCGCGGATGCTGGAGCTGGGCACCACGGTCGGCGACCGGCACATCGCCTCGTACCGGGCCGACGGGCTCATCGTGTCCACGCCCATGGGCTCGACCGCCTACAACCTGTCCGCCGGCGGTCCGATCGTCGACGAGGGCACAGACGCGTTCACGATCACGCCGATCTGCCCGCACAGTCTGACGCACCGTCCGGTCGTGACGAGCGTCGACCGCACGGTGACCATCGAGTACCTCGGCCCCGACAACGCGGGGCAGGCGACGTTGTCGGTCGACGGCCTGTGGGGACGCGCGCTCGACGTCGGCGACAGCGTGCAGATCGAAAGGTCGCGCTTGCCGCTGCGACTGGTGCCGCCCAACGCCACGGTGTTCGACGTGCTGTCGGCCAAGCTCGGCTGGGAAGCTCGCCACTGACCGCGCCGACGGTGGGCTGCTAAGCTCCTCGGCCCTCCCGCTCGGGGACACAAGCATGCTCACCTACCTTCGCATTCGCGGGCTCGCGTTGCTCGACGACGTCGAGCTCGAGCTCGGTCCCGGCCTCAACGTGCTCACCGGCGAGACCGGTGCCGGCAAGTCGATCATCGTGGGCGCCCTGTCGCTGTTGCGTGGGGCGAGACCGCGGCCGGAGTCGGTCCGCGAAGGAGACGAGACCGCCACCGTGGACGCGCAGTTCGAGCCGCGCCCCGGCGTGGTCGAGCGCCTGCGAGGTCTGCTCGACGAGCTCGGGGTGGACCCGACGCTCGACGAAGGCCTGCTCGTGCGGCGCCTGGTGCCTCGCGGCGGCCGCAGCCGATCCTTTCTACAAGCGACGCTGTCGACCCAGGGGGCGCTGGCGCGCGTGGGTGAGTTGCTGCTGGACATCTGTAGCCAGCACGAGCACCACTTCTTGACCCAGCCGGCGCGACATCTCGACGTGCTGGACACGTACGCCGGGCTCACGGCCAGCCGGGCCGCGCATGCCGACAACTACGCGGTGTGGCGGCAGGCCCAGACCAAGCTCGAGAGCCTGCGCGACGGGGCGGCGCAGGGGCTGTCGCGCGCGGAGTTCCTGCGCTTTCAGATCGACGAGATCGAGGCCCTGGATCCGCAGCCCGGCGAGCACGAGTCGCTGCGGCGACAGGTCGCGCTCGCGCGCAACGTGCAGCGCTGGGCGCAGTTCGCCGCCGAGGCGCAGGACACGTTGTACGAGTCCGACAACGCGGTCGCGGGGCGGCTGGCCGTGCTCGCCGAGCGGGCGCGCGCCGGCACCGACGACTCGGAGCTGCTCGCCCAGATCGAAGAGCACCTGCAGACGGCGCAGGTCGCTTGCGAGGAAGCGGCGCGCGCCGCCGAGCGACTGTCGCAGGATCTCGATCTCGATCCGCAGGATCTCGAGGACGCCGAGAACCGCCTCGCGGATCTCGATGCCCTGTGTCGCAAGCACGGCGTCGGGGCCGACGAGCTCGTCGAGCGCCTGCAGCAGATGCGCGAGGAGCTCGGTGCGATCGAAAACGCCGACGAGCACATCGCCAAGCTCGAGCGCGAGGTCGCCGACGCCGAACGACGCTGCCGCGACAGCGCCGACGTCCTGCATGCCGGTCGCCAGAAGGCCGCGTCCGGACTCGCGAAGGCGATCGAGGCCGAGCTCGGCGCGCTGCATCTGTCGCGGGCACGTTTGAAGGTGTCGATCGATCCGGTCGAGGGGCCTGCAGGGCCACGTGGTCGCGACGACGTGCAGTTTCTGTTCTCCGCCAACCCGGGCGAGCCGATGGCTCCGCTGTCGCGCGTGGCTTCCGGTGGCGAGCTGTCGCGCGTGCTGCTGGCGATCAAGGGCGCGCTCGCGTCCGGCGACCAGATCGCGACCTACGTCTTCGACGAGGTCGACGCGGGGGTGGGGGGCGAGGTCGCCGAAGCGATCGGCCGACGCTTGCGGGCCGCGGCCGACGACCACCAGGTCCTCGTCGTGACGCACCTTCCGCAGATCGCCGCCTTTGCCGACGCGCACTTCCACGTCGACAAGCGGACGGCCAAGGGCCGCACCACCACCCACGTGCGTCGGCTCGACCCCGAAGAACGCACCGACGAGCTCGCGCGCATGCTCGGCGGCAAGAAGACCAGCGCCCGTCAGCACGCGGCGCAGCTGCTGTCGGACGCGAAGCCGAAGCGACGCGCCCGCGCTCGAGCCTGAACGACGTCAACCGTCGTCGAGCGCCGTACGGACGCACGCGAACCTCACCCTGTTCCCGTTCGAGGTCCGTCGTTACGCCGCGTCGGCGTGAGCACCGTTCGGTCGAGGGCCTCGTCATCGCGACGAATACGTGTCGTGATCGCGCAGTCGAACCGGACCATGCTCGCCGCAACCGCCCGATCCCGTCGTCGTCGTCGTCCTCGCCGCATCGCGTCCGCGGTCTCGTCGCTGGCATGTGCGTCGGCGGTGGCGATGTACGGCTCGCTCGCCTTCGCCGCGCCCACCCCCAACGGCCAGATCAAGGGCAAAGGGGGCAACATCGGGGTGGGGCTCTCGCTCGGAGATCCGATGGGGGCCTCGGCGAAGTTCTTCGTGCACTCCAACCACGCGTTTCAGGTCGACCTCGGGTGGGCGCCGCTACACCACGGGCACGGGACGCTCACCGCGGCGTACCTGTGGCACCCGGGCACGTTCGTCTCCAACTCCACGATGGACTTCTTGCCCTACCTCGGACTCGGACTGGGCGTGGGCTTTTGGGCCAACCATCACTGGTGCGGCCACGGCCACTGCGGCGGCGGGGGCGGAGCCGGGCTCCTGCTGCGCGCCCCCGTGCTCGGCCTGGGCTTTCACTGGAAGGGGGCGCCGATCGACACGATGCTCGAAGGCGCCTGGTCGCCGTACATGGTGCGCTCGCCCGGTGTCGTCGACCTCCCGCACGGCGACGTCTCGTTCAAGATCCGCTTCTACTTCTGATACCGATCTTCGGTCACGAGGCCGGGGCGACCATCCCCGCGTCGAGGCCGAGGCCGAATGCCGCGAGCGTCAGCGCGGCGGCGGCCGCCGCGGTCAGCGGAATCGTCAGGTTGTCGTCGAGTCGTCGCGTGAGCGCCTCGGCGACGGCGGCGATGGCCGCGGCCACGGTGGCGACCGCGATGGTGGGGCCGATGGCCAGCGGGGAGGGCAGCCATCCGAGCGTCAGGATCGTCGCGCCCGCGGCCGCGACGAAGAACGCCAACGAGCCCTCCCACGAGCGACCGCTCGCGAAGCGGTGACGTCCGAAGCGCCGACCCACCCAGCCGGCGACCGGATCCCCCACGCCGAGCACGGTCACACCCACCACGCACAGCGCGGTGGAGTGTGTCAGCGCCAGCAGGACGAGCGCGGTCATGTACCAGGTGCCGGAGTTGACGCGGTGCCACTCGTCCTGCCGCGCGACCGGGCCGAAA
This sequence comes from uncultured Pseudomonadota bacterium, assembly GCA_937896535.1. GTDB lineage: Bacteria > Myxococcota_A > Polyangia > Nannocystales > Nannocystaceae > CALBMM01. The sequence goes on from CALBMM010000296.1 coordinate 50,879, forward strand.
AACCACATCATGAAGCGGTTGGCCCGTGGCGACAGCCGCCGGATCGTCTCCAGACTCCACGCCCACGCGGCCGCCAGACCCGCGCCCCACGGCAGTTGCGTCGGCGTCAGCGCCGCGAGCGTCAACCACAGGCACAGCCCCGCGGACGACATGTGAAACAGCGAACGCGTCAGCTTTCCGGGGCGGCCCGCGGGTGGCCGCGCGTGGGGCGAACCGTCGATGCCCTCGACGCTACACCGCCCACGCGGCCCTGGCGACGGCGCGGTGAAACCCACGACAGCCCGCCGCGGATGGACCCGAAGCGGGCGTCGCTGTCTCGACGACGACGAGTGCGCTAGCCTGATCGGTGCACGAGCCATGAACGATCCCGACGGTCGCAACGACGCGCCTACGCGCACGATCGACGTCCCGCTGCACCGCGACCTGTTCTTGCGCACGCTGCTCGGCGAGCTGTCGAGCACGTTGCAGGACGTGGTCGGCCTCGAAGAGGCATCCGGCTACGTCAGCGTGGTGGGTCAGCGGGTCGGCGCGTGGATCAACGCCGCGTACGAAAGTGAGCTCGGGCAGCAGTGGTCGCGGGAGCAGGTCGCCGAGGTGCTCGTCGATCTCAAGCGGAGGATCGACGGCGATTTTTCGATCGAGACCTGCGATGCCGAGCAGATCGTGCTGACCAATCGCAGATGTCCGTTCGGCGACAAGGTCCGCGGGCGCCCGTCGATGTGCATGATGACCTCGAACGTGTTCGGCCACATCACCGCCGAGCATCTCGGCTTCGCCCGCGTGTCCTTGGTCGAGACGATCGCCGAGGGGCAGCCGGGGTGTCGGGTCCTCGTGCAGCTGCGCCGCGACGGGACGCCGCCGGGCGAGCGCGCACGCGACTATTTTCGGCAGGGATCGCGGTCTTGAAGCGGTCCGCCCTGCAGGCGGTCGTGCGTCTGCTGCCCGAGCCGGCGATGGTCGTCGAGTTCGACGGGGCGCTCGTGGTCTGCAACGGCGAGGCGCGCCGCCTTCTCGGTGAGGCGGACAACCTCGTCGACGCCGCGTCCGTGCCCGAGCAGATGCGCGAGCAGCTACGGATGTGGTCGGGCACGACGGCATCACTGCCCGGCTCGTTCTGTCGTCTCGACGATCCCGACAACCCGGTCCGCGCCGACGGCGGTCGCCTCGACGGGACCGATTGGGTCTTCGTTCGCGTTCGGCCGCGCCCGGACGCCCATCGGGGCTTCGCCTCGCTCAACGAAAAGCTCGACCAGCTCCGCGGCGAGATCGATCGTCGCGTGTACGTGGAGACCTCGCTCGCGGCGCAGATGCGCGTCCTCGAGATGATCGCGCGGGGCCAACCGCTGGCGAGCACGCTCGAGGCGATCACGCGACTGACCGAGACGCGGTCGTCACCGGGCGCGCTGTCGTCGATCTTGCTGGTCGTCGATGGTCAGTTGCGCCACGGCGCTGCCCCGAGCTTGCCGCCCGCGTACTCGGCCCGGCTCGACGGGGTCGAGATCGGCCCGCGCGTCGGCGCGTGTGGCACCGCGGCCTACCGCGGCGAGGCCGTGGTCGCGGTCGACATCCAGACCGACCCCCTGTGGGACGATTTCCGGTCGCTTGCGGCCGAGTTCGGGCTGCGCGCGTGCTGGTCGACGCCGGTGCTCTCGAGCACCGGCGAGGTGATCGCGACGGTCGCCAACTATCACCGCGTCCCCTGGACGCCCACGTCCCAGGACCGCGAGGCGATCAGCATGGCCCGCGGCCTCACCACGATCGCGATCGAGCGCGAGCGAACGCTCGAACAGCTCCACGACAAGGCCGACGCGCTCACGGAGATGAACCGTCGCAAGAACGAGTTCCTCGCGATGCTCGGGCACGAGCTGCGCAACCCACTGTCGTCGATCGCCATCACGCTCGAGCTGCTGCGAGAGCGCTCCGTGACCGAGGTCGACCTGCGTGAACCCGTCGACCTGATGCAGCGCAAACTCGCGCTCGTTCGTCGGCTCGTCGACGACTTGCTCGACGTCTCGCGGGTGACGCAGGGCAAGGTGGAGCTTCGTCGCCGTCCGCTGGACCTGCGGACACTCGTGGACCGGGCCGTCGCCTCGCATCGGACGGCCGACGACCGCGTCCATGCCGACATCACCACGGACGACGTGTGGGTCGACGGCGACGCCGAGCGCCTGCAGCAGGTGCTCGACAACCTGCTGCACAACGCCCGCAAGTTCACGCCGCTCGACGGCACGATCTCCGTGGCGTTTTGGGTCGAGTCGGGCACGGCCGTCGTCGAAGTCGTCGACGACGGGTTGGGCATCGAGCCCCACGACCTGCCCTACGTCTTCGAGCTGTTCGCCCAGGACGATCGCGCCCTCGATCGCGCGCAAGGCGGGCTGGGCATCGGGCTGACCCTGGTGCGCTCGCTGGTGGAGCGCCACGGTGGCAGCGTCGTCGCGCACAGCGACGGTCGGGGACGAGGGGCCCGCCTCGTGGTTCGCTTGCCGACGATCGACGCAGGTGTGGCGCGGGCGCGGGCGACGACGGTGCCGATCCCGGTGGCGGCCGAGGCACCCGCCGCGTCGCTGGACGTGCTCGTCGTCGACGACGACCACGATGCCGCCGAGCTGTTGTCGCTGCTACTGACGCAGTGGGGGCATCGGGCCCGCGTGGGACACTGCGCCGACGATGCCTTCGCCGCGGTCCAAGCCCGTCGTCCGGACGTGGTGGTGCTCGACATCGGCCTGCCGGGGATGGACGGATTTCAGATCGCCGAGCGCCTGCGCGAGCGGCAGGTCGACTGCACGCTCGTGGCCCTGACCGGGTACGGGCGCGAGGCGGACAACGCCCGCGCGCTCGAGGCGGGCTTCGATGCGTTCCTCGTCAAGCCGCTCGAAGCCGAGCGGCTGCGGCGGCTGCTGCAGTCTCGCGCGTGAGGGACCGGCGGCGTCGTCGAGCGGCTACGGGATCTGCACCGCGCCGCAGGGCCAGCTGGCCGCGACCGAGTGCTCACCGCCGTCTTGGAGCGTGGCGCAGGCTTCGCCCAGAAGCTCGAGCGTCGACTCGTCCGGCATCGTCCAGTCCGTATCGCACTCGAGGACGTTGCCGTCGATCGTGACGGTGCCTTCGCAGTACTGGGTGAGATCGACGATGCCGTCGACTTCGAGCTGGCAGCTGACGAAGCTGCCCACGATCTCGTTGAACGCGTCGACGAGCTGCTGCGGATTGAGGGCTTGCCAGTACGGCGCCGGATTGGGCGAGTCGGGCGCCAGCCCCTTGCCGACGTTGGCCATTTCTTGGAGGTGGGTCTGCGCGACGTCGGGTCCTACGGAGAGGATGAACGTCTCGATGCCCATCGCGTACGCGTCCGTCGCGGCCTGGAGCGCTTCGGGCTCACCGTTTTGCGGGTTGGGCTCGGCGCACGTGTCGGGCTGACCGTCGGTGGCGAGCACGATGCCCTTGGGTCCTTCTTCGGCGAAGGCGGCGAGGTCCATCGCGACGACGTCGAGCGATTCACCGGTGGGGGTCTCGTCGACCGGCTGCTGCGGGGCGTACACGGCGTCGATCGCCGCGTAGTTGTCGAGCGCCGGCGGCACCTGCGTGACCATCGGACACTGGCCGCCCTCGTCGCCGTCCATGGAGGTGTACAGCGCGAGCCCGAAGCGAACCGAGCTCTGGAGGCTGATCACCACGCCGTCGGTGGGGTTCATCAGCGTGTCGTAGAGAGCATCCCAGCGCTGCACGCCGCCGAAGTCGTCGGTCATCGAGCCGGACTGGTCGACGAGCAGCACGAGCGTGGGCGTGACCGGGGTGACGACCACACTCACCTCGCCGCACCCACCGGACGTCACGGTGTCGGGGTTGGCGCCCGTGGGGATCGAGCCGCCGCCTTGGTCGAGCTTGACGCCGGTGTCTTCGAGGTTGATCCCGCTGGTCCCGGACGTCGTTGCGTCCGCCGTGCCGTCGCCGTCGCCACCGGCGCTGCCACAGGCGGTCAACCCGGCCAGCAGGCACGCCGCCCAGCGTGCGCATCGCAGTTCGTCGTTCATCATCCCCCTGGCCAGGATACCCCGGGCATTCCCGGGAGCAACGAGGGTTTCCCCCTGTCGGGTCGAAATCGAGGACTGATCAACCGGTCACGCGGCGCACGGACTGCACATACGCGAGGCGCTCGAGCTTCGTCATGACCCGCACGAGCTGTTCGGATTGCCGGATCTCCAATGTCGCCCGCAGGCGCGCCGCACCCGACTTGTCGCGCTCGCCCGCGGCGGCGGCGAGCATGTTGATGCCCTCGGACGCGACGACATCGGCGATGTCACGCAACAGTCCCGCACGATCGGCGGCGAGGACCTCGATCTGCACGGGGTACTTCTCGTCGTACTGCGCGCCCCAGTCGACCTCGACCCAGCGCTCCGGCTCCGGGCGGTTGCGGGCGTTTGGACAGTCTGCCCGGTGGATCACCAGCCCACGGCCGCGCGTGATGTAGCCGATCACCTCGTCACCCGGCACGGGATGACAGCAGTTGGCCGGATGGCTCATCACGTCGTCGACGCCTCCGATGCTCACCGAGCCGGGGGCACGGCGTCGGGGCGGGGTCTTGGGGACCGTGGGCGCCGGCGGCTCGGTCGCGCGAGCCCGGGCGCGCTCGGCTTCCACGAGTCGCTGCGCGACGTGCTGCGGACTGACGTCGCCGAAGCCGAGCTTGGCGAGAAAGTCCTCGGTCTCCGGGAAGCCACACAACGTCGTGACGTCGTCGACGGTCAGGTCGGCGTCGACGCCGAGCCGCTTGAGCTCGCGCTCGACGATCTCGCGTCCGGCCGAGACTGCGTCGCCGCGCCGCTGCGCCCGAAACCACTGTCGGATCTTCTGGCGCGCGCTGGCGCTGCGCACGTAGCCCAGGTGTGGGTTGAGCCAGTCGCGACTCGGGCGCGCCTCCTTGGCGGTGATGATCTCGACGCGCTGGCCGGTCTGCAGCGGCGTGTCGAGGCCGACGATCTGCCCGTCGACCTTCGCTCCCCGACAGCGATGGCCGACCATCGTGTGGATGCGGTAGGCGAAATCGATCGGTGTCGCGCCTTGTGGCAGGTCGACCACCTCGTCACCGGGCGTGAACACGTAGACCTGGTCGCGGAAGATGTCGGACTTGAGCGACTCGGCGAGGTCGTGCGGATCGCTGACCTCCTTCTGCCACTCCATCAGCTGGCGCATCCAGTTGATCTTTTCCTCGAAGGCGCGGTCCGATCGCTTGCCGCCTTCCTTGTAGCGCCAGTGCGCCGCGACGCCGTACTCGGACAGCTCGTGCATCTCGAACGTCCGGATCTGCACCTCGACGTTGCGACCGCCGGGGCCGACGACCGCGGTGTGCAGCGAGCGGTAGCCGTTGGACTTGGGCTTGGCGATGTAGTCGTCGAACTCGCCGGCGATCGGGGTCCACTTGCCGTGGACGTGACCGAGCACCGCGTAGCAATCGGCGACCTCCCGCACGAGGGCGCGCACGGCCAGCACGTCGTAGATGTGCTCGAACCCGAGCTCCTTGCGCTGCATCTTCTTGTAGATCGAAAAGATGTGCTTGGGTCGCCCGGTGATCTTGCCTTCGATACCCGCGGCATCGAGCTCGGACTGCAGCGCCGCGATGACCTCGCGGATCGTGTCGCGGCGGACGGCCCGCTTCTCGGCCAGCAGCCGGCCGATCTCACGGTAGGTCTGCGGCTCGAGGTCGCGGAACGCGAGGTCTTCGAGCTCCCACTTGAGCTGCCAGACGCCGAGACGGTTCGCGAGCGGGGCGTAGACCTCCATCGTCTCGCGGGCCAGTCCGCGACGCTCCACCTCGGGGCGGGCCTGGACCTCGCGCATCGTCTGCACGCGCTCGGCGAGGGCGATGAGCACCCCGCGCGCGTCGGAGGCGAGGGCGAGGAACATCTTGCGCAGGTTTTCGGTGGCCTCGCGCTCGAGGTGGTTCCAGTGGATCCGCCGCAGCCGACCCACGGCCTCCAGCAGCCCGGCGATCTCGTCGCCGAAGCGTTCCCGGACCTCGGCGAGCTTGCCGGCGGTGCCCGACGCGAGCATGCCCGCCGCGATCGTCGCCGGGTCCAGGCCCAGGTCCATCAGGGAGGCGGCCACGGCGGCGGCCCGGTCGCGCTTTTCGTGCTCGGCCGCGTCCTCGATCGCGCGCACGATGGGCGCGGCCGACTCGCCGAACGAGGCCTCGGCCTGCGCGCGCAGCTGTGCGAGCGAGATGGCTTGAACGTCCGCCACGGCGCGCAGCGTAGCTGCGCCGGGGCGCTCGGGCCAAGCTCAGCCGCCGGAGGTCGGCTCGCCCGCGTCCGATGCCGGCGGCGTGGTGCTGTCGAGGTCGTCGAGGTAGCCGGGGGGCAACGCGACGCGCTGCGTCCCGCCGGTCTTGCCCCGGGCCACGCGCATGGCCGACGGTGGGAACGGCTCGTCGGGATCGAGCTCGGCGAGCCGGGCGCGGACTTCGTCCACCGTGTTCGCGACGTTGATCTTGCGTCGGACCGCCGCGCCGCCGCGAAAGCCCTTGGTGTACCAGCTGGCCTGCTTGCGAAACATCGGCACGCCGGTCCGCTCGCCGAACCACGCGCACAGTCGCGCGAGGTGATCGAGCATGATCTCGACGACCTCGCCGAGGTTGGGCGGGTTTTGGGGCGGACGACCGTCGAAGACGTCCGCGAGGTCGCGAAACAGCCACGGTCGGCCCAGACACCCGCGTCCGACGACGACGCCGTCGCATCCGGTCTGTCGCATCATTCGCAGGGCATCGCCGGCTTCCCAGATGTCGCCGTTGCCGAGCACCGGGATCGACTTCACGGCGGCCTTGAGCTCGGCGATGGCTTCCCATCGCGCCTGACCATCGTACAGCTGCGCGGCGGTGCGGGCGTGCAAGGCCACTGCGGCGCAGCCCTCTTCCTCGCCGATGATCCCGGCCTGCGGCGAGCTTCGGTACTCGTCGTCGATGCCGATGCGGAACTTGATCGTCACCGGTACGTTGCCGGCCGATCGCACCGCGGCCCGCACGATCGCGCGCAGGAGGTTGCTGCGTAGCGGCAGCGCGGCGCCGCCGCCCTTGCGCGTCACCTTGCGCACCGGGCATCCGAAGTTCATGTCGATGTGGTCGACGCGACCCTCGCCGACGAGGCGCTTGACCGCCTCGCCCACGTAGTACGGGTCTACGCCGTACAGCTGCAGGCTCCGGGGCGTCTCGTCCTCTCCGAAGTCGGCCAGCTTGAGCGTCTTGGCGTTGCCGTCGACGAGCGGCCGCGCGGTGATCATCTCCGAGACGTACAGTCCGGCGCCGAAGCGGCGGCAGATCGCGCGGAAGGGGTAGTTGGTCACGCCGGCCATGGGGGCGAGCACGACCGGCGGCCACACCGAAAGCGGTCCGATCGCCACCGGGGCGAACTCTCCCGGACGCGCCGGCGGCACCTGCCGGTTCAGCTCGCTGTAGTACGTCTCGTCCATCGCCGTCCGACCGCGACCCTTACCACCGCGGAAGCCTCGGCCCAACCCATGCCCGTGAATTTGCGGGTTTTTCGGACCTGCCGCGGGCGTGGTGTAGGCCTCGATCCGAGCGACTGCACGTGAATCGGCGCGCCAACGTCAAGGGTCCGACTCGGGCACGAAAGGGCCGCAAGCCGCCGCGGGCGGCCGAGCCCGGACGCGCGCGTCCGGCGGCCAAGTCGCGGCGCTCGCCGCCGCCGAACCGGCGCGTACGGGGCAAGACCGACCGGCCCGAGAAGGCCCCGCCCGACCCGGCCGAGCGCAAGGCTCGCAACCGCACGATCCTGCTGCTGGGGGTGCTCGCGCTCGTCAACGCGTACGTGTTCCTGTGGCGCGGCGAGGGCGGCCTGTCGGGCCTGTCCGGCGCCCCCGAGGCGGCGATCGGCCGCTCCGGCGGCGTGCTCGCCCCGGTCGCCGACCCGCTGCCCGACGCGTGCACCGGCGATCCGGTTCGCATCTTCGCGGGCCTGCAGGACCTCATCGAGCTCGAGACTTCGCTGTCGAGCGGAGCGACGCTTCGCCTGGCGCTGCTCGACCGCGGGGTCGCGTCCGAAGAAATCGACCTCATCGAAGCGAGCATCCGCAGCAAGGTCGACCTGTCGCTGCTCGGAGGCAGCGGCGCGCCGGTGCGGCTCGCCGTCGACCGTCTCGGTGGCGTGCGGGCCCTGGAGATCGAGCTCGCCGAAGGTCACCTGCTGCAGGCCTGTCGACAGCTCGACGGCTTCGCGGTGCGCAACATCCAGCATCCGCTGCGCGTCGACGTGGAGGTGATCGCGCTCGAGCTCGGCACCGACGCCGATGTCGCGGCCGCGGTGGCCAAGGCCGAGGAACAGCCCGAGCTCGCAGCCATGGTCGCCGACACGCTCGCGTACGACGTGGACCTGCAGACGGAGGCCCGCCCCGGCGACAAGATTTCCGCGATCGTGGAGAAGCGCTGGCTGGGCCGCAGCTTCCATCGCTACGGACCCATTCTCGCGATCCGCTACGTCGGGGCCGCGGGCCGCGTCTCGTACTACCGCTACAAGCCGCCCGGTCGCGCCGGTGGATTCTTCAATCACAAGGGCGAGCCGATGCGACGCGAGCTGCGTCGCACCCCGGTCGCCTACGTGCGCGTGCCGACCGAGGCGCGTGGCATGCTCGTGCCGGCGCTCGAGGTGGTCGAGGGCCGGGTCGGCGCCGTGTACCGCGTGCCCGAAGGCACCCCGGTGGTCGCGGTGGCCGACGGCATCGTCCGCGACCAGGGGCGCGACGGCGATCGCGGCGTGTTCGTCGACCTCGAGCTGTCGGACGGTCGCATCGTCCGCTACGCCCACTTGCTGCGGATCGTCGGTGAGCTCGAGCCCGGCACCAAGCTTCGGGCCGGGTGGATCCTGGGCCTGGCCGGCCACACCGGCAAGACGCCCCACGACCGCGTCCGCATCGAGATCGTCGACGCCGAAGGCGAAGCGCTCGATCCGATGGTGATGACCGCCAAGGGGGCGGCCCGTCCGCGCCGCACCGGCGACCCGGTTCCGGAGGTCGCCCTCGAGCGCTACGAAGAGGACATCCAGTCCCGCGGCCGCGCGCTCAAGGTCGCGCTGCGCTAGGACGAGAAGGCGAGCCGCCAGCTACGCGTCAGCTCAAACGCCGCGCGTAGTCGTCGAAGCCGAACTCGCGGACGACCTCGATGCGACCGTCCTCGGGATGGGCGAGGGCGATCGACGGCAGGCGCACGCCGTTGAAGTTGGTCGTCTTGACCATCGTGTAGTGGATCATGTCGGCGAACACGAGCTTGTCACCCGGCTGCAGGGGCTCGGGGAAGCTGTAGTCGCCGATCACGTCGCCGGCCAGGCACGAGACGCCACCGAGCCGGTACGTGTACGGGTGCTCGCCGGGCTCGCCGGCGCCGTAGAGCACGGGCCGGTACGGCATCTCGAGCACGTCGGGCATGTGGGCCGTGGCGGACGTGTCGAGCACCGCGATCGCGATGTCGTTTTCGATGATGTCGAGCACGGAGGCCACGAGCACCCCGGTATCGAGGCCGATCGCCTCGCCCGGCTCGAGGTAGACCTGAACTTCCCAGCGCTCGGTGAACGCCTTGAGCACGCGGACGAGCCGATCGAGGTCGTAGTCGGGCCGGGTGATGTGGTGCCCGCCGCCCATGTTGACCCATTTCATCCGCGGCAGGATGTCGGAGAACTTCGCCTCCACCGCGGCCACGGTGCGCTCGAGCGCGTCCGAGCCCAGCTCGCACAGCGTGTGCCAGTGCAGGCCGTCGATCGCATCGACGACGTCCCAGCCGGCCGCATCGAGCTGCGCGCGGGTGGTGCCCAGCCGCGATCGCGGCGCGCACGGGTCGTACAGCTCCGTCTTCACCTCGCTGTGCTCGGGGTTGATCCGCAGCCCGAGCGAGACCCTCGGGGCCTTTTCGCGCGCCCGCGGGGCCAGCCGCTGCAGCTGGCTGGGCGAGTTGAGCACGATGTGATCGCACAGCGTCAGCAGCTCGTCGAAGTCCTCGTCCGAGAACGCCGGCGCGCAGGCGTGAACCTGCCCGCCGAACTTGTGCTTGCCGAGCATTGCCTCGTGCACGGAGCTCGCCGTGGTGCCGGGCAGGACCCGTGACACCCGGTCGAACGTGCTCCACATCGCGAAGCCCTTGAGCGCGAGCAGGATGCGGCAACCCGAGCGGTCCTGGGCGTCGGCGAGAACCGAGAGGTTCTCCTCGAGCGCGCCGAGATCACAGACGAACGCGGGCGTGCGCAGCTGCGAGACGTCGTAGTCGAACGTGCGGGCCACTCACATCTCTTTGACGTGGTACGGCAATCCGACCTTCGACACGCGGTCGAGGAACGGCTGCGGGTCGAACTGCTCCATGTTCCACACGCCGGGCTTGTGCCAGGTCTTCGTCAGCATCATCTCGGCGCCGACGGAGGCGGGCACGCCCGTGGTGTAGGAGACGGCCTGCGCCCGAACCTCTTTATAGGTCTCGGCGTGGTCGCACACGTTGTAGATGAAGACGCGGCGGCTCTTGCCGTCCTTTTTGCCCTCGATGAGGCACCCGATCGAGGTCTTGCCGGTGTAGCCCTCGGCGAGGCTCGACGGGTCGGGCAGCAGCGCCTTGAGGAACTGCAGCGGCACGATCTTCTGGCCCTTGAACTCGACCGGCTCGATCGAGGTCATGCCGACGTTTTCGAGCACGCGCAGGTGCGTGAGGTACTCGTCGCCGAAGGTCATCCAGAAGCGGATGCGCCGCAGGCCGGGCAGGTGCTCGACGAGCGACTCGAGCTCCTCGTGATAGAGCAGATACGCCTTGCGCTCGCCCACGCCGGGGAAGTCGAACATCCGGCTCTCGGACATCGGCTCGATCTCCTTCCAGCTGCCCTCTTCCCAGTAGCGGCCGTTCTGGGTGATCTCGCGGATGTTGATCTCCGGGTTGAAGTTGGTCGCGAACGCCTTGCCGTGCGAGCCGCCGTTGCAGTCGAGGATGTCGACCGTCTCGATCTGGTCGAACAGGTGGTCGCGGGCGTACGCGCAGTAGACGTTGGTCATGCCCGGGTCGAAGCCCGAGCCGAGCAGCGCCATGATCCCGGCGTCGCGAAACCGGTCGCGGTAGGCCCACTGCCAGCTGTACTCGAACTTGGCGGTGTCCTTGGGCTCGTAGTTGGCCGTGTCGAGGTAGTCCACGCCCGTCTCGAGGCACGCGTCCATGATCGGCAGGTCCTGGTAGGGCAGGGCCACGTTGATCACGAGTGCGGGCTGGTAGTCGTTGATGAGCCCGACCGTCTCGGCGACGTCGTCGGCGTCGACGCGAGCGGTCGCGATCTCGCGGCCACGCAGCTGCTTGACCTCGGTCGCGATGCGCTCGCACTTTTCGAGGGTGCGGCTGGCGAGGAGGACCTCGCCGAACACATCGGGGTTGGCCGCGCACTTGTGCGCCACGACGCCACCCACGCCGCCGGCTCCGATGATGAGAACCTTGTGCATGAAGTCTCCGGTGCCCTGGGGCCAATCGCCCGTCGGGGCCGGACCGTAGCACGGGGCGCGGGGCCGAGTATCATCCCGACATCGTGAGTCTTTTCCTGCGCGTGGCCTACGACGGGACCGACTTCTCCGGGTTCGCCCGGCAAGCCGATCGCCCCGACGGCCGGCCGATCCGCACCGTGCAGGGGCAGCTCGAGGTCGCGATCGCGTCGCTGTACGGGCAGTCGGTGCGCACGCGCGGCGCCTCGCGGACCGATGCCGGGGTGCACGCGCGGGGACAGCTGGTGGCCTTCGACCCGCCCAAGCCGATCCCCGTTGGAGGCGTCCTCGCGGCGCTCGCCGACCGCCTCCCGCCCGACCTCACCGTGACGGCGGCCTGGGAGGAGGCGCGCACCGATCCGCGCCGCGGCAACCTTGGCAAGCACTACCGCTATCAGATCCGATGCACGCGCGCGGCGGATCCGGCCACGGATCGCTTCGCGTGGCACTACGGCCGCGCGATCGACCCCGTCGCGATGCAGCGAGCCGCACGTCGTCTCGAGGGAGAGCACGACTTCGGCAGCTTCCGCGCGGCGGGCTGTCAGGCCGAGACCTCGGTGAGGATCGTCGATCGCGTCGACGTCACCTGGAGGGCCGCTTCGGCCACGAATCGCGGCGATCCGGGGGCGCGCGACGCCCGGGTCGACGACCGCGAGTGGATCGTGATCGACGTGCACGGCCGCGCCTTCCTCTACAACATGGTGCGGATCATGGTCGGCTCGCTCGTCGAGGTCGGTCGTGGCCGTCGCGAGCTCGCGTGGATCGATGCACTGCTGGCGCGTCCCGATCGCACTGCGGCCGGACCCACGGCGCCCGCGTGCGGGCTGACCCTCGTCGAGGTGAAGTGGTCGCACGAACCAAATGCGACGGGCGCAGCCCCTCTTGGAAAGGCCGCGCCCGAGACGGTGAATTGAGGTGGCGAACTAGCGCGCTTGGACGGCGTCGTCGCTGGACCGGCGGCCCTGCGAGTCGGCCGCCCGACGGCGGCGAAGATCGAAGCGGTAGCCCCGCTCGGCCACCACGGTGGCCACGCCCATGCCCAGCACGAGGATGCTCGCGCTCATTGCGAAGATGCTCAGAATCGTCATTGGTCTTCCTACCCTTCTTTTCTCTTGTCTTTGACGGGCGCACCTTGTGCGAGATGTGTGCCATGGTGGTCGGATCTCAAGCGTCTGATTTCGCATGGAAATCTCGCGAGACCCCCCTCACTGGCAACCGAAATGGCCAAGATCGTGGCCAAGTGGCTAGTCGACTGGCCGATCAGAGCGTCAGCTTGGCAACAAAAGTGGCCGGGCCGGCTCACGGGCCGGCCACGACCGCTCGCCTCGGATTATTTCGCTGACGACCCCCCGCTGGACCACTCTACCGCCTGATGTCCAACGCCCTCGCATCGTCGGGCCGGGTATCGGCGGCCGTCTTCGCGTCGCGGATCCTCGGGCTCGTGCGCGAGGTCGTCTTCGCCGCGTTGTTCGGCGCGGGGGCGGTCGCCGATGCCTTCCAGGTCGCGTTTCGCATCCCGAACCTGGTTCGCGATCTTTTCGCCGAGGGCGCCCTGTCGACCGCGTTCGTGCCCACGTTCACCGCGGCGATGGCCGAGGAGGGCAAAGAAGGCGCGTTTCGACTCGCCAACCTCACCGCGTCGGCGCAGCTGCTGGCGACGGGCGTGCTGACCGTCGTGGGCCTGCTGCTGGCCGAGGACATCACGATCTGGATCTCGGACGGGTTCGCCGGCGATGCGACGAAGGTCGCCCTCGCCACGTCGTTGACGAAGATCCTCATGCCCTTTCTCGCCGTGGTCGCGCTCGCGGCGGTGTGGATGGGCATGCTCAACGCACAGCGTCGCTTCGTGATGCCCGCGCTCGCCCCCGCGTTGTTCAACGTGGCCTCGATCGCCGCCGGCGGCGTGGTGTGGCTCCTGGGCACGGACGCCAACGACGGCGTGATGGTGTGGGCCGTGGGAACGCTCGTCGCGGGAGCGGTGCAAGCGGGCGTGCAGCTGCCGGCGCTGTGGCGCATGGGCTATCGGCCCTGGCTCCGCTTTCGTGGCATGACCACGCACCCCGGGGTCCGACGCATCGCACGCCTGATGGCGCCCGCCATCCTCGGCGTCGCGGCGATCCAGATCAGCGTCTTCGTCAATACGCGCTTCGCCGGCAGCTTGGGCGACGGGGCCGTGTCGCAGCTGAGCTACGCGTTTCGCTTGTTCTTCCTGCCGCTGGGGGTCTTCGGTGTCGCGCTCGCGACCGTGGCGACCACGTCGGTCTCCGAAGAGGCCGCCAAGGGCGACCGAGCCGCGATCGCGGCCCGAGCCGCCGAGAGCGTGAGCGCGGCGTGGATGCTGACGTCGGCGAGCGCGGTCGGGCTGTTGGTGCTCGCGGTGCCGGTGTGCACGCTCGTGTACCGGCACGGGCAGACGACCGCGAGTGACGTGGTGGCGATCGCGTGGGCCCTGCAGGCCTACGTGCTGGGACTGGTCTCGTACAGCATCGTCAAGATTCTCGCCCCGGCCTACTACAGCGTCGACCGGCCGCGGATCCCGATCGCTGCGTCGGTGACCGGCGTCGTCGTCAACGTGACCTTCAACGCGCTGACCTACGAGCGCCTCGGTGCGCCGGGCATCGCGCTGGGGACCGCCCTCGGCGCGACCGCCAACGTGGCGATTCTCTGGTTGTCGCTCGAGCGAGTGATCGCGGCGCCCCCCTCGGCGCAGCGCGGCAAGAAGCTCGGCGCACTCGCGCTCGCCAACGGGCTGTTGGGCGTCGTGGTGTGGGGCGGCTGGTGGATGGCCGAGCGTGGCCTCGACGCGTGGCTCGGAACCGAGCTGGTCGGGATGCGGGTGTGGCTGTCGGCACTGCCGTTGCTCGCCGTGATCGCCGTGGGCTTTTGGGTCTATGTCGGGGTGCTGCAGCGCTCGGGCTATCCGGGCGCGGATCAGCTGGCGCGTCTGCCGGCGGCGATCGGCCGTCGGCTGCGGCCGCGGCGCTGAGCGAGTTGTCACGCCGCCTCCGGCCGCGGCGCTGTTATCTTCCGCGCCATGTCTTGGCCGCTGATCTGCAGTCTTCGCGCGCGCGTCGTCGCGTCCTCGTTCACGCTCGCGATCGGCTGTGGTGGAAGCGACGGCGGCGGGGCCGACGGCAGCACCGGATCGTCCGGTGAAGACGGCACGGCCGGCACCGCGGACGACACGGCGGGCACCGACGACGGCGGCGTGCCCGAGCCCGGCGAGGTCGTCGAGTGCCCGGGCTTTCCGCTGGCCCCGGCCGCGTCCGGCACCTGCGAGGTCAGCTCCGCCGGCACCGCGGGCGTCCGGCTGCGCGGGACCGTGCTGACCCCGGAAGGAATCCTGCGCGCGGGCGAGGTCCTCGTGGGTGGCAACGGGGTGATCGCCTGCGTCGACTGCGACTGCTCCGGCGCGCCCGGGGCGGCCGACGCGACCGTCATCACCTGTGGCGACGGCGTGATCTCGCCGGGACTCATCAACCCGCACGAGCACCTGACCTTCGCCGGCAACCCGCCGATGAACGCGGCGCAGGAGCGCTACGAGCACCGCCACGACTGGCGCACGGGCGCCGACGGCCACACGGAAATCTCGTCGTCGGGCGGAGCGAGCGACGCGGAGATCCTCGCGGCCGAGCTGCGCTACCTGATGAGCGGGACCACGGCGATCGTGGGTTCGGGCGGCGCCGACGGCCTGGTCCGCAACCTCGACGACGCCGGGCAGCTGCAGGGCCTCGCGCACGCGCCCGCCGATTCCGACACGTTCCCGCTCGACGATTCCGACGGCACCAAGCTGACCTCCGGCTGCAACTACGGCGGCTCGCCCACGACGGCGTCGTCGATCGCGGACCTGCCGGCCTACCTGCCGCACATCGCCGAGGGCATCGACGCGGCGGCCTACAACGAGTTCACGTGCACGTCGACGATGGGCCAGATGCTCGTGGGCCCACGCACCGCGATCATCCACGCGGTGGGCCTGGACGCGCAGGACGTCGGCTACATGAGTCAGGCCGGCGGCATGGTGGTGTGGTCGCCGCGCTCGAACATCGCGCTGTACGGCGACACCGCGCCCGTGACCGTGATGGACGCGCTCGGCGTGCCGATCTCGCTGGGCAGCGACTGGATCGTCAGCGGCTCGATGAACATGCTGCGCGAGCTGCAGTGCGCCGACGCGTACAACCACGACCACCTCGGCAGCTACTTCTCCGATCGCGATCTGTGGCAGATGGCGACCGTCAACGGCGCGCTCGCGGCCGGCTTCGAAGATGCGCTCGGCTCGCTGCGTCCGGGCCTCGTGGGCGACATCGCGGTGTACCGGGCGACCGACCTCGGTCAGGACCACGCCGCGGTGGTCACGGCCGAGCTGCAGAACGTGGCCCTCGTGCTGCGCGGTGGCCAGATCATGTACGGCGACGCGGGCGTCGTCGCGGATGCCGGCGGGGCCGACTGCGAGACGATCGACGTGTGCGGCGCGTCCAAGCGGGCGTGTGTGGCCCGGGACACCGGGAGCTTGTCGGCCCAGGACCTCGCCTCCGCGATCCAGTCGAGCTATCCGCTCGTCGTGTGCGGCGTGCCGCAGGGCGAGCCGACCTGCGTGCCCAGCCGCGACACGTACCCCATGTCGATCACCGATGGCGACGCCGACGGTGACGGGGTCGCCGATGCGACCGACCTGTGCCCGAACGTGTTCGACCCGATCCGGGAGGCGACGCAGGCTCAGGCCGACGTGGACGGCGACGGGGCGGGGGACGCCTGCGACGCGTGCCCGCTCGACCCGAACGACGGATGCACACCGGGCAGCGGCGAGGACATCGACGGCGACGGGGTGATCAACGGCGCCGACAACTGCCCGCGCGATCCCAACCCCGATCAGGCCGACGGCGACGGTGACGGCAGCGGTGACGTCTGCGACACGTGTGCAATGGCCAACATGGCCGGCGCCGGCTGTCCCACGCCGATCGCCGCCCTGCGCGACCCGAGCCATCCCGACCATCCCGCCGCGGGCACGGCGGTCACCGTCAGCGGCTGGGTCACGGCCCTGCGCGCGGCCGGCTCGGACCCGGGCTTTTATTTGCAGGACGACGGCACGGCGCCGTTCTCCGGAATCCTCGTGTTCGGCTCGAGCTCGACCACGGTGGCGGTCGGCGATCAGGTCACGGTCACCGGGACGTACGACGAGTTCTTCGAGGTCTCCGAGGTCGTGCTCGGCGACGTCACCGTCGACGCCTCGGGCGCGCTGCCGTTCGGCCCGCTCGATGTCGCCGCGGCCGACGTCGCCAACGGCGGCGGCATGGCAGAGGGCTACGAGAGCATGCTCGTGCGCGTGCAAGACGTGACGATCGCCGACGCCAACCCGGACGCGCCCGAGGACTTCGACGAGTTCGAGATCGACGCCGGCCTGCGCGTCGACGACGAGCTGACCGACGACGATCCGATGACGGGCCTTGGCAACGACTGCCCGGTCGGCACGACCTTCACCGAGATCATCGGCGTGATGGGCTTTTCGTTCTCCGACCGCAAGCTTCAGCCGCGCTCGGCCGCCGACGTGGGCGTCACCGACTGCGATCCCTTCGGGTAGAGCAGCTATCCTTCGCCCGTGTCCGTGCTCGGGATCTGGCTCGCCGTCGCGGCGCCGGCGTGGCCGATCGACTGGAACGCCCCCGCCGGCTGCCCCGACGCCGCCGACGTCACGGCGCAGGTGCAGCGGATCCGTGGCGACGCGCCGCTGCTCGATGCGCCGCGGGTGACGGGGGTGGTGCAGGCGGGCGCGACCGAGGGGTTCGTGCTCACGCTGGAGATCGTCGGGCCCGACGGTGGTGTCGATCGCCGCACGATGGCGGGCGAGTCCTGCGAGGCGGTCACCGAGGCGGGCGCCCTCGTGATCGCGTTGCGGCTCGACGACGCGGCGCCAGCGGTACAGCCCGAGCCGGATCCGCCCCCGGACCCCGCGCCGCTGCCCGAGCCTCCCGCGTCGGTGGTCGCCGCCGAGCCCGAGCCGGCGGTGGCGTCGGAGCCGACCCGCTCGAAGCCGGCGCCGACGTCGGCGCGACCCGAGCCCGTGACGTCGACCGTGGTCGAGCCACTCGCGCTCGAGGGGTGGATCTCGCTGGGCGGCGGTGCGGCCCTCGGCATTCTGCCCGGCGTGGGCGGGACCGCCGAGCTCGCCGGCGGGATCGAGGGCCGCTACTGGCGGGTCGGCCTGAGTCTCGTCGGCCTCCCCGTTCGTCGGGCGCCGCATCCCGACGACGCCGACGTGACCGGCCGCTTCGATCTCGTCGCCGCGGGCGCGCTCGGGTGCGGCGTGCCGATCACGGGGCGCTTGGCCTTTCCCCTGTGCGCTCGCCTCGAGGTCGGCGGCATGCGAGGGGTGGGACAGGGCGCGGTCGCGGTGCCCGAGCCGGGGTGGAGTCCGTGGATCGGTCTCGGCGCGTCGGCGCGCGCGAGCTGGCGGGTGCTGCGCTGGCTGGCGCCGTACGTCGAAGCCGGCGCGATGGTGGGGGCCAACCGTCCGGGCTTCACGATCGGCGACCTGCCGGGGACGCTCTACGAGGCCGGTCGCGTCGGGGGGCGCTTCACCGCCGGGGTCGAGCTGCACCTGTCGCGCGGCCCCGGGCCGGCGTCGGCGGCATCGGCGCGCTAGGCTCGCCCCCAGCGGTCGAAAAAAGGTCCACAAAAATCCCGAGTCGCCCGCACTCACTGCTGCCCACGCCGATCGATGGACGTCCCCGCCAGACCCGCCCCCGTGGCCCCGGCCGAGTTCCTGGCCGTCTATCGCGCCCACTGCGTGTTCGTGTGGCACGCGCTGCGGGTGTGCGGCGTCCGG
>CALBMM010000297.1 GCA_937896535.1 uncultured Pseudomonadota bacterium
ATGGCCGAGCTGGAGCGGTACGCGATCTTGTGGACGCTCGAGTCGGTCGGCGGCAGCACGTCGCGGGCCGCCAAGATCCTCGGAATTTCGGCCCGTACCATCCAGTATCGAATGGGCGAGTACCGCGAGCGCGACGACCCCGGCATCCCGGCCGTCCTCGCTGCGCGCAAGCGTGGGGTCGAGCCCGCGAAAAAAGTGCGCCAGTGATCCCACGCGGGGCGCCGCCGCACGCAGAAGGCTCGCGAGGTCGCGGGCACGCGTTCGGGTAGACCAATGGGAGGGATACCGATGTTGCTACTTGGAATGCGTCTTCTCGATTTCGCCATCTTCGGCACGCTCGGCACGCTCTGGCTGGGTGGGGCGGTGTTCGTCGTCCTGCTGTGGCGATGGGTGATCCGCTTCGAACGGGGCGACGATGTGCCACCGGTCAAGCCCGAACCAATGGCGCAAGCGGTGCGGCCCGAGCCCACGAGGCCCCCGACGCGTCACCAAAAGCCCCTCGTCGCCGCCCACTCCTGACCCGCAGGAACTGCAGCCGTGCTTCTCGCGTTGCTCGACGACACAGTGGTCAATGCGGATGCGGTCGCGCTGTCACCCACGATGGGGTGGCTGCTGCTGGCCGCGGCCGTGTTTGCTGCGCTGATCTTCATCGCCGGCTCCGAGCGCTGGCGTCGTTGGTGGTTGACCGCCGAGGACCCGCGCTCGATCGCCGTCTTCCGCATCGTGTTCTCGGTCTTCGTGATCGCGAACATCAACGGGATGTGGGAGTACTTCGAGTTTTTGTACACGGACGAAGGCATCTTCCCGGCCGACGTCGCGCGACAGGTCTTCGCGTCCCAGCAGTTCGCCGGCTTCGGCGACGGAATGGTCGAGGGCGAGCCCTACGGCTTCTTCGACGCCGCGGGGTTCTGGCAGTTCCTGCAGGGGCCGAAGTGGTCGCTGCTGTACTTTTGGGACTCGCCGGCGTTCTTCTGGGCGCATCTGGCCGCGTTCCACGTCGCCGCGATCTCGCTGCTGCTGGGCTTTCGCACCCGCATCGCGGGCATCCTGACCTGGTTTTTGATGAACAGCATCCTGGTCCGCAACCACCTCGGGTGGGAAGGGACCGAGCTGGTCTACCGCTGCATGCTCGCGTACCTGATCCTCGCACGGTCGGGCCACGCCTACTCGATCGACAACTGGCTGCGTTGCCGCAAGCTTCGCAAGCAAGGGTTGCTGTCGGAGCGTGACGGCCCGGGCGGAGGCGCCGGCGCGCCGCCGAGCGAGGAGCATCCCAAGGGCCTCGAGCCGATCTTCCGGCTGATCCCGTCGTGGCCGCGCAAGCTCATCATGCTGCAGCTGGCGACCATCTACCTCACCACCGGCACGCTCAAGACCGGCTCGGTGTGGATGAGCGGCGACTCGCTGTACTACGCTCTCAACCTCGACCACTTCTACCGCGTACCCCCGCAGTACCTGTCCTCGCTGGCCGGAACCACGGTGTTCCGCGGCATGACGTACGCGGTCAAGATCGGCCAGACGGGCTTCGCCCTCATCCTGATCGGGCTCATCACCCGCGAGCTCATCAAGCAGAAGGTGCCCCCGCTGTCGACCGTCCGCGCGTGGATGATGCGGCTGTCGTTCGCGGGTCTCATCGTCAGCACCGCGGCGCTCGGCATGGTCGCGTGGCCGGTCCACTTCACCCCGAAGGTGCCCGCGTGGTCGTTCGGCGTGTTCTGGATCGTCCTGTGGGGCGGAATCTGGCTGATGTGGCGCAAGCTGACCTACGAGCCCTGGCGCGTCCGCAAGGTCTTCGGTCGTTCGCTGTCGCACGAGGCGGTCCTCGACCGCGAGTGGTTTTGCCGCTGGATCCTCGGCCGACGGGTGCTGCTGGTGTGGCACCTGGCGTTCCACGCCCACATCTTCACGCTGATGAACGTGGGGCAGTTCCAGACGGGGATGCTCTCGGTGACGTTCGCCTTCCTGCACGGCCGCGAGATCGCGACCCTGCTGCGCGACATCGGCTACCGCCTGTCGCGGGTGGGGATCCCCATGCCGCGACACGCCAAGCTGCGACTGCCGATCATCCCCGAGGCCAATCCGAACCTGAAGGCCGTCGCGCACGACAAGGCGCGCCTTTCGATGGGGGTGCTGCTGCTCGGGCTCGTCGGGGTGCTCGCGGGCATCATCGTGCGCGTCAAGGTGGCGCCCGAGTGGGACTTCCGCTGGATCTGGGTCGCCACGGCAGCGGTGGTCGTGGTCTTCGCCTGGCGTGAGCGGGGCAAGGCCGAGCGCGAGGGACATCCCACGGCGTGGGCCTACGGCCCGATGGGGCGCCTGTTCGTCTCGGGGCTGCTGGCGTGGCACCTGACGGCGGTCGCGACCTGGCTGCTCCCGGACAAGGACTGCCTGTCCACGTTCCGGCCCGAGGCTCGCAACGCGTTCGCCTTCTGGCTGACGCGGACGACGACGGACCAGGGCTGGGGCATGTTCGCGCCGAACCCACCGCGGTCCAACGTCTTCATGAAGGTGCTCGTCACCGACAAGGAAGGCAACGTCTGGGACCTCCGCACCGACCTGTACGCCGAGGAGCAGATGCCGCTGCCGTGGATCTGGAACACCCGCCTGCGCAAGATGAACCGTCGGATCATCGGCGGCGAGTCGGGTCCCAGCGACTGGTACCGCAAGTGGTACGCGCGCTACGAGTGCCGCCAGTGGGCACGCGAGCACGGTGGCCAGTCCCCGGCGAAGGTGGAGCTCGTCAAGGTCTGGTACCAGATCCCCTCGCCGGAGCAGACGCGCCAGCACGGCTACTACGACCCTCGAGAGCTCCTCGAGCGCACGGGTAGCGAGCGCGTCAGCTACACCGAAAACTGCGACCGCGCCGTGATGGGCCAGCTGCCCAACTGGATCCGCGAGCGTGACGGCCTGCCGTTGCTCGAAGAGGGCGAGTACCGCCCGTGGATCAAGCAGCGCCACGACAAGTGGGTTCGCCGCCACGAGATCGAGGCGCAGAAGAAGGCCCGCGCCGAGGCGCGCAAGCAGGCCAAGGCCGAGTAGCCGGCATCCGCCAGCCACTTCCCGGCGCGCGCCTCTGCAAAGGGGCGCGCGCTGTTATCGTGCCGGCCGCGAACGAGCGCGGAGGCAACGATGGCGAAAGTGACGGGAATCGGCGGCGTCTTCTTCAAGAGCAAGGGCGACCACGCGGCGCTCGCGGCTTGGTATCAGGAGCACCTGGGCATTCGGCTCGAGCCCTGGGGCGGCGCCGTGTTTCGGTGGCCGCAGGACGAGGCCGAGGACGAAGGCGTCACCGTCTGGAACGTGGCCAAGTCCGACACCGAGTGGTTTTCGCCGAGCGATGCGGCGTTCATGATCAACTATCGGGTCGACGACCTCGTGGAGCTGCTCGAGAGCCTGAAGGCGGCCGGTGTCGAGATCCTGTCGGGGCCCGAGTCGCACGAAAACGGCAAGTTCGCCTGGATCGCCGATCCCGACGGCAACAAGGTGGAGCTGTGGGAGCCGATGGTCTGGGACGACGCGCGCAAGACCGACTGACGACGTCGTATCCGCTCGGGAGTACCCGGTCCGACGACGAGCGCGGTCACGCGAAAAGGGAGGCACGCCGCGGTGGCGTACCTCCCCTCGCATCGCGCTCGCCCGCGAGCTACATCACGGAGCCGATCGTGCCGTCGTTGCCGTAGTTGCCGATGCGGTCACCGAGGCGCACGTGATGCTCGACCTTGCCGCGCTCGCCCGTGACGTCGAGCAGGTGCGTGGGATAGGTCTTGCGAGCGACGTGCTCGCCGGCGATGACCGCCCGGATCGCGCGCATGGCGTCGGTCGTGGTGAAGATGCCGACCACGAAGTCGTCGTCGAGCACGACCGCACAGCCGTAGCGGTGCTTTTCCATCTCGGCGGCGACGTCCTCGAGCGGCGTGTCGGCCGGGCACGTGTAGACGTGCCGGCTCATCACGTCCGCGAGCTTGGGGTCCGCGTTCTTCTTGCCCTTGATCGTGCGCCCGAGCGAGACGTCACGGGTGCTCAGCACGCCGACGAGGCGACTCTCTTCGGTGACCAACAGGTGCCGGATGTTGTTGGCGCGCATCCGGTCCTCGGCGTCTTCGAGCGACAAGCCGTGGTCGACGGTGCACGGTTGCAGCGTCATGAAGTTGGCGACCTTCCAGTCGCTCGGCGATTTCGTCATGCCGAGACAGTGACGTGCTCGGCGACACCGGGACGCGCAAGATCTGCGGAGTGCTCACCCTTCGACGTCGGCGCGGGGCAGCGTCACGAAGAACGTCGTCCCCTCGCCCACGCGGCTCTCGTAGCGCACGTCGCCGCCGTGGTCGGCGACGATCTGCTTGACGATCGGAAGGCCCAGGCCGGTCCCTGCCGGCTTGGTGGTCGCGAAAGGGGCGAACGCATCGAGGTCGACCGGGATGCCGCACCCGCCGTCGGCGATCGCCACGACCACGGACTGCCCGTCGAACTCGGCGCGCACGCGAATACGTCCGTCGTCGAGACCACTCATCGCCTCCGCGGCGTTCTTGCACAGATTGACCAGCACGCGCTTGAGCTTGGGCGCGTCGGCCCGGACCGGGGGCAAGTCTTCGGGCAAGTCGACATCGAGGCAGATGCCGTTGGTCGCGAACGCCGGCGCTTCGAGCTCGGCGACCTCGCGGCACAGCTCGGCCACGCGCGTGGGAGCGAAGTGGTACTCCACCTTGCGGAACATCGCGCGGAAGTCGTCGAGCAGCTCCCCGAGCTGCTGTAACCCGCGGAGGATGAGGTCGACGCTCTTGACGATGCGCTCGTCCGGCGAGCGCTCGCGCTGCAAGCGACGCTGGATGAGCTGGGCCTGGGTGAACATCCCGTTGAGCGGATTGCTGACCTCGTGCGCGAACTTGGCGGCAGTCGTCCCGACCGCCGCGAGGCGCTCACGGTCGACGAGCTCCTGCTGCAGCCGCGTCTTCTCCGAGATGTCACGGATGAAGGCGCCGTACCGCATCGAGTCGCCCACCGCGATCTGCGTGACGGACAGCTCGATGGGAAACGTCTCGCCGTTGCGACGCTGCGCGGTGACGGTCCGGATGCGCCCGATCGCACGAGGCTCACCCGTTCGCTCGTACCGCGCGACGTAGCCGTCGTGTTCGTCGCGGTACGGTTGCGGCATCAGCATCTTGATGTGCTGACCTTGGACCTCGTCGGCGGTGTAGCCGAACATTCGCTCCGCCGCGGTGTTGAACAACACGATGCGACTCGACTCGTCGATCGTCACGACGGCGTCCTGGGTGGCCTGGACCAGCCGGACGATCCAGTGCTCGACCGTGTTGGTCGCCGCGTATGCGTCGGGAGCCACCACTTCGAACGTGCCCATGCATCCTACGATGTCAAGCACCGTCGGGGACGCGCCGAAGGCTCGGACGTTGTCGTTCAAGCGGCACCCAGCGTGACGTAGATGGAGTCGCCGAGCTGCTCGTACAGGAAGCGTCGCAGTGGACGAGTGACGCGTTCTTCCACGCGTCGCGCGGCCGCGCGCGTGATGCCCCAGCGCACGCCGAGGTCGGTGAGGCTGCAAGGTTGCGTGGAGGTCACGCGCTCGCGGAACATCTCCTTGGCGCGTTCGTCGAGCGTCGCCTCGAACTCCGCGAGCACGCTGGCGAGCGTGTCGGCGAACTCACCGGATGCGAAAGCATCTTCGGGCGTGGGGCGAGCGTCGACGACGCGTGGCAGGCAGCGATCGTCGCGCGTGTCCTCGCCAGCGGCGGGCGTGTCGAGCGATCGGGCCGGTGCCGCGAGCGCCTGCATGGCGACGACGTCCTCGACCGAGGTGTCCAGCCGCTCGGCCAGCGCCTCGGCGGTCGGCTCCAGACCCTCCGCGCGCAGGGCCGCGGTCGCCCGCGACAGTCCATAAAAGAGGCGGGCGCGTTCACGGGTGGTGGCGCCCCGGACCAGGCCACGGTTGCGCTCCACGAAGCGAAGCATGTGCGCGCGGATCCACCAGGCCGCGTACGTCGACAGCCGAATGCCTCGGTCCGGGTCGAAGCGGTCGATGGCCTGCAGGGCGCCGAGGTTGCCTTCTTGGACCAGGTCGGCGCCCGGACACGCTCGGTCGGCGTAGCGACGGGCCAGCCGCTCCACCAGCGGCTGCAACGCACGCAACAACTCGCCGCGCGCGGCGGCGTCTCGGTGGTCTCGCCAGCGGCGGGCGAGGGCGCCTTCGAGGACTTGCGCCTCTTCCATATTGATCCCGGTGCACATGCCCCCACCTAAGAGCAAAGTCCGTGCCGCACGCATTGCGCTGTGATCCTGGTCAGCGACGAATTTGCGTCCACGCAAGAATTGCGTTTTGGTCGATTGGTGCGCACTTCTTGCGCTCCAGAATGGCTTCCTGGCTCGCGCGCCGAGCAATAGATGCGTGTGCTGGGTCACGCAACCATTGCGCACGACGCGGAGGCCCCGGCCCGCATATGGTGCGTCGATGTTCCATCGAATCCTGGTCGGCCTCGACGGCTCCCCTCGCCAGCCCGCCGTCCTCGCCGCGGCCGTGGCTCTCGCGGATCGTTTCGGCGGCAAACTACACCTCGTTCGCGCCATGCAGATTCCCGCCAGCATCCCCGCAGTGGCCTGGTCGCTGCAGGGAGACGACTTTCAGAAGTTCCTCGTCGAGCACGGCGAAAAGGAGCTCGCGCGCGTGGCCGCCGAGCTCCCCGACGGGCTCGTCGACAAGTACACCTGCGAGCTGTCCCAGCCGGCCGACCTCCTCGTCCGGCTCGCCGAGAAGGAAGGCTCGGACGCGGTCGTGATCGGCAGCCACGGCTACGACCGGATCGACCGCATCTTGGGTACCACCGCGGGCAAGGTCGCAAATCGTGCGCCCTGTTCCGTGGTGGTCATCCGCGACTGACGCACCCCCCTGTCGATGGCCTCTACGGCCTCGCGAAACCGAGCGCGCGCACCGGCACCGGCCCGCAGGGGGTCGGCACGGTCAGCTGCCCGCCCGCGCCCACGTCGAGGTGGGTGTCGCGGCGAACCCGGCCCACGAGGGTGCCCACCTCGTCGTACAGGCGCGTGCCGGCCGAGACCGCTCGGTCCGCGCCGTGGGGCGAAGGTGCCGAACGGGCCGGTGGGGCCTCGGCCTCGAGGTCGGACTGCGGCAGCCACGCGAACAGGTCCACGTCCTCGCTCCGAAACAGCACGCGCACGAGCGTGTCGCGTCGCTGAGCGATCCGCACGGTCGTGGCGGCCGCGCAGGGGCCGAGTCCGGCCAGCGGGGGACCGTCCGGACGGGTGCGCATCGCCGAGACCCGCCGCAGTGTCGCCGTCTCGGTGAGCGCGTCCGCGTCGGGCAGCGAGGGCACGGCCGGGGCCACCGCGACGGCGGAGGGCTCGACGCGCGCCGGCGTCGTCTCGGTCGAGCTGCCCCCACAACCGGCGAGCATCGTCGCCGCGAGCACGCCCGCCACCCGCCGCCTCCGGACCCGCATCGTCGATCCGCAACCTCGCACATCGGGCCGCCGGGGGCGAGCGCGGCGGCCCGCCGCACGACCACGAAAAAGCCCGACCACGGACGCTCGGACCGTGGTCGGGCAGGGGGGCCTTTGGTCTGCCCCGCCGGGTCCCGGCTTACTCGGGTTTGGCCGGGATCTCGGCGGCGAACGTGCCCTCGAGCTTGTGGTTTTCCTTGTCGTGGCTCAGGTCGATCTCGCCGCAGACCCACTTGTCGTCGAGGTGGGTGAGCTTGATCTGGCCCTGGTTGAAGAACCGTTGCTTGTGGTTGTCGAAGATGCCGGCGGAGTTGGTCAGCCGGTAGCTACCGGTGAACGCCGTGGTGTACGGCTCCTTGTCGTCGGCTTCTTTCTGCACGGGCAGCTCCTTGCCCTCTTCGTTCTTCTCGATCACCCACTTTTCCAGACCGAAGCCGATGCGCGCCTGCTTGCCGCGGGGCATCGCCCACTGGTTCTTCTCGTCCACGTCGTAGTTGGTGAACGTGACCGTGTAGCCGAGCTTGCCCCAGTTCCACTTCGCCTCGACGTTGCGCACCGTGAACGGGATCGCCTTGCCGGCCACCTCGGCTTCGAGCTCGATCTTGCTCGGGCAGCCGTCGGGCACGCCGGACAGCTCGGCGACCTTGCCGTCGGTGGGCAGCGCGTCGGGCAGGTCGCCCTCGGCCATCGGCGTCAGCTCCTCGGCGCCGACCTGAACCACCGAGACCGGCTCGGACCGGTCGGTGATCGTGCCGTCGCCGAGCTGGCCGCGGGCGTTCTTGCCCCAGCACTTCATCTCGTTGTCGCCCAGCAGCGCGCACGCGTGGTCCCTGCCCACCGCGACCTGCTTGACGCCCGACAGTCCTTTGACCGGCGCTGCCTTGTTGTCGCGGTCGGTCGTGGTGCCGTCGCCGAGCTGTCCCCAGTTGTTGGGGCCCCAGCACACGACCGTCTCGTCCTTCTTGAGACCGCAGACGAAGCCCTCGGCGTCGAGCGCCACGATGTCGGTCGCGCCGTCGACCGCCTTCGGCTCGTTGCCGAAGTCCTCGCCCCAGCACGCGACGGTGCCGTCCTTCTTGAGCGCGCACGAGGTATTGGCGGCGATGGCGATCTGGGTCGCATCGGTCAGCCCGTTGACGGCCACCGGCGCGTTGACCTTCTCGTTGGCGCCGTTGCCGAGCTGGCCACTCGAGCCGTAGCCCCAGCAAGAGACCGAGCCGTCTTCCTTCATGCCGCAGGAGTGGTTTTGACCGACGCCGACGTCGACGGCGTTCGTGAAGTCCTTGACGGCCATCGGCTCCTTGATGTCGCGCGGCTCGTCGGCCCCGATGCCGCCGACGCCGAATGCGTTGGAGCCCCAGCACTTGGCGGTCTTGTCCGCGAACACGGCACAGGCGTGCCCGCTGGCGGAATCGAGGTCGGTGATCTTGGCCAGGGCACCGATCGGCGTCGGCGTGGACTTGTTTTGATACTCGCCGTCGGCGTACACGAGGCCGTTGTGCCCCCAGCAGCTGACGGCGCCGTCGGCCATCTGCACGCAGGTGGTGTCGGTCGTGCCGTCGGAGTGACCACCGCCCCACGAGTAGGAGCCGCTGGCCCACAGCTTCTTGGCTCCCTTGACGCCCGGCACCTCGATCGGCGTGTAGGACTCGAGGAAGTCGTCGCCATCCTTGCCGTTGCCGAGCTGGCCCTCGATGTTGGCGCCCCAGCAGCGGAGGGTGCCGTCTTCCATGAGCGCACACGTGGACATCGAGGCGACGTCGATGGCGGCGATCTTCTTGACGTTGGCGTCCTCGGCTGCCGCGGCCGTGCCGTCGCCACCACCGCCGCCGGCCTTGGCGGCACCGCCGGCTTTGCCACCGCCGTCGGCCTTGCCGCCGTCTTTGGCAGATTCGTCGCTTTTGTCTTCGGACTTGTCGCAGCCCAAGAGTGCGAGGGAGGTCAACAGTGCGAGCGTGGTCGTGCGAAGCAGCATTTTGCGTGGTGTCCCGAGTTGTCGGGGGACCATACGGGCCCAGGGCCACCAATCCCTCAGCCCGACCGAAAGCGCCCGTTGCGCCAAATCACATCGCAGTGCCCCGGTGCGGACGGGTACACTCGGGCTCGTGCGCGCATGGGGGCTGTGGCTGCTGCCATTGACGACGCCGGGCTGCATCGACCCGGGGATCTTCGTCTGTGACGACGACCCGCAGTGTCCCCGTGGCCAGTGCGTGGTGGGCAACTGCGTCGTCGAAGATTCCGAGTGCGAATTCGGGCGCTACAGCCGATACGCGCAGCCCGATCTCGCCGGCCGCTGCTACGAACCCGACGATGCGAGCACCGGCACGTCCGTCGCGAGCACCGGCACCGATGCTCCCGGTTCCACGAGCGACACCGGGACGGCGTCGACCGCCGTCGCGGCCGA
Source organism: uncultured Pseudomonadota bacterium (assembly GCA_937896535.1). GTDB lineage: Bacteria > Myxococcota_A > Polyangia > Nannocystales > Nannocystaceae > CALBMM01. Next base: position 9,871 of record CALBMM010000297.1, read on the forward strand.
GAGCTCCTCGGGCGCGCCCGTACCCGTGGAGCTGTGCAACGGAATCGACGACGACGCCAACGGGCTCGTCGACGAGTGGTCGCCGGAAAACGATCGCTGCGAGATCTGCCCGCCCGACAACGAATGCAAGTGGTGCGACCTGTTCCCCGACGACGTCGCGGATCCACAGACGTTCTACTACCTGTGCTCGGACGCCAACTACGACGAGTTCGTCGGCTTTTGCGCCGCGCTCGGGGCTCCGATCACGAGCATCCACGACGACGTCGAGAACACCTTCTTGTCGATCAAGGTCGCCGAGTTCACGCCGTACGCGAGGGCCAACATCGGCCTGCGTGATTTCGGAGACGTCGGCGCACCGGCGTGGACCTGGGTCGACGGCAGCGAGTTCAGCTACGAACGACTCGGCGACGACCTGACGATGCATGCCGAAGGTGACGTGTGCGTGCATCTGCGGACGTCCGCGGACTGGGACGCCACGCACTGCAACAACGGCCAGCCCTTCATCTGCGAAGCGCCGCGACCCTGACGCGGCGCTCGGCTACGGCGTGGTCGGGGCGGGCGCGTTGGCGTCTCCGCCACCGGCCGGCTCCGCGGGCGGCGGTGCGGGGGCGGGTGCCGGATCCGGCGACGGTGCCGCGCCACCGGGCGCACCGCCCTGGCGCGCCGCCTCGGCGAGGGCCTTCGTCGCACCTTCCGCCCCGAGCGAGCTCGCACGAGCGAACGCGCGATAGGCCGCGGGCCATCGCCCCACGGCACCCTCGGCATGACCGAGGCGCATCTGGGCCTTGCCGCTGTTGGGCGATTGCCCGGCGAGTCGGCGCGCCACGACCACCGCGTCCTGCTTCTTGCCCTGCTTGCGCAGCAGCTCGAACTGCACCTCGGCGACCTTCGTGTCGTTGGGCGCCGAAGCGATCGCGGGGGCGAGCACCTCTTCGGCCTCCGAGAGCTTGCCCGCCTTGATCAGCTTCGACGCCGCGGCGGCCGCCTTCGCCGGCGAGCTCGGACGGCGCGCAACGGGCGGGTCGGATGGACGTGCCTTGGTGTCCGAAGGCGTACGCTCGGCGGCCGCCTCGATCTCCTCGGGGGACAGCTCACCCTCCGCGGCTCGTTCGGCGAGCTGCTCGACGTCCTCGGTCGGCGTGGTCGAGCGCTCCTGGGCACGCTCGTTGAGCTTGTCGAACACGAGCGCCTGCGCGTAGTACTCGGATGCGAAGGTCTGCCCGCCTTCGCGCTCCCAGTAGCCGTCGCCGAGCCGCACGAGCGCGCCCGCGAACTCCACACGCAGCGCGGCGGCCTGTCGCTTGGCGGCACCGGCCTCGTCGCCCTCGATCGCCTCGAGCTCGCGGATCTTCGAGAACGCCGTAGGGGCGGTCGGGTTGTCCGGCGGCGGGTAGACGTAGTTGGCCCGCGCGGCCGCGGTGCGTGCTTCGGCGACGAGCTCGTCGACGCGCGAGGGTCCGGCCGGCGCTTCGGGCTCGGGCGTCGGCGGGGGCTGCTCGCGTGCGACCGCGACGTAGGTGATCGATGCGCCGAGCAGCACGGCGATCGCGACCACGGAAGGCCACAGCCACCTGGAGCGCTTGGGCGGCGTCGCGTCGCGGAACGTCGGCATGTCCCGCAGCAGCTTTTCGCGGATCTCGGCGGGAACCCCCTGCGGCAGCGGCAGGTCGTCCCAGGAAGTGTCGAGCCGCGCGGCGATCTGAGCGCCGCACAGATCGGCCTCGAGGTCGTCGACGGAGGCGTATCGATCGTCCGGTGATTTCTCGAGGCAGCGCCCGATGACCCGGCACAACCCTTTGACGTCGACGAGGTCCGGTCGCGCCGATAGATCCGGAGCCGGAGTCGCCACCTGCATCGCGAGGATCTCCGCGACCGCGTCCGGGCCCTCGGCGGAAAACGGCGGACGTCCGGTCAGCATCGCGTAGCCCATGCAGCCGATCGCGTAGATGTCCGTGCGCGCGTCCGTCGGTCCGCCCTCGATGAGCTCGGGCGCGGCGTAGTGCGGCGTGCCGGCGGCCGCGGCCAGGCCATCGTCTTCACCGCCGCCGTGCATCGCCGCGATGCCGAAGTCGAGGATCTTGACGCTGTCGACGCGGCCGCGGTTGCGGGTCAGCACGACGTTGTCGGGCTTGATGTCGCGGTGGATGACGCCCGCCTGGTGGGCGGCGGCGAGTCCCTTGCAGACCTGCCGCAGGATCCCGATCACGCGCGCGCCATCGAGCGGCCGGTCGGCGATCTCCTTGGCCAGCGTGGGACCCTTGACGAGCTCCATCGTGAAGAACAGACGGCCGTCGGGCAGCTCGGCGAAGTCGTACAGCTCGACGATGTGGTCCGAACCCACCCGGGAGGCGGCCTTGGCCTCGGTCCGAAACAGCTTGAGCGCGCGGGCGTTGGCGCACAGCTCTCGCTTGAGGATCTTCAGCGCCACGCGACGCTCGAGATCGGTGTGCTCGGCCTCGTAGACCGTGCCCATGCCGCCGTCGCCGAGGAACTTGACGATGCGGTAGCGCGAGCCCGGAACCATCTCGCCCGGCTTGAAGCGCTGGGCCGCGGGAGGCGCGGCGACGCTCTTTCGGACGGCGCCGGGCGTCGGGACCGGAGCGGGGCCCAAGTGCAGCAGGGTCCGATTCTCGTCCCCCTGCGTTGGACCTTCGCCCATACCCGCCACGATGCCACGAGGCCGGTCCAACAGCCAGACGGCGCGGGGCGGCGGCGAAGCGACCGTCTCTACTCGCTTTCCGGGGTGGCGGAGTCCGCGGCGTCGGCTGGACCCATGCGCGCATCGAGGTCGGCGAGGCTCTCGTGAATGTGGTGCACCTTCGGCAGATCTTTCGCCACCTCGTGCGCCCGGGTCAGAAACGCACGCGCGCGAGTCCGATCGCCCTTGGTGAGGTTGACCTCCGCGAGGTTGACGAGTGTCGACGCGAGATTGGGGTGCATCGCGTCGGCCTTGTCGCGCTCTTGGAGCACGACGAGGTGCAGCTTCTCGGCCTCGTCGATGCGGCCGAGCTCGGCGAGCGACAGCGCGAGATTGGTGCGTGCGTTCGATGCGTTGGCGAGACCCTCGGAGCCTGCCTTGTCCCAGATCGCCAGCGCGTTGCGGTAGTACTCCGCCGCTTCCTCGTGCTTGCCACGCTGGGCGCTGATCGCTCCCAGGTTGTTCATCGCCGTCGCGGCGTAGTGGCTGTCGGCCCCGTGGGCGTCGCTCCAGATCTCGTAGGCGCGCTGCTCGACTTGCACCGCCTCGTCGAGCTCGCCGAGCTGAAACAACGCCGCCGCGAGATTGTGGGCGGCGAGGGCGACCAACGGATGCGTGCGGCCGTGCGCGTGCTGGCGAATGGCGAGCGCCCGGCGCTGCAGCTTCACCGCTTCCTCGTACTCGCCGCGGACGTTGGCGACGTTGCCGAGGTTGGTGACGACACCGGCGATGTCGGGGTGGTCGGGGTTGAAGATCTGCTCGCGCAGGCGAAGGCACTCTTCGCACTCCAGCTTCGCGCGATCGAGGTCGCCGCTGGCGAGGAACACACCGCACAGATTGTTGTGGGCAAATGCTTCGGCGCGGCCTCTGGGCTCGTAGCGCCTGGCCAGGGCGAGGGCCGTGCGGCCCCACTGCTCACCCTCTGCGTTCTTCTCCTGCTTGGTGCCCACCACGAACGCGAGATTCGTGGCGGCGTAGGAGGCCACCTCGTCGTGTCCGATCTCCAGGCCGAGCTCGTAGGCGGCGCGAAGGTCCTCGAACGATCCCTGGACGTCGTTGACGTCGTTGCGAACGCGCCCGCGAAGCAGCAGGGCCTCGGCTCGGACCGCGGGGTAGTCGAGGTCCGACGTGGCTCGGACCGCGTCGTCGGCGTCGCGCTCGGCGTCGTCGTACTTTCCGGCCAGCCGCAGGGCTTCCGCGCGCGCGATCGTGTCGCGGAGCTCGCCGACCTCGGTGCGCGTGGCCGGATCCGTGGGCGGCGGCAGGACCGACAGCAGGCCGTCCAGATCCGCGCACGCGCCCACGTCCGGGAGTGCGGCGACGATCTGCCCGGCGCGCTCGACCACCTTCGCGTCGGCGTCGGTGAGGACCTCCACCGTGGATGCGAGCGCGCGGCGATGGTCGTCCAGGCACGCCATGCGTCGGTCCATCATCTCCTGCGACTGCTCGCGACGGACGGTCGTGGCCTCGCACGCGTCGGCGAATGCTCCGCGCCACTGTTCGGCGTAGTCGTCGAGGCGCGCGATTGCGGCGACCGCCGCGTCTTCGGCGTAGCCCACCCCGGTCGCCGTCATCGCCTCGCGCACGGTCGTGCGTTCGTGGTCCGACCACGTTCGGCGCATGCGCTCGTCCCCGTCGCGGCAGGGGACCTCGTCCGTTGCCGCGCCGAGCCGTCCCGCGGCCAGACCGACTCCGATCGCGACCACGGTGCCGATCGCCGCGAAAGCCCGCCGCTTGCGGCGCAGCGAGCCCTCGAGGGCGTCGAGCAGCGTGGTCATGTCGGGCCACCGCGCCCGGGGGTCGAACGCGAGACCACGGCGGATCGCGTCGACGACCGCGCCGGGAATCCCCCCGGCCGTCGACGGCCACTTCGGCGGACCGCGTCGCTTCTGCGCGAGGAGCTTGCCGGCCTTGACGTCGAACGGGCGCTCGCCGGTCAGCGCCTGCCACGAGGTGATGCAGAAGGCGTATTGATCGCCGCGATGGTCGAACTCGCCGCCGACGTGTTGTTCCGGGGCCATGTACGGCGGCGTGCCCATCACCTTGCCGGCCTCCGTGAGATCGGTGGTACCGGTCATCGAGCTGTCGGTGCCGAAGTCCTCCGGTAGCCCGCCGCTGCGCGAGCGCGAGCCCCCGTGCTCGCGGGCGAGCCCGAAGTCGGTGACGCGGGGCCGACCGTCTTCGCCGATGAGGACGTTGGCCGGCTTGAAGTCGCGGTGGACCAGACCGCACGCATGGGCCGCGGCGAGACCACGGCCGGCCCCGACGAGGACGCGCAGCGTGTCGCGCCACGGATGCGGCTGCTGACACCACTGCTGCAGGGTCTGTCCCTGCACGAGCTCCATCGCGAGGCTCACGCCGTCGGCGTCCTGGTCCACGTCGTAGACGGCCACCACGTTGGGGTGACTGAGCTGCGCCATCGCCTGCGCCTCGCGCACGAGGCGTGCCGCCGCGGTCTCGTCGAAGTGTCGCCGCCGCAGTACTTTGACGGCGACCTCGCGCTGCAGCTTCGGGTCGTAGGCGCGCAGCACGGCCCCCATGCCGCCGCGTCCGAGCTCGGACAGCAGCAGATACCGACCCCGGCGCTGACCCGGGGCGAACGCCGGCTCCTCGGGCATCAGCCCGTCGACGAGCATGGTCGTCGCCTCGGTCGGCTCCTGCGAACCCGAGCCCGTCATCGTCGGTCAGGATACGCCGATCGGCGTCGCGCCGGTGGTAACCTCCGAGCGATGTCTCCGCGCGAAGGCAGCGCCAGGGTCGGAGTGGTCGTCATCGGCCGAAACGAGGGGGAGCGGCTCGTGCGGGCCTTCGAGTCGATCCGCGGCGAAGACCGGCCGATCGTCTATGTCGACTCCGGCTCCACCGACGACAGCTGCGCCAATGCGCGCGCGCGCTCGATCGAGGTCATCGATCTCGACATGTCCGTGCCCTTCTCCGCGGCGCGGGCCCGCAACGCCGGCTACCGTGCGTTGCTGCGGCAGCACCCGGACCTTCGGTACGTGCAGTTCCTCGACGGCGACATGGAGGTGCTGCCCGGGTGGATCGAAGCGGCCGCGGCCACGATGGACGCCGACCCCGAGGTCGTCGCCGTCAGCGGCTGGCGACACGAGCGCGACATCGAGTCGTCGTTCTACAACCGGATCTGCGATGTGGAGTGGCGCCTCGCCGACGTGGGAGAGGTAGAGGGTTTCGGTGGCGACGTGATGATGCGTGTCGACGCGCTCGTCGCCGTCGACGGCTACGACGAGCTCGTGATCGCGGGCGAGGACGACGAGCTCGGCGTTCGCCTGCGTCAGTCCGGCGGCAAGATCGTGCTCATCGACCACGACTGCACGCTGCACGATGCGGCGATGCACGACGCGGGGGCGTGGTGGAAACGAGCCAAGCGCTGCGGCCACGCGTACGCCCAGGTCTCGGCGCTGCACGGGACGGGGCCCGAGCGAAAATGGGTTCGCCAGGTCCGGCGCTCGGTGCTGTGGGGGGCGGTTGCGCCGGCGGCGGCGGTGGCGATGGCACTGCCCACCCTCGGGATGTCGCTGAGCCTGTTCGGCCGCTATCCCTATGTCGCCGCCCGGGTGATCCGCGACACGCGACGCAAGGGGTTTTCCTGGGGCCACAGCGTGACGTGGGGTCTTTCGTGCGCCCTCTCGCAGTTTCCCGAGGCCGTCGGCGTGGCCAAGTACCACCTCGATCGTCTGCGCGACCGGCACCCCGAGATCATCGAGCACAAGAGCGCGACGTAACCGTCGGTGACCTTCCGGCGAACCACAGACGTGAGCGCGTCGCACCAGCTGCTCGGATCGCTGCTTCTCGGCGCGATGGGCTGTGTGGCCTCGCCGGCGCAGGGCTCGACGTCGCGGGCGCCCGTCGCCGCCGCCGCCGCGCCTCGGGCCCCGCACGCATCGGAGTCGGCGACGCCCGAGGGCGAGCTTCGGGTGGGCGGCTGCGCGATCGATCTTCGGTACGACGACGGCGAGCCGCCCGTCGATCCGCGACTCATCGAGTCGTGGGTCGCCGCCTCCGCCGAGACGGTGGCTGCATACACCGGCGACCGCTTTCCCGTGCCGACTCTGCGCGTGACCGTGATCGCCGGCGGACGCCGCGGTGTGGGCTTCGGCCTGCACCAGGACGGACGCCGCATCAAGATCTGGGTCGGCACGCACGCGACGTCGGAGACCTTCGCCGAGGACTGGGTGCTCATCCACGAGATGTTCCACGCGGCATTTCCGGACCTGGCGCGCGAGCACAAGTGGATGCAAGAGGGCCTGTCGACCTACCTCGAGCCCGTCGCGCGCGCCCAGCAAGGCGCGCTGACCCCCGAGGTGGTGTGGAGCAAGTGGGTCCGGATGATGGACCACGGGCGACCCAGGTTGGGCGATCGCGGTCTCGATCGCACGCACACGTGGGGGCGCACCTACTGGGGCGGCGCACTGTTCTGGCTGATGGCCGACCTCGAGATCCGCAAGCGCACGGGCAACCGCAAGTCGCTGCAGGACGCGGTGGTGGGAATCCTCGAGGCCGGGGGCAACGGACGCGCCGATTGGACGACCGCACGCGTGGTCGCGGAAGGAGACGAGGCGACGAATACTCGCGCGTTGGCGGATCTATACGCGGCGATGGCCGAGGCGCCCGGCGACGTCGACCTCGAGACGCTGTGGGACGAGCTGGGGGTGGTCGTGGCGGCCGACGGCAGCGTCGGCTTCGACGACACGGCGCCGCTCGCCGACATCCGCCGCTCGATGACCGCGCCTCGTGAAAGCTGAGTGCGCGTCGATCAAAAGCGCAGCGTGAATGCGCCGCGCGCCTCGCCGGGGGCGAGGGCGACACCGAACGACGAGCGCGCCGCGAGCCGTCGCGCCCGGTGCCGTCCAATACCGAAGGTCACGGCACCGGCCGTGAACACGGTGGCGCCCACGATCGAGGTCACGGCGCCGGCGATGCCGAGCATCATCGTCTTGTGCATCGCCGCCTGGTAGCCGTCGAGGTCGCGCTGAAACGACTCGACCGAGGTGTAGTTGGCCGGCTGTGGCGCTTGCGTGCGCATCGCCCGGGTCAGGGCGATCGGCACGAGCACACCAGCGCCGGTCACCATCACCATCCCGCCGGAGATCATCAGGCCCGCGCCGGCTTTCGTCGCGCGATCCGGTCCACGCGGTTGGTCTTGGGTGCCCTCGGGCGCACCCACGGCGAGGGTGGACGCGATGATCAAGCTCAGCCCCGTCGTCAACACCATCGCCTCGCCATCGACGAGGTAGTACCTCGAACGACGATTGCGTTACGCCGCGCCGGGGAAAAACCGGCGCGCGGCTACGACGGTGGAATCGGCGTCGGCGTGGGGTGCGGTGCCAGCCGAGGCTGCGGCACGCCCGGTGCCTGGCCTCGCGCCAGAAACGCGTTCATCTGCGCGCGGAGCAGTCCGATCACCAGCCCGCGGTAGGGGATCTTCGGCTCGATGTCGGCGAACAGCGTGACGCCGCGAACGCTGCGCTCGGGCCGCGACAACCAGATCGCCCGCAGCGATCCGCCGCCGGCGAGCCCGATGTCGCACTCGAGCGTCCAGGTTCCGCCGCCGTCGGGCAGCGTCACGGCACCGTTCCATCGCAGACGCATGGCGTCTTCTTCGGGTACGAGCCGGATCTCGTCGGCCGCCGTGCGGAAGAAACCCGGACTCTGGTGCAGCCACCGATAGAGGTCGAGCTTTCTGGGGGCGCTCACGAGTCTCCCTACGGAGCTGGAGTGCCGATTTCCGCACCGCTGATTAAGCGAACTTCGTGAGCGCGACTACAAACGGCCGCGTCGGTCTCAGAAGCTGGGGCAGTCGCTGGCGATGGGCGCGCCGATCGTCCATTGCGTGGCGTCGATGCGCTGCAGCGTCTGGCCCGCAGCCGCTCGACCCACGTGGGGATCGATCGCCGTGCCCGTCGCGTCGACGAGCCCGTTGGTATTCGCGTCGCCGTAGATCACGGCGTCCAGCGGCAGTGTCTGCGCGGTCACCTCGGACGCAGGCACGCCGAAGACCGCGATGCCGTCGGCGTCGGCACCCGAGTTCTGAAGGTCCGGTGAAAAGTCGATCGGGTCGTCGAGCAGCGGGGCACCGTTGCTGGCGTCGGTGACGGGTCCACCGACGAGCATGCACGCGCCGGCGGCGAGCGTGCCCGAAAGCTGCAGGCGGCCGGTCGTGTAGGCGGCACCACCCCAGCCCAGGCTCATCGCGTCCAGCGACGCGTCGGTGGGACAGCCGTTGTAGAGCTTGACCCACTCCATGCCGTCGTCGCTGCCTTCGGCGTCGTACAGCACCTCGACGATCGAGACGCCGCACGCGGTCGGGGTCGGGTCCGTCGGCTCGGCGACGCTGACGAGTTGCTGCGGCATGTCCTGCGGCGACGTTGCCAGCGGCGCCACGTCGTGGCCTTCGGGCAGCGGACCCTCGCCGTCCCAGTGCAGCGCGTACTGGGCCTTGAACGCGTCGACCACCTCGGGGATGTCGACGTAGTAGAAGTTCTCGAGGTTGTCGTTGAACCCGGTGCCGGTCAGGTTCGAGCTGCCGACCAGCAGCGCGTCGGACCGATCCTTCATGCCGGTGAACAGCAGGTACTTGTTGTGGTGCAGCAGGTGCAGCGTGTCGTTGGTCTCGAGGTACTTGTCCTCGAACCGACCACGCCCGGCGTCGGCTTCCCGCAGCTCGCGGAGCTTGACCACCTCGTTGAAGCTGTTGGGGCCGAGCTCGTGGCTCTTGGACGAGCCGAGCGGATCGAGCCAGTACAGGTCGTCGTCGGCGATGAGCCGCAGGTGAAAGTCGCGGGAATCGTCGGCCAGTCGCGCTTTGAAGCCCTCGATCATGTCGGTGAAGCTGAACCGATGGGCGCCCACGTCGACCGTCTCCGCCTCGTCGATCAGCTCGAGCATCAGATCCACGACCGCCTTGGAGTCGTCGCGCACCGGGATGAAGAACGGCACGAGATCCTCTTCGGGCTCGAACGAGATCTCGTCGCGACACTCGTTCATGAAGGTCTTGAACGCGGTCTTGCCGTTGGTGTGCGCCGGATCGATCAGCGCCTGCATCACGCAGCGGTGCGCTTCCACGAAGAACGACGCGCGCGCGACCTCGAGGAAGTGCCAGTTCTCGTGGTGCAGGTGCGTGCCCGAGGACATGTTGCCGCTGCCGAACGAGAGGCGGACGAAGTCCTTGTCGTCGTCGGCGGGGCCGGCTCCGTTCGGGTTGATCATCAGGATCTTGTTGTGCTGAAACTGGATGCTGCCCTGGTGGCCGCGGATCAGCACCTCGCCGCCGCACGCCTCGACTTGGTCGCCCTTGGACGAGCGCGCATCGAGGACGAACGTGACCTCGGCCCCGCGCGCCTCGGCCTCGCACAGCGCGTCGGCGACATCGGCGTCCGAGAAGCTCAAGTACGCCAAGAAGATCTCGTCGCCGGCGCCGGTGGCGTCGATCCACTCCAGCAGTCGAAACTGCGGGCTCGACTCGCGTAGCCGCGACGCTTCGCCGTCGAACGCCTTGGTGCAATAGACGTTCTTCGGTTTGGCGGCGACCTCCCCGGTGCCCTCGACCGTCGACATCGGCGCGTCGTAGGCATAGGTGCCGCACACCGGATTGGTGAACAGCACCTCGTACGACTTCAGGTCGATGCAGTTGCGCCCCGATTGGCATCCGTTGAAGCCGTCGGCCTTGCCACTGATGCCGGTGTTGCCGGGCTCGTCGCCGTCAGCGGCGCCGCAGCCACCGAGCAGGAGGGGCAGGGCGACCAGAAGCTTGTTCACGGTGCTCATAACTACAGTGTGCGACATATGCTACATCCGCGAGGGAACGCGATCAATCGCGCGAACGTCCCAAGTTCGTCCCAAGTCGGCGTCCGCGCAAACTCCGCCCGGTGCCGCGAGGGGCCGTTCGGATCACGCCACGCCAGAGAGCGTCCACACGGCTCCGCGCGCGCCATTGGGCCTTCGAGGCCGACGATGGCCACGATCGCGCGGTATGCTGCCGCTTCGCCACCCGATCGAAGGGTGGATCTCGGGTCGACCGAGCCGCGGCGGGGGGTGCTGCGGACTCGAAGCCCGGTACGGAAGTGCACAGGCTCTCATCATGATTTTCGCGTCACGAATCCTTCGTATCGCTCCGGTGGTCTCGCTCGCGATGGGGGCGGTCACGCTCGCCGGCTGCCCGAGCGAAGACAGTGGCGGCGACGGAGCCGACGATTCCTCGGTCCCGGCCACGACCACGTCGCCCCAGACGTCGGACGGCGGGACCGTGATGCCGGCCGCGGAGACGAGCGCGACCAGCACCCCGAATGCGACCACCGCGACCACGAGCGCGACCGGAGAGGGCGACGCGGCCGATTCGCCGCCGGTCTACTTCGACCTCGGCGTGCTTCCCGATGCGCCGATGAAC
>CALBMM010000298.1 GCA_937896535.1 uncultured Pseudomonadota bacterium
GCGATTCCTGCCCCCTTCACCTCGACCATCTGGAGACCCCCCGTCTGGGAAAGGGGTCTTCTGGGAAAGGGGGAAAGGGGTCTGGGAAGGGGAAGGGTTAGAAGGTGAGGAAGTGGAGGGGGAGGGCGGTGGTGGTGGCGAGGCCAACCGGCACCCGTCGCCCATCGCGCTCGATCGCCACCGGACGCGACAGCGAAGCCCGCAGCCCTTCTGCCCACGCCGGCGTCGAACGGGCCAGCGCCGCAAACACACGCGTCGCATGATCCAACGACGGCTGGCAGTCCGACGCACAAGGCACATGCGACAGCAGCGGCGACGTTCCATCGAGTGGCCACACCTGAATCCGCGCGTGCCGCAACTGCCCCGCGTCCGCAAACGCCGAGGCGGCCACGAAGTCCTCCGCGGCTGCCGATCCGTCCGAAAGCACCGTCACCCCGCGTGCCACCCTCGCCACGAACGCCTCGACGCAGCAGGAAGGAAACCCCAGCTGCCGACCGAGACGGCGATGCGCGTCCAAACACGCCGCATCGGGCGCTCCCCCCCGCAACGTCCGCGCCTCGAACCGAGCGAGGCTCGCCGCAGTCCCGTCCGCCTGCCTCGCCACGTAGAGCACCGCATCCTCGCCGAACGCCGCCACCACCACGTCCGCCCCGCGCTCACGCAGGTCGTCGGCGCAGACCGCCGCGTCCGACGACGGCATCCGCAGCCGCAGCGCAGGCTTCAGACCGATCCCGAATGCGAACACCTCCGGCGCCGCCAGTCGATCCGGCAACGACCTGCGACCCCGAGGCCGGCTCGGCCCCCGCCCCGCCCTCAGACGAGCCCGCACGCGCGCCAACGTCGGCTCGGCGTTCTCTTCCGCGAACGCCTCCAACAGCACGCCCCACAGTCGCGCCTCGTCCCGTCCCCGCAGCTGTTCGGCAAGCGTCGTCGCCAGCTCGGCGAAACGTGCCGTGCGCGGGTCGGCGAACCGCCAAGGCACCGACGGATAGTACCCGTAGCGACGCGAGGCATCGGCCTCGTCGTTGGCGTGCGCGTCCTCCAACAAACCCTGCGCACGTGCCAGGTAGTACAGCGCCGTGTCCGGATACAGCCGCGCCCGCGAAAGCAACAGTCTCCCCCGAAGCTCGTACAGCCCCGTCCGCATCACTGCCTCGTAGTTCGTCCGCAGGTCGGCCAGCGTGGTCCACGGCGTCAACGCGATGAACCCGAACGAAGCCTGCGAAAGATCGAGCGCCGGGTACGCCTCGGCGAGCTCCCGCAGCAACCCCAAGAACTGCTCGTTCGTCTGCGCCGTCGTTCCCTTGTTGAAGCGGTGAAGCTCGTCGTCGGAGAAGCTCTCGATGCCGACCAAGAACGGCGCGATCACGACCCCCGCCTCCTGCGCCGTCCGCAACGCGTCCTGCAGACGCGCGCGCGAGCGCAGAAACCAGTCCGCACGCGTCTCCAACAACAGCGCAAACCCGCCCAGCCCTTCCTCACGGCACGCCTCCATCAGACGCGGCAAGTACACGAACGGGTTCTGGTCCTTGAGCACGATGCGGCGCAGCTGCGGTGCCTCCCGTCGCACGTAGCGGATCTGCGCGAGCACGTGAGCCGCCGTCGTCTCCGGGGACGCATGCTCATACGCGTTGCCGGTCGTACAGAACGCACAGCCACGTCCGTAGCGCTCGGGGATCTGCACGCCCGCATACACCGGGTTGTCCCGCGCATCGGCTTGGTAGGGACAGCCAGGGTTGCCCGTCACCGAGAACGTCCGATCGACGGGGAGCCGGTCCGGCGTCACGACGATCGGCGCGAGATTCGGCACGAACGGGCGCACCGGCTCGACCGCCTTGGCCAGCGACGGTCGACCCCACTGCGGCGTTGCGTCGACGACACGAGCCGCGTCGGCCGGCAACGTCCTCGCGGGATGCTCGAGCGAGGCGAGCACGCCCACCATGCCCTTCACCAGATCTCCGCGACACAGAAAATCCGCCGGCGGATCGATCAACTCGTGCTCTCCCACGCAATGCACCAGCGTCTTGCCCACGCACGCCTCCAACAACGCACGCGCGATCGCCCGATCCCAGACACGCTCGTAGACCACGACATCGTAGGCCTCCAGCGTGCGCAGCAAGCCGCGCCAGCCTGCGTCCTGCGCCAACGGCTGCGACGGATCCAGCACGCTCACCACCAGGTCGTTGTCGTACCCGGCCAGGCGCAGATGACCCGACAGATCGGCCAGCAACCGATCGTCGAGAAACGACCGATCCCGGTGGCTGTGCAGGCTCACGATCGCCGTGCGCGGCGCCATCGCGTCATGGTACGGGGTCTGCGAAACGAGGCATACTGGGTCGGTGGCGGCGTACGAGGTGCGGTTGGAGCTGTTCGAGGCCGACGGCGCCTCGACGCCGACGCCCCGCCCCACCCCTTCCCTGCACGCCCAACTCGACGCCATCGCCGGCTCGCGCTGCCACCGCCTGGTGCTCGCCGGGGGCCGGCACGTCCTGCAGCACCCCGACTTCGACGAGCTGGCCGCCGCCGCCGCCGCGGGCCTGCGCGTCCGCGAGCTCGTCGTCGCGACCACGGGGCTGGGTCTGACCGAACCCGACGCGCTCCCCCGCTTGCAGGCGGCGGGCGTGACCACGCTGTCGCTGACCGTCGGCGGCATCCGGCGGCGCGTGTACGAAGCCGTCACCGGTGAGCCCGGCGGCTGGAAGGCCGCGATGCAAGGTCTGGCCGACGCCGCGACCAGCCCCCTCTCGGTGGAGGTCGTCGTCCCGCTCGTCCGCGCGACGGCCGACGACGTGGTACCGCTGCTGGAGTGGCTGCGCGAGCTCCCGGCGCCGATCGACGGGTTCTACCTGCAGCTTCCGCTTTCGGGCCCACGACAAGTCGCGCACGACGAGGTCGCTCGCGTCGCCGCACGCGCGTTCGATCTGGCGCGACGCCACGGCATCGCCTACGGCTTCGCCGATCGCCGCGGGCCGAGCCCGTGTACCGCCGGCGAGGCCCTCGACCGCCACGGCACGATCCACGTGCAGCGACTGCAACGCCTCGCCGACGGCCAGACCCCGCTATCGCGCATCGCCGCGTGTGAAACCTGCGCGCTGCGGTACGCGTGCCAGGGCATCGAGGTCGGCTACCTCGAACACTTCGGCGAGGCCGATGCCCGCCCCGTGTCGCTGGAACGCTCCACCGCCTGGCGGCTGCGCAAGATCGACGACCGCCAGACGCACGACTACAAGAACGTTTCCGCCTTCGACAACGCGCACGCGGGCCACGGCCGTTCCCTGGTGCGGATCAACGGGCACTGCCAGATGGCGTGCTCGTTCTGCTTCGTCGACCGAACCGTGCCCGACTTCGACACCGCCGCGCTGCGCGACGAGATCACCGAGCTCGCGGCCCGCCACACCGACCACCTCGTGCTGTCCGGTGGCGAGCCGACGCTCCACCCGGGACTGACCGAGCTCATCGCCCACGCCAAGGCGCTGGGCTTTGCGACGATCGAGATCCAGACCAACGGAGTCAAGGCCGCCCGCCTCGAGTACGCACGGTCGCTCGTCGACGCGGGGCTGACCAAGGTGACCACGTCACTGCACAGCGTGGACCCGGAGACCTCCAACGCGATCACCAAGATGCCCGGCGCGTTCGACAAGACCATCGCCGGCCTCACCCACTTCCGCGACCTCGGCGTACGGACCCAGATCGCCCACGTGATCACCAAGACCAACTACGCCGAGCTCGGCACCTTCGTGGCGTATCTCGCCGAGCGTTTCGGTGACGACCCGCGACACCTGTCGATCTGCTTCGCGATCGCGCAGGGCATCAGCGACCTGGTCTATCGCTGGACGATCCCCCGATTCTCCGAAATTCGCCCACACCTTCGCGCCGCGCTCGACCGCTGTCTGGACGTCGGGTTCGGTTTCGGCGGGCTCATCGGCCAGGGCGGCTATCCCCCGTGCATGCTCGACGGCGAGCTGAAGTACTACCGAGACAACTTCCGCAACATCTACGTCAGCGCCGACTACGCCGAGCAGTTCACCAAGGCCGACCGCTGTGGCGAGTGTGCGTTCGATCCGTTCTGCGTCGGCGTGCGGCGGGACTACGTGCGCTGCTACGGTGACGAGGAGCTGCAGCCGTTCTCCGCCGACGCCGCAGCGCTGTCGGGCTGTCGTCGATTGCCCCCGCCTCGGCCCGTGGACGCGACCGAGGGCCACATGTCCCGCGACCTCGTGCGCCTTCGTCCGCGCCGAACCGGCGACGCCGGCCGCGGAGCACGCTGACCACGCTATAGTCGGCCGTCGCTTCCTTCATGTCGGACATTCCCCAAGGCCTCGTATCCTTCGACGTCGGCAAGGCGGCGGTGACGATGAACGTCGACGCCGACGTGTACCCGCTGCAGGCCCTGTACGGGGCTGCCTTCATCTTCATCGACCGCTGCTACGTCTTCATCGACAAGCCGGCCCAAGGGCAGTTCCGCGTCACCCTCGGGGCGCGTGGCACGGTCGAGGACGAGGAGGCACTGCGCCGGCTCGTGGGCGAGTTCGCCAACGAGCTGCTGACCTGCGCATGGCGTCACCAGATCACGCAGGACAACCGCATGTTGATCGAGGCGGTGACCATGCAGGCGATCGGCGGCGCCGCCGGCTCGCCGTCGCTGGACGACCTGGCCAACTTCGACTTTTCCGACGACGCGTTCGAAGACCCGCTGGGCATCGCGCAGTCGTGGGAAGAAAAGCACGGCAAGAAGGCCGGGGCCGGGGAGGACGCGACGTGATCGAGCTGCGCTTTCACCGAGACATCTACGCCGGCGAGTCCGTCGACGAGGCACTGAAGGTGTTCGAGCGGTTCGCGACGTGGGAGCGCGAGCAGACCGACGACGCCTGGGTCGTGCGCTGCACCCACGACGACGCCGCGCGAGAGAAGAAGGTCGCCAACGAGCTGGCCAACTACGCGCTAGGGCTGACGATCCGCCGCGGAGGCGCGACGTGAGCCTCGCCCAGCTGTCGCCCAAGGTCGGCTTCCCGGCCTTCTTTCGCTTCCGCGAAGTGGCGGGCAAGGTCGTGGTCACCAACTTCGAGGGCAACTACCTGATCCTCGAAAAGGACGAGTTCGCCCGCTACGTCGAGGGACGCGTGACCCCGGACGAGCCGCTGCATGCCCGGCTCGATGCCGCCAACTTTCTGCGTGACACCTACCGGATCACCGAAGCCGCCGAAGCGGTGCGCCGGCGCAAGCACTTCTTGAGCTACGGGCCGATCCTGCACCTGATGGTGGTCACGCTGCGGTGCAACGAGACCTGCGTGTACTGCCACGCGTCGCGCGCGAACATGGATCAGGTCGACACGGACATGTCCAAGGAGACGGCCGAGAAGGTCGTCGACATGATCCTCGACTGCACCAATCCGTTCGTGACCATCGAGTTTCAGGGAGGCGAGCCGCTCGTCAACTTCGAGGTGGTCAAGCACACGATCGAGTACGCGCTGCGCAAGAACGAGACGGTCGGCAAGCGGCTGGAGTTCACGATGGTGTCGAACCTGTCGCTCATGGACGAGGACAAGCTCGACTACCTCATGAAGCACCGCGTGCAGCTTTGCACGAGCATCGACGGTCCCGAGAAGCTGCACAACTCGCAGCGCAAGCTGGCCACGATGGACGCGTACCAAAAGTCCGCGTTCTGGATGAAGCGCATCAACGAAAAGTACGTGGAGGCCGGGCTCGACCCGACCCTTTATCACGTCGAAGCGCTGCTCACGACGACGAAGGCCACGCTGCCGCTGTACAAGGAGATCGTCGACACGTACGTCTCGCTCGGCTGCAAGACGATCTTCTTGCGGCCGATCGATCCGTTCGGGTTCGCCGAGCGGGTGCGCCTGCGGGTCGAGTACCCGCGCAGCGCGTATCTGGAGTTTTATCGCAACGCGCTCGACTACATCCTGGAGCTCAATCGACAGGGCGTGGAGATCCTCGAGCGCTTCGCCGCGATCTTCTTGACCAAGATCCTGCAGGGTGAAGACCCCAACTTCCTCGACGTGCGCAATCCGGCCGGCGCCGGGATCGGGCAGCTCGGCTACGGGTACGACGGAGCGGTCTTCACCTGCGACGAGGGGCGCATGCTCCATGCGATGGGCGACGACACGCTGCGACTGGGCCACGTCGCCACGCACACCTATCGCGACATCGTCACCCACGAGACGGTGCGGGCGATGACCCTGGCCTCGAATCTCGACGGCCAGCCGGACTGCGTCAACTGCGCCTACCAGCCGTACTGCGGCACGATCCCCGCCCACAACCACAAGGCCCAAGGCAGCATCTTCGGCCGCATGCGCGACAACAACGTCTGCATGGTCCACAAGGGGATCCAGGACTACCTGTTCGAGAAGCTGGCCGACGCCGACGCGCAGACCCTGAAGATCTTCGAGCGCTGGACCACGCTGCGGCCCCGCGAGCACTTCGTGCACGACGGCGGCGACGCCTGACCGGTCGTTCCGCGACGGCCGCGACAACCTGCTACAGTCGACACGTCCGATGACCTCCGAGCGCGACGAGCCGACGGTCCCCGAGCTGCCCCGCTTTCGCCGGGGCGCGCCGCACCTGTCGGCCGCCCAGCGGGAGATCTCGGAGAAGGCGCTCGAGCACGCCGACGCGCCGCAGCAGCTGTCGATGATGGAACCGAGTCGGCACTTCGCGCCGAGCGGCGGTCACGTCTCGCACGGCTCGCACGGCAGCCACGGCTCGCACGGCAGCCACGGCTCGCACGGCAGCCACGGCTCGCACGGCTCTCACGGCAGCTGGTAGCGCGCCCCCGAGAACGGGAGCACGACACCGAGCGCCGGATCGGTGCGATCGATCGTCGTGAGCGTCGCCCCGTCCGATCGGATCGTCAGCGCGTCGTCGCGCAGGGTCAGCGCATCGCCGCGCGCCACGGTGGCCACGAGGTCCGACCAGCCCGCGTCCGTGCCCGCGCTCGCGCGCACGTCGGCGTACCGATCGATCGCCGGATGCAGCGAGATCCAGTGCGCATGGTCGAAGTACAGCACCGGCGATTGCAGCCACGGTCGCAGCGCGTCGGCGCGCGCGGGGTCTTCGGCGACCCGTTGCCGCCACACGGCCTCGGCCTGCACGCGCGCGGCGGGGCAGTCGTAGCGGCACGCGAAGAACGCGTTGAGCTTGAGGAACACGTCGTTGAGCGCGCCCGGCCAGCCGGTGCCCGCCTCGGTGCGCCCCGCAGTGGCGTAGCGGTTGAGCGAATTGTCGGCGCGATCGGGCTGGGCGGCGAACGCCTCGGCACAGCACCGCGGATAGCCGAGCAACGCGGCGATCTCGAGGGCGTGACGACTCGGGTCGGCGTCGGCCTGCAGCCGCGCGAGCCGTTGGACCGCGTCGAGATCACGGCCGAGATACAGCTCGGTCCGCGGCTGTCCCGAGACTCGGTCGTCGATCCAACGATCGGTGGCCGGGTCGGCGTGCACGCGTCGCTCACGACGGATCTCGTGCGGCGCATCGAAGGCGGCGGCGACCGTTTCGGCCTGCGCGGGCTCGACGGTGACGAAGACGCACGGCTTGAGGCCCGCCCGCCACGCCCACAGCTCGGTGTGCATGGCGTCGGCGGCCGGCGGCGCGCCCGGTCGCCGCGAGGCGGATTCCAGGTCACGAGTTCGTAGCCCCAGCGCCCGCAAGGGCGGAGCCTCCGGGCGACGCAGGCGTCGAGCGACGCGCAGCTGCGCCGCCCCCGGTAGCGCCAGGGTCGGAAGCATCTCGACGGCGGTCGCGACGTCACGAGCGGCGGCGCTCGCCTCGTCGAGGGTTGCAAGTCGCGTCCAGTGGTCGTCGTCGACGATCCCCGCGAGGGCCCGCTCGGCCCACGTCGGCAGGGCCCGCGTGCGGGAGCGACCGTCGACCGTCAGGTGCT
>CALBMM010000299.1 GCA_937896535.1 uncultured Pseudomonadota bacterium
CGAGACGAGGGGGCGCACACCATGCGCCAACCTTGCCGCGCGCACGGCGATCGGGCAAGAGGGCATCTGGTATCGGCTACTCAAACGCCTTGGGATTGATCGCGAGCGCCTTGTCGCGCTGTTCCTTGCCCTTGGCGGCGTCGCCGAGCTTCTCGTAGACCTCGGCGGCCGTCGCATGCAGGTCCGCCGTGGAGAACGGGGTCTTCAGTGCCTGCTCGATGACCTTCTTCGCCTTCTTGGTGTCCCCGGCGGCGAGATATGCCTGAGCGAGTAGCGTCTTCGCCTCGCCGTTGGGGCGGACCGTGTGGTTCTTCTCGGCGAGCTCGACGGTGTACTTTGGGTCGTCACCGAACTCGAGGAAGTGACCGAGTGCGTGGCCGTACGCGGCTTCGGGGTACTGGGCGAGCTGCTCCTCGTACTTCGCCCGCGCCTTGGCGATGTAGGCCTTCGCTTCGTCCTCTTTGCCTTCTTCGCGGAGGATGCCCGCCATCGCGTCCAGGAACTCCGGATTGCCGGTGCGCTCGATGACGTCGAGGTAGACCTTCTTGGCCTCCTCCGTCTTGCC
Organism: uncultured Pseudomonadota bacterium; assembly: GCA_937896535.1. Lineage (GTDB taxonomy): Bacteria > Myxococcota_A > Polyangia > Nannocystales > Nannocystaceae > CALBMM01. The sequence continues at coordinate 566 of CALBMM010000299.1, forward strand.
GGTCAGGGTGAGGATCTCGGCGATGTGCTCGTCGATGAGCCAGTAGCCGGAGAGCTCTTCCTCAGCGTCGCGGTAGTGGGCCAGGGCGTCGTCGTACCGGCCTTGGTCGAGGTCCATGAGGCCCTGGATGAGGTACAGCCACGCCCGTGGCTCGGCGGCTTTACCGTGGTACTGCGCCCGCGCCTTCTCGATGAGTGTGTCGGCCTCCTCGAACTTGGCAGTTTTCCAGAGGTAGATGGCCTGCGAAATCGTCGCGCCGTGGTGCTGCTCGTCCATCTCGAGCGCCTTGGCGTACTTGGTCTGCGCCGCCTCGTAGTCGCCCATCTGGAATGCGTACTCACCCTCGAAGACCGTAAGACCGATCACCCCGTCGGCCTTCAGGGTCTTCATCTGCGTCGCACGGATCGTGTCGAGGTCCTCCTTGACGCGGGGGAGTCGATGGAGCGTGTAGTTGAGTCGAGCCCTCACCATCCACGGGCCGTTTCCCTCGCGGATCTTGAACGCTTCCTCCACGATCGCGTCGGCCTTTCCGTAGTCGGCCCAGTCGCCAGAGAGACGGGCCCGTCCGAGGTACTTGCTCGCAAGTTGGCCGCGGATGATGAACGAGTTGGGCTGCTTGTCGGCGCGGTCGCGGTTGCTTTCGATCTCGCGGTCGAGCCGGGCCAGCTCGGACTCGAACGTAGGCGCGGTATCTTCCGGAACCGGCGGCCTCTTGGGCGTCGGTTCGACAATGGGAGGCTTCGTCTCCTGAGACGCCTTGGCGGGTTCTTTCGAGGTCGTCTTGGTCGGCGCGGGATCTGATTGCGACTTGCCGTCACAGGCCGACAGGCCGAGCGCGGCCACGCACGTCAGGGAGAGTCTGAGCATCGTCATGGGCGGCGGTGGGAGTCTACTGCAAACCAATACGAAGGCCCCGGGGCGATGGTTCGCACCCGGGGCCCGCGTTGATCTCACGCGACTAGTGCGCCGGTGCGAGGAACGGGAACGTCTTCTCGAACGCGACGTCGTTCGCCGCCGGACTGACCGGGACATCCGCGAGGGTCGTCAGACTCTGCGGGTCGCCCATGGCGTTGTTGGCACCAAGGTCCAGCAGGATCACAGCCAGCGTGATGTCGATGACCTGGTCCGCCGGCAGGCGGCCGTTCGGGAACCCTGCCGCCGCCGCGGTGTTGATCGTCAGCGTGTCCGGGATGATGTTTGGCAAGGCCTGTTGGTTGACGCACGTGTTGAGGTCGGGACACGGCGTCAACCCAAACCCGGTCAGGTCCGGCGTCAATCCACCAAGGAGGACGCCCACCGAGGCGTTGATGTCGACGAAGAACGCGTTCTGCACGTCCTGCGCGCGGCCGGCCTCGTTGTAGTCGTTGTCGTTGCAATCATCGGCCATTGGGTCCGGATCGTTGCAGGTGATCAGCGCCGTCGTGATGGCCGGCATGCCCATCCGGTCGACCTGCGTGTACAGGCTCGGGTCCGGATCGTCCGGTACGAACGGGCCGGGGTCCACCGCGGTGGTGCCCGAGTCGGTCATACCTTCGGTGGCCGTCGACGGACCCTCGGTGGTGTCACCGGTCTGGCCCATCGTGTTGGTCCCCGTTTGGGTCATCGTCATCGTGTTGGTGCCGGGGGTGGTGTTCGTGGTTCCACCGGTGGCTGTGGCGTCGGTCGTGCCGCTACCGTCAGCGTCGTCATCGTTGATGACGCAGCCAAGCGCGAGCGAACCGATCGCGAGGGTGAGGGCGAGCTTCGAAATTTTCATGTTCTGCTTTCCCTTCCCTTAGCGAGGCGTGAGCCGGCTGGTGGTGACCCACACGTTGAGGAGGCCGTCGGCGTTGGCGTCGGCGGCGGCGGCGTCCATGTCGAGCGCAATTGCGGTGACGTTGGTGCCTGCGAACGAGTCGTTCGTCGCGTCGAGGGCCAAGTTGCCTGCGACGTTGCCGTTCATCGCGATGTTCGCCACCGTCATCCCAAGACCGTCGAGGTCGAAGAAGAAGGGGTCGTCGAAAGAACCCGACGCAGCTTGGCCACCGGCCGTACCAGCGCCGATCTCTCCGACCGGAACCTCGAACGAATCCGTTTCGCCGGGCAAGTTGTCGACGCGCATGCCCCACTCACCGAGCAGGTTCTGTCCGAACCGCACGTAGATCTGCGTGTCCGAGGCGTTGTCCCCATCGTCGTCGATGTGGACGGTGTAAAGCACGTCCGCGTCGTAGGTCGCTTCGGCGCCGGCTTCCGCCAGCCCCGCGAAGGTCACGATCGCGTACAGGCGACCCGAGTCGTCGTGCCACGCAAAGAAGTCGGCAATGTCGGCGGCCGGGTCGGCAGCCGCGGTGGGCCCGTCGGCGTGGTCGGCAGCGGTGACCTCGCCGGACTGCAGCTGGACTGCAGCGGCAACGAGGCCGGCAATGCCGACTGCCGTCACCAGTTTGGTTCGTCGTTTCATAGTTCGGTCCTTAGGTTGGTTGGTCTTTGTGGACGGCGATGCATTCGCCGGCCGAGTTGAAGACAGACGAGGCCGTTCGGCCTCGCGCGTTCACGGTCCTTTGCGGGACGTGGTACGCAGCGACAGCCGGTGTCGGATCGCTGGACAATCTGTGGTCGAGGCGCTCAAGATGGCAAGCTAGGAAACGTGCCGACGCACGCAAGGAGGATAAGTGGGGAGCCCCATCGCTCCGGCTCCCCGGTCCTTCTTTTCCCACGTTCCGGGGTCTCGCGCAAAGCGTACAAATGGGTGGGGACACCTCCCACCGCCTCGTCGGACTAAATCCCGGCGAGACGCCGGTGCATTGGCTGGACCGCACGCGCTCGCGAAGATCATCGTTCGCGCAGCACTGACGATCCGGTCCGCGCGTTCAGGCGCCGATTGGCACCAGGCCGGCATCGATCCAAAGCACGTCGTCATCGGCGATGACGCGCGCGGCGCCGGTGGACAACACGAGATCCCCGGGGCGCAAACGCTCACTCGTTTCGCCGCACGTGACCTGCACGTCACCGGTCACGGCCAGCACCACGCACGGCGCTGCGGCGTCGTCTCCCACCGTCGCGCAACCGCGGACCGGTCGCAAGCGCACGTGCGCGCCGGCGACTTCGGTCGGCGGCTCGCCCGGCGTCCACACCTGCGGCTGCCGATCCACGCGCATCGCCGCGATCGCCTCGTCGGGCTGCAGCGGCCTCCCACTGCCGTAGTCGAAGAGCCGATACGTGCAGTCGACCGGCTGCTGGATTTCCATGAGCGTGATGCCGGGTCCGATCGCATGCACCGTGCCCGCCGGCACCACGATGCACATGCCCGTGGTCACCTCGTGCCAACGCAGCCGATCGATCAGCACCGAGTCGTGCGCGGGATCGTCGTGCGCCGCGAGCATCGCCTCGCGCAGCTGCGCCAGCGTCGTGCCCTCCGCCACGCCCGCCAGCAGACCCGCGCCCGGCTCGGCGTCGAGGATCACCCAGGCCTCTTCCTTGCCCCGACGCCCCGTGGCGAGATCGTCTTCGGGATGGACCTGAATCGACAGCGGCTTGGCCGTGTCGATCAGCTTGACGAGAAATGGCAGCGGTCCGGCCAACAGATCCGTCAAGGGTTTTCCCCGCGCGCGACTGACTGCGCCCGGTAGCGTCGACAGCTCCCAGGACTCTCCGATCGGCTTGTCGGCGTGCAAAGGGCCTCCTCGCAGCTTCGCGAGCTTGCGGCCCCCCCAGCGGACCTCCTTGAGGGTCCCGGGTCCGGGCTGCGGGCGTAACAACTGGGGGGAAACGGGCACGGGTGTGTTCCTCGTCGCCGTCGGCGGTAACCTTGCGCCAGGTCGGACGCTCATCGTACGGCCGCCCGCCGGCGCGCCACAAGCTCGCCACCGCCTCCTCGACGACGAGTCCTCGCTCGATGACCGCACAATCCGACTCTCCTTCCGGTACCGCCGAAGACCCAGGCCGCCGACGCTTGCTCGTGCTCGGGATCGGTGGCGCATGCACGGCCGTCGCCGGCGTCACCCTCGGCCCGGCCGCTTCGTTTCTGACCCATCCGGTGCGCGTGCCGACCACGTCGGGCTCGGACGCGTTCATCCCCGCCGGGAGCTTGCAGCAGCTGTCGACCGACACGCCGACGAAGGTCGACCTGTACGCCGACAAGGTCGACGCGTGGAACCGCGTCGAGCACGTCAAGGTCGGCTCGGCCTGGGTGCTCGAGCGCGAGGGACAGCTCGTCGCACTGTCGACGGTGTGCCCGCACCTGGGCTGCGCCATCGACTACCAGACCGAGGAAAAGCGCTTCGTGTGCCCGTGCCACGACTCGTTCTTCGACCTCGACGGCAAGGCCACCGAGGGCCCGTCACCCCGTGACATGGATGCGCTCGAAGTGCAGGTCGAACAGGACGCCGTGGCGATCCGCTACCAGCGGTTCAAGCAGGGCACCGACGCCAAGGAGCCGGTCTGATGTGGGATTGGCTCGATGAACGAACCGGACTCGTGTCGATCTGGCGCGGGTTCGCCGACCATGTGGTCCCCCGCGGCCCGTCGCTCAAGGGTGTGCTGCCGGCGATCCTCGTCTATCTGCTGGTCCAGCAGATGGTGCTCGGGCTGCTGCTCGCGACGCACTACGCCCCGTCGGCCACCGACGCGTGGGCGTCGACGGCCTACATTCAAGACCGCGTCAGCGCCGGATGGTTCATCCGCGGGCTGCACCACCACGCCACCTCGGCGATGATCCTCGTCATCTTGGCCTACCTCGGCCAGCTCGCGATCACGGGGGCGTTCGCCAAGCCGCGCGAGTTCGTGTGGATCTCGACGCTGGGCCTGCTGCTGGTGACGATGGTGCTCGGCGTGACCGGCAACGTGCTGCCGTGGGACGACCAGGGCTACTGGGCGATCCAGGTCGAGCTCGGGATCATGGAGCAGACGCCCGGTGGCGGCATGCTGCGCACGGTGGTGCAGGGCGGCAACGACGTCGGCAACCTGACACTGACGCGCATGTACGCGATCCATGCGCTCGTGCTGCCGGCGCTCGCGATCGCGATGGTGGCCGGCATCGTCGTGCTCGGTCGCCGGGCGCAGCGCGCCGAGACCTCGGGGCCGCGGCCGCATCCCGGCGTCGCGTTCTTCCCCAGCCAGATGCTGATGGACATGATCGGCATCGTGCTCGTCGCCGTCGCGCTCGTGGGCGTGACGGTGTCGACCAACGGCTCGGAGCTGTTCGCCCCGGCCGACCCCACCTCGACCTTCCAGGCCCGGCCCGAGTGGTACTTCCTGCCGCTGTTTCAGCTGCGGATGTACTTCGAGGGGCCGCTGGAGCCGATCGCCACCATGCTGATCCCCGGCCTCGTCGGCGGCTTCATCGTGCTCGCACCGTTCTTGGCCGCGCGCGGCGGGAATCTGGGGCGCTTCGGCGTGCTCGGCGGCCTCGGCCTCGTGGCCGCCGGCGCCGTCGCATTGACCGCGATCTCGATCCAAAAAGACGCCGACAACGAGTCGTACGTGGAGTCGATGGACAAGGCGCGCAAGGACGCCGAGCGAGCCCGCGGCTTCGCGAAGGAAGGTGTCGTGCCCGAGGGCGGTCCCGCCGTCTTCTACAACGACCCCGACTACAAGGTCCGCAAGCTCTACGAAGAGCACTGCCAGACCTGTCACGAGCTCGACGGCTTCGGCGGGGTCGAGGCGCCCACGTTCACCAACTACCGCGACCGGACGTGGATGTCGGAGCTGATCCGCAATCCCAACGAGGACAAGTTCTTCGGCAAGACCGAGATCGACGACATGGATCCGTACGATGCCGAGGCGCTGCCCGACGACAAGCTCGAGGCGGTCGTCGAGTACCTGGTGCAGTTGTCGGGCTCGGGCGAAGAGGTCGACGCCACGCTCGCCGAGCAGGGCAAGGCGCTGTTCATCGACGAGCTCGACTGCAACGGCTGCCACGAGGTCGAGCCCGGCGTCGACGGTGGCGGTCCGAACATGCACGGTCACGGCTCGGCGCCCTGGGTGGCCCGGGTCATCCGCGACAGCGCGCAGCCGGACCTGTACGGCAGCGACGCCAAGATGCCCAAGTTCGCCGACAAGCTCACCGACGACGAGATCAGCGATCTGGCGCGGTTCGTCGTCGCGCGCCGCGGGGTGACGGCCGATCCGGTCCCGCCGCCGGTCGAGGGGGAAAAGGCCAAGGGGGATGAGCCCGAGGCGGATGCGCCCGAGGGGGAGGAGCCCGAGGCGGACGGCGCCGAGGGCGACGCCGCGGACGGGGACGACGAAGGCGCGGGAGACGGCGAGGACGACGGGAAGGCGGACGACGTCGACGCCGACGCCGACGCCAAGGCCGAGGACCCGCCGCCACCGCCACCGCCGGCCGACGACGAAGCCGGCTGACGCGCCCTTGGGCGAGCCGACGGCGGTCGGTCGGCGCGTCGGCGCCGGCCGATCAGCCGGCTGTGTCCGTGTCGGTCACCCGCAAGCACGCTCGCTCGAGCGCGTCGTCGTTGGGCGCATCGGCCGTGGCGGCGACGCGATACCCCATCTTCTCGATCGCGCGGCGGGTGACCGGGCCGATCGTGACGATGGCGGCGCGCTGCAGCATGTCGTGGGCATCCTGCGGCGTCGAAGCGGCGGTGACGATGTCGACGAAGTGCTCGGCCGCGCGGCCCGAGCCGAACACGACGACGTCGAGGCCTTCGCCGCCACGCTCGGGCGGCAGCAGCGAGCGCACGAGCATCTGCGGAACCTCGGGGGCCGACGTGCGATAGCCGATCGCGAGCGTGTACTTCCCCCCGGCGCGGGCGATCGCCTCCCCCAAATCGGGACGTCCGTGCTCGGAGCGAACGTGGAGCCACCGACGGTCGAGCAACCCCGCGTCGCGCAGCGTCGCGATCATCCCCTCGGTACGGGGCGAGGTCGGAACGAGATCGGCCGACAGCCCGCGCGCCGAGCAGGCCGCCGCCGTCGACGAGCCCACGGCCAGCAGCGTGCGTCCGGCGAGGGCGCGCACGTCCGAGCCCGCCGCGATCAAACCGTCGACCAGCGCGTCGACGCCGTGACGGCTCGAGACGATCACGCCGTCGTAGGTCGGCAGCTCGTCGAGCGCGGCGCGCAACGAGGCGGGGTCCTCGGGCGGATCGATCTGCAGGCACGGGAAGGGCACGACGTCGGCCCCGCGCTCGATCAATCCCGTCACGAGCGCGTCGGATTGACCGAGCGCGCGGGTCACCGCGATCCGGCGACCGAACAGCGGCCGCGACTCCAAGAACGCCACGCCGTCGCGGCGTCCGACGACCTCGCCCACCACCATGACCGCCGGCGCGCGTAGCCCCGCCGCATCGATCTCGTCGGCGATCGTGGCGAGGGTCCCCACGACCGTCCGCTGGATCCCGCGGGTCCCCCACCGCACCATCGCGACCGGCGTCTCGGGGGCGCGGCCCGCCTCGACGAGTCGACGCGCGTTGTCGCGAGCGTTGCGCACGCCCATCATCATCACGATCGTGCCCGCGGATTGAGCCAGGTGTGGCCATACCACCGTCAGCCCCGCTTTCTCGTAGGCTTCGTAGCCCGACACGAACGTGACCGACGGAGTGTGGTGGCGGTGGGTGACCGGGATCCCCGCCATCTCGGGGGCGGCGATCGGCGAGCTGACCCCCGGGACGAGCTCGAAGGCCACGTCGTGGGCACGCAGGTGCTCGGCCTCCTCCCCACCGCGGCCGAACATGCAGGGGTCGCCACCCTTGAGCCGCACGACCCGGCGACCGGCGCGCGCATGCTCGACCAACAGCCGGTTGACCTCGGCCTGGGACAGCTTCCATTGGTGGGCGGGTCCGGGTCCGCGAGGGCCGCTGGCGCGCTGCAGGATGACCGCCCCCTGGCGGCAATGCAGCAAGAGCGCCGGATTGGCCAGGTAGTCCGCGATGACGACGTCGGCCCGCTGCAGGCGGTCCTTGCCGTCGAGGGTGAGCAGGCCGGGCGCCCAGGGCCCGGCGCCGACGATCGAGACGAAGCCGGTCACGTGTGCACCCGATGGTACTTCGGGTCGCGGTTTCGTGCGCGGCGCCGGAGCGTCCCGTCGGCCGGCCATGCTAACGTCATCGAGTCGCTTCGGCCCCGCGCCCGCGAGGTATCCACATGATGCGTTGGTCTTTTGTCGCTGTCTTGTCCCAACTGATGCTGTGGAGCACGCTGCTGACGGCGTGCGGGGACGATGCCGTCAGCTCGGTCTCCAGCGGCGCGACCGACTCGACGTTCGGGACGTTCACCTCGACCTCGGACGGGGACGTCGATGTCGACGACGGTCGTCCCGACGACGGGCCGTTCGACACCGGCGTCGGCCCGACCGACGACGGACCCGGGTTCTGCGGAGACAACGTTTGCGGCGACGCCGAGGACTGTGAGAGCTGCCCGACCGACTGCGGTCCGTGCTTCTTTTGCGGCGACGATCTGTGCGCGCCCAACGAAAACTGCGGCTCGTGCCCGCAGGACTGCGGCGAGTGTTTTTGCGGCGACGGCATCTGCGACGGCAAGCGCGGCGAGGAATGCTTCTCGTGTCCGACCGACTGCGGCATGTGTGGCGATTGCGGCGACAACTTCTGCCAGCAGTTCCTCGGCGAGAACTGTCTGGAGTGTCCCGAGGACTGCGGCGGCTGCGACGGCTGCGGCGACGGGGTGTGCGAGGCGTTCAAGGGCGAAGACTGCGACGAGTGTCCCGAGGACTGCGGCCCGTGTGGCGCGTGCGGCGACGGCGTGTGCAACATTGCCGCCGGCGAGGATTGCCGCCTGTGCCCGGCCGACTGCGGCATGTGTGACAACTGCGGCGACGGCGTGTGCAACGTCTTCGACGCCGAGAACTGCGACACGTGTCCCGCGGACTGCCAGGACTGTGGCTTTTGCGGCGACATGGTCTGCGATGCGGGGGCCGGCGAGATCTGCGTGACTTGCCCACTCGACTGCGGACCGTGTCCCGGCTGCGGCGACGGCACGTGCGACGGCAGGGCGGGCGAGGCGTGCGACTCGTGTCCCGACGATTGCGGCACGTGCCCGGGCTGTGGCGACGGGATCTGCGATGCGGGGCTCGGAGAGAGCTGCGCGTCCTGTCCGACCGACTGCGACTGCATGGGCTGTGGCAACGGCACGTGCAACGCCGGCGAGAGCCAGTTTTCGTGCCCGAGCGATTGTTCGTGCGCGGCCGCAGGCGCGTGCGGTGGGATGGCCGCCGGCAACTGCTGGTGCGATGGCGCTTGTGTGGCCACCGGCGACTGCTGCTGGGACGCCTGCACCGAGTGTGGCGAGTGCGTCGGTGCCTGCGGCGACGGCACGTGCGACCCCGATGAATCCTGCACGCTGTGCCCGGACGACTGCGGCACGTGCGTGGTGTGTGGCGACGGTACCTGCGACGGCAGCGAGACCTGCGACAGCTGCCCGGGCGATTGCGGCGCGTGCCCGCCGGTGTGCGGCGACATGGTCTGCGACGCGACGGAGAGCTGCGGGACCTGCCCGCTCGATTGCGGCGCGTGCCCGCCGGTGTGCGGCGACGGCACGTGCGACGCGACCGAGACCTGCGACAGCTGTGCCGCCGACTGTGGCGCATGCCCGCCGGTGTGCGGTGACGGCTCGTGCGACATCATGGAGGACTGCGCGTCCTGTGCGATCGACTGCGGCGTGTGCCCGCCGGTCTGCGGCGATGCGATCTGCGACGTGACCGAAGACTGCACCTCGTGCGCGGCCGACTGCGGCGTGTGTCCGCCGACCTGTGGCGACGGGACGTGCGACGCGACCGAGGACTGTGCCTCGTGCGCGGCCGATTGCGGTGCGTGTGTCGTCTGCGGCGACGCGGTCTGCGACATGATGGAGGACTGCGCGTCCTGTGAGGCCGACTGCGGCACGTGTCCGCCGGTGTGCGGGGACGCGGTCTGCGATGCGACCGAAGGGTGCGACACGTGTCCGGACGATTGCGGCCCGTGCCCGAGCTGTGGCGACGGTACGTGCGACGGCACCGAGTCGTGCTTCGCGTGTCCGGCCGACTGTGGCTTGTGCAACGGCTGCGGCGACGGCACCTGCAACGGGCCGGCCGGCGAGGCGTGCTTCAACTGCTGGGCCGACTGCGGCCTGTGTGCCAGCTGTGGCGATGGCACGTGCGACGATGCGGCGTTCGAAAACTGCGGTAGCTGCCCCGACGATTGTGGCGCGTGTGCCTCGTGCGGCAACGGAACCTGCGACGGGTCCGAGGACTGCGCGACGTGCCCGGGCGACTGCGGCGCCTGTGGCGTGTGCGGCGACGGGACCTGCGGACCCGGCGAGACGTGCACCAACTGTCCGGGCGACTGCGGCACGTGCGACGTGTGCGGCGACGCGGCCTGCACTGGCGCCGAGAGCTGCTTTGCGTGCCCGGTCGACTGCGGCTTCTGTGGCGGATGCGGCGACGGCACGTGCGACGGCCCGGCCGGCGAGGCGTGCTTCAACTGCTGGGAGGACTGCGGTCTGTGTGCCGGCTGCGGCGACGGCACGTGTAACGCGGGGGCGTTCGAGAACTGCGGCAGCTGTCCGGACGACTGCGGCGCCTGCACCACGTGCGGCAACGGGGTCTGCGACGCGACCGAGGACTGCGCGAGCTGTGCGGCCGACTGTGGGGCGTGCGAGGTGTGCGGCGACGGCACCTGCTCCGCCGGCGAGGCGTGCGACACCTGCCCGGCCGACTGCGGCGCGTGCGAGGTGTGTGGCGA
>CALBMM010000300.1 GCA_937896535.1 uncultured Pseudomonadota bacterium
GCAAGCTGCTGGCGCTGCTGGAGCTGTCGCCGTGGACGGTGCTGGGTCGGATCACACCCGCGCTCGTGATGGCGGCCGGCTACTGCGGCGCGTTCTGGGCACTGACGGGGCAGACCCCCGGGCAGCGCCTGCTCAAGATCCGCGTCGTCGATCGCTGGGGTCGGACACCGCACGTGCTCACCGTGCTGCTGCGACTCGTCGGTCAGGCCATCGCGCTCGCCCCCGTGGCGCTGGGTTGGATCTGGCTGGCGATCGACCGCGAAAAACGTGGCTGGCACGACCACCTCGCGCGCACGTGGGTGGTGAAGGACGCGTGAGCCACCTTCAGAAATATCTGGAGGACCACGCGGTGCTCTACCCCGAGCAGCTGCAGGAGGCCGTGCGCCGCCAGGAAATCTACGGCGGCAGCCTCGACACCGCGCTGCTCGAGCTGGGCCTGGTCGATCCGGTCACGCTCAACGACCTTTTGCAGCAGGCGTGTGGCATCCCGGTCGCCCCGACCGAGCTCATCGACAACGGCCACGAGCGTCCGTGGGATGCCCTGCCCGCCCCGATGATGGCGGTGGGCTGGGCCCAGCCACTCGTGCGCCGCGGCGACCAGGTCCTCGTCGCCGTACACCCGGACTTGCCCGACGAGCAGCTCGGCGCGCTGTACCGCAAGGTGATGGGCATCCGGGTGCACGTCAGCCCCGAGTGCTGCCTGCAGAAGATCTCGGCCGAGCGACTCGGCGCCGTCATGCCGCAGCGCTACGCGGTGGCGTGCGTGCAGTACCTGTCGGCGCTCAAGCGTCGCCCCTCGGTCTCGGGCGTGTACGAGCTGCCGCAGGAAATCGCGCCGTCGCACTCGGGACCGATCGCCGAGCGTGCCGCCACGCTCGCGCCGATGATGGACAACCCACCGACGCACGTCGGGCCCGCGCCACTGGAGCGGGCACCGGACACGCGCCGGTTCGCCGCCGACGCCGAAGATCCCCCGCCGGGGATGGACGCGGCGGCGCAGGAAGAGACGGTCGCCGACGCACGTACGCTGCCCGACGACACCGGTCGCCACGACGTCCCCGGCGCACCGACCGACACGCGCGAGGACGACGGGCCGACGTCGATCTTCCCGGCGATCGAAGACCCCGGCGACTCCGGCGTGGCCAGCCTCGAGCCCCTCGAGGGCGTGGGCGTGCTGCACCGCTCCTCGTACGCCGACGACGGGGCCGACCCGAGCTACCCCGCCGGCGACGGCGTCCCCCAGGCGACGCCACCACGGACCACCGACCCGATCGGCATCGAGGCCGACGACGACGCACCCGACACGATCGTCGACGACGAAACCGAGGCCGATGCGGCGCGCCGCCCCAGGCGGACGAGGACGGGCACCCAGATCTACGAAGCGCCCCCGATTCGCTACACCGATCGCGGCACGATGATCGGCGAGCCGCTGTTCTACGAGCAGACGTTCGACGAAGCCGACCTCATCCGACGCATCGCCACCGCGCGCACCGTGCTCGACTCGGCGCGCACCCGCGACGACGCCATCGAGGCCCTCGTCGCCGCGGTGATGGTCGTGGCCAAGCGGGTCGCACTGTTTCGCGTGCGTACCGACGAGCTGGTCGGCATCGGAACGCCCCACAGCGAGATCGACGGCGTGGGCGGCAAGGTCGTGCCACTGCACAAGGGCTCGCCGATGGCCGAGGTCGTCGACGTCGGTCGGTGGAGCGGCACGACCAACCATCCCGACCTCGCCCTCGCCGTCGGCAACCCACGGCCCTTCCCTGCCGTCCTGCGGCGCATCGACGTGCGCGGCCGCGCGGTGCTCGTGGTCTACGCCGACCACGGCGGCCGGGAGTTTCTGCCCGCCGAGACGGCCCAGCTCGACGATCTCTGCGCGGCCGCCAGCGACACCTTCGAGGCGATCCTCAAGCTGCGCCGTGCGACCAAGCACGCGACGGCCGGTGCCCCGACGCCCGTCCCGACCGCAACCTCGATGCGGGCGGGCCCCCACGACGACTGGGCCCCGCCCAGCGACCGGGTGCGCGCCGCCTACGGCCTTCCCACGCCCGCGAGTGCCGGAGAAGAAGAGGGCGCTCCGCGGGCGACGCTCGAGGTCGAGCTGTCGGTCCCGCCCGTCCGCGTGTCGACGCGTCCCGACGACGCCGACGACGAGCCGGTGCCCCGCGACACCGCCGAGCTTTCGCCGCGCCTGGATCGCGTCGCGGTGGCCGACGACCCGCCGCGACGCCCCGTGCCGCCCACGACCCCCGAAGAGCTGTCGAACATGAAGCTGACGTGGGTCGGCGCCCCGCCGCCTCCTCCGCTGCCGCCACCACCGGAGGCCGACACCGACGAGCACGAGGGTCGTCCGCGCATTCCCACGCTGCACGGGCTTCCCCCGCTCGACGAGTCGGACATCGAAGAGTCCGCCGAGGAGATCATCTCGCTGTCGACGCCGCTGGCGCAGACGAGCGTGCGGGGTCGCATCGCGCTCGAGCAAGAAGACTACGTCGACCCGTCCGAGGCCTCCGGGCCCACGCTGACGTCGCACGTCGACGAGATCATCGACGGCATCGCGCGCGGCGAGGACCGCGTGCGCGAGCTCGAGGACATCGGTGAGCTCGGCTGGCGCCGCTTGGCCGCACGCTTTCCCGGCCCCATCGAAGTGCTGCGTCGAGACCTGCGAGCGCTACCGCCTCCCGCCGCGCACGGACCGATCATTCGCGCGACGATCAACGCGGGGCAGGTCCTCGCGTCGCATCTGATCGACCTGCTCTCGCACCCCAACCCCGACGTGCGGTTCTACGCCGCCTTCGTGTTTCAAGAGGTCCGTGACAGCCGCTGCACCGCGGGCCTGGCCGACCTCGCCTTCGACGCCAACCCCGACGTCCGGGTGATCGCGATGCGCGTGCTGGAGACGTACTCGCGCACGCAGGCGTTCGCCAACGCGACCGCGCGCGTCCGCGACCGCCTCACCCACGGATCGCGGGCCGAGTACCTGTACGCTGCGCGGGCGGTCGGCACCCTGCGCGACGTCGAGGCGATTGCGCGCCTCATCGAGCTGCTGTCGAACAAGGACCGGTTCATCCAGGAGGCGGCCCTGGAGTCGCTGTGCTCGATCACCGGCCAACAGCACGGTCTCAAGCCCCACCGCTGGAAGAACTGGTACGCCGACAACGGCGATCGCCACCGCGTGGAGTGGATCATCGACAGCCTGCGCCATCGCGACCTGCCGGTGCGCCGCTGGGCCGCCGACGAGCTCATCCGCGTCACCGGCCATCGCATCCCGTTTTCGCCGATGGGTGACCGCCGCTCTCGCGACGTCGCGGCGCAGGCCTGGACCGACTGGTGGGAGGGCAGCGGCCGTCGCCTGCTCACCGCCGAGCGGCAGGAACCGAAGACCGCGGCCCGGACGTAGCGCGCAACCGGTTGGTCCACGTCGCCTCGGGTCGGCCGCCGGCCGCTCGCGTCCGCGAAGCGCGGCGTCATGCGCCGCGCGGCTTCATTGCTTCATTGAGAAAGTGGCTGTCCTGATCTCGGCGCTCGATCGGGTCCGGCCACGCGCTCGGCGTGCCCAGGTCGCGAGGTCGGCGGACCCCGTCGTGGACGGGGGCGCCTTCCTGTGTCGTTGTTATGCCTTCGGGGCGAACGGGAATCCCACGCGGGATGCCGCAGTCTCGAGCTCCTCGCGCTTGGGCGCGTTCTGAGTCTTCAGCGTGATCGCGACCTCGCTGGTGTTGGGGTGCAGCTGGGCGCTCTCGACTCCGCGCAGGTCCTTGATCGCCTTGAGCAGCTTGTTCTGGTCCGCTTGCGTGGTGTTGCTCGTCAGCGTGGGGACTTTGTATTTTTCCATGTTCGACTCGTCTCTCGTGTTGTGTGGCGTGAGATCGGAGCGGGATGCTCGGCTCGCACGGCCACGGCACGGACCAAGCACGCGCCGTGCCAGCGTTGGTCACGAGGTTTTCATCGCCTCGCGCGGTGGTGGCGAGCGCGTAGGATTCCCCGAACGCGGGAATTGCTTCGCAGCACCAAGGGTCGAGCACCGAGCGTGCGCCTTTCGGCCCCCAATCCCGGGCGCGACGTGGGTCGGCGCGCGGCCTGAGGGGCTTGCAGGCATCGCTGCGAAGCTCGGGCCGGGCCGGCGGGGCCGCGACGCAACTGCATGATCTCGCCCAGCATCGGAGCCCGGCACGGGACGTGCGTAACCACGGGCCAGGACCACGGATGACACACCTACCCAAGATCAAGATGCTCACGCTCGCCACGGTCGCCACGCTGGCGGCCTGCGCCACCACTCCGTTGCGTTCGGATCCGACGACGTCGGAGATCCGCGCGGCCCAAGAGCTCGGTGCCCGGCAGGTTCCGACCGCGGCGCTGCACCTGCAACTGGCCAAGGAGCAACTGGCCAAGGCGGAGGCTTTGTCGGCCAAGGGCGACGAGGAACGAGCCGATTCCATGCTCGAGCGCGCCCAAGCGGACGCAGAGCTGGCCGTCGCCCTGTCTCACGAAGACACCGAGAAGAACGAGGCCGAGGCCGCGATCGCCCGCGTTCGCGAGCTCCGCTCCGACAACGAAGCCCTCCAAACCACCGCCCCCTCCACCGAACAGTAAAATCTATGACGCACTCCAACTCCCTCATCCTTCTCGCGTCGGCCTCGATGCTGATCGGCTGCGCGACGATCGCTCCCAAAGAGCTCGTCGATGCCCGCGAACACTACCAACGGGCGAGCCGCGGAGACGCGGCCGACGCCGCCCCGGCGGAGGTCCACGTCGCCAACGATGCGCTGGCCCGGGCCGAGCACTCCTTCGACGAGGACGGCGACACCTATCGCACCCGAGACCTCGCCTACGTGGCGCAGCGCAAGTCGCAGCTCGCCGAAGCGACGGCTGCGATCAAGCAGCAAAAGGCGAGCAAGGCCGACGCCAATGCCGAGTACCGCGAGACGCAGGGCGAGATCGTCGACCAGACCAAGGGCGAGCTCGATGACGCGCGCAAGGATCTGCTGGTCTCGCAGCAAGCCGGCGCGATGACGGCCGCGCAGCTGAAGGCGGAAAAGGAGGCTCGCGCCGATGCCGATCGCCGCGCCGCCGAGGCACTGGCCAAGCTCGGCGCGGTTCGGGACGACGACCGCGGGATGATCATCACGCTGTCGGGCAGTGTCCTGTTCGCGTCCAACAAGGCGACGCTCCTTCCGGCCGCCCGGGCGCGCCTCGAGGAAGTCACCGACGTCCTTCTCGAGGAGCCGGATCGCAAGTTGACGGTCGAAGGGCACACCGACTCGCAGGGCTCCGACGACTACAACGCGCGGTTGTCGCAGCGTCGAGCCGATGCCGTTCGCGACGCCATCGTCGCACGCGGCTACCCGCGCGATCTCGTTCGAACCCAGGGCCTGGGTGAAGCGCAGCCGGTCGCCACCAACGACAGCAGCGAAGGCCGAGCGAACAACCGGCGCGTCGAGATCGTCGTCGCCCGCGATTGAGGATTGGCGTCCAGCTGGCGGTCCATCACCGGACTGCGATGGTGCGGATCGTGACCCCGATTCGCGCCCCCTCGACGGTCCATACCCGTCCCGTCGGCCCGCGTTCGCGCAGCCCCCTCGGCCGCTCGATCGACGGTGCCGCAACGGCCGGGAGGACGGTCACCAGCAACTTGGCCGCGAGGTAGGCGATGGACCCCACGGTCGCGGCCGGGTCCGGCGCTGCGCTCGACACGACCGCTGCGCTCGCGCAGTGACGGATCGCCGTGTGCGGCGCCCCGTACGCTCGCGGCACCGGGTCAACGCAGGATCGGACCGGCCGATCGCTGTCTCATCGGGAGCCCAACGCCACGTCGACGCGCCGATCGTTGGCCCAGGAGGCCTCGCTCGTCCCCGTCGCGTCCATCTCCCCGCGCGACGATGCGTCGATCTGGCGGCCGCGAAGCCCGAAGCGCTTCAGCGAGCTCGATACCGCCGATGCCCGCCTCTCGCCGAGGGCCATGTTGTACGCGCCTTCGCCACGCGGATCGGCACGACCGACCAGGCTCAGCTGCCGCCCGGCCAATGGCCCGGACTCGAAGCACGTTGCGACTCGTCCCAGGACGACTCGGGCCGTGCTGTCGATGCGCGCGGAGTCGAACGCGAAGTAGGCGTCCGTGTCCGCGATGCCGCATATCGACCGAATCTCCTCGGAGATCGCGATGGTGCCCGCTTCGTCGTCACCGGCTTCGAGGACGGGCTCGGTCGGCTCGGCGGGGGCCGTGGGCATCGGTGGGTCGGTGACCCCCACCGCGGCTTGGGATTGGTGCTTGCATCCCAGCAGCAGGGACAAGCACAGCAGCAAATAGCTCGGGTTCGATACGCGCATCGCAAGTCCTCCTCGGACGCCGCGTTCGTCTGCACGACGCGTGCCGAGGCCCCGGCCGTACCCGGCCGACGTCCATGTTTCCGAGCCACGCGACTCGACGCGTCCTACGTGGGAACATCATGATCACCGTGAGCGACCGGCGCCGACATCTCGAGGATCTGCGCGGTGCGAGCCGACTCGTCATCGAAGCCACGATTGGGATCACGGGTGTGGTCGAGTCCATGCACCGCACGATCGCCGCTGGCCCCGACGCGCTCGGGCGTCCACTCGACGGGGCCGTCGCGGCCGTCCTCAGGCCGATCTACGGCGGCATTCGTGGTGCGACCAGGCTCGTGGGTAGTGGTATCGACGGTGCACTCGCGCGCCTGTCCACGGTCGTCGGCGAGCGTGCGCCAGCCGCCGAGCACGAGGCCGTGCTGGCGGTCGTCAACGGGGTCCTCGGCGACTACCTGCACGACAGCGGCAATCCGCTGGCGATCCCCATGCGACTGCGTCGGGCGGGCCAGCCGCTGCCCACCGATCGCGAGCAGCTGCGGGCCTCGCTGGGACCTTCGGCGCGCAGGCTGCTGGTACTCGTCCACGGATCGTGCAGGAACGACCGGCAGTGGCTGCGCCGTGGACACGACCATGGTGCCGTCCTTGCTGCCGCGCACGGGTTCACGCCGGTGTATCTGCACTACAACAGCGGCCTGCACGTATCGACCAACGGCCGCATGTTCTCGGGCGTGCTGCAGTCGCTCGTGGACGCTTGGCCGGGCGAGCTCGACGAGCTGGTGATCGTCGGCCACAGCATGGGCGGCCTCGTGGCCCGCAGCGCCTGTGACGCGGCCGAAGCCTCGGGCCATGGCTGGCGCGCGACGCTGTCCAAGCTCGTCACGATCGGCACGCCACACCACGGCGCACCGCTGGAACGGGGCGGCAACTGGATCGATGTCCTGCTCGGGATCAACCGCTACGTCGCCCCGCTCGCGAGACTGGGCAAGATCCGCAGCGCCGGAGTCACCGATCTGCGCTTCGGCAACGTACGCGACGAAGATTGGAGCGCGCGGGACCGTTTTGCCGCCGGTGGAGATCCTCGTCGGCCGCTTGCCTTGCCCGCCGGCGTGGCCTGCTTTGCGATCGCCGGCACGCTGACCCGCGAACCGGGGCCGTCACTGCGTAGCGACGGCTTGGTCCCCGTCGACAGCGCCCTCGGCCGCAGCGACGCTGCGCCCGACATCGGCTTTCCGACGGACCACCAGTGGATCGCGCATGGCACCGGGCACATCGACTTGCTCGACGCCGAGACGGTCTCGACTCGGCTCCTCGCGTGGCTGGGCTGATCGACCCGGCGCATTGTTCCCGAACGCGGGGAATTCCCCCCACCCTCGGCAGATGGCGCGCCGTGTCGACGCCTCGTTCGGAGTGGCACGGAGATTGAACTGCGCCACTCCCAAGTGCCCGAAGGAGCACATGACGATCATGAACATCCTGCCCTGGAACCGAAAAGCGAACACGACGGACCGACCTGCAGCTGCGTCGGACATCAACGGACTGATCACCACCGTACTGAGGCGATTGCCGACGCTGCTGGCAGCGCCGGTTCGTGATGGCGTGTGGGCCCCCGCGATCGACATCACCGACGAAGCCGGAGAGATCACGGTGACGGCGGAGGTCCCTGGCGTTCACCCCGACGACATCAAGATCGAAGTCGATGGTAGTCGCATGACGGTACGCGGCGAGAAGAAACCGTCGCGCAGCAACGGCGAGGACTGGTGGCAGCGCGAGTCGTCCTCGGGCACGTTCATCCGTCAGATCCCGCTGCCCTCCGAGGTCGACGCCGAGCGGACGCAGGCGAAGCTCGAGCACGGCGTTCTGACGGTCCGGCTGCTGATCGCCGCGTCGTCGCGGGCGAAGGTCATCCCTCTGCGCTGACTCGCGTTCGACGCCATGCAGGAGTTGGCGAGCACGCCGAGACACGCCCGCGTCGGGAGGTCTCGGTGTGCAGAGACCACGACGACCGAGAAGACACGCCATGATCAAGCAGCCAGGCGACGACACCGCGCCCGATCAACCCTTGTACCCGGCGAGCATGGAGGATCCGCAGCCGGGCGAGTGCATCGGAAGGTACGAGGTCCTGGGCAAGATTGGCGCGGGATCCATGGGGGTCGTGTTTCGGGCGCGCGACCCGGACCTGCGTCGCGAGGTCGCCATCAAGCTCGTTGCCCCCGAGCACATCGGAGGACGCGACGACGGCGAGCACCGGGCACGCTTGCTGCGGGAGGCCCGGGCGCTCGCGATGCTCGACCACCCGAACGTCGTGCGCGTCTACGACGTGGGGGAGCAGGGCGCGGGCATTTTCTTGGCGATGGAATACGTCGTCGGGACCGACGCTTCCCGTTGGCTGCGGGACGAGCGGCCGTCGTGGGAGGAGGTCCTGGCCGTGTTTCGCGCCGCGGGTCGTGGTCTCGCGGCCGCGCACGCCGCGGGTCTCGTCCACCGCGACTTCAAGCCGGCGAACATCCTCGTGGGTGACGACCACCGGGTCCGGGTGACCGATTTCGGCCTCGCGATGGAACCGCGATTTTTGGGCAGTGACCCTACCGGGGTCGTCGGCAGGAGCGGAGTCGACGCGTCGACGGCCGAGCAGCACAGGATCGTCGGCACCCCCGCGTACATGTCTCCCGCGCTGTCGACCGGGGACCCGGCCGACGTGCTCAGTGACCAGTACGCGTTCTTCTGCTCGCTGTGGGAGGCCCTGTTTGGACGGCGTCCCTTCGATGGACTCAAGGCGTTGCCCTTGCAACAGGCCAAGGCCGAGGACGCGTTGGTCCAGCCGACCGACGATCTCGGCGTCCCGC
>CALBMM010000301.1 GCA_937896535.1 uncultured Pseudomonadota bacterium
CCGGCGGGGTGCATGTCCCGCGTTCAACGTTGCCCCGATTGGCGATCGGCGTCGACGCGGGACGGGCTACCCGTATAGGCATTGCAGCTCTCGTGGCAGCTACGCTGCCGCGGGTCGCACCTGAAGCACCCGGTACCATCGAGCGTGGTCGACTTGGGCCATTCCACTCGTCAGCGAACTTCGCGATACGGACCGATGATGGCGCGATCGAAGGAGCCATCCAGAACCGCGGCGTGCCCAGTGGGGACGGGCTCTGCTTCGGGTCGACGCTCCAGGTCTTCCGGCTGGAGATTGATGGCGAGCAGGTCACGTTCACGACCCGGTTCTCCTTCGTCGAGGATCGCCCCACCTCGAGCGGCGCTTGCCCCGACAACGCCGACGGCGATCCGGAAGGGTCTTGTTCCTACACGCGCAACATCGATGCCACGAAGCAAGAGCCGCTGTGACCGTACCTGAGCCACTCGTCGTACCGGTGATGGCGAGCGAGCCGTGGTGACGACGCACCTGAACGCGTTCTTGCGTGCGCTCGCGAGGGCCGGAGCCCCGGATGATGCGCTCGGTGGTGACTGCGTCATCGACCCCCCGGAGACGGACTTCGGCTACGAGAGCACCCCTCCCAATGCCCTCGCCTTCGCGACCATGGGGGTCGATGGTGTGCACTACGCCCTTGTCGCGCGCGATGGCGAGTTCGACGACAGTAGCCCCGTGATTCAGGTCAGCCCCATGGACTTCGACGAGCCTCTGACCGTCCTCGCCAGCTCGTTCGTCGAGTACCTGGCTGACGGCTGTGGCGTGGACGTAGGCGACGTCTCCCGCTTGTTGGACGCCGACACGCCCGAGTCGGACGCGGAGCTCGCGAAGCTCGTCTCGACGCGGTTCCGTCGCGAGCGTCTGCTCGAGGAGCAACGCGTCCGCCGGCTGAACGAGCGGTGGCTGTCCCTGGTCGTACTCCCGGGGTGAGCTTGTCCTTGCGCGTGGCGTGATCGCGGCAGCCCCCGGGAGCCGCCGACCAGCCCGGCGTTGCCCACGACCACACGCCACGGCTACGCTCGCTCGAGCCGCAACGCGAGCCGGACACGCTCGGCGCGACCGCGGACGACGGAGGCGCTTGGTGATCTCGACACGCAACCTCGAGCGGATGCCGGAGCCGCAGCAGCTTCGGCGACTGCTGCAGTCACTCGCCGTGCTCGACGCGGTGATGTCTCCGGACTGGGAGACTCGCTACTACTCCTACAACGCCGCGTGGGGAGACGGCAGCGAGATGGGGTCGATGCGCGACGGAAGCGGCGACCAGTTCTTCGCGCTGTTCTTGCCGGCGGGTACCGGCATCATCGGGCTGGCGCACGAGTCGGCGATGTTTCGGTGCGACGATCCGTGGCCGGGCATGTTCGACGGACTGCCCGCCGAGCTCGCCGAGCTACGATCCGAGCCGGCCTTCGATACCGACAACTGCTCGTTCTGTATCTGGCGCGCCGCCGGCAGTGACCGATGGTCGCGCGGGCCGGTCGAGATGGCGCCCGGCGACGACCCCGACGGATCGGCGCGGTTGCTTCGCCCGCTCGATCACGACCCCGCCACCTACGTCGAGTTCGCCCGCGAGTACTACGAGACGGAGATTCCCGTCGCCTCCGTCCGTGCCATCTATGAGCACCAGCCCCTGACCATGGAGCTCGTCCGCTCGCTCAACCCGGACGTGACGCTGGCAGAGCTCCGGTCGGATCTGGACGAGATCGGCTATCGACCGTGAGCCGGCCGCAACGCGAGACGACGCCGGCCACACGAGCCCGATGACCACGTGGACGATCGAGCGTGAACGAGACGACGCCGCGGGACCGTGTCGCGTGCGCGCGGGGTCGCGACGGCTGACCTACGACGACGTGCTGCACGGGTGGGTCGAAGACGCTGCGTTTCGTTCGTGGTTTTGCGACACACTCGCCGCCCACCCCGAAGAGGCGTTCCGCTGGGAGACACCACCGGTCACCGCGTCCACGCTGACGCGGGTGTTCGAGTTCATCGTGCACGCCAGTCCCGAGCTCGTCCGCCGACCCGACCCGAGCGCCTTCGGCGAGTCCTTCGTCGAGCATGCAGACGGCGTCAGCTGCTTCGCGAATTTGGGGGGCGACGCGCGACTGGTCGTCCCGATCCCCATGGCGCCGCACGAAGCGTACGGACACCTCGCCGCGTTCGTGCGCAAGGCCCCGCGCGCCCAGACCGACGCGCTGTGGCGTGTCGTCGGACAACAGATGCGTGCGCACGTGAACACGCGCCCGGTCTGGTTGAGCACCGCCGGGGCCGGCGTGCCGTGGCTGCACGTTCGGCTCGACGATCGCCCCAAGTACTACCGCTACGCACCGTATCGGACCGCCTGACGAGCGCCCAAGTTCAGGCGATCGCGGTGGCCGAGCCGGACCTCGAGCTGCCACGAGAGATGGCCAAGCCGTCCAAGACGCACGCGGCGAGGAGCGGTGCATCCCGCAGATCCTCGCCGGCAAGGGTTGGGGCGAGCGCGGACGCTACCGCGGGTGCGCTTCGTTCGGCGGCGGTGGCGGTGGCGTCGGCGTGCCGTCGCTGGTCAGGCAGTTGAGCGTGTCGACGGCCAGCCACGCATACACCGTGTCGACGTGGCAGCCGTCCTCTCCACGCTCGACGGTGACCGTTTGCGTGAACTCCTTGTCGCAGTACTCGGTGTGCAGCTCGATCTCGCCCTCGAGCTCTCGTCCGGCCAGCCACGTGTCGCAGATGCCACCGTCGGCGTCGACGCAGCTCGCTTCGCCCTTGCGGCCATCGTGCTCGAACCAGACGCGATCGACATCCACGCCGATCAACATGTCTTGCACCTGGCGGGCGACGTACACATGGACCGACGGCCGCGGGACCGCGTCGCACATCGGCCCCGGATCCGGGGGCTGAAGCGGCACGCCTTCGCACGACGTCGCGTCGATCTCGAGGTCGGTGAACGAGGTCTCGGCGTGACACCCGTCCTCGCCGGTGACGACGTCGGCCCACCCTTTGAACTCCTGACCGCAGACCGTCGCGGTGATCTCGTAGCGGCCCGGTCGGTCGGCCCCCAGCGTCCAGGTGGTGCACTCGTCGTTGACACACTGCGCGTGCTGGACCGTGACGGGCTCCCGCAGCGTCTCCATCGGCCTACGGTCGTCCTCGTACGACATCTTCGGATCTCGCGGGCTGTGGATCTGGAACGTGACATCCACCGGATGGGCCTTCGGATCCCACCGCGTGCCGTAGGCCGGCGACACGTTCAAGATCACGCTCGGCGTGTCCTCGTTCGGAATGCACTCCACGTCACAGGATGGCGCCGCGAGCATCGTCGCCATGCCGCCCGCCCACGCTAGGATTCCGGTGATGATGATGACTCGCTTCATCGGCTGTCCCTCCTCCTTTCATCCATAACCACCCCCTTCGACCACGGCGCGCGCATCATCTGCAGCGCCGCGGCGCCGTGGCGCGACGAGAACGCAGGCGCGGCGGCGTCGCGGTGATCGACGGCGAGTGGGCCGGTAGAACCGCGATCCCCGGTCCAACCTCGCGCCTGCGGTAGACTGCGCGTGCGTTGACGGACGCACCGCCCCCCGCCCGACTCTCTCGCGCCCTGCTCTCGGCGGCCGCGTTGGTCGTGATCGTGGCGGGGCTCAAGGCCGCCGGCACGCTGCTGCTGCCGTTTCTCGTCGCGCTGTTCCTCACGACCCTGTCGGCGCCACCGGTGTTGTGGTTGGAGCGGCGTCGCGTGCCCGCCTGGCTCGCCGTCACCGTCGTGATGGTGCTGCTGATCGCGGTCGTCACGGCGTTCGGCGCTCTGCTGACGACGGCGATGTCCGGCTTCAATGCCGCGCTCCCGGGCTACCAGACCGCGCTCACCGAGCACTCCGACAGGTTGCTGGGCTGGATGCGATCGCTGCCGTTCGACCCGCTGCAAGGGCGAGCGTACGACTCGCTCGATCCCAACGAGCTGTTCGGATTGATCGGCTCGCTCGTCGGCAGCGTCGTCGCGGCGCTCTCGAACACCGCCTTGGTCATCCTCACCACCGTGTTCCTGCTGTTGGAGGTCGCCGGGTTTCCTCGCAAGCTGCGGATCGCCCTTCGCGATCCGCTGGCCGATCTCGGCCCGTACGGAGGCGCGGTCAAGGAGGTCCAGCGCTACCTGCTGATCAAGACACTCGTGTCGCTGGCGACCGGAGCGGGCATCGCCGGGTGGCTGTGGCTGCTGG
The DNA here is from genome assembly GCA_937896535.1 of uncultured Pseudomonadota bacterium. Classification (GTDB taxonomy): domain Bacteria; phylum Myxococcota_A; class Polyangia; order Nannocystales; family Nannocystaceae; genus CALBMM01. The sequence continues at coordinate 4,227 of CALBMM010000301.1, forward strand.
GCGTGGACTTCCCGCTGCTGTGGGGGATCGTGGCGTTCATGCTCAACTACATTCCCAACGTCGGGTCGATCGTGGCCGCCGTGCCGACCATGCTCGTGGCCCTCGTGCAGCCCGGCCAGGGCATCGGCACCGCGCTCGGCGTGGGTGCGGGCTACCTCGCCGTGAACATGGTGCTCGGCAACCTGGTGGAGCCGCAGTTGATGGGACGGCGTCTGGGCCTGTCACCGTTGGTCGTGTTCTCGTCGCTGGTGTTCTGGGGCTGGGTCTGGGGCACGTTCGGGATGCTGCTGTCGGTCCCGCTCACCGTGGGCGTGCGGATCTTCCTCGAGCGCCACGACGACACCAAGCACATCGCGGTGCTGCTCGGTCCGACCCCGCCGGAGCCGAAAGCCGAGACGAGCGAGGCGGATGCGGGACCTCCGTCCTCGGCGCAATGACGGGTCGCTCGAAACGGCCGAGCTGCGCTACAGCGCGATCGCGACCGCGGTGTCGCTGGGGTAGGTGAACGCGACCTCGACGGTCGACGGCCCGGTGAGCGTCACCTGCCCGTAAAGACCACACGGGTTGGCGTCGGGCACGTCGCACTCGCAGTCGCCGTCACAGCCCGAGTACACGGTGACGACCGCGGTGTACTCGCCGGCCACGACTTCCTCGGCGCGCAAGCACTGCGCATTGCAGTCTTGGAAGTCGCCGCACTCGGCGGGCAGGGCGTGAGAGGAGTAGGCCAGCCCGCCCCAGTTGACCATGGCGCTCGCCCCGGCCTCGAAGCGCATCGCCTGCGGGGGTGCGCAGTCGTTGCACCCGATCTCGCACGTGCCCTGGTCGAGGAACCCTTCGCAGGTGACGGGGAAGCACTCCGATCCCTGGGTGAAGATCACCGGCTGGCCCGCCGCGTCGCGCAGCTCCATCGCGAGGCCTCCGCCGCAGCCGACCGCGCCCGTCCAGACCGGGTCGGCGCCCGCCGCCGTCGCGGTGAAGGCGACCGTCGCCCCGGGGGTCACCGAGGAGATCAAGTCTTCGCAGGTGGAGCCGGTGGTCGTCGCCGCGTCCGCGCTGCCGGGGCCGGCGGACGTCGCCCCGGTGCCATCGGCGCTCGTCGGACCATCGGAGCCGCCGTCGTCGTCCGTGCCCGCCGAGGGTCCGCACCCCGCGAGCGTCACCGCCACCAAGAGCCACTGCCAGTGTTTGCAAGCCATTGCCGGCAGGGTAGCGCGGCTTCAGCCGTCGGCGAGCACGAACGTCAGGTTCACCACGCCCGGCGCGTCGTCGACGAGGTCGGTCTGCAGCGACGCGGGCGGGCGCGACATCGTCCGTAGCAGCTCGTTGAGCCGTTCGCCGGCGCCGTTGAGCTTGGAGCCGGCCGCGACCTCTCCCGTCTTCAGCACGGCGCCGACCACCTTGCGCAGCTTCTTCTCGTCGAGGCGACGTTCCTCCCGCACGCCCGACTGGTCGAACGTGATCGTCCCGACGGTGTGGCGCTTGCCCGCGTCGACGGTGACCTCGAGCCGCGCCTGCGGCTGCGGCGTGTCGGGCCACTGCACGTCGATCTTGGCGCGCAGGTAGCCCGCCTCCAGATAGGACTGAAACAACCACGGCTCCACGCCCAGCAGCACGTCGCACGCGGGCCCCGGCTCGACCTTCGCCAGCACCCCGGCCTCGAGGGTCTTCGGATCGAGGACCACGTCGCCCGAAAACGTCAGCCCCGCGAGGGTGATGTCGACGGCGTAGGGGTTGGGCGGCAGCGCGATGGTCTCGTCGAAGATCTCGATCGTGGTGCGCGCCCGCAAGCACTGCCGCACCTGGTTCTGTTGCTGCGCGTACGCCTCCTCGCTGCGGGCGTGCAGCCCCAACAACTGCAGTACCTTGAACTCCAGGATCTGGGCGCGCAGTTCCTGCTCGTACTGCTCCCAGGTGAGCTTCGTCTGCTTGCCCACCTCCAGCTTCAGGTCCTCGAGCGACAGCCCGTTGTCGCGTGCGATCGTCTCGGCCGCCGCCGCCACTTCGTGCGGCGCGACGTCGACCTGCATCCGCGCCGCCTCGACCTCGAACGCCTCCCGCTGGATCAGCGAAAACAGCACGTCCTTGCGCGACGTCCCCTCCGGATAGTTGGCCAGCTGGCGCTGCAGGGCGGACTCGGAGATCTGCCGACCGTCCACGGTGGCGACCACCCAGTCGGAGGCGTCGCGCTCAGCGGTGTCGGCCGGCGCCGGCGAGGCGCTCGGGGTCGACGTTCCCGGCAGCTCGGTCGACGCGGCGTCGGGCTTGCACGCGGCGAGCGAGAGAACGAAGACCGCGAGCTTGCGAGACCGCACGACCCAAGCATGACGTGCCGGTGCTCCCTTGGCCACGGCGCGCAGGCGGTCGAGTGATCAGGCGCGCATCCAGTCGCACGCCAGGTAGCGGTCCCAGCTGTCGGGTAGCAACGCGACGATCGGGCCGTGCAGGTCGTCGCGCTCGGCGAGGCGCAACGCGGCGGCGACGGCCGTGCCCGCCGAGCCCCCGACGAACAGGCCTTCTTCGGCGATGAGACGACGGGCGGTCGCGAAGCTGTCGGCGTCCGAGATCGTGATCGCCTCGTCGATGACGTCGCGATGCAGGTTCGCGGGCGGCTCGCTCGAGCCGATGCCTTCGACCGCGTACGCGCCGTCGGGGCCGACCTCGCCGGTCGCCACCCACTGCGCCAGTCCCGAACCCACCGGATCGGCGAGCACGATACGCACGCCCGGCGCGGTGCGTTTGAGGTAACGACCCACGCCGCTGATCGTGCCCCCCGTGCCCGCACCCGCCACGAAGGCCGCCGGCGCACGCCCGAGCTGCGCCACGATCTCCGGTCCGGTGGTCGTCTCGTGAATCTTCGGATTGGCGGGATTGCGAAACTGGTCGGTCAGAAACCAACCATCGTCGGCGTGCTCGGCGACGAGGCGCTCGGCGTGGCGCTGGAAGTTGCGTGGATCCGACGGCGGCGCATTGGGCGTGATGACGAGCTCGGCGCCCACCGCCCGCAGCGCGCGGCGGTTGTCGACCGACATCTTCTCCGGCATCACGCACACGAGCCGGTAGCCGTGCGCCGCCGCGACGAGGGCGAGACCCAGCCCGGTGTTTCCGGCGGTCGCCTCCACGAGCGTCGCGCCCTCGGGCAGCACGCCACGCGCTCGCGCATCCTCGACGATCGCCTTGGCGATCCGGTCTTTGACGCTGCCGCCGGGATTGAGGTGCTCGCACTTGACCCACACTTGCCGACGACCCGCGCGCGTCAGGCGGCGCAACGGGACGAGCGGCGTGTTCCCGATCGTGTCCAGCACGGGCGTGCGATACCACGGCACACGCACATCCGTACCCGGGCGGCGAATGCCCAGCGCCGTGCGCACACGCGACCCTGAGGTATGCTGCCCTCATGCCGAAGCTCGCCTCGACGCTGTGGAAGGCCCGCCCCTGGGCTGCCACGGCCGGCCTGTTGGCCCTCTCCGCCACCCTCGCCACGGTGCACGACACCGACGATGCCGGGGTCGCCGCCGAAGACATCACCCCCGAGTTCGTCGCCTCCGAAGCCGCCGCCGCGGCCGAGGCCGGCATCACCCCGCTGACGACGGGCCACGTGCTCGTCGACTTCGTGGAGCCAGACGATGGCGAAGGTGGATCCGACGACGAGATCGCCGACGCGGTCGCGGCCATCGACGCGCTGTCGGGCGTCGACCTCGTTCCCGCCGGCTTCTACTCCGAAGGCGAGCACCTGTACCGGCTGCTCGTCGATCCCACCGAGTCGCCCGAGACGTCGCTGGCGGAGGCGACGTCGCTCGTCGCGGCCCACGAGCTCGTCGAGGGTCACGAGCTCGAGCTCGTCTACGAAGTGCCCGAGGGTATGGCGTCGTCGCTCGCCGAGCCGTTCGTCGTCGCCGACGACCTGGACGCCGAGCCCGGACCATCCAAGGGCCCGCGCTTCGATCCCGACGATCCGATGTTCTCGCTGCAGTGGCACATGGAGCAGATCCGTGCCCCCGAAGCCTGGACCTCCGAGCGCGGCGAAGGAGCCGTGGTCGCGGTCATCGACACCGGCGTCGCGTACCGCACACAAAAGGGTGTCAACGCGCTGCCCGACCTCGAGGGCACCGAGTTCGTCAAAGGCGAGAGCTTCATTACCGGGCTCCCCGCCGGCCTCGACGACCACGCGCACGGCAGTCACGTCGCCGGCACGATCGCCCAGACGACCGACAATGGGATCGGCGTCACGGGGGTCGCGTTCGAGGCGACGATCATGCCGCTCAAGGTGCTGTCCAAGGACGGGCGCGGATCCGTGGGTGCCATCGCCAACGCGATCCGCTACGCGGCCGACAACGGTGCGCACGTCATCAACATGAGCCTGGGCAGCGCGATGCCGTCCAACGTGCTCGCCAAGGCGATCGTCTACGCGCACGACAAGGGCGTGACCACGGTCTGCGCCGCGGGCAACGAACGTCGCAGCCGCGTGGGCTACCCGGCCGCCAACAAGTACGCGGTGGCCGTGTCCGCGGTCGACTACGGCCGCGAGCTCACCTTCTACAGCAACTGGGGCAAGGAGATCGACGTGGCCGCGCCCGGTGGCGACACCCGCGTGGACAAGAACGGCGACGGTCACCCCGACGGCGTCCTGCAGAACACGATCAAGGTCCAAAAGCCGCTCGAGAACGACTACCTCTGGTTTCAGGGCACCTCGATGGCGTCGCCGCACGCGGCCGGCGTCGCGGCGCTCATCGTCGCGTCGGGCGTGACCAACCCCGACGAGGTCGAGCGGATCATGAAGGACACCGCGGTTCACCCCAAGGGTGACAAGTGGGACATCAAGTACGGTGCCGGCATCGTCGACGCCGCGGCGGCGGTGAAGGCGGCCAACACCGAGTACGCGCCCGAGCGGGCCGGCCTCGCCGGACTGCTCGCGTTGCTCGGCCTGGCGGGTCTGGGCCTCGGGGCGATCGGCGGCGCGCGGGGTCGCGCGTTCGGAGTGTTCGGCCTGGTCGCGACGGCGGCGTGGGCCTCCGGCGCGGCCGGCGTGACGCCGCTGGCCTACGGCGCGGCCGGATGGTTCGGCGCGTTCGGGTCGCCGCTTTGGATGTCGGCGCTGCTGCCGGGTGCGGCCACGTTGCTGCTGCTGGGTCGTCGTCGGGCGCGGCCGATCCTGACCGGGCTCAACCTCGGTTACGCCGCACTGCTCGCCCACGGGGCGATCGTGCTGCCGACCCTGCTGACGGGTCTGCCGGGTGGTCCGCTCGTCGACCGGTTGTGGCTGGCGGCCAATGCCGGGCTGGCCCTGTGGCTCGCCCACCGAACCAGCCGCAAGTAGGCCTGGGGATCGCTCCCCCGACAGACGGGGCCTGTGCATTCCGCGCAGGCCCCGTTGTCGTTGTGGCGGGCGATCGATCGCTGAAAGACGAATTCATTTCGGTTGCCTCGGTCCTCGGCGCCGGGTACCTTGAGGACAGGTTTTGAAAGTGACTTTCAAAGCCGAAACCGAGCATCCTTCTCCGCGAGCAGCGCAAAACCCGCATTCCGGCCATGATCGTCTGTCTGTGCAAAGGCGTCTCGTCACGAACGATTCTCTCCGAGGTCCGTCGCGGCAATTGCACCGTGAAGGGCATCGCACGGTCCTGCCGCGCTGGAACCGACTGTGGCAGCTGCGTCGGGCAGATCCGCGAGCTCATCAACAGCTCGGGCGCCTCGGGCCACGCCCACGACGACGCCGTCCCCAACGTGCGCGGCTGAGCTGAAAGCGACTTTCAAGACCGACGTCGGCGGGCGGGCTTGTTGCCTGACGCCGACTTTCGCTTTCAAGCCCTCGGCGCGCCGGCAAGCGAAGCCTTTGCGCCCCGGCGGGCGGTGCTAGGTTCGGCGCCAGATGAAGGGCTCCGACAAGGTCATCGACCTGCTCAACGAAGTGCTCACCGCGGAGCTGACCGCGATCAACCAGTACTTCATCCACGCCAAGATGTGCGGCAACTGGGGCTTCGTTCGCCTCGGCAAGAAGATCCGCGACGAGTCGATCGACGAGATGAAGCACGCCGACGAGCTGATCGAGCGCATCTTGTTCCTCGAGGGGATTCCCAATCTGCAGCGGCTGGGCAAGGTCAACGTGGGCGAGACGGTCAAGGAGCAGTTCGAGCTCGATCTTCAGCTCGAGTACACCGCGATCGAACGCCTCAAGGACGGCATCGCGCTGTGCCGCGAAGAGCGGGACGAAGGCAGCCGCGACATGCTCGAGCACATCCTCATCTCCGAGGAAGAGCACACCGACTGGCTCGAGACCCAGCTCGAGCTGATGAAGACGCTGGGCGAGCAGAAGTACCTCGCCGAGCAGATCACGGAGTAGACGTCCGGGCCGCGGCCACGCCGGGGTACCGCCACGCGTGGCGCACCGGCGTGGACCAACGACCCCTCCAAGCGTCCAGCCGAGCCACCTCACTGCGTCGTCGGACCCCGGAAGGCACACGCCGTACGCGCGAATGCTACGGTGCGCTCGTGTCGGGGTATCGGCGGCTCCTCCTCGCGTGTGTGCTCGGGTTCGGATGTACGTCGGACGAGTATCCGCCGCTGGAGCTGGCCGAGGACGGTGATGGTGACGGCGGTGACGGCGACGACGACGGCAAGACCGACGACGGCGGCGACGATGCCGACGACGGCGCGTACGACGACGCGCGCCTCGAGGTCTTCGAGCCCGAAGGTGCATCGATCCACCTGATCGGCGAGCCGGTCCCCTTCCTCGCCGAGGTCCGCGACGCCGGCGGGACGCCCCTGCCCTACACGCAGGTGCTGTGGTCGGCCGGCTTCGACGAGCCGACCCTGCTGCAGGGCCTCGATGGCGAGGTGGTGCTCGACCCCGGCATTTACGACATCACGGCGGTCGCGAACCTGCCCAACGGCGACCGTCTGCAGACGCAGATCGGAGACGTGCGCGTGCAGTCGCGGTGGACCGGCGCCTACGAGGGCGACGCGCGCATGGTCTTGTCGGTCAACTTCCAGGGCTTTCCGCTGTCGCCGGTGTGTTCGGGACCGATGTCCATGCGCGTGGGCTTCGACGGCCGCGAGCTCGATATCGAGGGCGGCTCGTGCACGATCGACGTGATCATCACGCAGTTCTCGGCGACCTACACGATCACCGGCGAGCTCACCGACACCGGGACCGGGTCGGGCACGATCTCCTACGACTTCGGCGGGCTGTTCGGGCTCGACATGGACTGGGAAGGCGCGTTCGTGGAGCACGGCTTCGCCGCGGGCTTCTCGGGCACGACGAGCATTCCCCTGGCCGGATCCGCCGACGTCTCGGGCTCGCTGCTGACGACGCTGGTCGATCCGTACATCGACGAGTAGTCGTTGCTACGATGTGGGTCGTGGCGCGTGCAGCCGTGACCGACCCCAACGCGGCTGCCGCCGGCTTCATCGTCGACCGCGTCGGTGACATCGCTCGTCCGACGGCCAACTTGCCGATCTCCGGCGACTTGTCGCACCTGCCCGGCCCGGCGGGTGCCTGGATCGCGATCCGACGCAACGCGGACCGGCTTCGGCATGGGGTCCGCTCGCAGGTGGAGCTCAAGCAGCAGCTCGGTCCCGTGTATCGCGACTACCTCGGGCCCATGCCGAACGTGGTCGTGGCCGACACCAAGAGCGTGGCCGAGATCGCGCGCAACCGCGACGGCGAGTGGTCCACCGCGTTGGGCTGGCGTCTCATCGCCGACGGCGTCAGCGAAGACTCGCCGACGATGGACACGCCCGTGACGCTGGACTTCGGGCCCCACCGCGAGATCCGCCAGCTGCTGCGCCCGGCGTTCTCGAGCGAGTCGTTGGCGCAGTACGTGCGTCGGGCCGACGAGGACTTCTCGGCGGCGGCGCGACGTTGGGGTCGCGACGGTTTCGTACGCTTCAAGCCACAGGCCCGCACGGTCTTCGCGCGGCTGGCCAACAACATCTTCCTGGGCATCGACGACCGACGCACCGCCGAGCGCATGGACCAGGCGATGGGCGACTTCTGGCGGGGACCGCTGTCGCCCATCCGCAAGCGGTGGTTTCCGATGTTCCGGCGCGCCCAGCAGGGCTACCAGACGTGTCGCGAAATCCTGCTGCAGCGACGTCGACAGGTTCGCGAGCGAGGACCCGGCGACGACATGTTCTCGCAGGTCGTCGCCGCCCAGCGCGACGCGTGGATCGACGACGACCTGGTCGTGCGTCTGTTCATCGGTGTGATGTCGGCGGCCTTCGACACCACCTCGCTCGGGGTCACGAGCATGGCGTATCTGCTCGCGACGAACCCGGCCTGGCAGGACCGTCTGCGTCGCGAGGCCGCCGAGCTCACGCCGGGGCCGCTCGACTACGAGGGCATCAAGCGGCTGGTGCAGCACGACTGGTTTTGGAAGGAGACGCTGCGCATGTATCCGGTCGCCAACGCACTGCCGCGTCGTCCGGTGCGCGACGTGAAGGTGCTCGGCCACCGAATCCCCGCCGGGGCGCTCGTGCTCGCCGGACTCTCGGCGACGATGTACGACCCCGAGGTCTGGACCGATCCCGACCGCTTCGATCCCGAGCGGTTCGGGCCCGCGCGCAACGAGGGCCGAGGCGTGTTCATGCCCTTCGGGGCCGGACCGCACGTGTGCATCGGCGCGATGCTGTCGACGATGGAAGCGGTCGCGCTGTGGCGCGCGGTGCTGCGACGGCACCGGATCCGGCTCGCCGCGCCCTACCGTGCCCGCCACCACTTCCGCCCGCTCGGCGTGGTCAGTGGCGACGTAGCACTGCGGCTCGAGCCGATTCGGTAGTTCTGCCGATGCCGGCGCGGCCGCGGCCGTGGAACGCTGAGGTCATGACTCGCCTCGGTGCTCCGATCGTCTCGCGCAGAGCCGCCACCACGGTGGCGGTGCTCGCCGTGCTCGCGACGGCGGGCTCGGCCTTCGCCGGAGGCGCGCATCCCCTCGACGATCTGCCGCCCGGGCACTGGTACGAGGTACCGAGCTCGCGCATCGACGCTCACTTTCCCGAGCCCGCACCGGCCGGGAACACGGGACCGAGCGCCGTCATCGGTGCGTGGGGAGGCGGTGCATTCGACTCCATCGGCGAGCGGTTGTTGGTGTGGGGTGGCGGACACGGCGACTACGGTGGCAACGAGGTCTACGCGTTCGACGTCGCCGCCCTGGCCTGGACTCGCGCGTGGGGACCTTCGGAGGGCATCGACACGATCCCCGGCGAGTGCTCGGCGACGTACCCCGACGGCCAGCCCAGCTCGCGACACACCTACGACGGGATCCAGTTCAGTCCCGACACGGGGATGCTGTGGGCGTCGGGCGGATTTCGCTTCTGTGGGAACACCGGATCCGACCAGCGCACGTGGTTGTTCGATCCGGCCGCTCCCGGCGGCGGTTGGATCGGAGGGGCCGACGCGCTCGAGGGCCACGGCACGCCGACTTCGGCGTACGACCCGACGAGCGGCTGGATCTACTACCAGGGGGCCAACGACCTGCAGGCCTACGATCCGAGCACCGACGTGTACACGTGGGTCGCTACCGTCGACGGCGGATGGTGGATGAGCGCGACCTCGGTCATCGACCCGGTCGACGACCTGATGATCAGCGTGGGCGACGACATCGTGCGCGTGTGGGACCTCGACACGATGACCGTGACGCTCGAGCAACCGACGACCGGCGGGGAAATCCTCGTCGGCGCCGGACCGGCGGGTCTGCAGTGGGATCCACTGCTGCAGCGCCCCGTGCTGTGGGTCGGCGGCACGTCGGTGTACTCGCTGGACGTGGCTACCTGGGAGTGGTTCGAGCACGTCGCCGCCGACGACAACGCGGTCACGCCGACCGCTCCCAACGGCACCGGGACCTACGGACGGTTCCGCTACATGCCCAGTCGCAACGCGTACATCCTCGTCAACGCCACCGACGAGAACGTGTTCTTCTACAAGGCGACCGAGGGTGGGGGCACGCCGGTCCCACCGCCGCCGGGGGGCGACGAATCCGGCGACGGCGGCGGCACGGGCGAGGACACCGGCCCGGCGCCGACCACCGGGGCGAGCGCGGACGCGACGTCGGGTGGCGACGAGGGGTCGAGGCCGTCCGACGGCAGCGGCGCCACGACGAGCGCCGGCGAATCCGGTGACACGGCCGCGGCCGAAAGCGACGGCGACGACGACGGCTGCGGCTGTCGCCACGGCACCACGCCTCCTAGCTCGCTGGTGTGGTGGTGGGTCGGCGCGCTCGCGTGGGTCGGACGTCGACGGCGCTAGATCGGATCTCGACGGGCCGGATCCTCGGTACGAGGCTCGCGGGCGAGCCCGTGCCAGCCCAGGGGCACGCTGACGCCGAGCTGGATCTCGCCGTGGCTGGCGACCACGTTGCGCTGCTGCGCGGCCGCGGACATCACGTGTCGGCCGTCGAGACGGACGGCGAGCCAACGATTGACGTAGAGCTTGACCCCCGCGCCCCAGTGTCCGGCGGCATCGATGTCGCTGCCGACGGCGCTGTCGATCGGCGAGCGCACGCCCAGGGCTCCGTAGCCACCGAGCAAGAACGGCACCACCCGAAACAGCGGCAGCTGCAGGATCGCGTGGGCGCGCAGGCCGTACACGAACGCGGCCGCGTCGTTGGACCGCAGCCGGGCCCACGCCCCGGAGTACTCGGCCTCGATCCCGAGCATCTTGATCGGGAAGTACGCCACGCGCAGCCCCGCGGACGGCGAAGCGATCGCGAGTTTCTCATGGGGCAGCGTGTCGATGTCGTACAGGTCGTGGACGCGGTGGGCCAAGAACACGCCACCGAACGCACCGAGCTCCCACATGTTGCGACGCGGCACGATCCGCACGACCCACGGGGCCGGTGACTGCGCGACGGGATCTTCGGGGGCGGCCGGCTCGGACGCGGCGGTCGCCGATGCCGTCACCGGATCGGTTGGCTCGGCCGACGCCGGCCCGGCGAGCGTCAACGCCAACATCGTCGCGGCAAACATCGCGGCGCATCCTACCCCATCGACACGCGGGCGTCGGAACTACGGAGACGAACCGCGAGTTTCGCGGTTCGTCTCTTCAGGCATCGGCTTCGGCGGCAAAGTACTTCCACCGCCCGCCGTCTCGTCGGAAGGAGCTGCGCTCGTGCAAGTCCGTGGCGCGGCCATCGACCACCAACGCGGCGGTGAAAGTGACGTACGCCACGTCCGCGTTCGGCGGGGCCTCCACTGCATGCACGGTCAGTCCGACGAACTCGGTCGCGCGACAGTACTCCTTGAGCTCCCGGCGCCACGTCGCGGCGTCCGACCGGAAGTACGGGCCGTCGGGGTGCGTCGACGCGATCAGGAACTTGGCATCGGCCACGGCATAGGCGGCGTAGCGCGCACGCATCAGGGACTCGGGGTCGGGCGCCGGGCGACCACCGTGCAAGAGGCCGCAGCACTTCTTGTACTTGGACTCGCGCCCGCACGGGCATGGGTCGTTGGCGGAGACCTTGCGTCCCATCACTCTTCGGCCGCCGCAGGCACCTCGTCCTCGCCCGGTTCGGCGAGCCGTTGCGGATGCATGCGCCAGCGGATCGTCGCATACGCGAGCGCGCCGATCACCAGATTGGCCGCCGCGATCCCCCAGAACAGGCCCGTCAGGTCCGAGATCTGCGCCCCGAGCCACGCCAGCGGCACCGTCAGCAGGACGAGTCGGATCGCGACCAGGCCGGCGGCATACAGCGGCTCGTCGAGCGCGTTGAAGCTCGTGCCGATGACCTGCGCCAGGCCGAGCGCGCCGAAGGAGATCGGTACGAACAACAGGTAGGTCCCGGCGAGGTGGACGACCTCGGGGTCGGCGGAAAAGATCGAGGCGATCGGACCCGCGGCCCCGGCGAACAGGATTGCCGCCCCCGCGCCCCAGACGAGCGCGGCCTTGCTGCCGAAGCGAATCGCCTCGCGGATGCGCGCGTGCTGCCCGGCGCCCAGGTTCTGCGCGACGATCGGGGTCATGGCCGTCGACAGGGCACCGATGCCGACCATGGCGAACCCCTCCAGGCGAGTCCCGACACCGTAGGCGGCGACCGCGGTGGGACCGTAGCTCGACACCAAGCGCGTGAGGATCCCGGCCGACAGCGGCGACAGCAAGTTGGTGCCGGCGGCGGGCAACCCGATATGCAGGATCCGCTTCCACGAGTCGAGCACCTCCGACAGCTTCGGCTTGGCGAAGGTCAGCAGCTTCTCGCGCTTGATCAGGACCCACATCGCGGCGACGAAGGCCCCGATGTAGCTGCCGACGGTCGCGAGCGCCGCACCGGCGAGACCGAGCTCGGGCGCCGGGCCCCAGCCGAAGATGAGGAACGGATCGAGGATCGCGTTGAAGATCCCCGCGACCAGCATGACGAGGCTCGGCGTCTTGGTGTCGCCGGTGGCCCGGATGGCGGAGTTGCCCACCATCGGAATCACCAAGAAGCCCACGCCCCAGTACCAGGGCGTCATGTACTGCTCGATGAGCACGAGGGTCTCCGGCTCGGCCCCCAGCAGCGAGAACAGCTCGTCGATCGTCATCAGTCCCACGGCGGCGACGACGAGGACGACGGAGTTGGCGAGCACGAGCGCGTGCGTCGTCAGCCGACGGACCTGATCCCGGTCGCCGTGGCCGATCGCGCGCGCGACCACGGCGGTGGTGCCGATCCCGACGCCCATCGACAGGCTCATCACGACCATCACGACCGGGAACGTGTAGGACATCGCCGCGAGCTCGCGGGCGCCCAGCTGGCCGACCCAGAAGGTGTCGACCACGTTGAACAGCACGATCGCCAGGATGCCCAGCAGCATCGGCCAGGCCATCTTCAGGATCGTCGGACCGACAGGGCCCTCGAGCAGCTCGCGTTGTCGATTCGGGCCCCGCATGCAGTCGACGGACCCCCAGACTACGTCACGGACCGGGCGGCTGTTTCCCCGCGCGAGTGCGCGCACCGGCGCGCGCCCGGACGTCGGCGAGGTCGGCTCGTGCGTCGGCCCTCAAAACTCGCTGAGCTCGGTCCACGCGGCGAGCACTTCGGCCACGCTCCAGGCCTGCGCGGGACAGCCCCGAGGCGTGTGCGGCGGATCGCCATCGACGATCTCCGGGAGCTGCCCCAGGCCGGGGCCCACGATGTGCTCGAGCGCGGCGACGAGGAACTCACGCGAGGCGGTGCGATCGCCGTGGGCGACCGCATGGGCCCGCGCGAACGCCCCGAGCAGCCACGGCCACGCGGTGCCCTGGTGGTACGCCGCGTCGCGCTCGCGTGGGCTGCCGCCGTAGTGACCGCGGTAGCCGGGCTCGCCGGGGCCCAGGGTGCGCAGACCCAGCGGCGTGTACAAGTAGCGCCCGACCGCGTCGACCACCGCAGTGCGCTGCGCCGAGGGCAGCAGGTCGTGCACGAGCGAGACCGCGAAGATCTGGTTGGGGCGAAGGCTCGGATCGTCGCCGGTGGGACCGTCGAGGACATCGAAGAGGAACCCGCGCGCGTCGTTGTAGAACCGTCGAAATCCTCGTCGGGCGAAGGCGGCGGCCTCGGCGAAGCGACGTGGATCCGCCCCGAGGCGGTCGGCGAGCTCGGCGAGCGTCTCGCAGGCATGGATCCACAACGCGTTGATCTCGACCGGCTTGCCGATCCTCGGTGTGACGACCCAATCGCCGACCTTGGCATCCATCCAGGTCAGCTGCACGCCCGGCTCGCCGCCCCGCAGCAGGCCATCGGCGCGGTCGACGACGATACCGTGCCGCGTGCCCTCCACGTGCGCGGCGAAGATCTCCTCGAGCGTCGGCATCAGCTCGCGAGCGAGCGCGAGGTCGGACGTGTGCGCGAGGTAGCGTCGCAGCGCGTGCACGTACCACAGCGTCGCGTCGAGGGTGTTGTACTCGGGCGCCTCGCCGTCGTCGGGAAACCGGTTGGGGATCATGCCGCCATCGACGTGCCTGGCGTACGTGCGCAAGATCCGGGCGGCGAGCTCGGGGCGGCCGGTCGCGAGGGTCAGTCCGGGCAGGGCGATCATCGTGTCGCGTCCCCAGTCCGAAAACCACGGATAGCCGGCGATCACGCTCGTTCCCCCGTCGCCGCGCGTGACGAGGAACTGGTCGGCGGCACGGACCAAGGCGGCGACGCGCCGATCGTCGGGGTCGCCCGCGGAGGCGAGCCGACCCCGCGTCCGCGCTCGCACGCGCGCCCGCGCCCCGTCCACGTCGACCTCGCTCGCACCACGGCCCACGACGAGCGTCTTGGACTCCCCGTCACGCAACGGCACCGTCAGCGTCGCGACCCGGTAGCTGTCGTCGAGATCGTCGAGCCCTCGCGACGTCTCCGCGGTCAGCCGTTCGTCGCGATACCAGACCGGCTCGACCCGCACCTGCGCCCCGACCAAGCGCACCTGCAGGGGGATGCCCCCGGAGATCCCCACGTCGACGCCGTCGCGGACTTGCGTGACGGAAGGGCCCTCGCGCCCCGCCCGGGTCGTCGCATGAAAGTCACGATCGCAGGCGAGCACCGTGAGCGCGAGGGCGCCGGCCCGACCGCGAACCAGGGTGTAGGCGCACAGGACCACGTCGTGATCGGGCTCGAGCCAGACTTCCTTGACCAGCCGTGCGTCTTCGAGGGCGTACGTCCACGTCGGCACGCCGTCGACGAGCGCGAAGCGATCCAGATGCGTCCAGCCACGTGGGGCGATCGTGCCGCCGGCCCAACGGTGGGTCGCCAGCTCGAAGCGCGATGCCCCGAACGTGACGACCTCGTCGACGGCCGCCAGCCAGCGACGCCGCCCCAGCGGCGGTCGCGTCGCGCCCACGAGCAGGCCGTGGTAGCGGCGGGTTCGCGGACCCGCGACCGTACCGCTGGCGAACCCACCACGGCCGTTGGTCACGAGCCATTCGTGCCCGGGACCGTCGGGCGTGACGGCCCCACGGGCCAAAGCGATCGCGAGGTCGGAGGGCATCCGCAGCGCGGTCAATCGTACAGCTTCATGACGCCGTGGATGTTGTCGTCGCCGAGCTCGCGAGCCTTGGCCTGCTGGTAGACGCCGCGGACCGCCGTGGCCGTGGGCAGCGTGGTCCCCAGCTCGGCCGCGGCGCGCTCGACGTACCCCAGGTCCTTGTCCACGAGGTCGATGGGGAACATCGGCGAAAACGAGCGTGACGCCATCAACCCGCCGACGCCGGCGAGCGCAGGACTGGTGATCGGCATCTTCGACAGCAGCGCCAGGGTACGCCCGTCGTCGATACCGGCGCGCCGGGTCACCCCGAGGACCTCCGCGAGCGCGGCCACCTGGATCCCGAACAGTGCGTTGACGGCCAGCTTGAGGATCGTCCCCGCCCCGACCGGCCCCACGTGCTGGACCTGGTCGGCCAGGTGCAGCAACAGCTCGCGGACGCGATCGAGATCGGCGTCGGCGCCTCCGACGAGGTGCACCAGCTTGCCGGCCTCGGCGTGGGGTCGCGAGCCGACCACGGGCGCGTCGAGAAAGGCGGCCCCGGTCGCCTGCACCCGCGTCGCCAGCTCGCCGATCCAGCCCGGCGTCAGCGTGCTCGACTCGATCGCCACCGCGCGGTCCTTCAGTCCTGCGACCGCGCCCGCGTCGGGGTCGAGCCACACCGCGCGTGAGGCCTCGTCGTCGCGCACCATCGCGATCACGACGTCGCGCCCTTGCACGGCCCGCCGCGGAGTCTCGGCCACCGCAAGTCCCGCTTCACGCAAGGGCTCGGCGCGCGTTCGGTCGCGGTTGTAGACGACGACGTCGTAGCCGGCATCGTGCAGGCGCCTCGCCATGCGCGAGCCCATCGCGCCCAGTCCCAAGAATGCGATCGTCTGTGCCATCGGGTCGACTTCCTTCGTCGCCTCGAACATGCGCCCTGCCGACGGCGTCTTCAATCCCGACCAGCGCCTATCATTCATTCCCCATGGAATAAATCCTGACGGCTGTCAGGCATCCGAGAATATCTCGGGTATCGTCGTCCGGTGGACAAGCTCGAGCGTCTGCGGGCCTTCGTGCGACTGGTCGAGCGCGGCAGCTTCTCGGCCGTGGCCGCCGAGCTCGGGGTCGGCCAGTCGACGGTCAGCAAGTGGCTCGCCAGCCTCGAAGACGAGCTCGACGCGCGACTGCTCGACCGCACCACCCGATCCCACCGCGTGACCGAGGCCGGTGAGCGGCTGTACCCGCGCGCCCGCGCGGCGGTGGCAGCGTACGACGCGGCACTCTCGGACGACGACCCCGGCGCGAGCGCCTGGACCGGCCGGATCCGCCTGAGCCTGCCGGTCGTCTTCGGCCGCATGCATCTGGTCCCGATCGTCGTCGACTTCTTGCGCGCGCACCCGGGCCTTCACCTGGACATGAGCTTCGCGGACCACTACGTCAATCTCGTCGAGCAGGGCTTCGACGCGGCGGTCCGGGTCGGTGCCACCGTGGATTCGTCGCTGCGCAGTCATGCCCTCGGAGACTGCGCGCGACGGCTGGTCGCGGCGCCGGGTTATCTCGCCGACGCCGGCATGCCGCGGCGTCCCGACGACCTGACCGCGCACGAGTGTCTCGTCCACGTCGACGGGTCGGCGTCGACGACCTGGCGACTGACCAAGGCCGGCGGCACGAGCCGCGTGCGCGTCGGGGGGCGGGTACGCGCCTCCAACAGCGCGGTGACCCGGCAGCTGGCCCTCGACGGGTTCGGGATCGCGATGCTGGCGTCGTGGCTGGTCGACGCGGACCTCGCCACGGGTCGACTCGTGCAGGTCCTGCCGTCGTACCGCCCGCCGCGCGCGCCGATCCGCGCCCTCACGGCACCGGGTCGGCACCTGCCCCGCCACACCCGCGCGCTCCTGGACGCCCTGCGCGAGGGACTGGCGCGGCGGCTCCCCTCCGATCGCGCCGGCACGCCCCGACGCGTCAGTTGAAGCCGAAGCCGAACCGACGCTTGCGGGGCGGTGCCGCGGGCTCGTCGGGCTCCGGCGGCGGCGTGGCTTCGAGCAGCTCGATGAACGCGTTGGGGGGCTCGCCGTCGGGGCGGCCGATCCGCATCCGGCAGCGCACGAACTCCGGCATGCTGGCGTCGCGCGTGCCCGTGGAGAGGGTGAAGTCGCCGTTGTACGCCTTGCGCCCCAGGAACGTGTCCTCGAAGCCGCACCAACCCATCAGCAGGTCGATCATCGGTCCCAGCAGCTTCGCGGGCGGCGCCATCTCGATCCAGCGCTTGCGCCCCTGGGCATAGAAGATCGCCGCGACCGAGTCGTCCGCGTCGAGCTTGTCGAGGTCGAGGTAGCCGCCTTCCCCGGGCGGGATGTCGGCCTTCTTCATCCAGCGGATCTCGATGTGGTCCACGTCCTTCTGGATCGCGTTGATGAACACCAGCAGGGTCAGCTGGCGCAGCGGATCCGCGCGGCGACGACGAAACAGGCCCATCCGAGGACTGCCCTCAAGATGACCCGGCTCCCCGTGGTGCCGCAACGCCGACATGTGCGGCTTGGGCAGCGACGCTCGCACAGATCGAGTAGCCTCGTGGACCCATGACCGACGCCGTGGACGAGCCCTCGATCTTGACCATCTTCGGCGCCACGGGGGACCTGTCGCGGCGCAAGCTCCTGCCCGCGCTGTACCGCAACCATGCCGCCGAGCGCCTCGCCCCGCGTCTGAAGATCCTCGGCGTGTCGCGCTCGGAGCTGACCGACACCGGCTTTCGCAACATGGCCGCCGAAGCGCTCGCGCGCGCGGGGATCGTTGGCGCCGCAGCCGACACGTTCGTGGGGCGGTTGCACTACGTGGCCACGCCGACCGGCCACCCCGAGGAATTTCGCGCGGTCCGGGACAAGATCGAGACTCTCCGCCACGACTACGATCTGCCCGAGAACGACACGTTCTATCTGTCGCTGCCGCCGCGCGCGTTCGAGCCGACGATCGAGGGGATCGGACGTGTCGGGCTCAACGAGAGCTCCGAGGCCGGCTGGACGCGGCTGGTGATCGAAAAACCCTTCGGACGCGATCTCGCCACCGCGCGGGCGCTCAACGCCACGGTCCACGAGTTCTTCGACGAGTCCCAGATCTACCGGATCGACCACTACCTCGGCAAAGAGACCGTGCAGAACCTGCTGGTCTTTCGCCTCGCCAACGCGTTCGTGGAGTCGTCGTGGAACCGCGAGCGCATCGAGTCGGTGCAGATCACGGTGGGCGAGAGCCTCGGGGTGGGCTCGCGCGCCGGCTACTACGACCACTCGGGCGCGCTACGGGACATGCTGCAAAACCACATCACGCAGCTGATCACGCTGGTCGCGATGGAGGTCCCCTCGTCGTTCTCCGCCGAGGCGATCCGGTACGAAAAGCTCAAGGTCCTCAAGTCGATCGCGTCGATCGACCCGATCCACGCGGTGCGAGGTCGCTACACCGCCGGCACGATCGACGGCGAGAAGGTGCGAGGCTACATGGACGAGGACGGGGTACCCGCCGACTCGAACACGGAGACCTTCATCGCGCTGAAGCTGGAGGTCGAGTCGTGGCGCTGGCACGGCGTGCCGTTCTACGTCCGGACCGGCAAGCGGATGCCCGCCAAGACCACGCAGATCGCGATCCGCTTTCGCGACGCGCCGGTGCGCTACTTCGAGCGCATGGGCTGCAAGCAGGACACGGCCGACGTGCTGACGTTGAGCCTGCAACCCAACGAGGGGTTTTCGTTTCACTTCGACATCAAGGTGCCGGGCAACCCGCTCACCCTGCAGCGCGTGCCGCTGTCGTTCGACTACGCCGAGCGGTTCGGGGCCGACGTGCCCGATGCCTACCAGACCTTGCTGCTCGACGCGCTCCACGGCGACCAGACCCTCTTCGTGCACGGCGACGAGGTGGAGGAGTCGTGGCGGGTGTACGCGCCGATCATCGAGTCGCCGCCGCCGCTGCACGACTACCCCGCCGGGACCTGGGGACCGGTCGAGGCCGACCATCTCGCGATCCCCGAAAAGGACCTGTGGCAGTCGACGCATGGGTGACCGCATTCACGTGTTCTCGCCCGACGCGTGGGTGACCGCGGCGGCCGACTACGTCGCCGACGCGATCGTCGTGTGCGTCCGCGAGCGGGGGGCTTGCCGACTCGCGCTCGCCGGCGGCTCGACACCGACGCCGGTCTACGCACGGCTGGTCGAGACCGACCGCGTGCCCTGGCCGCAGGTCACGTTCTGGTTCGGGGACGAGCGCGCGGTCGGACCCGACGACGAGGCCAGCAACTACGCGATGGCCCGTCGCACCTTGCTGTCTCCCCTCGGCGTGCCCGACGATCGGGTCGCACGGATCGAAGGCGAGCTCGCGCCGCAAGAGGCCCGACGCCGCTACGAGGCGCGACTGGGCGAGACCCCCTTGGACCTGGTGCTGCTGGGCATGGGCGACGACGGCCACACCGCCTCGCTGTTTCCGGGATCCGACGGCGCCGAGGCCACGACGCGCGTCGTGGTGACCACGAGCCCGATCCAACCCGCGACGCGGCTCTCGCTGAGCTACGCCACGATCGCGGAGGCCGGTGAGGTCGTGTTCCTCGTCGCAGGCGCATCGAAGGCCACGCGCCTCGCCGCCGTGCACGCCCAGCGTGGCGCCGATTCCCCCGCTCTCTCGCCGGCGGCCCGCGTCCACGACCGGACCGGACACGCCACCTGGCTGCTCGACGACGATGCTGCCGCCGAGCTCCCACGACGATCCGAGTGACGGACACGACGATGACCGACCTACGACAGTTCGGAATGATCGGGATGGCGGTCATGGGCCGCAATCTCGCCCTCAACCTCCTCGACCACGACGTGACCGTCGCGGCCTACAACCTCGAGCCGGAGATGACGGATGCGGCGGTGGCCGAGTCCGGGGGCCGGTTGCTCGGCACCAAGTCGCTGCAGGAGCTCGTCGACAGACTCGAGCGACCGCGGCGGATCATGATGATGATCCGCGCCGGCAAGCCGGTCGACATCGTGCTCGAGCAGCTGCGGCCCCTGCTGCAGCCCGGCGACATCGTCATCGACGGCGGCAACTCGTTCTTCGAGGACACGCGTCGCCGCGAGAGGCAGTACGCCGAGCACGGGCTGAAGTTCTTCGGCTCGGGGGTCTCCGGCGGTGAGGACGGGGCGCGGCACGGCCCGTCGCTGATGCCGGGCGGGGACGAGGAAGCGTGGGCGCAGATCCGGCCCGTGTTCGAGGCGATCGCCGCCAAGACCGACTCCGGCCCGTGCGTCGCCTACTGCGGCCCCGACGGCGCGGGGCACTTCGTCAAGATGGTGCACAACGGCATCGAGTACGCCGACATGCAGTTCATCGCCGAGGCCTACGACATCCTGTCGCGAGTGGGCGGCATGAGCCCCGCGCAGCTCTCGGACGTGTTCGCCGCGTACAACCGCGGACCACTGGAGTCCTTTCTCATCGAGATCACCGCCAAGATCCTCGCGGTGCGCGACGGCGACGGGTTTCTCGTCGACGCGGTGCTCGACCAGGCCGGCCAAAAGGGTACGGGTCGGTGGACGGCGCAGGTGGCCATCGAGCACGGGGTGCCGATCCCCTCGATCACCGCGGCGATCGACGCCCGCGTGCTGTCCAGTCGCAAGGCCGAGCGCGTGCACGCGGCCACCGTGCTGGCCGGCCCGCCGCCCGTGGCCCACGAGGCGGAGACCGCCGCGCTCGTGGCCGACGTGCAGGACGCCTTGTACGCGGCCAAGATCGTCGCGTACGCCCAGGGCATGGACCTGATCGGTCGGCTGAGTGCCGAGTACGACTGGAACATCGACCTGTCGGAGATGGCCCGCATCTGGAAGGGCGGCTGCATCATCCGGGCGCGTTTTCTCGACACGATCATGTCGGCGTTCTCGGCCAGGCCGGATCTGCCGAACCTGCTGCTCGACCCCACGCTGCGCGAGGCGGTGCAGAGCCGCCAGGCCACGTGGCGGCGCGTGGTCGGACTGGCCCAGTCGGCCGGAATCCCCGTGGGTGGCATGGCCTCGGGGTTGGCGTACTTCGACAGCTACCGCACCGCCGAGCTGCCGCAGAACCTGACGCAGGCCCAGCGCGACGCGTTCGGCTCGCACACCTACCAACGCAAGGACGATCCCTCGGGCCCGTTCGTGCACACCGATTGGCTGGACTGACATGCGCACGCTGACGATCGACATCGGCGGCACCGGCCTGAAGATGATCCCGCTCGACGAGCGGGGCGAAGCGGTCGGCGAGCGCCAGCGCGAGCTGACCCCGGACCCGCGCACGCCCACCGACGTGCTGCGCGTGCTCGAGACCATGCTCGCGCGCCAGGTCCCGTTCGACCGGGTCAGCGTCGGTTTTCCCGGGGTGGTCACGCGCGGCGTGGTCAAGACGGCGCCCAACCTCGGCACGGCGGACTGGGCGGGCTTCGACCTCGGCGCGGCGATCTCGGCCCTGACCGACCGACCCACGCGCGTCGTCAACGACGCCGACCTGCAGGGCTACGGCGTGATCTCGGGACGGGGCGTGGAGATGGTGCTGACGCTCGGCACCGGCCTGGGCTCGGCGCTGTACACCGAGGGCCGCCTGGTCCCGAACCTGGAGCTGGGTCACCACCCGCTGCGCAAGGGCAAGACCTACGAGGAGCTGGTCTCCGACGCCGAGCTCGCGCGCATCGGCAAGAAGCGCTGGCGCAAGCGCGTGGCGCTCGTGTTCGAGACCGTGATGCCGATCTTCAATCCCGAGCGGCTGTACGTGGGCGGCGGCAACGCGCGCAAGCTCGCCGATCCACTGCCGGCGGGTGTGGTGCGGTTCGACAACGTGGCGGGCATGGAGGGCGGCGTCGCGCTGTGGGGTGACCGCGCGCCGAAGGCCGACGCCTGATGCCGCGGTCGCTGGATCCGGAGCGGGTGCGCCTGCGGGACGCACGGGCGCAGTGGCAGCGCTGGGGGCCGTACCTGGCCGAGCGGCAGTGGGGCACCGTGCGCGAGGACTATTCGGAGAGCGGCACGGCGTGGGAGTACTTCCCGCACGACCACGCTCGCAGTCGCGCCTACCGCTGGGGCGAGGACGGCATCGGAGGCTTCTGCGACGACCAGGCACGCCTGTGCCTGTCGGTCGCGCTGCACAACGGTCGCGACCCGATCCTCAAGGAGCGGCTGTTCGGGCTGACCAACCGCGAGGGCAACCACGGCGAGGACGTCAAGGAGCAGTACTACTACCTCGACGCGACGCCGACGCATGCGTACTGCCGGATGCTCTACAAGTATCCGCAGGCCGCGTTTCCCTACGCCGACCTCGTGGCCGAGAACGCCCGCCGCGGCAAGACCGATCGCGAGTACGAGCTCGTCGACACCGGGGTCTTCGACGACGACCGATACTTCGACGTGGAGATTGCGTACGCCCGGGGCGGGCCGGAGGACATCCTGCTGCGGATCACGGCCACCAACCGCGGGGACGCCGACGCACCGCTGTACGTGATCCCGCAGCTATGGTTTCGCAACACGTGGTCGTGGCGCCGCGACGCCCCGCGACCGGTGCTCACCGAGCACGGTCCCGGTCGTGTCGCGGCCTCGCACGCCGAGCTCGGCGACTGGGTGTGGCACGTCGATGCGGACGAGCTCGCGTTCTGCGACAACGACACCAACGTCCGCCGTCTGTTCGGCACCGAGGCGCCCGGCTACTTCAAGGACGCGCTGCACGCCTACGTGGTCGACGGCGACGGCGAAGCGATCAACCCGGCGCGCACGGGTACGAAGGTCGGGGCGATCACGTTCGCGCAGATCCCCGCCGGCGGCAGCGCGGTGGTGCGCGCGCGTCTGCGTCGGCAGGCCGCGCCCGATGCGTTCGCCGACTTCGACGAAATCTTCGAGACCCGGCGCCAGGAGGCCGACGCCTTCTACGCGCCGCTTCAGGACTCTGTCGCCGATCCGGATGCGCGCCTGGTCCAGCGCCAGGCCTTCGCCGGGATGATCTGGACCAAGCAGCTGTACTACTACGACGTGTACGCGTGGCTCGAGGGCGACGAGGCGCAGCCGCCTCCCCCGCCGGCGCGCAAGCACGGGCGCAACGAGGACTGGCAGCACCTCAACAACGCCGACGTGATCTCGATGCCCGACGCCTGGGAGTACCCCTGGTACGCGGCGTGGGACCTGGCGTTTCACTGCATCCCGCTCGCGGTCATCGACCCCGGCTTCGCCAAGGAGCAGCTCGATCTGCTCACGCGCGAGTGGTACATGCACCCCAACGGCCAGCTGCCCGCGTACGAGTGGGCGTTCGGCGACGTCAACCCGCCCGTGCACGCCTGGGCGGCGTACCGCGTCTACCAGATCGAGCAGAAGCAGCACGGCCATCCGGGCGACGTTGCGTTTCTCGAGCGCGTCTTCCACAAGCTGCTGCTCAACTTCACGTGGTGGGTCAACCGCAAGGACTACGACGACAACAACGTCTTCCAGGGCGGCTTCCTCGGGCTCGACAACATCGGGGTGTTCGACCGCTCGCAAGAGCTACCGACCGGCGGCCACATCGACCAGTCCGACGGCACGGCGTGGATGGCGATGTACAGCCTCAACTTGATGCGCATCGCCCTCGAGCTCGCGTTGCGCAACCCGGCCTACGAGGACATCGCCACCAAGTTCTTCGAGCACTTCCTGTACATCGCCAAGGCGATGGCCAAGCTCGGCGGCAGCGGGCTGTGGGACGACGACGACGAGTTCTACTACGACTGGCTGGACCTCTCGAACGCGCCGGGCGGGGGCAACAAGTTCCCGCTGCGCGTGCGCAGCATGGTGGGGCTCATCCCGCTGTTCGCCGTGGAAGTGCTCGACCCCCGCAAGCTCGAGCAGCTGCCGCGCTTTACGGCGCGCATGGAGTGGTTTCTGCAGTACCGGCCCGATCTCGCCAAGCTGATCTCCCACTTCGACGTGCCGGGCGTGGGCCGTAGCCGGTTGCTGTCGCTGCTCCGCGGGCACCGCATGAAGTGTCTGATCCGCCGCATGGGCGACACCGAGGAGTTCCTGTCCCCGTACGGGATCCGGGCGCTCAGCCGCGCCCACCTTCGGCAACCGTTTCGGTTCGAGCACCAGGGCGTCGAGCACGTGGTGCGCTACTCGCCGGCGGAGTCGTCGACCGAGCTGTTCGGCGGCAACTCCAACTGGCGCGGACCGATCTGGATGCCGGTCAACTACCTGCTCATCGAATCGCTGCAGCGCTTTCACTATTACTACGGCGACGATTTTCTCGTGGAGTGGCCCACGGGCTCGGGCCAGATGGCGACGCTGCGCGAGGTCGCCGATGACCTGTCGCACCGCGTCGAGCGATTGTTCTTGCGCGACGACAGCGGCCGGCGGCCGGTGTTCGGCGACTGCGACAAGCTGCAGCGCGACCCTCACTTTCGCGACCACGTGTTGTTCTACGAGTACTTCGACGGCGACGACGGCCGTGGCGTGGGGGCCTCGCACCAGACGGGCTGGACCGGGCTGGTCGCCAAGCTCATCGGGTCCGGACGAAACCGGTCGGAGCAATAGTCAGTCCGTCAGTGCCGGAACGACCGGGCCGTCGACGCGGCGTTCGTCGGCGAGCACGTCGAAGGCCGCCGCGTCTTCGGTCCGCCCTTCGGCGCGCGCGATCGCGGCCAAGAGCTCGTACACCGCGACGCGGGACAGATCGTCCTCGGGTTTGCGTTCGTGCGGCGGCAGCTCCTCGAGCACGAGCAGCGCCTGCTGCGTGGCGTCGGCGTAGCGACCTTCGGCGTAGGCGAGCCGGCCCAGGCCGATCCGGATCGGGTCGTAGGTCCACTCGTCGGGTCCCGGCACGTGGGGCAGCGACTCCCGGGCGGCCGCCGTATCGCCCGCCGCCACGTATGCCGCCAGCAGGTACCCGTGAGCCTCTGCGCGCGACGGCGAGGCCATCTCCGCCGCGGCGGTCAACGTGGCGAGCTCCTTGGCGTACGTGATCGCCACGTCCGGCTTTCCGGCCACCAATGCCGCGTCGACCGTCCACATCGCCACGTGCCCGAGCATGGCCGTCTGCTCGCCCGCTTGGTCGGCGATCCGCCGGTACGCCGTGGTGAGGCGGCGCAGCCCGTCCTCGTGTCGACCGCCCATCGCCAGCGCTCGCCCGATCTGCGCGTCCCCGTAGATCGCCGACGGATGCTCGGGGCTGGCGACCAGCGACGTGAAGTGCTGCTGCCGTACCATCAACGCGAGCTGACGGGCGGTGTCCCCTTCTTCCGCCGCGATCTCGGCGAGCATGCGCAGGGCGGGCGCGAGCACGGCTTGCCCCCAGGTCACGTCTTCGGGCGCGAGCTCGAGGACGCGTCCGAGCGACGCCTTTGCCGTCGCCGCGTCTCCCCGATCCCAGTCCGAGATCCCGCGGGCCAACCACAGCATGCCCAGATGACGTGCGGCGCCCGGCTCGGGCGATTGTCCCCCCGCGGCCGCGATGCCACGATCGGCGGCCGCTCGCGCCGCGTCCAGATCGCCGCGCCGGATCTCGCGAAGGGCCGCCGACGCGCACAAGCCCGCCGTGCCGAAGCGTGGGTGTCCCGCGCGCTCCAGCGCCCCCTCGGCCCGGTCGAATGCGGTCTGCAGCTCGGCGTCGTCGAGACTGGCGTCGCTCATCGACGACAGCAGCGTCGGCCAGATCTCCGTCGCCAGCAGATCGTCGCGAGCCTGCTCGGCGAGCCACACGGCCTCCTGCATCTGTCGAACGACCTGCTCGTTGCGTCCGGCGGAGAGGTCCGCGCCGTTGGTCGCGCGCAGCAGGACCGTCGCCGTGTAGACGTCGCCCAGCTCGCGGGCGCGCGAGACCAGGCCGCGCACGTGCTCGCGGTCGAGTCGCGGCCGCTCGGCATCGCCGGACCTCACGGTCTGCGCCACCATCGCGGCCAACTCGTCGTCCTCGGCGCGCGTGCGTTGAAACAGCGGCTGCGGATCCTCGGTCACGCAGCGGATCGGGCGGGCGAGGCCGAGCACCCGTGTCGCCAGGTCCAACGGTCGAAGCGCGTCGCGCTCGTTCACCAGAGCCTCACGTGCCGCCGCGGCGCGCTGCAGACACGCCTGTTGCGCGGGCGCCTCGCTCGCCGGCGCCGCCCCGGACCCGCAGGCCCGCTCGCGCGCGGCGGCGAAATCGACGTCGAAGCGATCGAGCCGACTACGCACGCGCGGGTGGTAGGCGACGTTGGCGTCGTCGGCCTCTCGCGTGCGCTCGACGATCTCGTCGTAGGCCTCGCCGCGCGTGGGCAAGGCATCGATGCACCCGACGGCCGGGCCGACCTTCGACGACGCCCACACCCCGGCGACCGCGAGTGCGGTGCCGGTGCCGAGCACCAGGGGCCACAGGTACCGTCGCGCCCGTGCGCGGCGACCTCGCAGCGCCTCGGCCAACGCCGTCATCGACGGCCATCGATCACCGGGCTCGACGGCGAGGCCTCGCCGCAGCACCGCGTACACCGGCGGCGGGATCGACTCGGGCCGCGCGGGCGGGCCCTCGCGCTTGTCGGCGGCGAGCTCGGCGAGCGTCAGCCCATCGAACGGCGGCTTGCCGACCAGCGCCTCCCACAGCGAGATGCACACCGCGTACTGATCGCACGCCGCCGTTCCACTGCGCCCCGCGTGCTGCTGCGGCGACATGTAGCGCGGCGTTCCCATCACCGTGCCCGTTCGCGTCAACGAGTCCATCGCACGGCCCGGCTCGGTCGGCTCGTGGGGTGACGACAGCGTCTGGTCTTCGCGCGCGAGCCCGAAGTCGAGCACCTTGACCGTTCCGTCGGCGGCCAACATCGCGTTGGCGGGCTTGAAGTCGCGGTGGACCACGCCGACCGAGTGCGCCGCGGCGAGACCGTCGGCCGCCTCCGCGAAGGCGCGCACGATCGCCTCCGGCGCGGGCTTGGTCTTGGTCACCCACGCCTTGAGCGTGGGGCCCGACAGCAACTCCATGACGATGAAGACGCGCTCGCCACGGCCGGCCTCGGCCGGCTGCACGCCCACGTCGAAGATCTCCACCACGTGGGGATGCCCGAGCTTGGCCAGTGACTTGGCCTCGCGCAGCAGCCGGGCCTGGGCCTCGGCCGCCTCGGGCCCCTTGGGCAAGACGAGCTTGACCGCGACTTGCCGATCCAGCGACGGATCGTAGGCGGCATACACCGCACCGAATCCGCCGGCGCCCAGCTCGGACCCGATCTCGTAGCGCCCGATCGTGGGCGGGCCGCGGCGGACCTTCAGACGGGCCAGCACGTTGTCGAGTGCGAGCTCCGTCCGAACGTCCAGCGACGGCGGCGACGACGCGGCCGTCTGCTCCATCGCGCCGGTATCGTCCACGGCAACCAGCATACCGTGGCGTTCCCACGGGCGGGCCGGAAACGGCCGGCGTCAGCCCCAGAGCTGGTCGTAGCCGTACCCGCACA
Organism: uncultured Pseudomonadota bacterium; assembly: GCA_937896535.1. GTDB lineage: Bacteria > Myxococcota_A > Polyangia > Nannocystales > Nannocystaceae > CALBMM01. The sequence goes on from CALBMM010000301.1 coordinate 31,522, forward strand.
TCTTCCCGCCGAACGAGCCGCTCGCCGACGCACCGTCGGTGGTCACGTCCGCCGACAGGTCGATGTCACAGGTGCCTTCGGCCGCGCCGGTCCACACCAGCTCACCGCTGATCTCGGCGGAGACCTTCGTCTCGGTCACCTCGCCGATCTGGTGCAGGTAGCCGTCGATCACGACCCCGTCGGCCTCGCAGCCGTCGAACTCGATCCGCAGATCGGCGAACACGCGCGTCTCGGTCACCTCGCCCGAGCTGTCGATCTCCATCGAGCCGCCATCGGGGCACGGCAGCACACCCGTCACCATCGCGGACGCACCGTTTTCGTCGACCATGCCCGAGGCCATCCACTGCGCACTCGCGTTCACGTCCACCCCGACGCTCGACAATGCGGTCTGGGTCGACCGCCACCCGGTGCGCGCGCCCTCTTCGGTCGGCGGATCGCCCTCGGATCCACACGCGCCGAGCGCGAGCGAAGCAGTGACCACGGACAGGACCATCAGACGGCGGTGGCGAAGCATGCCCCCCACGGTTGCCAGCCCCGTGCCAGCCCCGCCAGCCCCGGATCCCGTGCGGTTCGGGGCCGAGTGTGGCGGTTCGCAACGCCGGCGACCGTTGCGAACCGCCGCACTGAGCGCTCCCGGGGCCCACGCGCAACTGCCACACCGCCCTGCTCTATGCTCCGGCGATGCGAGCGATGCTGCGAGAACCCCTGCTGCACTTCGTCGTCCTCGGGCTGGCGTTGTTCGCCCTCGATGCGGCGGTCGGGGGAGGCGAGGCACCGCCTTCGCCGCGCGACACCGGTTCCGGCTCGGGGCTGCCGATGCCGACGGGGCCGATCGTCGTCGACGAGGACGTGCGGGCGACGTTGGTCTCGCACTGGTCGCAGACCCACGACGCGCCGCCGACGGCCGCCGAGCTCGAGGGACTCGTGTCGCGCTGGATCGACCGCGAGGTGCTGTACCGCGAGGGACTGGCGCGCGGTCTGGCGATCGGTGACTCGCAGATTCAGGACCGCGTCGTGTCCCAGATGGTCTACGTCCTGCGGCAGCAAGTGAAGGTCGAGACGCCGACCGACGCACAGCTGCGGCAATGGTTTGCCGATCACACCGATCGCTTCGCGGTCGCCGACCGCATCGATTTCACGCAGGTGTTCGTCGCCGGGACCGACGCCGACGCGCAGGCCCGCGCCCGCGAGCTGCTGGCGCTGCTCGAAGGCGGGGCGTCGCCGGACGGTCTGGGCGACACGTTCGCCGGGGGCCGACGTTTTCGCGGCCGCACGCTCGAGGCGCTCGCGATCCGCTTCGGAGAGACGTTCGTGGAGGGGCTGGGGACGCAGCCGCTGCAGACCTGGGCGCTGCGGCGCTCCCCCGAGGGCCTGCACCTGGTACGCGTGGACGGCCGTAGCGTCGGGCAGGCGCCCGCGTTCGAAGACGTGCGCGATGCCGTGGCGCACGACTGGCAGGAGGACGCGCGGGTTCGGCAGCTCTCGCAAGCCACCGCCGGCCTGCGCGCGAAGTGGGACGTCGTGGAGTCGTGACGCTCCGTCGCGCCATCGGTGCGATCGCCCTCGTGGGCGTGCTCGCACTCGTCCCCTCCGACGCGAAGTCCCACGGACTACGCCCCGGCGTGCTCGCCCTGGTCGCGCAGCCCGACGGCACGTACGAGGTGACGTGGACGCCACCGGTCGACACGCGCGCGGACGCGGCGGTCGTCGAGCCACGCTGGCCCGCCGACTGCACGTTCACGGCGCCGACGCTGCGCTGCGAAGGCGCCCCGACCCACGTCGAGCTCGAGGGCTTGGCCGCCCAAGGGGGTCGCGTGCTGGTGTCGATCACCGACGCCGAGGGTCGCGTCACCGAGCACCTGGTCACGGCCTCCGATCCCACGCTGCGCCTGGACGCGTCGCCCGGTCGCTCGGTCGGGGCCTGGGTCAGCCTGGGCGCGCGTCACATTCTGGGCGGCCTGGACCACCTCGCGTTCTTGGCGGGGCTCTTGCTGGTCGTGCGCGTGACGGACCTGCGCCGCCTCGTCGCGACGATCACCGCGTTCACGGTCGCGCACTCGGTGACGCTGCTGCTGGCGGCCACGGGCGTGCTCGCACTCCACGCTGCCCCGGTCGAGGCCACGATCGCCGCGAGCGTGGTGCTCGTCGCCCGCGAGGCGCTCGACCCACGACCCACCTGGACGCGCCGCTTTCCGTGGCTGGTCGCCGGCGGGTTCGGCCTCGTGCACGGTCTGGGCTTTGCCGGCGCACTCTCGGAGTGGGGACTGCCGCCGGGCTGGGTGGGTCGCAGCCTGCTGTGGTTCAACGTGGGCGTCGAGCTGGGACAGCTGGCGATCGTGCTGCCCGTCGTCGTGCTCGCCCGCTGGCTCGGCCCACGCCTGCGCCCGCTGCACCCCGTCGCCGCCCATGCGATCGGGGCCCTGGGCGCTTGGTGGCTGCTCGACCGCGCGCTCGCGATCGTCACGGCGCAGTCGTGAACCGCTGCACCGGCGTGGTGACCGTGTGCGCGCAGTCGCTGACCGTGGCGTACCACTCGTAGGTCCGACCCGGCTGCAGGTCCTGCACGAGCGTGGTCGTGTACGCCGGCGCGGGGTCGATGGTCTCGAGGGCCGTGAACTCGCCCCCGGCACCGGGCAGCGGCACCTGCAGCGTGAACTCGCTGGAGTCGTCGGAAAGCCACGTGTCGCTGTTGGGCGAGTAGGTGCGCACCGTCAGCTCGTCGTTGGCGGGCGAGAACTCCCAGACCCGCATGAACCCCGAGCCTCCGTCGCCGTCGCCCTGGTAGTCGGCGAGCATCGTGTGGATCGTGTGCCCCTGGTACACGTCCGAGCGTCGCGCCTCGGCCGACACGTGCCCGCACGTCATCAGGTGCACGTTGTCGACGTCGCGCAGGGTGTCGTAGATCGCCTGCCCCTGGTCGCCGAAACCACCGCCCGATCCGAGCAGGAAGTGGGTATTGAGGATCCCGAACGCGTCGGGATGGGCCTCGAAGACCGAGCGCGCCCAGCTCAGCACGGCCGGATCCGGCGTCAGATCGAACTGTAGGTTCACGACGACGAACTGCATCCCGCCGGCCTCGAACGTGACCCAGTTCTCGTCGTTGTCGTCGGCGTAGTGTCCACCGTAGTAGGACCGACCCGCGAAGCGGTCGATTCCGAAGTGGAGGTTGAAGTTGGTCGTCTCGCCGTCGGTCGAGATCGTGTCCTGGTCGTGGTTGCCCACGCACACGCCGAACGGCATCCCCTCGGGCAGGTCGGGCTCGGGCACCTCGAGACGAGCCATCGCCGCGTCCGCGATCGCCCACTCCTGGGAAACCGATCCGTGGTTGACGATGTCACCGTTGTGGATCACGCCGACGATGTTGTAGGCCTCGCGGTTGTCGCGGACCCACTGCGTCTGATCGTGGAAGTACTGCGGGTCGCCGCCCTGGTTGGCGTCCTCGTCGGAGTAGTACTGCGTGTCCGGTAGCACCACGAGCGTGAAGTCGTCGAGCTCGGAGACCTCGCGCAGGTGGAACGTGACCTCGAAGTCGTCGGCCTCGGCGTCGCCGAGCGCGACGCCGAGCTCGGTCGAGCCCCCTTCGACGGGCAGCGGACCGATCGGCTCCACGGCGATCACGCTGGGCGGCACCCCCTGGTCGAGCACCGCGCCGGCCCCGAAGCTCGCCCCTTCGATCGTGCCGTGGCTCGCCCCGGCCGTGTCGGGTGCACCGCCATCGGCTTCGTCGAGCGCCCACCGCCCGACCAGGCCGGCGGCTCCCATCACGCGCTCGTGCATCGTCGCGACGATGTCCTCGGGCGAACGCGCGAAGTTCCACACGCGCACCTCGTCGATCGAGCCCGCGAAGGCGCCCGCGGGCGCGCCGGTGGAGTCCATCATCGTGCCGATCGCGAAGTGCTGGATGCTGTCGGAGCGCGGCGTCGCGTTGGCCGGCGTGACGACGTCGAGCACCCCGTCGACGAACAAGCGCCACGTGCCGCCGTCGTAGCTGACCGCGACGTGGTGCCACTGCCCCCACGAGACCGGGATCGTGCCGATCACCGGGTGGTTGCCGCCGTCGACCATGTCCTCGAAGTCGGCCGCGAGCACGTTGTCGGCGAACCCGAAGGCGTAGTTGCAGTTGTAGATCGTGTCGTCGTTTTCGCCGCGCCCCTTGCCGGCGATCGGGGTGATCTGCACTCCGCCCGCGCCGGTGCCGGCTTCTTCGCCCGCCCCTTCGCGCAGGACCCACGCCTCGACCGTGAACGTCTGCAGGCCCAACGAGGGCGCTTCCCCCATCGTGACGTAGTCGTCGACGCCGTCGAACACCAGCGCCGAGGACGGCTCGAGCATCTCGTCGGCGCACGCGGGAAGCACCGGCGGCTCGCCGGTGCTCGAGTCCGCCGCAGCATCGTCGTCACCGGCGGTCTGAGCCGCGTCCGCGCCGCCGGTCTGCGTCGCATCCCCGCCCGTCCCGTCGGCCGAGACCCCCGAGCTCGCGGCGTCGGTGTCGGTGTCGTCGATCACCCGCCCCTCTTCGGAGCCGCCACAGCCCGCCACCACGACCGAGCCCGCGAACCAAAGGCGTCGCAATTTCCCCGCAAACATCGTCGTCAGGCTACCGCCGCCCCCGGTCGCCGAACATTCGCCGCGCACCGTACGTACGGCTGCGTACCCACGGCGAATCCGCTGCCGAAACCGCGAGCACCGTCACCGCGCGGGCGACGATGGTGCTTCAGTACGCGACCGTGAAGCGACGGCCCACGTACTTGGCCGCCGCGAGCTCGTCGAGCACGGCCGCCGCGAAGTCTTCCATCGAGATGCGGCTCTCGCCCTGGGCGTCTTCGACCGGCGTGTCTTCGCCGAAGCGGAACTTGCCGGTGCGCAGACCGGGGGCGAAGCTGGGCGGCGGTGTGGCCACGGTCCACTTCACGTCGGTGACGGTACGAAAGTACTGCAGCGCCAACAGGTGGCCGCGCAGGCGAGCGGCCAGCGGTCCCGGCGGCGGATCCATTTGGTCGAGGAACGACACCCCCGGCTCCGCCTCGAGCGTGCTCGCCCCACCAACGAAGATGATCCGCGGCGCCTCGTCACCGACGGCCCGCGCCGCCTCGACCAACGCCTTGGCGCCCAGCAGCGCCAGGCTCTGCTGCGGGTCGTCGTCCTTGGCCGCGCCCCCGGCCGCGTTGATCACCGCGTGGTGACCCACCATGATCTGCGCGATCGACTTCGCGTCGAGGATGTCGCCTTTGACCGTGGAGAGGTTTTCGTGGGTGACCGCCAGCGGCGTGCGGTGGATGACGCCCGTCACGTGCAGTCCACGCTGCAGCGCCTCGTCGACGATGCGCGAGCCGACCCGACCCGACGCGCCGTAGACCACGATGCGACGCGAAGCATCGGCGACGCGCGGCGTCGGCTCGGGGGTCGGTGCCGCCTTGCCGTCACCTTCGCCCGGGGCCGGCGCGGGATCTTCCTTGGCCGGTGGCGCCTTGCCCCCGTCGGCCTGCGGGTCGTCCTTGCCGCCGCCGCAGCCGCTCCACAGCAGGCCCAGGGTCGCCCCGGTCCCACCCACGAAGCTTCGTCGCCGGATCCGCCGCATCGGTCGACCTACTCGCCCGCGGCCTTCTGCGCCCCGGCGGACTCGCCGAGGTCGAGCTCGCCGTCGGCGGTACGCTTGACCGTCTCCGCCCCCGACTTGGGCATCTGAAAGCGTGCGGTGGACACCTCGGGGTTGAGCTCGAGCTTGGTGATCGACTGCGTCGCCTTGGCGATCGACGCGTCGGTCACCTGCTTGAACGCGATCTTGACCCCGTCGATCTCGCGGTAGTCCTCCATCTTCACCGAGATCGGCATCGATCCCAGCGGCGTGACCTGGTCGAACGTCTGCCCGACCTGCAGGCCCGACTCCGCGTCGAACGTCATCTTCACCTTGCCGCCGGTCTTGGCGGTCAGCTCCACGTCGTAGACCTTCTTGCCGTCGTCTTGGCGCTCGGCCACCGTCTTGGCCTCGTCGAAGTAGCGCTTCCAGTCCGCCGCCAGCTGCAGGCTCGAGGCCCACATGTGCTGCTCGGCTTCCTTGCCCTCGAGCTTGCGCAGCCCGGTGATCGGATCGCTCGACCAGATCTCGTCGCCGAGCTTGCCCGCGCTGACCGTGCCCACGCCGGCCATGTTCTGCTCGGTGTAGAAGTCGCCTTCCTTCCACCAGACTTTGACGTCGCCGCCGATGTTCTGGCCGAGCAGCTCCACCTTGCCTTCGTAGTAGAAGCTCTTGACGCCATCGAGCGCCGCCTTGCCGCCGATCGCGTCGATCGACTTGGCGAGGATCTGCTCGGCATCGGGCAGGTCTGCGGCCGGTGCATTTTCGTCGGCGCCATCCGCCTTGGCGACGTCCCCGGCCGCCCCCTTGCCCTCGGCCCCCGCCGCGGCGTCCTTGGTGTCCTTGGCGTCCTTGGCGTCGGCGGCGGCCGAGTCCTTGGCGGCCGTGTCGCTCTTGTCGCAGGCCCACGAGCACAGCGACAGGGCGGCCAACGAAGACAAGACGAGAGATCGGACGCGGGTCATGGGTCACTCCTGGGTCGGCGACGCGGGCTCGGACGGCGCGGTAGGTGGCTCGCCGGCGGCCGACAGTTGCTCGGAAAGATGCTTCACCGCGGCGTCGAGGACCAGATCTTTGCCCTCGGCGAACGCCTCTTTGGTCTCGTCGACCACGATGTCGGGGACGACGCCCTTGCCCTCGACGACGGTTCCCTTGGGCGAGTGGTAGTCGCCCACGACGTACTGCAGCACCGCGCCGCCGGGCAGCTCCTCGATGAGCGACGGCAGCGCCGCGCCGGCGGACGGCCCGCCACCCACCACGACGACCCGCCCGAGGTCCTGCAGACCCTGCGCGAAGATCTCCGAGGTGCTCGCAGTCCCTTCGTCGACCAGGATCGCCACCGGACCCTCGAACGGATCGGCGTCGGGCTCGACGTTGAACTGCTGGGCGAAGTCCCGCATCTTGAGCTCGCCGAGCGAGCCGGCCTCCGAAAGGATCAGCCGCGCCACGGGGACCGACATCGGGCCCACGCCGCCGGGGTTGCCCCGCAGGTCGAGCACCAGCGCCTTCATTCCCTTGCCGCGCAGGTCGGCCATCGACTCCTTGACGCGCTCGACCATCGGCAACATCCACACGTTGAACGCGAGATAGCCGACCGGACCGTCGTCGATGAGCCGGTGCTCGACGCGCGTCGGCACGTCGCGCAGGTTGCCGAGGGTGACCAGCTCACCCTCGGGGATCTTGCAGTCGACCATGCGGACGGCGCCCATGTCCTCGCGGCCGGTGTCGCTGAATCGCACCTTGCGCTGCTGCCCCTCGCGCGCGCACGACAGGTACGCCTCGGCCGCCCGCGCGATCTCGAAGGCCGCTTCGGTGGGCCGGTCGGTCCGCGCCTTCACGGACGCGACGATCTCCTCGACGGCCTTGTCCTCGATGCCGGTGAGGACGGCCCCGGCCGGAACCGGACCGAGATGGCCGGTCGCCTCGCTGTGGACCACGACCAGCTCGTCGTCGATCCAGCGCACCTGCATCGGCGGCGACGCGGGACCGGGTGCCGGCACGTCGCGGTCCTGGGCCCCGAACAGACGAAAGTGGCTCTGCCCGAGCTCGTGCAGCATCGCGTCGATCGTGGCGTACGCCTCCTTGCGATCGCTGACGCCCTCGAGCTTGTTGGCGTACTCGAGGCGCTTGGCCGGCCAGTCGACACACCCGAGCGTGGGGTCGAAGTGCTTTTGCAGCACCACCGTCCACACCTGGTCGAGGATCGGCGCGTAGTCGCTCTTGGGCAGCGGCGGCAGCTCGGCGATGTCGAGCTTGGAGAGATCCGGGCACGACTCGGTCGGCACCGCGTCGCCTGCGGCCGTCGGTTCGGCCTGCTTGGCGTCGGCGTCGGCCCGTGGCGTCGTCGCGGCCGTGGGCGCCGAAGCGTCCCCCTTCGCCTCGCCGCCCCCGTCACATCCGACCGCGAGCGCGGCCAGGACGATCCACGCTCGCGTCACTCGTAGGTCACGCGCTCGAGCGCGGCGAGGTCGAGCACGACGATCTCTTGTCGGCTCAGGCTGAGGATCCCGTTGCGCTGCATGCGGTTGAGCGCACGGCTGATCTCCTCGCGCACGGTGCCCAGTCGTGCGGCGACGGTGTTCATGTCGAGCTGTCGCGGAATGACGCATGGGGTGCCCTGCTCGGCGCCGTTGCGGACCGCAAGCGTAAACAGGAACGAGGCCAGGCGCCGCTCCACCGAGCGCAGCGACAGATCGAGCACGAGGTCGATGAGTCGATTGGCGCGGAACGCCATCTGGCGCATCAGCGCGAACGCCAGCGCCTCCGAGCGCGCGGCGAGCTTGACCACCATCTCGGTGTCGAAGCGCCACACCTCCGAGTCGACCATCGCGAACGCCGACGCCGCGCATTGCACGTCGTTGGGCAAGAAGCCTTCGCCGATCAGCTTGCCTGGTTCGGCCAGATACAAGATCTGCTCGCGACCTTCGCTCGAGATCAGGCTGAGCTTGAGCTCGCCGGTCTTGACGAGGAAAAGGCCGGGTCCCGGCTCACCTCTTCGGAAGATCGAGCGCTTGCGCTTGATCTCCATGAACTCGGCGGACTTGCACATCTCGCCGAGCACTTCTTCGGGGATACGGTCCCAACCGGCCCATCGCTTGAGCGATTTCGCGATGAGCTCCGACTCGGCGGCGTCCACAGCCATGTCGCGGAGTGTACCCGGCAAGCGCCGTTCATGCGACCGCTCACGCCGCTCCCTCACGGCCCTGGCTCACTCGATCGGCGCGGTGCCGAGGACGAAGTGCCCGCCCCGGAACATGCCTCGCTTGAGCCCTTCCGGTGGGGTCTGCGGGGCGATCGTGCGCAGCCACTGCCAGGTGAAGATCCCCGAATCGTGCCCATCGGTGAAACGGATGTGCAGGGCGTAGGCCCCCGACTCGGCCATGAAGTCGATGCCCACGTCCTCGGGGTGATCGTGGAACCGGATCGTGGACCCGTGTCCCTGGCAGCCCGCGCATGGACACCAGCCCCGCAAATAGTGGATCGGCAGGGTCGACGTCGCGCCGTCGTCCCAGGTGATCGTCAGCGTGCGGGCTCCCTTGGCGTGAACGACGTCGACCGGTTCGGGCACGGCCCACAGTCTACGCCGGTTTCTTGGGGCTGTGTCCTACATGTCGGATAGTGTGCTCATGCAGATCGAATCCGGCTCCCTCCGTCTGCGGCCCCTGCCCCGTCCGTCCCGCCCGACCTACGAGCGGCGGCGCCAACGGACCACCAGCGCGGCCGATGCCCTGGAGCTGGCGCTGTCGAGCGCGGCTCGCCGCGGTGCCCTCGACGCGGTGCTCCTCGTCGACGACGCCGGGATGATCGTCGCGCAGAGCGACACCGAGCTCGACCTGTCCATGCTCGCCGCCGTCACGCCGATCATCGGCCGCGGCAAGGCGATCCCCAAGATCAAACGCAACGGTGAGCCCCGGGAGCTGAGCATCACTCCCTTCGAGCTCCACGACGAAGTTCTCTATCTGGCGGTTCTGGGCGGCACGCGACGCACTCGCGCGCGAGAGCTCGCCGGCTCTCGCGCTGCCGCAACCCGTATCTTGGCTTGATCCATATGGACGTCCCTCCTGCGGGAGGGAGTCCCCGTTGCTCTCGTCCGCCCGCTCGGCAATGGTGCCGGGCGGGTATTCTTCTTGGCGCCGCCCGACGAGCCGGATCTCAGTCGCCGGGGAACGTGCAGCCTTCGCCGAAGCCACCGAAGTCGAAGCCGTTGGGACACGACCACGTGCCGTCGTCGGCGCAAAACGACGGGGCGGTCGCGTCGGCGCACTTGCCCGGGCCTTGATCCCAGCATTCCTCGAAGCCCGGCGGCGGCGAGTCTTGCTGCTGGCACGGGACCGGACAGCCCGCGCCCTCGCACTTGCCCTCCGGCGTGCACATCAGGTCTTCCTCGAAGTTGTAGCCGTCGGGGCAGATCCACGCGCCGTCCTCGCACAGCGCTTCGACGTCCGGACCGTGCGGGCAGGTGCCCACCGCGTCGGACAGACACCACGGCGTGTCGCCCGAGCACGCCGGCGCCGGGCCGTCGTCGGTCGCGGTGCCGCCTTCGGCGGAGCCGGAGCCATCGCCGTCGCCGCCGCTGGTGGCGGACGGGTCTGCACCGTCTTCGCCCGTGCCGTCACCATCGCCGACGCCATCGCCATCACCGTCGCCCACCGATGTCATCGAGTCGACATCGGAGTCGCGACCGGTGCATGCGAGAAGAAAAGAGGACGCGAGAAAAAAAGTCAGGTGCCGATGCAAAGCCATGGCGACCTTTGCTGCAAGCGATGGTCCCCCGTGGATCTTCGGCACGTTGGCGGCGCGCGTCGGGGCGAGGTCGGACACGGCTGCCCGCCGGCGTGACGCGGATGTCGCGATCCGGGCGTTCCGAGGCCGTGCGCGGCCGATTTCGGCCGTGAACCAATCGCGTCGAAGTGGCAACTGACGTCTTCGGGGGACGTGCGAGCGAGCGCCGGCGAGATAGACCCCTTCGCGGACTTGTGCGTCAATTCCTCGATGTCCAGCTCGATACTCAAGGGTGCTGCGATCGCCGCATCGGCGACCGTGTTCGCATTGGTCGTGGTGCAGGCACAGCCAGGGTGTGACGGCGGCAACGACACGAAGCCGGACGCGAAAGCGGCCGGCGATCGCAAGACGGACACCGCGCCCGTCAAGGCCGAGCCCGACGCCAAGTCGGCGTCCAACCCCGAACCGGACATGGAGCCGACGCCGACCAACGAGCCTCACCCCGATCGCGACACGGACGCGCCCGACGCGGGCGCAGACACCGAAGGCGGACCGGGCGGCTCGGACGGCGACACGAAGGCCGAGCCTGCGCCCGAGCGTGCGACGCCCGACAGTGCGGGCAACATCGTCCCCGAGCGCAAGTTCTTCCCGGCGAGCAAGTCGGGCATCGACCTCGGCCTCGACAAGCCGGCGTCGACCAAGCAAGCCCCCAACCCACCACCCTCGCCGGCACCCAACGGTGCCCGACAGCAGGCGGGCGAGTGATGGACTTCGACGCCCTGCAGACGACGGCGGTGTCGTTGGCGGTGCTCGCTGCGATCTTCTTGCCGTTGGAGTGGGCCGTCCCGGCGTGGAAGGGACAAGCGCGGCTGCGACGGGGACTCGCCACCGACCTCGCGTTCTTCGCCGGCCAACACCTGTTGTTCTCGGTCGTGGCGGTCGCGTGGCTGACGTGGCTGGCGGGGCTCTTGCCGGCCGACGGCTGGCTCGCCGCGCGCCAGGCCGAGCTCGCGAGCTGGCCGCTGTGGGCGACGGCCGCCCTCGCGCTGCTCGGCGGCGACCTGTGCATGTACTGGGGTCATCGGCTGCAGCACCGCTGGGATCTGCTGTGGCGCTTTCACGCCGTGCACCACACCGCGCAGCGACTGGACTTCATGGCCGCCCACCGCGAGCACCCGCTCGACGGGCTGTACACGCAGGCGCTGATGAACCTGCCGGCGATCGCCATGGGTCTGCCCGTCGAGCACGTGATGGGGCTCGTCGCGTTTCGGGCGATCTGGGCGATCTTCATTCACGCCAACGCGGGCCTTCGACTCGGCGCGCTCGGGGACCTGCTCGGATCGCCGCAGCTGCACCACTGGCACCACGCTCGCGACCGCGACGCGGGCAACTACGCCAACCTCGCGCCGTGGCTCGATCGCCTGTTCGGGACGTACCACCGTCCCGACGCGACACCGATCGCGGTCGGGATTGCGCAGCCACACCCACATACCTATCTGCGTCTGTTGCTGTGGCCGTTTCGTCGCGAGAGCGACGGCCACGCTACGCGGGACTACGTACGCGCACGCGCCGATTGTGGCGCACGACCTCCGGGGGGATGATGAAGATGGTGGCAGGGGTGACGGCACGTGGGTGGGCGGCGCTCGCGATCGTGGTGGCGATCGCGTGCGGCGGTGAAGACGACGGCGGGCGCAACGAGCCCTTCTCGCTCGACGGCGGCGAACAGACGGGCACGTCGGCGACGTCCGGGGTCGACGCGGGCGACGACGGCGACGGCGGTCCCGCCGGCACGGCCGGCGACGACGCAGTGACCTCCGGGACCGGCGACGACGGCCCGGGGACCTCGAACGTCACGTCGGCGGACTCCACCGACGGCGGTGGCGACAGTACCGGTGTGGCCAACGACTGCCCGCGCGTGCAGATCGACGTCGGGATCGGCAACTCGCTCAACATTCGGCCCGACCCCTCCACCGCCAACGCGCCGGTCGGCTCGCTCGGCCACGGACAGATCGTCGACGTGCTCGGCGAGGTCATGGGCGAGACGGTCGACGGCGTGGACCTGTGGTTTCACATCGCCACGGACGCGGTCGAGGGCTACATCCACGCCGGCTTCGCCGTGTGCACGACCGAAGAGCCGCCGCCGCTCGATCCCAACGCGTTTTATCTGCCGCTGCAGTGCGGCACGCAGGCGGTCGTCAGCCAGGGCAACTTCGGCGGAACCAGCCATCAGGGCACGTCGGCCTACGCGTTCGACTTCGCGATCGGCCTCGGTACGCCGCTGGTCGCGATCGCCAACGGGACGGTCACCCACACGTACGATCTAACCGGCCCCGGCGACCCTTGCTACGACGGTGGCGACCAGTCGTGCTCGGGCGCGGCCAACTACGTGACCCTGCTGCACGACGACGGCACCAAGTCCGTGTACATGCACCTGCAATCGGTGTCGGTGGGCGTCGGCGATTTCGTCGGCGTCGGTCAGACCGTGGGCCTGTCGGGCTCCACCGGCTGGTCGACCGGTCGCCACGCCCACGTGATGCGCATGGAAAACTGCGGCGGCTACTACTGCCAGTCGATCGCGCTGGCGTTCGCCGACGTCGCCGGCGACGGCGTGCCCGTCAGCGGCAACATGGTCACCTCGGGCAACTGCCCCTGAGCGGTTTTCGTCGTCTCACGTCGGCGCGGTGACGAAAACCTCTGACGACCGTCGTTGCGGCTCGAGGAGCGCGAGCGCGGGCAGCACACACTCGGTCCACGCCTGCGCGCAAATACGCGACTCGGCGGCCGCATCCATGCGCCCGAGCCTCGACACGGCGCGGCTCGCTGCGTCGCCGGTCGGCCCGGCGCGGTCGGGTCGTCGCGCGCGGGCCCAGGCGACGAACGCCGCGAGCTCCGAGGGCGCCAGTCGACCCACTCCCCACGCGATCGTCTCCCACGCCAGCGCCGCGTGCTCGGTCTCCTCGTCGGCGATCGTCGTCAGCACGTCGGCGATCGGCCGGTCGGTCGTGGCCGCCGCGCTGCGACGAGCCACGAGTGCCGCGACGGTTTCGGCCACGGCGCCCTCGACGAACGTCGCGCGCAGCAACGCCGGCAGGTCCAGTCCGCGTGGACGAACACGCGGCAGCGGCTCGAGGACGATCGCCCGCGACAGCAGACGCTCGGCGATCGCCAAACACGCGACGGTGTGGCGTCGCTCGTCGGCGGCCGCGCGACGACACGCGTCGACCAACCGTGCCGGTGCGCCCACCGCCTGCAGCTCCAGCGCCGCACGCCCGAACGCGGGCACCGAGGCCCACTCGGCACACGCGTCGGCCAACCAGGCGTGACCGGCCGCGATCTCGTCGTCGCTGCGGGCCGCCTGTCTCGGTCCGAGCGTCGCTCGCGGCAGCCAGGTGCCGGCGGCCATCGGGAACGGACGGCCCTTGATCACGCGCGGCTCTTGCTCTTCGTAGCAGCAGTGTTCGGTGTCGCCGGCGTCGCGCAGCAGCTGTGTCGCGTTGTCGCGCAGCGTCAGCATCCGCCAGTCCCCGGGGTTGTCGATGCTCACCGGGCAGCCATGGCTCTCCCCGGTCCCCGGCAACCCTCGCTTCTTCGCATCGTCGACCGTCAGCGTCATCGCCTCGGTGCGGCAGAACTCCACCGGATCGACCGGGGGCTTGGCGGGTCCCGTGGTGGACTCCTCCGCCCCACCGGAGCTGCTGCCCCCGCCGTCGGGCTCGGGCTTCTTGTCCGGGTTGCCCTTGATCTTGGAAAACTGCACCGAGACACCGGTCTCGGCGGCGGCCTCGTCCTTGCCGCAGGCAGGGCCCACGCTCGCGAGGGCGATCGCCGCCATCAGGCGGAGCTTGAGCGCGTCGACGTCTCGCATGCGGTCGGGAGTCTACCAGGGCGGGCGTACCCGCACGGGTGTGTCGGCATCGCTCACCCGGTGCGACGCTCGGACGCGTCATCCAACGCGAGATTTCCTTGGCCCGATGCCTGCACTGGACCCGTGTCATGACGGGCACGATGCGACGACGAAACTGGGGCTGGATCATGTGGGCGAGCGCGTTGGGCGTCTCGCTGCTGCAGATGGCCGCCACGACCGCTTGAGCCAGCGCGAGCGGCTCGTACGAGCGCGGCGAACAGGCTTCGGTGCGCCCCCACGTGCGGCAGATACTCGGGATGCCACTGCACGCCGAGGCACCACGGGTGCTCGACGTGCTCGATGGCCTGCACGACACCCGCCGCGTCCTCCGCGACGACGCGTAGGCCTCGACCGAGGCGGCCGACCGCGTGTCGGTGCAGACAGTTGACCGGAAACCGCTCGCACCCGACCGCCGCGTGCAGACGCGAGCCACTGACCACGCAGACGGGCCGTCGAGCCCGGGCCGTGGTGCGAGGCAGTCGCCCGCCGTACTGCGGGGCGAGGTCTCGCAGCAGTGATCCCCCCGCATAGACGTTGAGCAGCTGTGCGCCGCGACAGATCCCCAGCACGGGGACCTCGTCGTGCATGGCCTCGTGCAATCGCGCGAGCTCGAGCTCGTCGCGAGCCGGGTCGAACCCCGCCTTCGTCGCGATCGACAGCGGCATGCCGGGTGTCGTGACGTGGGCACCGCCCCCGAGGATCAGCGCGTCGAGGGTCAGGTCCGGCCGAGGGCGCGAAGGACGGATCCGCACCGGTCGCCCGCCGGCGGCGAGCACCGCCCGCCGCGTGAACCACCACGCGATCGCGCCACTGGTGTCGGGTCCGGTGACGCCCACGATCGGAGCGGGGGGCGTGCGCGCGTGACGGCACATCCCCGAGGGTCTAGGCACCGCGTCGCCGGTCGCAACGGTGGTGTGCAGCTCAGCGCTTCTTGTCGGGCGGACGCTTGGCGTACAGCCCGTCGCGCCAGCGCACGAGGTCGGCGTACTCCTCGGCGAGGTCTTCGATGAGGTACGCGCGGCGCGAGCCCTCTCCCAGCCTCAGGTGGGTCGCGGGCGGCGAGACGAAGGCCAGCGACTGCGCCATCACGATGTCGGCGTAGCTGAACGTGCCGAGCAGGAATCGCTGTGCGCCCTCGCCGTCGGAGGCCGCCAGGTCGGCGCGCAATCGGTCGAGCGCCGCCACGATCGCCGTGCGCTCGTCGCCGGGCGTGACGTTGGCGTACTTGTCCATCGTGCGTCGCACGCCGTATCCGGCGATCTCGAGCGCGACCGATCCGAGTCGCTTCAAGTTGCGCGGCACGAGCTCGCCGAGTGCATCGTCGTCCTGCAGCACCTGCTGCAGCCCGCGCCGGCGCGCCGCCGACAGTGCCTGCTGCGCGAGTCGATCGTACTCGGCGATCTGCGCCTGTGCCCCGTCGGGAAACAACCGCCGCGAGGGATCGGCGGCGTGGGCATCGGCGTAGCGCGCGATGTCGAACGAGTCGGCGAGCACGCCGCCCCCCGTCTCCAAGATCGGCACGGTCACCGGCCCCGTCCACTTGCGCAGCTTCCAACGCAGGCCCGGCTCGCCCAGCAAGGGCTGGTACGCACGCCGCGTGTAGTCGACGCCGCAGTGGTCCAACGCCCACCGCGCTTGGTCCGACCAGGGCGAGTACGAAAGGGACCACAGCGTCGGGCGCATGGCGGCGGCTTACCACGACGTGGGCCGGACAGGCTAAGGTCGGCACGCACGTGTCGTCCGACGGTCTCACCCGCGCGTTCGTGGATGCCGCCGCCCCCGGCGTCGCGACCAGCGTCGACTACGCGCGCCTCGGCGAGCGCCTGTTGGCGTGTGACCGGCGGGCTCGCACGGCCTGGCCGCGCGTGCACGTCGAGCCCACCGTCTTCGCCGCCCACCTCGGGCGCCAATGCAGCGCCGACACCGACCTCGACGCGCTCGCGATCGAGGATCTGTACCTGGCGTGCGCGTGTGCGGCCCGCGACGACGCGGCCTTGCAGATCTTGCACGCGCAGCACCTGCCCTCGCTGGAGACCGCACTTCGACGACTCGACCTCGGCGACGACGAGCTCGCCGACGTCACGGTCGCGATCGTGCAGCGGCTGGTGGTCGACGACCCGCCCAGGATCGCCAGCTACGCCGGACGTGGCTCGCTCGCTCAGTGGCTCGCCGCCGTCGGCGCACGCGAGGCGCTGAGCCGACGACGTACCGCCGCTCGCCGTCGGGGGCTGCTCGAAGCGGCGGCCGAAGAGCTCGCGCCCGCCGACCCCGAGCTGACCTTTCTCAAGGCGCACTACCGCGATCACTTCCGGGACGCCTTTCGCGACGCCGTCGGAAAGCTGCCTGCGGCCGATCGCACGGTCCTGCGCCACCGGTTCGTCGATGGTCTGACGCTGGAGCAGCTCGCCGCCGCCGCCGGGGTGCACCGGGCGACTGCGGCGCGCTGGCTGGGCAAGATCCGCCAGACGCTGCTGTCGACGACCCGCGAGGGCCTGCACGCGCGGCTCGGGGTCGACGAGCGCGAAATCGACTCGGTCGTCCGGCTCATCGCGTCGAATTTCGAGGTCAGTGTCCGGGGTTTGCTGGCGGATTGAAAAAACGTGCGTCGACCGTGCGACGGTCGAGCGACTCGTGGCGTCTGGGGTCGACACCTCAGGAGTTCATCGATGACACGAGTGACGCGCACCCTGGTTCTGTTCGGCCTCTCGCTCGCCCTCGGCGGCTGCGTGGAGATCTCCAACGACGACGACGGCGGTGACGGCGGCGGCGACGGCTCGGATGCGGGCGACGGCGGCGACGGCGACGGCGACGGCGGCGACGGCGGGAGCGGAGAGCCGCCGTCGCAGGTCGACATCGACGAATGCCGCCAAGCCTGCGACAACCTGCTGTTCTTCGACTGTCTGGACGCGCCCCTCCACGAGGCGTGCTACGAGGTTTGCACCGAGCGCTCGCCGTCGGACATCGACGTGTTCACCGCGTGCACCACCAACACGCTGCCCAACTGCGGCGGCTGCTACGAGAACCTGGTCGACGCCGACCCACCGTCCAGCGATGACGGCAACGCGGACGACGGCAGCGTCGGAGCCAATACCTGCGAGGATGCCTGCGGATCCTGGCTGGGCGCGGGCTGTCCGGCCTTCGGGGAGTTCTCCTCGTGCGCGGAGTTCTGCGACTCCCTCTCGCCCGCCCTGCAAGACGCGGTGGTCGAGTGCGTCGACCTCAGCGATGGCTGTAACCTGCCGGCGGAGTGCACGTTCGACGCTGGCGCCGGCGCAGGCTGACGAGCTCGAGGCCGAGGAGGCACCCGTGACCGTGCGCGCCTGCCTCGACGACAACGAAGCGATCGCGTTGCTGGTCCGCACCGGCGACGACGACGGCGAAACGAACGACGCTCGCGCGCACGTGCACGAGTGCGAGGCGTGCCGTGCCCTGGTCGCCGCCGTGGCCAAGCTCGTCATCGACGACAGCGAACCGGCGGCGGCGGCCTGGCCCGACGAGATCCGCCCCGGCACCGCGATCGGTGCCTACCGGGTCGTCGCCACCCTCGGCCGCGGCGCGATGGGCACGGTCTATCGTGCCGAGGACATCCGATTGCGGCGCCCCGTGGCCCTGAAGATCCTCGCCGCCGACGATCGCGACGAGCGTACGCTGCGAAGGCTGCGCGCCGAGGCCCGCTCGATGGCTCGGCTCGCGCATCCGAACGTGGTGGAGGTGCTCGACGTCGGTCGCAGCCCGCACGGTGCGTTCGTGGCGATGCAGCTCGTCGACGGCCCCGATCTTCGCACCTGGCTCGCCGGCACGCCGCGCACGGCCAGCGAGATCCTCGACCACCTCGTGCAAGCGGGACGGGGCCTGGCCGCGGCACATGCGGCCGGGATCGTGCACCGCGACTTCAAGCCCGCGAACGTGCTCGTCGGGCGCGACGGCCGGGTGCGCGTCGCCGACTTCGGGCTCGCAGTGCTGCGCCGACGCAGCGAGGAGGTCTCGACGCGGGTCGAGACCACAGCGGTCTCGATGACGTCGACGACCACCGGTTCCGAGCTCGCGGTGGCCGGCACGCCGGCGTACATGGCTCCCGAGCAGCTCGGTGGCGCGACCGTGGGACCCGCCGCCGATCAGTTCGCGTTCTGCGTCACGCTGTTCGAGGCGCTGGCCGGTCGGCGCCCCTTCGACGAGCACTCGACGGCAGCGCGACTGGAATCGATCGCAAGTGGACGCCCCACTCCCCTGCCCGCTTCCGTACCGCGCCACGTCGTGACCGCGATCCGGCGCGGGCTGCAGCACGATCCGGCCCGTCGCTTCCGCGACATGGACGCCTTGCTGGCCGCACTCTCGCCGTCGCGTTCGTCGAAGCGACGTCGTTGGGGCCTCGCGGCCGCCATCGTCGGACTCGCCACGCTCGGACTGCTCGCGACCGGACCCACCAAGGGGGCCTGCGCCGACCTGCCCGTGCAGCTTTCGTGGGACGACGCGGCGCGCGGACGACTGCGCCATCGCTGGCAGGCCACCGCGATCGCGGACACCGACGCATCACGCATGATCCGCGAGCTCGATCGCTACGCGCTGCGCTGGGAGCAAGCACGCGCCGAAGCCTGCTCGGCCGCGACCGTGACGCCCGAGTCGACCGCGTGCTTGCTGGGGCTGCTGACCGAAGCCAAGGGCTTCACCGACGAGGCGCTCGAGGCCCGCGACACCGAGGCCGAGGGCTTCATCCGCACGGCATCTCGGCTCCGCGATCCCAATGGGTGCCTCGTCGCATCCAGGCCCGCCGTCGAGCCCGCGCTCGCGGAGGCGATGAGCCGCCTGCGCGCGCGCTATCTCGCCATGGAAGCACGGGCCGCCGCCAACGGACGCCGCGAGCTGCGACCGGAGGTAATTGCCCTCTTTGGGCGCGCCGAAGAGGCCGGCGCGACCG
>CALBMM010000302.1 GCA_937896535.1 uncultured Pseudomonadota bacterium
CGCCACCCCTTCGCGCGCGCGCACCTCGGTCGCGATCTGCCCGAGGGTCCGGACAAAGACCGGGTCGCCGACCTCGCGACCCGGCATGCGGACGATCGCGACGACATCGGCGTCGCCGACCCCGAACTCCTCGGCGAGGACGGCACTGGTGGTCTCCGCGCTACCGTTGCGCACCGCGAAGCCGCCGGGACTGAGGCGGGCGGGCGCGCCGGGCACCATCGCCATCGCGAGCGCTCCGAGGACGAGCGCGAGCACGACGACGACGATGTGGCGGCGCCGGTGGGCGCGGGACGCCGACGCGACCGGATCCATGGCCGTCCGACGAAGCACGCCCCGTGCCAAGCGTTCCGACGTCGTGCGTCGGCCGCGACGTCCGCCGGACCGTGCGCCACCGACCGTGTCAGGACCGCTCGCTGTGACCAATCGCGCCCAGCCGGTCGACGACGCGACCGCCGACGGCCCGACGGTCACGAACGGGCGTGCGGCGCTACGCCGGATCGCCGAGCATCTTTTCCAACTTGCCGCGATCGAAGCCGACCATCAGCTCGCCGCGCACGTCGATCACCGGGACCGAGCCGGTGCGCAGGCCCTTGGCGTCGGCCTTGGCCTTGAGCTCGGCCGCCGCTTGCGGGTCCTTTTCGATGTCCTTGGCCTCGTACTTGATGCCCTTGCGTTTCAGGTACGCCTCGAGCTTCTTGCAGACGCCGCACCAGTCGGTCTTGTAGACGATGATGCCCGTCTGCGGGCCGAGCTGCTCGGGTGGCTGCAGGCCTTCGGGCAGCTGCACCGCCGACGACAGCCCCTGGCCGAGCGCGAGCTCCTCGAACAGGTCGCGGTCGACCGTCGACAGCTTGAAGCGACCGTCGCCCTCGGGCGTGCGCAGGTTGGCGACCCAGACCTGCCCCGGCGGGGCCTCGGGTCCGCCGAGCAGCTTGACCCGCACCATGCCGCGGGCGACCTCCGGCACGACGTCGAGCTTGGACGTGTCGTCGAACGTGCCCTTCTCGGCGGCGTACGTCAGCACGAAGTCCGCGTCCGGGCTCAGGTACGCGGGCCCGGACGAGGCCTCGGCGGAGGCGGCCCCGGCGGCGGGCTTGTCGGGGGCCGGAGGCTTTTCGGGCTCGCACGCGAACCCCAGCAGGGCCAGCAGCCCACAGACGACGACGGGTAGCGCCCTCGAGCGGCTCATCGACCGCCGATGATACGCACGGTGGCCGGGTCCGGCCACGGCGGCTATAACGACCGCTCGGCCACGGCCGGCCCCAGGACGGAAAATGGCGCGCTTCGCACTCGGTGGCCCGCGCAGCAGCAGCGACCGTGCCGTCTTCGCGCTGCTGCGCGCGGCGGGGATCCTGCTCGGCCTCGGGTTCGTCCTGATCGCGCTGTCGTACCAGGGCTACCTCAGCTACACCGATCTCGATCCCCCGGAGGTCGAGGTCACGCCGCAGGCGTTTTCGATCGATCCCACGGGTCGTCGGCTGGACTACGGGCGCAACTGGCTCGGCCGCGATGGGCGGATCTGGCGCTTGCACCTCGAGGGCACGCCCGAGCAGATGGGCGACGCCCGCGGGCGGCTCACCTCGCGATTGTTTCGCCAACTCGACGACGACGTGCTCGAGACGATCGAGCGTCGCTACTCGGCCGGCCTGGAGGCCTGGACCGCCGCGATGGTGCTGCGCTGGGACTACCGCGGCGCCGACCGCTTCGTCGACGAGGAGCATCGTCGCGAGCTCGCCGCGATGGCACTCGCGCTGCCCGAGGCCGGCGGGGAGCGACTCGACGCGTACCACCGCCTGTTTCTGTACCAGTGCCTGTACGGGCTCACGCAGCGCCTCGACGACGTGCTGCTCGAGGGCCACATGTTCGCCGCGGTGCCCAAACGGCGCTCGGGCGCCGAGCCCGGCAACCTCGTCATCGGGCGCACGCTGACGATCGATCTCGGTCGCGAGGCCGACCCCGATCGCATCGTGACGTTCTATCGCCCCGACGGCCGCTACCCGTTCGTGTCGGTCGGCTGGGCCGGGATGATCGGTGTCGTCACGGGGATCAACGCACGCGGGATCTTCGTGGGCCTCGATGCCGCGCGCACCGACGACCCGCTCGAAGACGGCGCCCCCCTGCCCTTGGTCTTGCGGCAGGTGCTCGAGCGCGCCGACACGCTCGAGCAGGCGGTCGAGATCCTCACGCAGGCCGAGCTGCGCACGTCCGGTATCGTGCTCGTCGGCGACGGCGTGCAGCGCAAGGCCGTGGTGCTCGAGCTCGCCGCCCGCGACCGCGAGGATCGCCGGACCGCGCGCGGCGAGGACGACAACGTCGTCTGGGCGACCGACCACATGATCACCGACGCCTTCGAGGGCGACATGCAAAACGACTGGGTGCGCCGCTACACGTCCAGCGGCTACCGCTACGACCGTCTCGCCGAGCTGCTCGCCGACACCGACGTCATCGACGCACAGGCGGCCGTGGAGATCCTCCGCGACCGCCGCGGCAAGGAATCGACCGCGCTGGGGCTGGGCAACCGCAACGCGCTCGAGAACATGGCGACGAGCCAGTCCATCGTGCTCGACGCGACCGCCATGGTGATGTGGGTCGCCGAGGGACCGTCGACGCTGGGCCGCTACCGCGCGATCGACCTGCGCCGCGAGCTGGGGCGTGACGACTCGCCCCCGGCGCCCCTCGAGGACCTGCCCAGCGATCCACTGCTGTATTCGGAGCAGTACCGCGACTACGAAGAAGCCCTCGAGGCGCTCGAGCACGCCAGCAAGCTGCTCGCCGACGGCTACGCCGAGCGGGCGCTGTGGTCGGCCAAGGTGGCGCTGGCGCTGGCCCCCGACGTGGGCGACCTGCATCGGCTCCTCGGCGACATCGAGCGCGAGCTCGGCCACAACGATCAGGCGCGCGAGCACTACCACCGCTACCTCGAGCTCGTGCCGGGTCGCCGACGCGAGCAGGTCCGCGTCGAGGGCATCCTCGCCGAGCTCGAGCAGCAGTAGCGCGGACGCCTTCAGCCCGGCGGTGTGTACTCGTCGCAGGCCTGGTCGATCGTCGACACGGCCATCTCGAAGAACGCGTTGAACTCGGCTGCGGTGCCGCACACGTTGCCGTGCAGCCCGTTGGCCCACATGTCGATGAACTCGACCCAGTGGTTGCCGTTTTCGTTGTTGTCGCCACCGCAACCCGGCGTGTTGGTCGTCAGGCCGAGCACGACGACCGCGGCAGGGTCACCGTTCTTGGCCGCGAGCACGGCGTCGTACCAGTCGGCCGGCGTGCCGGTGTCTTCGTAGTTCGGGTCGTCGCTCATGAACGTGACGACGAGCAGCGCGTCGTCACGCAAGAACCCTTCGTTGCACCCTCCGGGCGCGTTGAGCGCGTCCGAGAGAGCCTCGACCATGCCGTCCATCGGTCGCTCCGACGGATGACCCGCCGTGCCGACCTGGGCCGCGCACGAAAATGCCGCCGCGATGTCGGGCTCGCCCGCCTCGATGTAGCGCTTCCCACCTTGGAAGTTGCACGGCATGTTGCTGGCGAACTCTCCAGCCGGGTGCACGACGCCCGCGCCGCGCACCCGATCGCACTCCTCGAAGTTGGTCGTCTCGATGTAGTTGTTGCAAGTCGAAGAGGACGGGTCCATGCCCACGAAGCCGTTGCCGGTATTGCAGCGGCCCCACTCGTCGGTGTCGGCGACCATGATGTGGTAGTCGCTGTCGGCTTCGAGCGTGGTCTGGATCGTGTCGATGAAGCCGGGGAACGCACCGACCAACGCGGCCTGTTCGCCTTCCATCGAGACGGAGTTGTCGATGACGAACAGGAAGTCGACCGCCTGACAGCCTTCCTCCGGCATGAGCCCGTCACCGGCCGTCGCCGCGCTGCCTGCTCCGATGTCGAACTTGGGCGGCCCGTCGGCGCTCGCGTTCGCGGTGCCCCCGTCGCCATCGCCGTCACCGGCCGTCCCCCCGTCGCCGGCCGTGCCATCGCCGATCCCCGTGATGCCGGGATTGGTGCCTGCACTCCCGCGGCCGTCGTCGTCCCCGCACGCGGAGATCCCCAGCGCGATGGCGAGCCCGGCGGCCCAATTCAGTGATTTCGCGACGTTGCCCATCCCTGCCTCCGTTGTCCGGTCCCCACCGACTCGTAAGACACCGCCACACCTAGCGCGTTACGCGCGATTCGCGAGATTTCTTACGGGTGCAGCACCGCCAGATAGGCGGCGACCGCTGCGGCCAGTCCGACCTCGAGCGCGTCCGCCATCAGGGCGTGGCCGATCGAGACCTCGTCCAGGTGCGGGACGCTCCGAAACAGGACGAGGTTGTCCTGATCGAGATCGTGGCCGGCGTTGACCCCCATCCCGAGCGCGTGGGCATGCTCGGCCGCGTCCACGTACGCCGCCATCGCCACCTCGCCCTCGGCCGGCGAGCGCTCGAAGGCGCGGGCGAACGGCTCGGTGAACAGCTCGACCCGATCGGCGCCGGTCTGCCGGGCCCAAGCCACGGCCTCGCGCGTCGGATTGACGAACAGGCTGACCCGCATGCCCGCCGCCTTCGCGTCCGCCACGGCCCGCTGCAAGGCCGGCCCCGTCGCGTCGGGGGGCCAGCCGGCCTGCGAGGTCACCTCGCCGGGGACCACCGGCACGAGCGTCAGCTGGGTCGGCCGCACCTCGTGGGCGAGCGCGAGCAGATCGGGCCGAGGATCGCCCTCGATGTTGAGCTCCACGGTCGGGTGCTCGGCCCACAGCGCCGCCAGCTCGCGCACGTCGGCGGCCGTGATGTGCCGCGCATCCAGCCGCGGGTGGACCGTGATCCCGGGCGCGCCCGCGTCGATGCACACCTTCGCGGCCCAAGGCACCGAGGGCCGGCCAGCGCTGCGATCGGGCGGCTGCGGCGTGCGCGAGTTCCGCAGCGTCGCGATTTTGTTGACGTTGACGCTCAGCGCGACCATCGGGCGCCGATCTAGCGCGCCCCGACGTCGTTGCCCAGCGGCCCGGCGGTTGACGGGCTCGCGGCCCGACGGCATATCTCGCCGTCCAATGGGCAAGTCCGACAACCGCCGAACCCTCAAGATGCGCCGCCGTCGGCGCCAGCTCAAGCTCAAGGGCCGCCGCAAGGCGCAGGCGGAAGCCGCCAAGCGCGAGCGCGGCCAGTAGCCGCCTTCACTCGTCGTCTTCCGCGGGCGCGTCGTCACCACGACGGCGGGCCTGCAGGGACGCGTGTGCCCGCCCTTCCCAGCCTCGCGTCGACGGTCGCACGTAGGCGTCGGGCTCCTCGCCCGCGCGCTGGTGCGCCACGATGGCCGTCGGCAGGTAGCTGACGTGGGCCTTGTCGATGCCGTCGGCGTCGTCGTGCGGATACCGGTACCCGGCACCGTAGCCCTCCGCCTTCATGAGCTTGGTGACCGCGTTTTGGATCGTCAGCGGCACCGGCAGGTTGCCGTACGTGCGCACCGCTTTGCGGGCCGCGCTGTAGCCGGCCAGCGCGCTGTTGCTCTTGGGGGCCAGCGCGCAAAACTGCGTCGCCTGCGACAGCACGAGCACCGCCTCCGGCATGCCGATCGTGTGCACGGCCTGCGCCGCCGCGGTCGTCAGCGTCAACGCCATCGGCTCGGCGTTGCCGACGTCCTCACTCGCGAAGATCATCAGCCGCCGCGCGACGAACATCGGATCTTCGCCGGCCTCGAGCATGCGCGCCAGCCAATACACGGACGCGTCGGCATCGGAGGCACGCATGCTCTTGATGAACGCCGACACGATGCCGTAGTGCTGCTCGCCGTCCTTGTCGTAGCGCAGGTGGGCGCCGCCGAGCGCTTCGGACAGCAACGCCGGGGTCAGCGTTTTTTGGCCGGGCTCGAGCAGCTCCGAGGCGAGCTCGAGCGCCCCGAGGGCACGGCGGGCGTCGCCGCTGACGGCCCGGGCGAGCGCGGCCAACAGGCCCTCCTCGGCCGTCAGGCCACGTGCGCCCAGGCCCCGGGGCACGTCCGTGAGCGCCCGCTGCAGCAAGCGCACGACCGACGCCTGCGTCAGCGGGCGCAAGCGCAGCACCCGGGCGCGAGACAGCAGCGCCGCGTTGACCTCGAAGCTCGGGTTCTCGGTCGTGGCCCCCACGAGCGTGCAGACCCCGGCTTCCACGTGCGGCAAGAGGGCATCCTGCTGCGCCTTGTTGAAGCGGTGGATCTCGTCGATGAACAGCAGCGAAGCTCGGCGCTCGTGCGTGCGCCGGGTGGCCGCGCGCGCGACCACCTCGCGGATGTCGCGAACGCCCGCGTTGGTCGCAGACAACGTTTCGAACGTCGCCTCGGCGTGACGTGACATCAGCCGCGCCAGCGTCGTCTTCCCCGTGCCGGGCGGGCCCCACAGGATCATCGAGGGCAGACGGCGCGACGACAGCAGCCGCGTCAGCATGCGCCCCGGCCCGAGCAGGTGCTCTTGTCCCTCGAACTCCTCGAGCGTGCGCGGTCGCATCCGCTCCGCCAACGGCGTCACGGCGGGGTCGGATGCAGCCGCCGCTTCGAACAGATCGCCGGCGTGTGGATCGGCCACGCGGATGCTAGCCTAGCGCCGATGCCTCGAGGCCGCCGGGCCAGGAGCTCGCGCTGGGTGCGCGCGCAGCCGCGAGAGACGGGTGGCTACGCGCTCGGGGCCGCAATTGTGGTGTGGATCACCGGGTGCGGGCAGCCCAACCCCAAGATTCTGACCTCGAACGAGGACGTCCGCGGTGGTGTGTCCCCGTCGATCGAGGGCGCCGAGCCGACCGAGGGCGACAAGATCAAGGCGCTCATCGCCGCGGTCCGCGGCAGCGAGCACGTGTTCGTCGTCGACGACATCGAGCGCAAGGGTCCGGCGACGGCCGACAAGCTCAAGGTCCTGCTCGACCGAGACGTCGCCGGCGTGCGCACGGCGGGCGAGTTCATCAAGCGCATCGCCGCCCCCGAGCGCGAGCACGGACGCGTCGACATCGTGCGGACGGGCCCCGAGCCCGAGGACACGATGCACTTTCGCGCGTGGCTGCAGATTCAGCTCGCGGAGATCGACGGGCGGCCCGTGCCCGAGCTCGACGCGGCCGACTCCGCCAAGCCCACCGTCGCCGAGGCCGACGTCGCGACCGACACCAGCCCGCCCGAGGGGGCCACGCTGGCGCAGGTGAAGATCTTCGACGCGCTCATGCTCGTCGAGCGCAGCGGCCTGACGTTCGTGTCGCCGCCGCGCAAGCAGGTCCATGCGCCGCGCCTGAAGAGCTCGCGTCCGGAGCGAGCGCCGATCTCCAAGCGCAAGCCCAAGCGCAAGGAGTACACCTCGCGCGAGTTCGCCGACATGCTGCGCAAGAAGTGGGAGTTCCTCGGCGCCGACATCGACGACCTGCCCACGTTCATGGACGAGATCGGCAGTGAGTCGTTCGCCGCGATGACGCCCTACCTCGTGATCCTCGAAGACGGCACGGAGCAGGAGTTTCGACCATGGCTCGAGGCGCAGCTGGACCAGCGCGCCACGCTGGCACGGGGCGGCGCGCCGTGAGCGAGGCCAAGGGGCGTCTGGACAAGGCGCTGGCGGTCGGGGCGGTGCTGGGGCTGCTCGGCGTGGCCGCCGGAGCCTTCGGCGCGCACGCGCTGCGGGAGACGGTCGGCGCACGCGACCTCGAGATCTGGCGGACCGGGGCGCACTACCAGCAGCTGCACGCGGTGGTGCTGGTGGCGATCGGTCTGTGGCGCCCGCGGGAGCGCGCCGCCTCGGTGGCCGCGATCGCGTTCGTGGCCGGGATCCTGATCTTCAGCGGCACGCTGTACGCGATGGTCCTGGGCGGGCCCCGCGTGCTCGGGGCCGTGACCCCGCTGGGCGGGCTCGCGCTCATGGCAGGCTGGGCCGCGCTGGCCGTCGTGGGTCTGCAGCGCGCCCGCGCCCGGGACGTCTAGCGGCGACGTCGGAAGACGGCGAGCGTGGGCAGCAGCCACAACCAGGCGCTGGCGGGGAGCCGAGCCGGCGCCTGACGACATCCGCCGCCGTCGCCGTCGCCACCGTCGCCACCGACGGACGTGCCGTCCCCGGTCGCACCGCCACCGTCGGCCGTGCCCCCCGCGTCCGCATCGGCCCCACCATCGGCTCCGCCGTCGCCGGATCCGTCGGCCGCGTCGTCCCCCGTGGTGGACGGCAAGTCCTCGGGCGCAACGACGTCGAACTCGATCTGTTCCGAGAGGTAGTTGCCGTCGGTGTCGAAGGCCTCGACGCGGAAGCTGTAGTGACCGATCGGCGGTCCTTCGAGGACGACGAAGTCCCACGGCATGTCCGCGGGCTCGAAGTTTGCGCCGGTATTGTAGCCGTCGGTGCACACGTTGTTGGTGCAGCGCGTGTACTCATCGACCTCCCCCGGCAGGCCTTCGAGCCACGTCCACTTCACCCCGATGAACGTGGAGTCGTCGTCGATGCTGGCGGTGACCGAGATCGAGTCCTCGGTGCTGAACACGTCACCGTTGGCCGGGAAGGTGCTGAGCAGGACCGGCGCGGACGTGTCTTGCACGCGCGGGCCGAACACGCCGAGCAGCTCGGCGTAGCTGTTTTGCTGGTTGCCGCCCCCGCCCGCGCAGTGGATCTCGTGCACGTAGCCGCACTGCAGCGGGTTCGGATCGGTGACGATGTTCATGCAGTTGTCGACGAACTGCTTGAAGCCCCCCGTCACCTGCGGAAACATCAGGTCCGTCTCGTTGTTGGTGTGCTCGAGACCCCAGTTGTGCGAGGTCTCCTGCGCGAGCGTGTCGGGAATCGCCCCGTTGCCGCAGTTGGTGAAGTTGAGCGAGACGTGGTTGCGCTTGAGGCCGTCGCACTGCACGTTGGCGATGCCGCACGCCCCCTGCTGCCCGATCTGGGCCGCGGTGCCGCCGACCACGGCCATCGTGTAGGGCAGCCAGTCCGGCGGCCGCTCGGTCACGATCGTCAGGTCGAAGTCGGCGTAGTAGCCCTGCAGCTCTTGGATCACGCCGGCCCGCTCGTTGCCCGAGCCCCAGGCCGGGAACGTGGTCGGGGCGTCGACCAGCGGGGAGCAGTTGAGCGCCGCATTGGCGATCTCGGACGTCGGGCAGTCGGGGACGATCGTCACGCCGTCGAATGCGACGTACAGCACGCCCGGCGAGGGCTCGTAGCCCTGGGCCGGCAGCGGCAGCGGCAAGTCGTGCGCGTCGAGCAGCTCCTCGTCGAAGCTCTCCGGGCTCAGCACCACGCCGTTGCCCTTGTCGCGCAGGCCGGTGGCCCGCAGGGCGTCGGCCTTGGCCTTGCCGTACATCTGGTCGAGCAACGGCTTGGACAGCTCGTCGTCGATGGCCCGGGCCCAGGGCGCGTCCGGATGGATGGCGTGGGTCGGTGCGGTCACGGCCGCGGCGCCGGGTGTCGAAAGCAGCCACACACCGGCGGCGACGGGGATCGAGATCGTGGGTTTCAACGACGCCCTCCTGACCCGGGGAGGCTACAGATACCTACCATCTGCGTCTAGTCGGCGATTCCTGCCATCTAGAACAAAGGGCGCGTCCGGCCGTCCCGGACCCGGTAAGGCCGTCAGGCCAGCGCAGCGTCCCCGGGCCGGCGGGTCAGCCGGCCCGGATCGACCCCGATCGCCCGCAGCGCGTCGTCCCACATCTGCGCGGGCTCGGTCTCGAACACGAAGCGCGGGGCGAGCCCGTAGCCCATGCCGCCGAGATCGAAGGGCACGGCGACCCAGCTGCCCGCCGCGATCTCGCCCTCGAGCTGCGCCGGCGCCCAGCCGGCGTACCCGAGAATGAAGTGGTAGTGCGAGCCCGGCTGCCCGATGCGATGGCGCCCCGCCGACGTCACCGGATCGAGCGACGTCGTCAGGTACACGCCGGGCATCACCTCCTGGGCGGTCGGATCCCACATCGCCTGATCGTGCAGGATCCACCCGCGCACCGGCTCCACCGGCCCGCCGAGACGACAGCGCGCATCGTGGTCGCCCAGCCACTGCAGCGACAAGCCTTCGGCGACCTCGGCCAGCTTCGTCGGCAGCGGATTGTTGATCACCAGGCCGAGCGCGCCCTGGTCGGAGTGCTCGAGCATCAGGATCACCGAGCGCACGAAGTTCGGATCGGTCAGCCGCGGAACCGCGCACAGCACGTGACCGGCGACCGACGTATCCGCGAGGCTCACTCTCCGAGTATGGCCCGGGCCAGCAGTCTGCGCACGGCGGAGGCACCGCCCGGTGCAAACGTGCGACGCCGCGCCCCCGGGTTGCGAAGGCGCGGCGTCGTCGAAGTACCAGAGGCCGGACTCGAACCGGCACGGGGGGTTGCCCCGGCGGATTTTGAATCCGCTGCGTCTACCGATTTCGCCACTCTGGCGAGAGGCACCCGGCGGGGTCACCGGGGGGCTGGGCGATGTAGCACGGTCGCGCGGCGGCGATCAACGTGCGAGCACGACCTCGACGTCGCCGCCGTTCGAGGACAGCTCCACGCGGACGTTGCCGGACCCGGTGCGGCGCTCGAAGTGGCCGCTGGTGACGGTGGTGATGGCGTCGGTCTGGATTCGGATCGTGTCCGGGGTGTCGATGGTCAGCTCGAGGTTGGCGTCCGACGCCAGGCGCACGACCACGCTGCCGGCGTCGGCGTGCACGCGCAGGTCGCGGCCCTCCCCCGTCTGTGTGACGTCGACCGAGCCGCGCCCCGTCTCGACGTCCGCGGCCCCGGGCGTTTCGATCTGCAGGTCGCCGCGCCCGGTGTGCACGCCCAGCCCCGCGTCGGCTCCGAACACGGACACGTCCCCCACCTCCACGTCGATCACCACCGACGCCACGACGCCGACGACCTGCACGTCGCCCACGCCGGTACGCAGATCCAGATCGCGATCGTCGGGCACGGAAATCTCGTCCATGACCAGATCGACCTGGCCGACGACCTCGAGGGGAACGACCGCAACGAGGGCGGCGAACGCCCCGTCCGTGGAAAAGCGCAGCCGAGGTGCGGTCGCGTTGCGCTCGGCATCGCGACCGGTGCCGCCGGTGCTCTGCCACGCGCCGCGGTACGACAGCACCTCGGGGCACGCCTCGGTCCCGGCCGAGCACCCGGTGACGGTCATCGGGGTGTCGGGCAAGTCGATGCGAATCTCGTCGATGCCCGCGAGGTCGTGCTCGCCGGCGACGGCGGCCAGGCCCCGGTAGCCGAGCACGCAGGCGGTGAGCATCACCAGTCCCGTCGCGATCGTGAAGTGGCGGCGCATCAGAAGTACACCCCCGTGGCCAGGCCCAGCTCGAAGGTCGTCGCGTAGCGCGGGGTCGACTGCGCGCCCCGGTAGCGACGCTCGAACAGCGGCACGGAAAGGCGAGGCACCAGCCCCAGCGACCAGCGGTCGAGCACGAAGATTCGCGTCTCGAAGTGGGCGTACGGCACCAGTGAGAAGCGACGGTCGTCGGCCGGGGCATCGGCCGATGCCGCGATCGGCTTGGGCGACCCGTTGGCGGTGGTGCCCTGCATCAGCACGCCACCCCCCGCACCGAGCCACACCCGGCCGCGATCGAAGAAACGATACGAGACCCGCAATCCGGCCTGCACCACGAGCCCGCGTCGTGGCCCTCGCTTGATGCTGGCGTCGGAGACCCCCACGCTCAGCCGCCGCACGATCTGCCCCATCACCGCCACGGAGTAGTCGGTGTACAGGTCGTACGCGGGCTCGCCCGGCGAAAAGCCCACCGTGCTCGCGCGCATCGCCTCGAGCGAGACGGCGTACCCCTTGGCCGGGCGCACCTGCTTGTTGGCGGCCACCGCATGGGCGTCCATGATCTGCGCCAGATACAACATGCCGGCCGCACCCGTGAACGCCGACAGTCCGCCGAGCCGCACGACCTCGGCCGCGTCGGAGCGTCCGGGCTCGCCGCGCGTCGCTCCGTCGGTCGGATCGGCGGCGGTCCACAGCGCCGCGGAAGCCAGCGCCAACGAGACCGTCCCCGTGAAGATCGCGATCGCTCGACCGGGCTGGCTGTTGACCGCCTGGCCGAGCCCCGGCACGACGGCCGACAGCACGGGCGCGCCCCACCGACGCCACTGCCGACGTCGGGTCACGCGAAGGCCGTCGCCGCCGTCGGGCTCTTCGTCGTCGAACGTGCGGGTCGTCGAGACGACGGCGACGTCGGGCGGGTGCACGGCCGACGGCTCGGGCGCCGACGTCTCGGCCGCGGCCGGCGACTCCGCGCGCAGCGACGACGGCAGGTCCGGCTGCACCTCGCGGCCGGCCACGACGTCGAAGGAGGTCCGCTGTCCGCCCTCGGCGGCCACGAGCTCGTAATGTCCGGCGGGCAACGACAGCGCCGACGTCTCCCCGGGACGCAGCGCCACCTCGGCGACCGCGGTGCCGTCCTGCTCGACGACGACACGTCCCTGCGCTTCGGGCCCGAGCCGAACGGTGCCGGCCGACGATGCCGCCGCCGCGGGGCCTGGCTCACGCGGCGACGCCGCCGGCGGAGCCAGGGCGAGCGAGCACGCCATCAACACCGCGAGCACCTGTCGCTTATAGGCGGCGGGTCAAGGGCGCGGCAAGAGTCGAAGCGTTCAGGCCGGCCCGCGGGGTCCGACCTCGATCGCGGCCTCGATGCGTGCATCGCCCCGCGCCAGCGCCCAGCTCATGTGCGGGCTGTGGTGCGCCAGGCCGACGCGACCGTCGGCGAGCACGAGGATGAGTCCGCAGGTGGCATCGCGTCCCGCGGCCTCGCGGCACACGTCCGCCGCCGCTTCGTCCGGCGACTGGCCCCGTGCGACCCGACGCAGCACTTCGTACGACGCGACGCGACCGATGATCGCTTCGCCGACGCCCGTGGCACACGCCGCGCCGCTTTCGTCGGCGAACAGACCGGCGCCGACCAGCGGCGTATCCCCCACGCGTCCCGGCGTCTTGAGCAGCACGCCGCCGGTCGAGCACGCGACGGCGAGGTTGCCCGCGGCGTCGCGCACGATGGCGCCCACGGTGTCGGCTTGCCCGTCGATCGAGCTGTGTCCCGCGGTGGCCGCCTCGTAGCGGGCCTGGGCCTTGTCGGTCAGCAACGCCGCGCGATCGAAGGTGCCCACGCCATGCGCCCGCGCGAACGCGGCCGCACCGGCCCCGACGAGCAGCACGTGACGGCTCTCGTGCAGCACCTTGCGCGCGACCACGATGGCATCGGCGAGATCGGACACGGCGCCCACGGCCCCCACCCGACCGTCGCCGAGCATGATCGACGCGTCGGTCTCGAAGGTGCCTTCGCTGGTCATGCACGCGCCGCGGCCGGCATTGAAGGTGGGGTCGTCCTCGAGGACGCGAACCGCGGCCACGGCCGCCGCTTCCGCATCGGCGCCGTCTCGAAGTGCGCGCCGACCCGCCGCGGCGGCCGCCTCGACCCCGGCCCGCGCCGCCTCGCGCAGCGCGGCGTCGACCGTGCCCGCGCCCCCGTGCACGAGGACGACGGTGCTCATCCCCGTCCCCCGTACGGCCGCGTCACGCCGACGCCGAGCGCCCGCGCGAGTCGACGTTCGGTCCGCAGCATCGCGCGTGCCTCGGCGGACGTCGCGTGGTCGTGCCCGAGCAAGTGCGCGACGGCGTGAATGCACAACGAGCGTGCCTCGCCCGCCCAGCCGAGTGCGCCGGCCTGACGCGCGACCGCGTCGGCATTGACGACGATCTGCCCCAGCGAGGGAGACTCGTCTTCGAGGTCGGCGAGCGCGGGCTCGTCGGCGGCGGGAAAGCTCAGCACGTCGGTCGGCTTGGGATAGCCGAAGTGCCGCTCGTGCAACGCCGACATCTGCGCGTCGTCGCAGATCCACAGCTCCACGCCGGCCCGCGGTGGCGCCGTGCGGCGCAGCAACGTGCGTACGTCCTCGGCGAGGCGGCGCACGTGACGACGCGACACCCGCCCCCGCACCGTCGGCGCGATCGCCCAGCTCACGCGCCCGAGCATCAGCTGCTGCTCCGTTCGAACACGCGGGCCCCCACGAACAGCTCGAGCACCGTGCCGTCGACCTTGCCGCGGTCGACCTCGGCGTGGAGGATGTCGAGCGCTCGGTCGACCGGCACCGCGCGCTTGTACGGCCGGTCCGAGGCCGTCAGCGCGTCGAAGATGTCCGACACGGTCATCATCCGGGCCTGCAGAGGAATCTGCTCGGCCGGCGCCGCCGACGGATAGCCCGTGCCGTCGAGGTATTCGTGGTGCATGCCGGCGATCTCGGGCACCCGCGACAGCGCGTGGCCCCAGGGGATCCTGACCAGGAAGTTGTACGTGTGCGTCACGTGGCTCTGAATCTCCTCGCGCTCGGACGCGGTGAGGCTGCCCCGGGCGATGAGCAGCGCGTCGAGGTCGACCGGCCGCAACAGGGCCCGCGGCGGCCGTCCCGGCGGGGCGAAGCGGACCGCGGCGACCTCCGACAGGCGCGACGAGGCCTCCTTGGGCAGCACGGTCGGCTCGTTGGCCTCGAGCACGATGTCGAACATCTCCTGCAGGCGCGCGAGCGCGGCCTCGTGGTCGCTGACGAGTCCGTCGTCCTCGGGCTCGCCGCGGCGCAGCGCGTCAAGCTGCGCCTGCATCAGCTGCAGCTGCAGCGTCGTGCGCATGTGATCGAATCGCGCCGTGACCAGCTCGAGCTGGTGCGGATACAGCTTCTTGGCCTTGACCAGCACCTGCTCGCGCACGCCGACCTTGCCGAAGTCGTGCAGCAGCCCCGCGTACTCGATCTCGCGCAGCTGCTCGCGGGAGAACCGAACGGAGGCGAACTCGCGCACGGTCGACCGGTCGGCGGCCCGGGCCAGGTCCACGGTCAGGTCGGCCACGCGCTGGCTGTGTCCGCTCGTGGTCGGGTCGCGCTGCTCGATGGCGTGCACCGACGCGCGCACGAAGCCCTCGAACAGGTTCTGGATCTCCTCGTACAGCCGGGCGTTTTCGAGGGCCACGGCCGCCTGTGCCGCCAGCGACGAGCACAGCCGCTCGTCCTCCCGCGAAAACGGGCGCACCCGTCCGGCGAAGTCCTCCGCCCGCGACAGCGGCACGTCCTCGGTCTTGGCGTTGATGAGCTGAATGACCGCGAGGACGCGCCCGTCCGGCGAGATCATCGGCGTGGTGATCATCGACCGGCTCTGGTAGCCAAAGCGGCTGTCGAAGCTGCGATCGTGCCGGAAGGTTCTTCCCAGCGCCCGCGGGCCGCCCTCGACGTACAGATCCGGGATCCGGATGCTCGACTGCGTGACCACGGAGGTCCCCACGATCGAGTCCTCGTTGACCGGCATCGTGAACTCGCGAAGGTCGGCGTCGACGGAGTCGTTGTGCGCGATCGTGAAGCGCAGCGACTTGCCCTCGTCCTCCACCAGGTAGATCGAGCCCGCGTCCGCCAGGGTGATCGAGCGGGCGTGCATCAAGATGAGCTCGAGCACCCGCGCCGGATCCCGCTCGGCATTGAGCGCCAGCCCCACGTCGAGCAGCTGATCGGCGACGCCCGCCCGCGAAAACGCCGTGGCGGCCTCCAGCGCGCCGCGCACCACCGTGTCGACCACCGCCACCGGCGACGGCAAGGGCAGAAGGTGCACACGATGGCGGGCGCCCGAGGCCAACGCCTCGTGCAGCTGGGCGTCGCCACCGACGATGAGCAGCACGTCGGCGATGTCGGGGACCGGCCCCCCCGCCTCCACGATCGCCACCGTCGCCCGCGCCGCCTTCATCGTCAGGCTCTGCGCACCGGCGCCCACCCGGACCGACTCGGCGTCGGGTCCCTGCAGCAAATGCCGCCGCAGCGCCGCGAAGCTTTCGATGCTCGCGCTGGCCGTCGTGTCGTTCATGGCCGGGGGCTGACGCGGCAAGCATAGCCGCGGCGACGCGCGACGTCGCCCCAACGCGGGCCGATCAGTCCTCGGACGAGTCGAGATCGGCGAGATCGGCCGCACCGCGGTCCCGGCGGCGGCGGCCGCGGGCACCGCTGCGGTCGGCGGTCCGCCCACGCGAGCCGTCGTCGGCGAACGGTGGCGGAAGCAGCGGCTCGTGAAAGCCGGTGGTGCTCGTCTGCTGCGTCTCGATCTCCGACAGCAACAGCGGCGGCGCCATCCCGGTGACCGGCACCGACCCGCTCTCCGCGT
>CALBMM010000303.1 GCA_937896535.1 uncultured Pseudomonadota bacterium
GGGGGCAAAAGGGAACCGCCCGCCACGCGGAAAGCGTGGCGGGCGGCGGAGGAACAGGTTCGCAGGGATTGCGTTTGGTTGTGTATCCGGGGAGCAGGGTTGGGAAGCTTCTCGTCCCGGACGCTTCTTGGATTTACAAGCGACGTGCCACAGAGGTGGCGTTGAAGTTGTTGGGTTTTTCCGGAGCGCACGGAACGACGACCTGACCACGTTCGTAGCCACTGGTGGCGACTGCAGTCGCGGCGGGTTGCCCGCGGCGCCGTCGGTGCGCAATGCTGGGTTGAAATGGCCCCCTCGTCCGCCCCCGACGAGTCGGCAGCGACGGGCTCTCGCGAGACGCTCGCCGACAACCTCGACGCCGCCGAAGCGGATCTGACCGCGAGCCTGATGCAGGGCCAGTCGATCGGCCGCTACGTCATCCTCTACAAGATCGGCGGCGGCGGCATGGGCTCGGTGTACGCGGCCTACGACCCCGAGCTCGACCGCCGGATCGCCGTCAAGGTGCTCCGGCGCAAACGCAGCAAGGACGGCTCCGAAGACGTCGACCGCGCTCGCATGCTCCGCGAGGCACAGGCGCTCGCTCGGCTGTCGCACCCCAACGTCGTCGCCGTGCACGACACCGGTCTGCACGAAGGCCGCGTGTTCGTGGCGATGGACTTCGTCGAGGGCCTCAACCTGCGACAGTGGGTCGAGCGCGTCACGCCGGACTGGCGCGACGTCGTGACCGCATACATCGACGCGGCCCGGGGTCTCGCGGCCGCGCACGAGGCGGGCCTCGTCCACCGCGACTTCAAGCCGGAGAATGCGGTGCGCGACGCCCAGGGTCGCGTCCACGTGCTCGACTTCGGCCTCGCGCGCACCACCGGAAACACGGGCTCGCACCGCGCCGTGCGGCCCAAGACGCGCGACGAGATCAAGCGACGGCTCGCGACCAACGCCCACATCTCGATCGACACGCCGCTGACCCTCGAAGGTGCGCGCGTCGGCACGCCGGCCTACATGGCACCCGAGCAGCACCTGGGCGAGTCCACCGACTCGCGCTCGGACCAGTTCTCGTTTTGCGTGTCGCTGTACGAGTCGCTGTACCGCCGCTTGCCCTTCCCCGACGACTCGGTGCACGTCGTGGCTTTCGCCGCGATCGAAGGCGAGGTCCGAGAGCCGCCCAAGGGCTCCAACGTGCCGCAATGGCTCCACAAGATCGTGCTGCGCGGCCTGTCTCCCGAGCCGGCCCACCGTTGGCCGTCGATGGAGGCGCTCATCGAGCAGCTGCAGTACGACCCGACGATCCGGCGCAAGCGCATGCTCGCCGGCGTCGGTGCGCTGGCGTTCGTCGGCGTCGCGACGTGGGCTTACGCCCAGCCGCCCGAGACCGCCTCTCCGTGCGCTGCCGCGGCGGAGCGCGTCGCGGAGGTCTACGACGAGGCACGCGCCGAGGCGATCGCGACCCGCTTCGCCGAGACGATCCGGCCCTATGCGACACGGTCGGCCGAGTCGACCAACGCCGCACTGTCACGCTACGCCGCCACCTGGCAGGCGGGTTGGGTCGCGGCCTGCGAAGCCACGCACGTGCGTCACGAGCAATCGGATGCGCTGCTGGATGTGCGCATGGCGTGTCTGGACCGACGCCTGCAAGCGCTCGATGCCCTCGCGTCGCGCTTGGAGCGGGCCGACGAGGACGTGGTCGACCACGCCGTGGCCGCCACGCAGGCGCTTCCGGAAATCTCCGCCTGCGCCGACCTGGACGCGCTGCGCGAGGGACCGCCCCCGTCCGACGCCGCCAAGACCCTGACCCGTGGGCTCGCCGAAGCCAGCGCCGCGTTGAGCACCGGCAAGGAAGACGCCGCGGTGCAGACGGGGCTCGATCTCGTCGAACAGGCTCGCGGGGTGGGCGACCCGGACCTGCTCGCCGAAGCCCTGGCCCTGCTCGGGGCCGCGCTGGAGGCCCAAGGCAAGTACCACGATGCGCGTGACCGCCTGGTCGAAGCGGCCATCGCCGCCGAGCAAGCCGACGACGATCGCTTGCTCGCGCGCGTGCGCGTGTTGTTGGTGATGGTCACCGGGGATCGGCTCGCGCAGTTCGAGCAAGGGCACCTGTGGGCCGAGCTCGCCGAGCCGCTCGTCGAGCGCCTGCACGTACCGAGCCTGCAGGTGCAGCTGCGCACCAACCTCGGCCACCTCGCCGCCCGCGAGGGAGATCCGAAGCTCAGCCTGAAGTACCGCGAAGAAGCGCTCGCCCTCGCGCGCGAGCTGCAGCCGCCCGACGAGCTCGCCATCGCGACGATCACCGCGGACCTGGCCACCGCGCTCGCCGAGGAGTACCGCCTCGACGAAGCGGCCGAGCGAGCGCGCGAGGCCTTGAAGCTCTGGACCGACGCGCTCGGCCCGGACCACCGACGCACCGCGTTCGGCCACGGCGTGCTCGCGTACGCGCTCGACCACGCCGGCGACTACGAGGCCGCGCGCGCCGAGTACGAACGCGCCGTCGAGATCCTCGAGGCGGCGCTCGGCCCGGAGACGCTGCCGGTGGCGGCCATGCGATCCAACCTCGCGATCACGTCCATCCGCATGGGCGATCACGTTCGAGGCGAAGCGGAGTTTCGACGCGTGCTCGCGATCAAGGAGCGCGAGATGGGTCCCGAGCACGTCGAAGTCGCGTCGGCACTCGGCAATCTCGCGGGCATCGTGCGCATGCGCGGCGACCTCACCGAAGCCGAGCGTTTGGCCCGACGCGCGCTCGGGATCCGACGTGCCGCCCTCCCCGACGATCATCCGGACATCGCGAGCTCGCTCGCCACCCTCGCCAACGTGCTCGAAGAACAAGGGCACGTCGACGAGTCGATCCAGATGCGCGAGCAGGCGATCGCGATCGTCGAGCGCAAGTACGGG
>CALBMM010000304.1 GCA_937896535.1 uncultured Pseudomonadota bacterium
GAAGGCAGGTACGCCGCACTCGACAACAAGTGTCCCCACCAGGGCGGTCCCCTCGGGGAAGGGTCGATCGAAAACGGTCTGCTGCGTTGTCCGTGGCACGGCTGGGACTACCACCCGACGACGGGGCAATCCCCCGGCGACTTTGACGACGGTGTCACGACCTATCCGGTGGAGGTGCGCGACGACGGGGTGTACGTCGCGGTGCAAGCCGAGTCGCCCCACACCAAGACCGTGACCGACGTCATGGCCGAGACGATGACCCACTGGGGGATCAAGGTCGTGTTCGGCATGGTCGGACACTCCAACCTCGGACTCGCCGATGCACTGCGCCGGCGCGAGGAAGCCGGCCAGCTGCGTTATTTCGGCATTCGCCACGAGGGCGCGGCTTCGTTCGCATGTTCGGCGTACGGCAAGCTCACTGGCCGGCTCGCAGCGTGTCTGGCGATCGCGGGCCCCGGCGCGACGAACCTGTTGACGGGGTTGTGGGACGCCAACGTCGACCGTGCCCCCGTCCTCGCGCTGACGGGCCAGGTGGACACGCAGGTCCTCGGCCCCGGCGCGTTCCAGGAAATCGACCTGATGGCGGCGTTCGGCAAGGTCGCCCAGTGGTCGCAGCCGGTGCTGCACACGTCCAAGCACGCCGAGCTGGTCAATCTCGCCTGCAAGAGCGCGCTGCTCAACCGCGGCGTGTCGCACCTGATCTTCCCCGACGAAGTGCAGACGCGCCCGGCGCCCGAAGGGTCCAAGCCCGGCGGACCGCTCGGACGTCTCCCCTCGCGCGCGATCGAGCCCGCCCAGGACGCGCTCGCCACCGCCGTGCAGCGGCTGAAGGTGGCCAAGCGCCCGGTGATCATCGTGGGCCACGGCGCTCGGTTCGACATGGATGCCATCGTCGAGCTCGCCGAGCGCATGGGCGCGCCGGTGATCACCACCTTCAAGGCCAAAGGCCAGATCTCCGACCATCATCCGCTGGGCGGCGGCGTGCTCGGTCGCAGCGGAACGCCGGTGGCCAGCTGGGTGATGAACGAGTCCGACCAGCTGCTCGTGTTCGGCTCGAGCTTCTCCAACCACACCGGGATCACGCCGAAGCTGCCGATCATCCAGGTGGACTTCGATCCGATGATGCTGGGCAAGTTCCACGCCGTGGACGTGCCGGTCTGGGGCGAGATCTCGGCCACCGTCGCGCGTCTGTCGGATGCGCTGTCGGAGCACGCGGGCTGGCAAGATCAGCGCGCCGACGTGGCCGCGCGCTGGAAGCTCTGGCGTGAGGAGAAGGCGCGGCGCGAGGCCGACGATCGCGGCAGGGGCGTCGGGTCGGCGGCGCTCTTCGCGGCGATGAATCGTCACGTCCCCGAGGACGCCATCGTCGCCGTCGACGTCGGAAACAACACGTACTCGTTCGGCCGCTACTTCGAGTGCAAGCGACAGCGCGTGCTGATGTCGGGCTACCTCGGCTCGATCGGCTTCGGGTACCCGGCGGCCATGGGGGCCTGGGCGGCGACGACGGAGCCCGGCTCGGAGTTCGCGGGCCGGCGGGTGCTGGCGGTCACCGGCGACGGCGGGTTCGGCCAGTACATGGGCGAGCTGACGACCGCGGTCAAGTACGGCATGAACATCACGCACGTGCTGCTCAACAACGCCGAGCTGGGCAAGATCTCCAAGGAGCAACGGGCGGGCAACTGGCACGTGTGGCAGACGTCGCTGCACAACCCGAACTTTGCCGAGTACGCGGCGGGCTGCGGTGCGCTCGGCATCCGCGTGCGCGAGCGCGGAGAGCTCGACGAGGCGTTGACCCGCGCGCTGGCCCACGACGGCCCCAGCCTCGTCGAGGTCATGTGTGACGCCGCGTTGATCTGATCGACGGCCGCTCAGCCGCGCAACGTGGCGTACTCGGACGCCTGCGCCCGGCGCAGGCCCTCGGCATCCATCGACTCCAGCAGCGGATTGGGGCCGCCGCGGCCGATCGCCTCGATGTCGGCGAGGGCCACCCCGTCTTCACTGTCGTCGCACACGACGACGAGCCCGTCGGCGGGAGACACGTCGGTCACGGCCAACGCGGCCAACGACTCGGCCGCGCGGGCGCCCACGATCGCCGCCAGCGACATCGTGACGTACTCGGAGGTCTCGCCGTGCACGAACACCGGCGCGAGGTCGGCGGCGCCGTCGAGCACCCGTCGTACCGCGTCGGTATACCCGCCGACGAACGATTGCCGTCCCAGCAGCTGATCGGGGTCGTGCCCGTGGCGGCGCAGCAGAGCCCGCGGGAGCTGGTACCCCCCGGCGGAGTGCCTGTCGACCCACACCGCGTGCTTGCCCGCGAGCTCGGCGATCGATCCGATCTCGCCGCGGCGGACGATGAGTGCGGCGCGGAAGCTCGCGCCACCGCGCCGGACCGCCGCGAACACGCCGGGCACGCGGTCGATCACCTTGGCGCAGATGGTCGGTGGTGCCCACGCGAGGTCGACTTCACGCTCCTCGACCCGTCGCTGCAGCTCGGCGTAGCTCGATGCCACTTCCACCGCGACCGGTCGGCCGAGGCGACTCGACAGCCAGTGGGCGAGGGTCTCGGCGCGCGCGCCTGCGGTCACCGGTCCGAGCGAAGGCGGAAACAGCAAGGACAGCGTCACCGGCTGCGAGCATACCGCGCCCGCGTCGACCGGCTACGGCTTGGACGCCGGCGCGTCGAGGATGCCGGCGAGCATCGGCTCGAGCGACTGCGCGTTGAGCTGCGGCGTCGCGGCGAGGATCGTGCCCTTTTCGTCCACGAGGACCGCGAACGGGATCCCGGAGAACCCGAAGATCTGCGCCGCGTCCTTGGTGGGGACGTGGGCGTGCTGCCACGGCATCGGGAAGCGGTTGGCACGAAAGTCGTGCACCACCTCGGCGCCGCCGTCGACCGAGACCGACAGGATCTCGAACTTGCGGCCCTTGCGACGCTTGCCTTGCTTGCTGCCGGCGCCGAACTTGTCGTAGGCCGCGTGCAGGTTGGGCATGTCGGCGACGCACGGCCCGCACCACGTCGCCCAGAAGTCGAGCAGATACACGGTGCCCTGCAGGTCCTCGTTGCCGAACTTGCGGGCGACCTTGCCCTTCTTGTTCGGCAGCGCGCCGAACTCGAACGCCGGCAGCGCCTTGCCCTCGCGGATCGGGCGATCCGGATCGAACTGCTTGGCGAACATCGCCATCGGCGTGCTCTTGAAGCGCTCGGACGTCATCATCGCGTAGTAGCGGCGCGCGTCGTCGTCGCGGCCGTCGAGCTCGGCTTCGACGAGGCGCTCGAGCAAGTAGCCGGCGCCCTGCTGGGGCGGCAGCTCGGTGGCGACGAGCTCCTCGAAGCGCTCGGCGTCGGCCGGGTCGTCCGAAAGGGGAACGGCCTTGGCCATCTCTTCGGGCCACACCAACCACGCGGGGTCCTTGCCATCCATGTCGGCGAGCAGCTCGGCCGCCAACCCCCGCTCGGCGGCCGAGGCCTTGTCGGCGTCGAAGTTGCCCAGACCGAAGTAGCCCGCCGCCATCACGCGTCGCACCATCGGGTCCTTCTCGGCCTCGATCGCGGCCATCAACGCCTCGCGCTCGTGGGTCCAGGGGTACTCTTGCGCCGCTCGCTGGGCGGCGTAGGGGTCTTTTTCGGCCATCGCCTGCATGGTGGCGGCGAAGCCGTCGAGCTGGGTCTGCCGCAAGCGGTCGAACGCGGCGATGCGCTGCAGATGCGGCGCCCCCTCGCCGAACGTGACTTTCGCCGGTGCGTCCGACGGTGCCAGCTCGTCGGGGTGAAACGACAGCTCGACCTTGCCGCCCTCCACGACCAAGACGGACCGGTAGTCGCCGCCGCCGTCGTACTCGTAGCGGCTGGCCTGCGGACCGTTGAACGTGCGTCCCTCCGGCGACAGTCCCTCGAGCTGGTACTGGATCTCGCCCGCCTTGGTCGCGATCGTCGCGTGCATGCGCCCGGAGTCGTCGTGCTCGAGCGGATGGCGTTTGGGTGGCGTCTTGTCCGGGTCGCCCTCCCAGACGAGCACGCCGGCATCCTTGCCGCCGGGGTTGCGGACATAGGTACCGAGCTCGATGTCCATCGTCACCGGCGCATCCGTCACGACGATCGGCAGTCGCCACTGCGCGTGGTCGACGGCCGTGACCTCGAGCAGCACGAGACCACGTCGCTTGGTCGCCAGCTCGAACTTGCCGTCCGGATCGATCGTGGCCTCGTCGGGCTCACCGTCGCCCATCCGCAGCACGCGGACATGGGCCACCGCGGGCGGCTTGCCGTCGACGCCGACCACGGTGCCGGAGATCGTGGACGCGGTCTCGGCGTGCGAGGCCAGGCTCGCCGCGTCGGCGCCGCTGGGCGGGG
Organism: uncultured Pseudomonadota bacterium; assembly: GCA_937896535.1. Lineage (GTDB taxonomy): Bacteria > Myxococcota_A > Polyangia > Nannocystales > Nannocystaceae > CALBMM01. The sequence goes on from CALBMM010000304.1 coordinate 4,352, forward strand.
TGACGGGGGCCTTCTTGCCGCCGCAGCCGGCGGCCAGCACGAGGGCGAACAACAGGGGGCGGCCGAGGGACATGACCGCCAGTCTACTCCGATCGGAAGGCCGATCGGCTAGACGGACTCGCCGCGGGCTCGCTGGCTCGCGTAGAACGCCGCGCCCTGCAGGGCGACGCGATCGTTGGTCACCACGCGGATCGCGATGCGCTGCAGTACTCGCTGCAGGCGTCCCTTGGCGTCGAAGCGAGCGAGGAAGTCCGACTCGGGCAGCAGATCGATGAGCTTCGGCGCCAGGCCCGTGCCCAGGTAGATTCCGCCGGTCGCCAGGTACTTGAGCGCGAGGTTGCCGGCCTCCGCCCCGTACAGTGCCAGCACCCACAGGGCCGCCTCGCGGCACAGCGCCGACTCGCCGCTGAGGGCGTGCCGCACGATGATGGTCGCGGCGTCGGCGGCTTCGATCTCGGCCGCGAGCCAGCTCGGCTCGGCCTCGGGGTCCTTGCTCTTGAGGAACTCGTAGATGTGGACGAGCCCCGGCGTCGACACGACGCGCTCCCACGAGATGTGAGCGCCGCCGAACTTCGCCTGCAGAAACCTCAGCAGCTCGAGCTCGCGCTCGTTCGAGGGCGAAAAATCGCAGTGGCCGCCCTCGGACGCGAACGGGCGATAGCGACGGCCGTCCCAGAACATTCCCGCTTCCCCGAGTCCAGTACCCGCTTCGATGAGCCCGGCGTTGCCGGTCACCCCGCTCGAGCCTTTGCGGATCTCCCGAAAATCCGCCTCGGGCAGCGTGGCCAGACCGTGGGCCGCGGCTTCGATGTCGTTGATCAGCGCGATGTTGGGAATGCCGAGGTTGCGTTCGAGCACGTCCGCGTCGACCTCCCACGGCAGGTTCGTGAAGATCGCCCGGCGCGAGGCCACCGGACCGGGGACGCCGAAACACGCGCTGTCGATCTGGACGTCGTGCTCGCTGGCGAACTCGCGGGCGATGTCCTCGAGGCTGTCGTAGCGTCGCGACTCGTAGACCGCCTGGATGTCGCGGCGCACGGAGGTGCCGTCGACTTCACACAGAGCGACGCGGGAGTACGTCCCGCCGATGTCACCGGCCAGGATCTTCATACGGCACCGTCCCGCGTGGGCAGCGACATCGCGACGATCGACGCCAGCCGCTGGAGGCCGGCCACGTGATCGCCCTCGATGTGGATCCGAATCGCCCGTCGGTCGCGGTCGACGAGCACCTGGAAGTCGCCCATCGCCTGGGCTTGCTCGATCACGCCGAAGCTGGCCCGCAGTCCCGGCACGTCCAGGTCCTGTCCCGGCGCGGCGGTCACCTGCAAGAACACCCCCTCGTTGGGCCCACCTTTATAGGCCTGGCCGGTGGAGTGCAAAAAGCGCGGGCCGAAGCCGAGGCAGGTGGCGGCCCCGGTCGACTGCGCCACCATGCGGCGGATGTCCTGCAGCGGTGCGGCCGTCGTGTCGTTCATCGGCACGTAGGCGAGCAGGGCGAAGTAGTCGCGAGGCCCGATCCGACGCAGGTGGGTCTCGATCAGCGCGTTGACCCCGAGCGCCCCGGAGGCGGCGTCGTCGGCGAGGGCCGTGGCGTTCTTGGCATCGGTGGTCAGCACCAGGTCACCGTCGCGCGCGAGCACGGTCGGCGCCGGCAAGGGCTCGCCCGCCTCGTACTTGTCGGTCACCGCCCGCGTCTCGATCTTGCTGGCCTCGACGTCCGGTTGGTCGAAGGGATTGAGCTGCATGACCGAGCCCGCGACGGCGGTCGCGACCTCCCAGCGAAACAGCTCCTGGGCCAGGCACCAGTCGTCGTCGAGCTGCAGCTGCACGACCGGATGTCCGGCAGCCCGTAGCACCTCGACGGCGCGGTCTTGCGCGGCATGGGGCGCGGACGCCAATCGCAGGTGCACGAAGATGCGATCGCGGCCGTACAGCGCCGGCGGCATGATCGGCTCGCCGTCGACGGGCACGATCGCCTGGCCTTGCTTGCCGGTCGACTCGGCGACGAGCTGCTCGATCCACGCCCCGAACGCGGCGATGCCCGGCGAGGCGAACAGGGTGAGCTTGTTGCGTCCGCGCTTGGCCGCCGCCCCGAGGATGAGCCCCAGTCGCACGCCCGGGTTGTCGACGGCGGGGCTGTCGGCGCACGCGCCCGCCATCGAGGCGGCCTCGTCGAGGAAGCTGCGCACGTCCAGGCCCATCGCCGCTGCCGGGACCATGCCGAAGTTCGACAGCGCAGAAAACCGACCGCCGATCTCCGGCTTGCCGGCAAAGACCTTCCAGAAGCCGCGCTCGGTCGCGAGGGCCTCGAGCTTGGAGCCGGGGTCGGTGACGGCGACGAAGTGCGAGCCGGCCCCGTCGCCGATGGCGGTCTGCGCCTGCGCCCACAAGTACTCCAGCAGCACGCTGGGCTCGAGCGTCGAGCCCGACTTGCTCGAGACGACGACCAGCGTCTTGGCCAGATCCACGCCTTCGCGCGCCGCCCGAACCTGCCGCGGATCGGTCGTGTCGACGATCGACAGACGGGGCGCGCCCTTGCGCTGACGGTGGCCGAAGGTCCGCGCCAGCACGTCGGGGAACAGCGAGGAGCCGCCCATGCCCACGAGCAGGATGTGCTCGAAGTGCCGGCCCGCGACCTCGGCCGCGAACGCTTCGAGCGTGTCGACCTGCTGGCGCTGGTGGGACACCTCGTCGAGCCAGCCCAGCCAGGCCTGCTCGCCCTGGTCGGTCCACAGCGTGGCGTCGTGCGACCACAGGCGCTTGGTGCCGTCGGTGCGGTCCCAGGTCGCGGCGGCTTCGTCGACCGCGGCCTGCAGGTCGGCGGGCAGCGACGCGTCGAGCGGGTCGATGTTCGATCCGACTCGCGTCCGTCGCAGGTCCGCGATCGTCGACAGCAACGCGTCCATCGCCTCCTCGAACAGCACTACGCCGTCGGCGAGCAGAAGGTCGGTCACGTCGTCGAGGTCGATGCCGGCCTCGGCGAGCTGGGCCAGATGCGCTTCCGCGTCGTCGACGTCGAGCTGCAGCGTGGGCGCGACCGTGCCGTGGTCGCGGAACGCATCGATCGTCTTGGGCGGCGCGGTGTTGACCGTGTCCGGCCCGATGAGCTCGTCGATGTAGCGCACGTCGCTGTAGGAGGGGTTCTTCGTGCCGGTACTCGCCCACAGAAGCCGCTGCGGCCGCACGCCCTTGGCGATGAGCGCCTTGGCCCGGTCCGAGCGCACCTCGACCTCGTAGTGGGCGTACGCGAGCTTGGCGTTGGCGATCGCGATTCGGCCGGCGAGCTGCTCCAGCGCCACCCGGGCGCGGTCGTCGTCGAGTGTCCGCGCCTTGGCCTCGATGCGTGCGTCGACCTCGCTGTCGATCCGGCTGATGAAGAAGCTCGCGACCGACGCGAGCGCCCGCGGATTGCCGCCGCCGGCGACCCAGGTCTCGGCGCCGCGCCAGAACGCCTCGAGGATCCGCGCGTAGTCGGCCCGCGAGAAGATGAGGGTGACGTTGACGTTGATCCCCTCGCCGAGCAGGGTCTCGATCGCGTGCAGTCCCGCCTCGGTGCCCGGCACCTTGATCATCAGGTTCGGTCGGGCGACGGCCTGCCACAGTCGTCGTGCCTCGGCGATCGTGCCTTCGGCGTCGTGGGCGAGACTGGGCGAGACCTCGAAGCTGACGTAGCCGTCCTTCTTCTCGGTCTTGTCGTACACGGGCCGCATCGCGTCGGCGGCCTCCTGGATGTCGACGATCGCGAGGCGCTCGTAGATGTCCTGGGGCGACAGCGCGCGGTCGCCGATGAGGTCGCCGAGGACGTCGGCGTAGTCGTCCGAGCCCGCGATCGCCTGCTTGAAGATCGCGGGGTTGGACGTCATGCCGCGTAGGTCGTCGGCCTCGATCATTGCGGCGAGCTCGCCGCTGCGCGTCATGCCGCGACGAATGTAGTCCAGCCAGATCGACTGGCCGGCGGTCGAGATCTCACGCAGCGGATTCATCGCCTCCTATGTAGGAGACCGGTGCACCGGCGGCAAGAGGCGCCCGCGGGGGCGCGTGGGGCGTTCTCACACGTCGAGCCCCACCGAGCGCATCAGATCCAGGGCGTTGCTGGTCTGCACGACGCCCTCGCGTAACGTGTAGTCGAACGTCAATCCGTCACCCCCGATCTGGTCGGCGAAGTGGACGTTGACGACGTCGTCGGGAAGCTCGCCGCTGGCGTTGGCGAGCGCGAGGTCGTGCGTGGTCACGAGCCCTATCGCCCCGAGCTCGAGCAGCCGGCGAACCACGGCGAGGGCGCCGATGCGACGGTCGTGCGAGTTGGTGCCGTGCAGGATCTCGTCGAGCAGAAACAGCGCACCCGGTCCCTCTTGCGCCAGGTCCATCACCCGGCGCAGGCGCGTGATCTCGGCGTAGAAACGTGACGCGCCTTCGGCGAGCGAGTCGACCACGCGCAACGTTGCGCCGACCCGCAACGGCGACAGCGACAGGCTTCGCGCGCGCACGACGATCGCGGCCTGGGCGAAGACGACGGCCAGCCCCACCGTACGCAGGTACGTCGACTTGCCCGACATGTTCGAGCCCGACACCACCCACGCGCGCCCGCCCGGTCCGAGGTCGATACGGTTGCGAACGCACGCGTTCCCCGGCAGCAGCGGGTGGCCGACCGCCTCGCCGTGCACCTTCGGTGGTCCCGGCTCGATCTCGGCGAAGACGTCGTCGGGACACTCGTACGCGTACGCGGCGATCGCCGCGAGCGACTCGAGCTGTCCGAGCGCCGTGAACCAACCCTCGATGTCGCCGCCGTGCCGTTGACGCCAGCGCTCGATCGCGAGACCGAACTGGGCCCGCCACATCAATGCGAACGCGATGGGGATGAACAGCTGACCGCGATGAGCCTCGAGCCACTGCGCGAGTCGGACGAGCCGACCGATGCGGGTCGACGCGGAGACCGGGCCGGCGATGAGCCGCGCCCGCAGCTCGGCGAGGCGCTCGCTTTGCAGGGACTCGGCCTCGAACCGCCGCAGCAGCTCGGCGACCACCCCGAGCTCCCGACTGGGGCGCTGCACGCCGTGCTCGATACGATCGAGCGCGTCCTTGAAGCGACGCCCGGCAAACCACGTGGCGATGGCACTGACCGCCAGCGGAGCGGGGCCGACGAGCCCGAGCCCCCACGCGGTCGCCGTGGCGACGTTGGCCGCGGCGAGCGTCCACGACAGCAGCCGCAGGCGGGCGATCCGAGCCTCGTCGAGCACGGGGGGCAGCTCGCCCCAGCGCGCGAGCACGACCGGGTCGACTTGGGCGTCGAGGTCCTCGCCGGCGAGCGCGAGGTCCTCGCGCAGATCGATCCGACAGCGCAGCTCCTCGACCGCGCCGCGCCGGGCCGCCACCTCGTCGATCGATGCCGGTCCCAGCAGCCAGTCGGCCAGACAGCGCACACCGGCGCCGGTTCGTGCGGTACACAGCCGGTCGAAGACCGAGCCGACCCCGAACAGATCCAGATCGCCGGCATAGGGATGGCCCTCGGGCGCGAGGTCGGTGCGCGTGATCCCGTGACCGGGCCACGAACCGTCGAGCCGGCGAAGACACGCGGTGTAGTGGTCCTCGGCGCGTCGGCACCGCTCGACGCGTCGACTCGTGCGCTCGTGCGCGACGACGAGCACGACGAAGGCGACGGCGGGCACCAGCAGCCATCCGGCCGACCAGTCCGTCCGCCACGCGATCGCCCCGAGCGCCACCCCCGCGACGAAGACCGCCAGCCGCAAGTTCGACAGCCGGCGCTCCACGACCTCGGCCTCGCCCCGAGCTCGTGCCCTGGCGCGCTGCCGCTGGGTGTATTCGTCGACCGGGGCCTTCACGCGGGGCGACGATAGCAGGCGGCAGGTATCCTTCGCGTTGCGCGTGTCGATCACCGACCCCGAGGCTCCGACGCTGCCGCCGCAATCGAGCGACGCGCTCGAGCACGTGACCGAGATGGGCGATGCGGCGACGCTGCTGCCGTCGGCCGAGGCATCGACGGCCGGCCGGCCGACCGTCCTCTCGCGCGGTGCGACCCTCGGGCGCTACCTCGTCTTGGACATCCTCGGCCGTGGCGGCATGGGGGTCGTCTACGCGGCCTACGACCCGGAGCTCGATCGCAAGGTGGCGATCAAGCTGCTGCGTCCGGGGTTGGGTGTCGCGGGCAGCTCGCGCGGCCGCAGCCGCCTCGTTCGCGAAGCCCAGGCGCTGGCCAAGCTCAGCCACCGCAACGTGGTGACCGTCCACGACGTCGGCGAGCTCGGCGACTCCGTGTTCGTCGCGATGGAGTTCGTCGAGGGCCGCACGTTGTCGAAGTGGCTCGACGCCGAGGCCGACCGGGACTGGCGCGAGATCCTCGCGGTGTTCCTCGAGGCGGGCCGCGGTCTCGAAGCGGCGCATCGCGCCGACCTGGTCCATCGCGACTTCAAGCCCGACAACGTGATGGTGGCCGACGACGGGCGGGTGGTCGTGCTCGACTTCGGTCTCGCGCATGGCACCGACGAGCGCGCCGACGAGAACGCGAGCACCGATCGCAGCGAGGCGCACGCGTCGTCGAGCGCGTTGCTCGAGCGGCTGACGCTGACCGGAGCCATGATGGGCACGCCGGCGTACATGTCGCCCGAGCAGTTCGCGGGACGTCCCACCGACGCACGCACCGACCAGTTCTCGTACTGCGTGGCGCTGTACCGTGCGCTGTACGGCCGCGCGCCGTTCTCGGGCGAGACCGTCGCCGAGCTCACCCGCAGCGTGCTGCAGGACGAGCCGGCGGCCACGCCCCGCGGCTCGGGCGTGCCCGGCTGGGTACGACGCGCCATCGTCCGCGGCATGGCCCGCAAGGTCGACGATCGCTACCCGACGATGAACGAGCTGCTCGCGGCGCTCGGCCGCGACCCGGGCGACCGTTGGCGACGCGGAGCGGCGGTCGGCGTGATCGGGCTCGTGGCGGTGGGGATCTGGGGCGCGCAGTACTTCGCGGCGCCCGAGGACCCGTGCGATGCGAGCGCGGCCTTCGAGGAAGCGTGGGGACCGGCGCGACGGGTGCAGGTCCAGCGACAGTTCGCCGCGATCGGCAAGCCGCTCGCCGACGACACGGCGGTCCGGGTCGCGGACGAGCTCGACGACTATGCGCGCAAGTGGGTGGCGACGCGCGAGCAGGTCTGCCGCGCGAGCCACTCCAAGGACACCAAGGTCGCCACGGTCGCGGTGCAGCAGCTGTCGTGTCTGGACTCGCAGAGGGGCCGCGTCGCCTCGGTGACGTCGTTGCTCGCCGGCGACGTCGACGAGGGGCTGCTGACCCGCGCGGTGGACATGGTGTCGACGATCGACGCGGCCGAGCGCTGCCTGGAGCCCGAGCTGTACCTTTCCGTGCTTCCGCAGCCGGACGATCCGGAGCTGCGAGACCGGGTGGCGGCGCTGCGTCGCCGACTCGTGGAGATCGACACCGCCATGGGCGCGGGGCGCTACAAAGGTCTACCCGAGCAGATCGAGGACGTGCTCGCGCTTGCGCGGGAGCTGGAATATCCGCCGACGATCACGGAGGCCGTGCACCGACAGGCGAGGGTCGCGGAGGGCACCGGCGACATCGACGGCGCGATCGAGCTGTTCACGAACGCGGCCCGGCGATCGCTCGAGGAGTCCCGCGACTTCCTGGCCTCCGAATCACTGCGCCGACTTGCGGCGCTGTACCTGACCTACCGTCCCGAGCCGTCGCTGGTGAAGCTGCAGCTGGATCTGTCGCGCGCACTGGCGACCCGCATCGAGAGTCCATCGTTGCTGGCGGCGATCGACCTGACCGAGTCGCAGCTGCTGCGCATCCGCGAAGACCCCGGTGCGCTCGCGCAGGCACGGGCGATGGGCGAGCGTGCCCTCGAGAGCTTCGAGGCGCTGGGAAACGAGACGCAGACGGTGGCTTCGCTCGTCGCGTTGTCCAACACCCACTTCACGGCCGACGACTACGAGGCCGCGCGCAAGGTGCTCGAGCGCGCGAAACTACTCGCGACTGCGCAGTACGGAGAGCGACACCCGGAGATCGCGATCATTCATCACCAGCTGGCGCGGGTGTCCTCCCACGATGGTGATCACGCGCGGTCGGTCGCACTGTTGATGGAGGCCCACGACATCTTCGAAGCCCTCTACGGTCGCGACCACGTCACCACGATGGCCGCGGCCAACGGCCTTTCGATGGAGCTCGGTGAAGTGGGACGGCTGCAGGACTCGCTGCGCTACGCACAGGAGGCCTTCGAGGTCGGCGGCGAGCTGTTCACGCCGCCGAACGAGCAGCTCGATCGCGTGCGCAACAACTACGCCACGGCGTTGCGCGTGCTCGGTCGCGCGGAGGAGGCCGTGCCACTGATGCGTGACGGCCTTCGTGACGCCCTCGCCCGCGACGAGCCCGAAGGCGAAACCGCCGGACGGGCGCGGGACCTGCTCGCGGACACGCTGCGGGTGGCCGGGGAGGCGGCCGAGGCCGTCGACTTGTACGAGGCGTCGATCGCCTACCGACGACAGGCCGATCCGCCACGTCTGAGCTACTTGCCGCGATCGCTGGCGGGCTTGGCACTGGCCCGACTCGCGCTCGGCCAGCGCGACGACGCCCGCGCCGCGGCGCAGCAGGCCGTCGACATCTCTCGCGAGATCGACGACGACGGCGAGGCGTCGCGCGTGACCCTGTACGCACTCGCGTACGTGCTCGAGGGGATCGGCGACACGGCGGCTCGCGCTGCGCTCGACGACGAGGTCGATGCCGCCTTCGCACGTTCGACCTCCGACGACGCCCTCGCCGCGTCGTACCGTCGCTTTCGCGCCGGCGAGGACGTGCCGCCCAACTACTGAGGCCGGGATCGGGCAGGTTGCCCAGTCGCCGCGCGGATCGCCACGTGCGACGGCGCGGGGCCGGTAGTTCGGCTGCGCCCACGATCGCCTACCTCCCCGAAATCCCAGCGGTTCGTCGCTCGACGACGAACGGAACGTGGACTGCACCGCATCCGGGCATGCACGCCGGTTGCCGTCGCACCATGCTCCTGTCGCTGCTTCTCGTCGCCGCGTGCGACGACCCGGGGCGCGAGGCCGCGAGCGCAGCGGGTGGGATCGACGGCATCGACTCGGGGGCCGACGGCGCGGCGACCGACGGCGTGGACGGTGGCGGCGGCGGGGCGGGATCCCCCGGCGGCGGCGACGACGACGACCGACCCGGCGGCCACGACGACGGCGGGTTCAAGCTCGACGTGGGGGGCGGGCCCGGCGGTGATGGTCCGGGCCTGCCGCCCGCCGGGTGCGACACACCCGAGCACGCGCCGTGCGACGAAGGCACGAGCGACCCGTTCGCCGCGATGGGCCTGGGTTGTCCGGGCGAAGTGACCATCGTGCCGTCGACGCAGGGCCCCGACGCGGCCCGAGGAATCCGCAGCTCGTTGGGCGCGACGCACACGTTCGACCCGACCGAGGGCGGTGCGTACGCGGTGATCGGCACCGGACTCGTCGCCGAGCTCGACCAGGTCACGCCGGACGACGACGGCAGCGCGTACCCGACCTACTGCAACGACGACCTCGGCGACTTCGATCCCGGTGACACGCTCCCGGCCCCGCTGCGCAGCAACGACGTCGCGGGCGATTGCGCGGCCGACCCGACGCTGGTCGGCACCGGCGATTGTTCCAACACGATCGCCGATCAGCTCGCGCAGGGCGACTCCGCCAACGACTACGTCGAGATGCGGATCTCGGCCCGCGTGCCCGACGACGTGGTCTCGTTGTCGTACGACTTCGCGTTCCTGTCGACCGAGTACCCCACGTACTACGGCTCCTCGTTCAACGACATGTACGTGGGGTGGCTGGAGTCGGAGAGCTGGACGGGCAACGTGTCCTTCGACGGCGACGGCAATCCGATCTCGCTCAACGCCGGCTTCTTGGACTTTCGGGACGACGACGGCACGTTGCCCGAGCTCGGCGGCACGTGCATGCGCCGGCACGCCGCGACGGATTGGCTGACGACGACGAGTCCGGTCACGCCCGGCGAAGAGATCACGCTCGTGTTCGCGATTTTCGACGTCTCCGACTCGGCCCTGGACAGCTACGCCCTGCTCGACAACTTCCAGTGGGGCTGCGACCCGTCGCTGATACCGCAGACGCAGCCGGAGGGGTAGCCGTAGGACCCCGAAGGGCGCGCGCGGCTCCGTGCCCGTGCGCGTGCCCGAAGCGCTATCTTCCCCCCGCGTTGCCCACCACCGAAGTCCTCCGCGTCGCCCCCGACGCCCCCGATCCCGATGCTCTCGCGCGTGCGGTCGAGGTCCTGCGCCACGGCGGCCTCGTCGCCTTCCCCACCGAAACCGTCTACGGCCTGGGCGCCGACGCGACCTGTGCCGACGCGGTGGCCAAGATCTTCGCCGCCAAAGGTCGGCCGCCGACCAACCCGCTCATCGCCCACGTCTGTGACGTTGCGATGGCACGGCGCTTCGCCGCGCACTGGCCGGACGCCGCCGAGCGCCTCGCGGCCGCGGTGTGGCCCGGACCGGCCACGCTCGTGGTTCCCAAGACCGCCGACATTCCCGACCTCGTCACCGCCGGACTCGACACCGTCGGGCTGCGCGTGCCGGCGACGGCCGTGGCGCGCGCGCTGATCGCCGGCCTCGGTCGTCCCGTGGCGGCCCCGAGCGCCAATCGATCCGAGCACGTCTCGCCCACGACGGCCGAGCACGTCCTCGCCGATCTCGACGGCCGGATCGATCTGGTGCTCGACAGCGGTCCGACGCCGGTCGGGATCGAGTCGACGGTGGTGGACGTGTGCAGCTCGCCGCCCCGGGTGCTGCGGCCCGGCCCGCTCGACGCCGAGCGGCTCGCCAAGCTGCTCGCGCGACCGGTGGACATCGGTGCCATCGCCGATGTCGGGGCACGCAGTCCCGGTCAGCACGCGCGCCACTACGCACCGACCACGCCGGCCGTCCGGGTCGAGACCCGCGCCGAGCTCGACGCCGTGGACCTGCAATCGAACGACGCCTTGCTCTTCTTCGGTCGTCGCCTCGACGAGTTCGACTGCCGCACGAACACCACCAGCTACGCCGACCCGACGATCGCCGCACGGGAGCTGTACGGGGCGCTGCGCTCGCTCGATGCGGCCGGTCACGCGCGCATCGTCGTCCTCATGCCTCCGCCGACCCCGGCGTGGACGGCGATTCGAGACCGGCTCGTCCGGGCGACCACGCCCGCGTGAGGGCTCAGTCCCAGGTGTACAGAAAGTCCGTGTAGACCTCGTCGCAGTGCTCGACGGTCTCGACCACGTGCGCCGCCCCAGCGATCGCCGCAGCGGCGCGCAAGGCCGCGCCGATGCACCGCACGGAGTCGGCGTCGTGCAGAAACGGCCGGTAGATGAGCCGCACGCGCACGCGCTTGGACTCTCGCTCGGTCAGCCGCAGCTCGGTGCCCTGGCGAAACTGCGACCAGCGCTTCTCGATGCCCCGCAGGATCCACTCCGGCTTGGCCACGACGAACAGCACGCGAAACCAGGCCTGGTTGAGCAGATGCAAGTTGCGGCCGTAGGTCCACGCGATGAAGTCGTCGACGGGGACGTCCCGGAAGTGCTCGTCGGCGATCGCGTAGAAGATCGCGTTCATGTGCACCTCGGGGATCCACGCTTGCGCGTCCACCGGCTCGCGCACCAGCGCCATCAACGGGTCGGGCAGGTCACCGTCGGCGAGCAACAGGGGGCGATCGTCGAGGGCATCACGGTACATCGCGGCCTTCGCGGTGTGGTCCGGATAGGCATCGATCCCATCGGGTAACCGCGACAAGTAGGCCGACAGCCGAGGGAACCGCTGAGGATCGACGCTCGTGCGCACACGATACCCCGCTCGGCGTCACGCGGGCGATATCAGGGCGGAGGCTTCGGCGACGAAGGTGGTTCGGGCGGCCACATCGACCACACCGGGCGCAACCATCGCGCCGGCGTGATCTTGCGCCACGCGATCGCGAGTGCGACCGCATACACGACCAGCGCGAGGGTGGGCCACAGCAACGAAGGCACCCACCCTCGAGGCCATTGCCATACCGCGAAGGGGATCACGGCCACGAACAGGGGCACCATCAACGGCACCGACGCCGCGGCGCCGACCACCACGTTGCGCGCGACCGGCCCGCGCAGCTGCGGGTCGATCATGCGCAGCAACGCCAGCCCGGTGGAAATGGTGCCCGTCGACATACCGAACACGGCGAGGCCGTGGGCGAAGGGCGTCTGCACGAAGGCCCGTCGCGCCATCCAGATCGAGGCGAGGAGCGTGAGCACACCGGCGCACAGGGTGAAGACGAGGATCGGGGCGAGCCAGCGCGTGATCACCTCGAGCTCGACCGCGGCGATGGCGGTGGCCGTGGTGACGTCGACGGCCACGACGGAGATCCGCGCGAGCAGGTCGTCGTCGAACGCGGACGTCCAGCGAAAGCGCGTGGCGACCCGTCGTGTACCGATCGAAAGACCCGCGCCGACGATGAAGTGAAAGCCCCAGACCGTCGCCTGCAGCGGATGGTCGGCCGGCAACGGGGCGCTCAGCAGCGACAGCACGCCGAAGACCCCGAGGTAGACGGTGCCCACGAGCACGAGCTGGGTGCTCAGCGGCTCGAACACCCCGGACGCCCGGTGCACGACGGGCGTGTCCGTGTCCACGCTTTCGGGTGCGTCGGCGGCGGAAGCCTCGATCCACCCGCGTCGTCGGGCGTAGCCCACGAGCGGGATCCCGAACACGATGCAGTACAAAAAGCCCATGGCGGCGAACGCAAGGCCGATCTGCGCGCCGTCGGCGAGGCCTTGGCTCTCCCACGCGCCGCCCAGCGACAGCGCCTGACCGGGACCTTGCGAAAAGCCCAGCGGGATCATCAGCGCGAAGCCGGGATGCAGCGGCGTGGCGGTCAACAGCCACCACCCGGCGAGCAGACCGAAGCCCAGCAACGCTTGTCCGATCGCGAACGTCGGGATCGCCACGGCGAGCGAGCTCGCCGATTTTGCGCGCTGGCCCGCAGACGAAGCCGACTGCAGTCCGACCGCGATGAAGACGAGGGCGAACGAGTGATAGACGACGATCTCGAGCAGCTCCGGATCGGTGGGCAGCACCCCGAGCACGCTGGGCCCGAGCACGAGACCGAGTACGCCGGCGATGATCGCGGGCGGCACGGCGAGGCGACGCAGTGCAGGGACGACACGGACGACCAGCGAGCCCAGCGCGAGGATCGCCACCACCGCGAGCAAGTTGGTGACGATCCCAACGTCCCAGAAACGCACGTGGACGCGACTGTACCAGCGCGCGGGCCGCTCGGGGCAAAACGCCACGGCCGCGGGTGGATGGGCCCGGTGGACTCGCGGCCACCCCGACGAGCCGCTATGCTCCGCCCCCGAAATGAGCACGCCGTACAAGGTCGACGTCGAAGATGTGAAGTTCGTGTTTTTCGACCAACTGAAGGTCGACGAGAAGCTCGCGCAGACCGAAGCGTTCGGCGACTTCGATCGCGACACGTACGAGGCGACGATCGAGGAGATCCGCAAGATCGCCGAAGAGGTCCTTCACCCGATCAACGCATCCGGTGATCGAGAAGGCTGCAAGCTCGACGACGACGGCAACGTCACCACGCCCAAGGGCTACGGCGACGTCTGGAATCAGATGGCCGAGGGCGGCTGGATCGCCCCTGGGGCCAGCGCCGAGCTCGGCGGCGGCGGCATGCCGCGATCGATCTCCGGCGTGTGCAACGACGTGTTCCCGTCGGCGTGCACGGCGTTCATGATGTACCCCGGCCTGACCGCCGCGGCGGCGCGCGTGACCGCGGCCTACGGACCGGCGGCGTTTCGCACATTGGTCGCGACCAAGCTGTTCACCGGCGAGTGGGGCGGCACGATGTGCCTGACCGAGTCCGGCGCCGGCAGCTCCGTGGGCGACAACCGATGCAAGGCGGTGCGCGCCGACGAAGACGGCGTGTGGTTGCTCGAGGGCGAGAAGATCTTCATCTCCGGCGGCGACCAGGACCTGACCGACAACATCTGCCACCTCGTGCTCGCGCGCACTCCCGGCTCGCCCGAGGGCACCAAGGGCCTGAGCCTGTTTCTCGTGCCCAAGTTCATGTTCGACACCGAGACCGGAGAGCTCGGAGAGCGCAACGGCGCCAAGGTCGTGGGCATCGAGCACAAGATGGGCATCAACGGCTCGGCCACCTGCACGCTCGCCCTCGGTGCGTCGGGTCCGTGCAAGGGCTGGATGGTCGGCGAGGAGCGCCAGGGCATCACGCTGATGTTCCACATGATGAACGAGGCGCGGATCGGCGTGGCGCTGCAGGGGGTGGCCACGTGCCAGGCCGCCTACGGCTACGCGCTGCGCTACGCCAAGGAGCGCGTGCAGGGGCAGACCCTGCGAAACATGCGAGACCCCGAGTCCAAGCGCGTCACGATCATCGAGCACCCCGACGTGCGTCGCATGCTGCTGACGCTGCAGGTCATCGCCGCGACGACGCGCTCGGCCTGCTACAAGATCGCGCTGGCGACCGACTTGGCCTCGACGACCAAGGACGACACGCTGCGCAACAAGCTCGAGGAGCGGATGGATCTGCTCATCCCGGTCCTCAAGGCGCACTGCACCGATCTGTCGTTCGAGATGGCCGCGCTCGCGGTCCAGGTCTACGGCGGCTATGGCTTCATCGGCGAGTACCCGGTGGAGCAACTGGTGCGCGACGCGAAGATCCAATCCATCTATGAAGGCACCAACGGCATCCAGGCGCTCGACCTGCTCGGTCGCAAGATGCGGCTCAAGAGTGGTGCGCTGTTCATGGGCTGGATGGCCGATGCGCAAAAGGAGCTCAAGGCGGTGGCCGAGGCGGGCTTCGTCGCGCAGAGCGAGGCGATCGGCAAGGCGCTGGGGCAGCTCGGTGCCGCCGCGATGCACCTGGGCAAGCTCGCCGGCGAGGGCAAGATCGAGGGGGCGTTCGTGCAGGCCGTGCCGTTCCTGAAGACGTTCGGCGTGGTGCTTCTGGCGATGGAAGCCGCCGAGCAAGCGCGGGTGGCCAAGGCGCTCATCGACGAGCGTGGCGAGTCGCCGCTGTTGCGTCGCAAGGTCGTGGGCCTGGACTTCTACGTCGCCCACATCCTGCCCCAGGCCGTCGCGACCGCGAAAACCGTCACGTCGGGTGACGAGAGCCCGATGGACGCGCAGTTGTTCGACTGATCCCCGGCAGGGGCCGCCGCAAGAGTGCCCCCGGCGGGGTTGCGCCGCGCTATGATCGGCGCATGCGTCGTGGGGCATTGCTGATGTTTGCGACCGTCTGCGTCGCCTGCTCGGCCGATCCCGACGGGACCACGACGCTGGGGTCGACGGGTCCGTCGCCGACCTCCGAGACCTCGACGGACGAAGCGTCCGCGACGTCGACCTCGTCGGCCACGACCGGGGCCGACGGCAGCGGTACCGCCGACACCTCCACCGGGGGCCCGGCCGCCTGCGAGTGCGCCCCGGGCACGGACGTCATCCACGTGCTGTCCGACGAAGGCGAGCTGTGGACCTACGATCCCACCACGAACGCGTTCGCTCTCGTCGGCAAGATTCCCTGCGGCGACTTCGCACCGTTTTCGATGGCGGTCGATCGGCAGGGCCAGGCGTGGATCCTGCTGCTGGACAACATCCCCCACGCCACGGTCGACAAGGGCCTGTTTCGGGTCCCGATCGCGGATGCGAGCGCGTGCGAGCCGGTGCCCTACACCGAGGGGTTGTTCGGCGTGTTCGGCATGTCGTTCGTCGCCAACGGCCCGCCCGACGCCTGCGAGCGGCTGTACGTGCACAGCTACTCCGGCAGCGGACCCTTCGCGGAAGGTCCGGGGCTCGGCTCGCTCGGGGTGCTCGACGAACAGACGGGCGTGCTCGACGTCGTCGGCTCGCTGAACTTCGACGGTGGCGAGCTCGCCGGCACCGGCGATGGACGGCTGTTTTCGTTCGCGGGCGTCGGTCCGGTCAAGCTCGTGGAGCTCGACAAGACGACGGGCGCCGAGATCACGGTGCTCCCCCTCGATGCCGTGTCGAAGACGAACGCATCCGCGATGGCGTTTTACGGCGGCGACTTCTACCTGTTCACCGAGAGCAGCAACCCCGATTGTTCGCCGTGCCTGGAGGCCGGCTGTGGCGGCGAGCTGTCGGCCTGTCAGGCCGAGCCCGGTTGCCCGCAGATCCTCGAGTGCCTGCTGGCGTCCGGTGGGGACGCCCCGGAGTGTCAGGGCGACCTGCCCGGTGCCGCCGGCCCGCTGCGCGACTGCCTGTTCGCGTCGTGCATCGACGATTGCAGTGCGGCCGGGGTCGTCAGCCGCGTGCTGCACGTCGACTGGGACGGCAGCGACGGCGCCGGCCCGGCGGTGACCGAAGTCGAGTCCTTCGCGCCGATCCGGATCGTCGGCGCCGGCTCGTCGACCTGCGTCCCCGTCTACGTCCCGTGAGTCGGGGCGCGTGCCTGTTCACCCGTCGTCGACGGTGGTCGCACTCGCGGCGCGACGGATCCAGGTTTCGAGTCGCACTGGGTCTCGCTCGCCTTCGATCCGCGCCCGTGCCTCGTCGCCGACGTCGACCCCACGCGAGCGTAGGAACAGCGGCAATGCGCGCGCCTGGCCTTCCACGAGACCCACCTCGTGTCCCTCTTCGCGACCTTCCTCGCGACCCCGAGCGAAGTACCTCTTCGCGAAGTCACTCTGATATTCGTACTTGCTCGCGCGCATCAGCTCCTCCATCCGCGTGCGAAGTGCGACCGGCAAGGCCGCTTGCAGAATATCAGCCAGGCGCCCGTCCGGGTCCTCGGGCCACGTCGCGAACGCCTCCAGCGTCTCGAGCGCCTGCACCGCCGCTCGGCTGTCCTCGAGGTGCGCGAGTGTCGACAACATTCCCAGGATGGGCGACTGACGAATCTCCGCGCGGGACAGCAATGGCAGCGCGCCCGGTCCGACCACGAGTGGTCGCATGACGTGGCCCGGCCCCACTCGGATGGAGCGCCTTGCCCAGCGCTCCACCTTCGTGGATGGCGTCACGACGACCAGCAGCACGGGGCAGCCGCGACGACCAAAGGCCGCCGCCGTGTACTGCGGCCACACGCGGCGCTTGGTCTCGTCGATCGAAAGCTGCACCTCGACGACCAGGATCAGCTCGGGCTCGCCTTTCGATGGGCGAGCCGAGGTCACCAACGACGCGAGATCGGCGGTCGGGCCCGCGGACGAGGTCGTGGCGCCGGCCGACGGGCGGGCCAGGGCGGCCAGCCCACGGGCCATCGCTCACGCGCAGTTGCTCTCGTCCCACTGCGGGACGCCGGCGTCGTCGAGGCGACAGATACGGTTGCGCTCGGGATCGTCGGGACAGGGCTCGAAAGCCTCGGGCTCGCACGCGACGTCGGCCTCGGCCACGCAGTCGCCGAACGTCGGGCCGGTCTGCGGGAGCTCGAACACGGTGTCGGTCGCATTGCAGAACTGGATGCCGGGCGCACCGTCGGCGTCGCATGTCGCGGAGTCGCCGGGAACGCAGTCGCCACACGGACCCCACAGCTGGTCGGCGCTCACTTCGAAGTCGCGCCAGAAGCAGAACCGAACGCCACCCTCGTCGCACATCTCCTGCGCGCCCGCCTCGCACTCGCAGATCGTGCCGTGCATGTCGTCGGGGGCGCACAGGTTCGAGTCGCCGCTGGTTGCCCCGTCGTCGGTCGCACCCGTCGCGCCGTCGTCGGTCGCCGGCGCGGGGTCGGTGTCGGTCGTGGTCATCAAGACGCCGGCCTCGTCGCCGGTGCCGTCGTCGTCGCCGTCGGCGGGGCAGCCGGTCGTGCCGGCGACCGAGAGCACGAGCCAGGACAAGTACGAGATGCGCAAGCCAGTCATGTCGGGGGCAACAGCAGAATCCGTGCCGCCCCTGATTTCAAGCGGTTACTCGCGAAGAGCTCCGTGGGCCGGACGCTGGCGCCAGGTTCGGCCGGGCCTGCGGTGACCGCGATGTCGCGATGGATGTCTCGTCGCGGCCGGCGATCGATTCGCTGGAGGTCGTCACTGCGCCGCCGGACAGCGTTCCACGCGCAGTGTGCCCCTGGACGTCCGTCGCCGGAAGTAGACTGACACGGTCGCGGGTTCTCGCTCCCGCACTGGGTCTGCCGACCCCGAAGGCCCACGCTCATGTCCAACGACGCCCCCGCCTGGTCGACTCCCAAGTTCCTCGTGATCGCGCTGGTGACGGCGTTCGTCGTCGCGTTCACGGTGAACCTGATCTTCAACGAGCTGCTCCACCTCGGCCTGGGCACGGCGTCGATCGGCGCGGCGATCGGGGTCGCGACCGCGCTGGTGGCCACCCGCTGGAGCGTGCTGCAGGACAGGCTCGCGCGAGCCAAGAAGGGCTAGCTCGCGCGCTCGCGCGTCACTCGGGCTCGCGACCGCTGCGGACCCGCTCGTCGTCGTCGGCGACCGCGGCGGCGCGCAATGTCCGGTACTCGAGGAGCTTGCGGCGCAACTCGGGACGCGAGCCGGCCAGGATCTGCACGGCCAGATGCGCCGCGTTGACGCTGTTGCCGATCGCGACCGTTGCGACCGGGGTGCCCCGAGGCATCTGTACGATGGACAGCAGCGAGTCGAGTCCGCTGAGGTGCGTCGTCGACACCGGCACGCCCACGACCGGGATGACGGTCATCGCCGCGAGCATGCCCGGCAAGTGGGCGGCCCCGCCGGCACCGGCGATGATCACCTCGAGGCCGGCGTCGATCGCCTCGTGCGCGTAGCGAACCATCGCCTCCGGGGTGCGATGGGCCGACAAGATCCGCGTCTCGTGCGGGACGCCGAACGCCGCCAACGTCTCGGCCGCGCCGCGCATCGTGGGCAGGTCGCTCGTGCTCCCCATGCAGATCCCGACGAGGGGGGCTTGGTGGGTCGTCGCCATGTTCGCTACAGCTCCAGTCGTTGCGCGGCATCATAGGCGCGCGCCTTCGCGTCCGCGAGGCCGTCCCCGAGCGCCGTGACGTGGCCCATCTTGCGACCGGGTCGGACGTCGCGCTTGCCGTAGACGTGCACCGACACGCCCGGTACGGCCAATGCGGCCGCGAGCGCCTCGCCCGTGCTCGCGCCGTGGCGGTGACCGAGGACGTTGACCATCACGGCGGCGGGGCGCACCAGCGACGTGTCGCCCAGCGGCAGGTCGAGGATCGCCCGCAGGTGGTTTTCGAACTGCGACGTCACGCAGGCGTCGATCGTGTAGTGGCCCGTGTTGTGGGGCCGCGGCGCGATCTCGTTGAGCCACAGCGTCCCGTCCTCGAGAGCGAACAGCTCCACGCCCACGACCCCGACACAGTCGTACGCCGCCGCGGCCCGGCGTGCGAGCTCGGTCGCGCGTTGCTGCACCGCCTCGTCGATCGGCGCGGGAACCTCCACCGCTTCGCACCGGTGCTCGCGCTGCAGCGTACCCGCGACCGGATACGCGACATCCTCGCCGCCGGGACGACGCGCGACGATCACCGCGAGCTCGCGGACGAACGGCACCCACTGTTCCACCAGAACCTGCCCGTCGCACCGCAGCGCCTCGAAAGCCGCCGTCAGCTCCGCGCGATCGTGGGCGGTGCGGTTGCCATAGCCATCGTAGGAGTGCCGGGGACGCTTGACGACGACCGGGAAGCCGAACGACACCGCGGCCGCGTCGAGGTCGGCCTCGGACCCGCACGCCATGAACGGTCCGACAGGAAGGTTGTGCTCGACCGCGTGTCGCTTCTGGCGCAGCTTGTCGGACACCAGCCGCATCGTCTCGACCCCCGGGTACAGGCGGGTCGAGGCCGGCCACCGTGCTTGCACGTCGTGCAGGGGGACCCACTCGTTGTCGAGGGTGACCACGTCACAGCCCTGGGCAAACGCCACGAGCGCGTCCAGATCGTTCCACGGCCGCGTCGTCACCTCCGCCGCGGCGGCCGAGCCGCTGTCCTCCTGCTGGTAGATCCGCACGCGTAGACCCAGCCGCAGCGCCGCGGCCGCCAGCATGCGGGCCAGCTGTCCGCCTCCGAGGATCCCGACGACCGCGAACCCCTCCTTGCGACCTTCGGTGTGGCTCTTGGTCTGTGGCTGCGACATCAAGCGTGGTCAGGGATAGTGACTCGCCCTCGGTAGATCAATGCCGAGTGACGCAGGGGATCGCACGCGTCGCCATCTCTCGCGCATTGTCCGCGTAATGCAAAGACGGAGCAATTACGACGCTAACGGCCCGTTTACGAAGTGAAGGCCCGCCGCGCGCGTCGAAGCGGGCGTGTCCAGATTCGCCTTCGGGTTCTTGATCGGCGCGGCAATGGCGGCCGCGGGCGGGATCACCACCGCCGCGATCGCCCGCGACGGCGGCATC
This sequence comes from uncultured Pseudomonadota bacterium, assembly GCA_937896535.1. GTDB lineage: Bacteria > Myxococcota_A > Polyangia > Nannocystales > Nannocystaceae > CALBMM01. The sequence goes on from CALBMM010000304.1 coordinate 24,685, forward strand.
TCCTTCCCCTCGTGGCGCCCGGCGGAGCGCGAAGCGGGCCCCGTGACCGTCTTCCTCGACCGCGACGGCGGCCGCGTGTTCGCCGGTCCCGACGATTCGGTGCGCCGCCTGTCGGGGATCCTCGCGCGTCAGGGCATCGCCTACGTCGACGTCCCGGCGTTCGAGGGAACCGATGCGCAGTGGAGCCGCTTCGTCGGCTGCGTGCAGGGCCGCTTCGAAGGCTACGGCGTGACCGTGGTCGACCACGAGCCCCTCGCCGGTCCCTACATGCTCGGCATGGTCGGCGGCGAGCCGGCTCGGTTCGAGTTCGCCGACACGGTCGGCGGCATCGCGCCCCACAAGGGCAGCGTGATCGAGGAGGCCGTGCTGTTCGTGTTCCAGCCCGCGGGTCGCAGCGTCGACGTCATGTGCGACACGGCCGCGCACGAGATCGGACACGCGATCGGCCTGGACCACTCGCGCTTGTGCTCGGACATCATGAGCTACGAGTTCTGCGGCGAGCGAGCGTTCCGCGACGAGGCGGCCCGGTGTGGCGAGTGGGAAGATCGAGATTGCGAAGGTGGAGCCGCCACGCAGAACTCCGCGGCGATGCTCGCGAGTCTCGTGGGCCGTCGTGGACCGAAGGTTGTGGCACCGTCGTCGCCGCCCGCATCCACGAACAAGGCGACGGGAGAGCCGAGCGTGCGCATCGCCGCGACCGCGCGACCGCTCGCCGATCAGCCCTACGTCGTGCAGGTGACGGTCGACGACCCCTCGTCGGTCCGCGAGGTCGACCTGTTCTGGTACGGCCAGCAGGGGAGCCGGCTGCGGTGCGGCGAGGCGCACGCCACGATCGAGTTTTCGTGTGTGCGCCGTGACGACACCTGGCGGTTCGAGCTGACGCCCGGTGCGGGCAAGCGCAAGTTCAACGTCCTGGTCACCGGGACCGCCGGCGATGCCCGCAAGACGACCACGCACACGGTCACGTTCTCGTAGGGCGCGTCTCGCCGCGACGCGGCCGCAACGCCGGCAACCCCGCGCGAGCTTCGATGCGCGTCCCCGCCCGGGCGCCGTGGCATCCTATGCGCGGTGCCGCCCGGAGACGACGCGACGGTCGACGGCGGGGAAGGGCAGCCGACCCTCGCCGGCGACGCGACGTTGGATCCCGATGGCCCCGCGCTCGACGACACGGCAGCGGCCGACGTGGCGCACGAAACCCACGCGGGGGTTCGCGAGCCGCCTCGACCCACCATCACGCCCGGCCTCTCGCCGGGTGGAGAGGTCGGCCGCTATGTGGTGCTCGAGCGCGTCGGCGCCGGGGCGATGGGCGAGGTCTACGGCGCCTACGACCCCGAGCTCGATCGACGGGTCGCGCTCAAGGTCCTGCGGCCCGAACGCAGCGGCTCGCCCCATCGGCGGGCCCGGCTGCTGCGGGAGGCCCAGTCGATCGCCCGCCTGGATCACCCGAACGTGATCGGCGTCTACGACGTCGGCGAGGTCGACGGAAAGCTGTACCTCGCGATGGAGTTCGCCGACGGCGGCACACTGACGCGATGGCTGGCCGAGGGCGGACGCGACCATCGCGACGTGCTCGCCCGCCTGTGCGAAGCGGGCGCGGGGCTGGCCGCCGCGCACCGGGCCGGCGTGGTGCACCGCGACTTCAAGCCCGACAACGTGCTGCTGACGTCCGACGGGCGGGTCAAGGTCGCCGACTTCGGGATCGCCCGGCTCGCGAGCGCGGCGCCCGATCCGTCGGTCGAAGAGGTCTCCCGCGAGTCACGCGCGACGCGGGCGCAGATGGTCGCGTCGCGCGACGAGGCGATGACCAAGACGGGCGACACGGTCGGGACCCCGCTGTACATGGCACCCGAGCAGCACGCGCTGAGCCCCGGCGACGATCGCTCGGATCAGTACGCCTTCTGCGTCACTTGTTGGGAGGCGTTGACCGGGCGCCGCCCTTTCCGCGGCGATGGGCTCGGAGCACTCGTCGTGGCCAAGCTCGAGGAGCGGATCGACGAACCCGGCGACACGACGGTGCCCAGCTGGGTGCTGCGTTTGCTGCGACGCGGGCTCGCGGCCGATCCGGCGGCGCGATGGCCCTCCGTCGCCGAGCTGGTGGCCAAGCTTCAGGACGATCCGCGTCGACGTCGGCGGCGGTGGCTCGGTCTGACCGGGCTCGTGGCGGCGGGGGCGTTGCTCGGCGCGGTGCCCGGTTGGACGCGACCGGTGGCGGCCGACGACCCGTGTCCTTCGGACGCGACCGAAGTCGAGGAGGTGTACGGGGAGGCCGAGCGGCAAGCCGTGCGTGACGCCTTCGCGCGCGTGGACGCGTCCTGGGCGGGGCCGGTCGAGCGCAGCACCTTGGCGTCGCTCGACCGCTGGTCGGTGCAGTGGGTCGACACGTCCGATCGCGCGTGTCGAGCGACGTGGGTCGAGCACGAGGCGTCGCTGGATCTGCTGACGGCACGGCGGGCCTGTCTCGAGCAGGCCCAGCGCCAGCTCGGGGTCACGGTCACGTGGGCATCGGAGGCAAAGGCCGACGAGCTGCGCAACGCCATCACGCGCGTCGCCGCGCTCCCGCAGCTGGAGTCGTGCTGGGAAGAAGGTCAGCTGCGTCACTGGCTGGAGCTGCCCGAGGACCCCGCGGGGCGGCGCGCCGCGGTGGCGCTGTACGAGGACATCAAGGCGTTCGGCGAGCAGCTGCGGCTGACCGAACGCGCCGAGCGAGAGCGTCGCGGCGCGGAGCTGATGGCGCGGGCGCTCGAGCTGGGCGTGCCGACCTACGCCGCGAACATTCGGCTCAAGCTCGCGCGCCTGCGGGAACGCGAAGGCGACGTTGCGGGGGCGCGCGAGGAGTACGAAACCCTGATGTGGGAAGCGATCGCGCGCGACGACTCGGGCGGCGCGTACGCGGCGGCTCTCGAGCTTCTGTGGATCGATGGCTACATCAAGGCGGATCCGGATCGAGCCAAGTCGAGCGAGGCGGCCGCGCGATCGCTACTGCAGCGGCTCGGCGACCCGCCGCGACGCCGGGCCGAGCTGCTGTCGCGCATGGGGGCGGTCCACTACGGGCGCGGCGACCCGGACGCGTCGGCGGCGACCTACCAAGAGGCACTGGACGTGTACACGCCCGTGACGCTGGGAGAGCGACTGCAGCACGCCGACCTGCGCTTCAACCTGGCCTCGATCCGCATCGAGCGTGGTGAGCTCGACGGCGCGCTGCATCAGTTCGACGAGCTGCTGCAGATGTGGACGGAGTTGGTGGGGCCCGATCACCCCGAGCTCGTTTCGTTGCTGACCAACCGTGCGATCGCCTACGAGCGCCACGGCGATCTGGACGCCGCGGCCGCCGACGCCGAGCGTGCGTTCCGGATCTGCGCCGCCAACGGTGACGCGCCCGCCGATCAGTGCATCAACGTGGGCCGGGTGCTCGCGACGTCGCGGTGGCGTGGCGGTCGGCCCGACGAGGCCATCGAGGCGCTCACGCACACGCACGCCCTGCAGGCCGAAGCGCTCGGCCCCGACGACCGGCGGACGCTGCAGAGCGAGCTGATGCTCGGCCATTTTCTCGCGCTGCAGGGACGTCGCGAGGCGTTGGAGCAGCGCGCCGCCGTCGCGCGCGGTGACGACGAGCACGCCAGGCAGGTCGGCACCATCTTCGGGGCGCTCGCCGCCGAGGCCGAAGGCGATCGTGACGGCGCGGCCGCGGTGCTCGCCGAGGTGATCGCGGAGCTGGAGCCGGGGACGTGGGCGCACACCATCGTCGCGATCGCGCGGGCGCGGATGCTGGCCGCCGCGGGCCGGCCCGACGACGCGCTGACGCAGGTGGGTCCGCTGGCCAACGGCGAGATCGAGGTACAGCCCGAGGGTCGAGCGATGGGCCAGCTGGCGTGGGCGACGATCCGCGTCGCGATGGGCGAGGGCTCGTCGACCGAGGTCGAGGCGCAGCTGCGGACGTGGCACGGCGAGTGGGTCGACGACGACCGCCGCGCGCTGGCTTCCGACATCGCGGTGTTCATGGCACAACACGGCTGGACGCCGTGATGCGAGCGCGAGGCACGACACTGACGCTGACGACGTGGCTGACGCTGGCTGCGTGCGTCAACGGGGCACCGACATCGACGGCCGAGCCGAAGATCTCGGTGAAGGTGCAATCGCCGGACCCGGGGCCGCAGCCGGTGGTCGAGCCGCCGCCCGCGCCGCGTCAGGCACCGCGGCAACGTCACACCGTGGAGGTCGATGGTCACCCGCTCGCGGTCTGGGAGAAATCCCCGCCGTCGCCCACCGACGTCGTGGTGCTCGTGCACGGCCGGACGTGGAGCGCCCTTCCCGATTTCGATCTGCAGGTCGAGGGGGAGTCGCGCTCGCTCATGGATGCGTTGGTGGCGGAGGGCTTTGCGACGTACGCGGTCGACTTGCGCGGCTATGGGCAGACGCCACGCGACGACACGCAGTGGCTGACCCCGGACCGGGCCGAGGCGGACGTGGCGGCCGTGCTCCAATGGGCTCACGCGCGCCATGCCGACCTGCCGCGGCCGACGCTACTGGGCTGGTCGCTCGGTTCGCTGGTCGGCCAGCTCGTCGCGCAGCGCCACGGCGAGGCGATGTCGACCTTGGTGCTGTACGGCTATCCCCGCGACCCCGACCGCAGGTACCCCAAGGATCCGCCGGGAGAGGTGGAGCCACCGAAGAAGGCGACGACCGGCGAGGCGGCGGCGGAAGATTTCCGGATTCCGGGCTCGATTTCGGCGGCGGGCATCGACGCGTTCGTCGCCCAGGCGCTCGCGGCCGATCCCGTGCGGATGGACTGGCGTGCTTCCGAGCAGTGGAACGGACTCGAGCCGTCGCAGGTACGCGTGCCCACTTTGTTGATCCACGGCGAGCAGGACCCTTACGCCCCGGTCAACAACCAGGCCGAGCTCTTTTCCCGTCTGGGCACACCCGATCGCGCCTGGGTGATCGTGGCCGGAGGCGATCACGCCGCGCATCTCGAGAACGTGGGCCCGCGGTTCGTCGACGCGGTCGTCGGGTTCGTACGCCGACCGTCGTCGAAAGCGAGTGGGCCATGACCGGGACGGTGAAGATCCGTTGTTTCGAGTGCGTCGCCGAGATCGATCCCGACTCGCGTTTTTGCGATCAATGCGGCGCGCCGGTGCCGGAGGCGGCGGGCGGCACGGCGAGCACGCGCGCGCATCGACGCCAGCAGTGGGTTCGATCCGCCGCGATCGCCGGCGGTCTCGGTGCGTTGTCGGGGGTGATCGGGGTGCTGAGCAAGTCCAAGGACGAGCCACCGCCCGCGATCGCCGGCGCGGCCGAGGTCGTCGGACGATTGTCGCAGCGGCTGGACATCGACGGCGGTGCGCCGGCGATCGACGTGCCGGCCTCGTACGTCGCGCCCAAGGGCAGCGAGCTCGACGTCATGTCCTCGCTGGCGCCACAGTGGCAGCAGCTGCAGCGCGTCGAGGTGCGTGTGTCTCCGGCGGGCTGGAAGAACGGGATGGCCGCGGTCGCGACCGGTCACAGCGGTGACGTGTCGCCGGGGGTGACCGTGACCGAGATCGTCGAGGACCTTCGACAGGCGTCGCTCGAGCAGCTCGCCGGCGCACCCGCGGTGCCGGCGTTGGTGGTCACGCGCGGCCCGGACGGTCACTGGATCGATCTACGCGCGACGGTCACCGGCCGTGCGACGTTGGGCGCGGTGACGAGGTTCTGGGCGACCCGAGATGGGCATACCCACGAGGCCGGATGTCTGTGCGTCGGAGGGCCATGCGAGGAGATGATCGAGACCTGTGCGCTGCCGTCGATCGATGCGGCCGAGGCGATCTCGATCGATGCGCCGATCGTCGAGGGCGTGGCGACACCGTAGACGAGCGGGTGCAAACCCGTCGGATCCTCGTTCCATTCCCCGACGTCGCGGTCGCGATCGCGCGCACGCGGGCGGTGCCATGGCGGCGTGCTAGCGTTTCGTTTCGATGGATCCGCTGTCGATGGTCCGCAAGGATGCCCATGCCGCGCTGTGGCTCGGGGCCGCCACGTTCCTGGCGATCGTGCTGAGCTTCGCGACCCGCGGCGTAGGCATGTGGCTCGTCGCGATCCCGATCTCGTGGATCGCACAGATCGTGGTCGGCTTGCGGGGATGGGCGCGTGGTCGCCGGATCCTGCGCGAGCACGAGAGGCTCTCGCCGACGATGCCGCTGGCGGACACCCGAGAGGTTCGCAAGTGGACCAACGTCGCGCTGGCCGTGGCGTTGCTCGGGGTGGTGGGCGGTCTGCTCGTCATCGGTCTCGGCGCGCTGTTGGTCATGTCGCTGGGGGCCATGGCTGGCGCCTGGGGTCGGCCGCTGCGCGCCGGGGGTCGATCGGTCGCCGCGGATCTGCAGGGTGGGGGACACCGCTGGGCCAAGGGTCCCCGCCCGGATGTGACCGCGCTCGACGAAGACACCCGCGAGGCGCTCGGTCGGATGTGGCAGCACGACGCGATCAAGGAGCACGGGTCGGTGCCCGCGTTCGCGCAGCTGACGTGGCAGCTCGCCGCCGCCGGCGCGCCCGACGATCTGCTCGAGCGCTGCCACGTTTCGGCGATCCAGGAGATCGAGCACACCCGTCGCTGCTTTGCGCTGTGCGAGACGTATCTGGGCCGGACGTTCGAGGTCGGCCCGATCGCGGCGCTGGCATCGACGCCGAGCGCTCACCACGGTCGCCGTCGGCTCGTGGAGTCGATCGCCCTCGACACCCTCGAAGACGGCTGCCTCATCGAAGACCTCAACGCCGACTTCGCCGAGGTCGCCCACGCGCTGGCCAAAGACCCCGCGGCCGCGGCACTCGCCGCCATGATCGCTCGGGAGGAACGCGAGCACGCGGACCTGGCGTGGGACATCCTCGCGTGGTGTCTGCAGACCGAGCCCGCGATCGCCTCGGTGGTGGCCCGTCGTGTCGCGCGGCTGCCCGATCACGTGGTCGTGCCGTACTCGGCGCAGACGATGGCGGTGATCTGCCGCGCCGACCCGGCCCAGATGGCGGCCCACGCCCGCGTACCCATGGCGCAGTGGCCGGAGATCTTCGCGCGGCGCCGGGCCGCGACGATCGAGCGCGCCGAGGCGTTGCTGGCCTGCAGCCAGGTCCCGGCCGTCTCGCACGCCGGCTGAGCGCGGCCTGACGGCGCGGGCGACATCCCGTTATCCTTCGCCGCCATGGCCCCCGCGCAGCTACCGGAACGCGCCCGCGTCGTCGTGATCGGCGGTGGGATCATCGGGACTTCGGTCGCCTACCACCTCGCGCACATGGGGTGCGATGACGTCGTGCTCCTCGAGCGCGACCGACTGACCAGCGGCACCACGTGGCACGCGGCGGGTCTGGTCGTCACGTTCGGATCGCTTTCGGAGACGTCGACCGAGCTGCGCAAGTACACGCGTGATCTGTACATGCGGTTGGAGGCTCAGACCGAGGTTTCGACCGGCTTCAAGCCCGTGGGCTTCATCGAGCTGGCGACCTCGCCCGATCGCCTCGAGGAGTTTCGGCGGGTGTCGGCGTTCAACCGGCGGTGCGGCGTCGACGTCCACGAGATTTCGCCCAAGGAGGTCGCCGAGCGCTTTCCGCTCGCGCGCACCGACGACGTGCTCGCGGGCTTCTACGTCGCCGAAGACGGCCGCGCCAACCCGGTCGACTGCACGATGGCGCTGGCCAAGGGCGCGCGCATGCAGGGCGCCAAGCTCCTCGAAGGCGTGACCGTCACCGGCGTGACCACCAAGCGCGGCGTCGTGACCGGGGTGACCACCGACCGTGGGGACATCGAGGCCGAGTTCGTCGTCAACTGCGCGGGCATGTGGGCGCGGCAGTTGGGTGCGAAGGCGGGCGTGGAGATCCCGCTACAGGCCGCCGAGCACTACTACCTCATCACCGAAAAGATCGACGGCCTCGATCCCGAGTGGCCCGTCATCGAGGACCCCGCCAGCTACGGCTACTACCGCGAGGAAGTCGGCGGTCTGATGATCGGCCTGTTCGAGCCGGTCTGTGCGCCGTGGAAGGTCGAAGGGATCCCCGGCGACTTCTCCTTCGGCGAGCTCTCGCCCGACTGGGACCGCATGATGCCGTACCTGGAAAAGGCGATGTCACGCGTGCCGGTGTCGGTGGACGCGGGGGTCAAGAAGTTCTTCTGCGGACCGGAGAGCTTCACGCCGGATCTGTCGCCGGTGATCGGCGAGGCCCCGGAGCTCAAGAACTATTTCGTTGCGGCGGGCCTCAACTCGATCGGCATCCTGACCGGCGGCGGGATCGGCCGCATGCTCGCGCACTGGATCCTCCACGGCCGTCCCGACATGGACGTGACCGGGATGAACATCGACCGCCTGCAGCCGTACCAGACCAACCCGGAGTACCGGCGGCTGCGCACGGTGGAGTCGCTGGGGATGGTCTACCAGTGCCACTACCCGAATCGGTCGATGCAGACGGCGCGGGGGGCCAAGGTCTCGCCGTTTCACGACCGGCTCGCGGCGGCCGGTGCCTACTTTCGCGACGTCAGCGGCTGGGAGAGCCCGGGGTGGTACGCGCCGGCGGGCGTCGAGCCGAAGGTCGCCGCGCTGTCGTGGGGCCGCGAGAACTGGTTTTCGTACTGGCAGGCCGAGCACGAGGCGGCGCGCAACGACGTGATCGTGATGGACATGTCCTTCATGTCCAAGTTCGCGGTGCAGGGGCGCGACGCCGGGCGCGTGCTCGACTGGATCTCCGCCAACGCGGTCGACGGCGACGCCGAGACGATCACGTACACGCAATGGCTCAACGAAGGCGGCACGATCGAAGCCGACCTCACGGTCACCAAGCTCGACGACGAGTCGTTTTGGGTCGTGGCCTCCGACACCGCGCACCGGCACGCGCTGACGTGGCTGCGCCGTCACATTCCCGACGACGCGCACGCGTTCGTGTTCGATGCGACGGCGGCGTACGCCCAGCTCAACGTGCAGGGCCCGCGCGCCCGGGCGCTGATGCAGTCGCTGACCTCCGCGGATCTGTCGAACGAGGCGTTCGGCTTCCGGACCGCGCGCCACATCGACGTCGGCCTGGCGCGCGTGCTGTGCGTGCGGATCACGTACCTGGGCGAGCTCGGCTACGAGCTGTACGTGCCGGTCGAGCAGGCCGCGCACGTCTATGATCGAATCGTCGCCGCCGGCGCGCCTTTCGGGCTGCGCCACGCGGGCCTCAAGGCCCTGTCGAGCCTGCGCATGGAAAAGGCCTACCGAGACTACGGCCACGACATCGACAATACGGACTCGGTGCTCGAGGCCGGTCTCGGCTTCGCCGTCGCGCTCGACAAGCCCGGCGGCTTCCTCGGACGCGAGGCGGTCCTGGCCAAGAAAGCCGCGGGCCCGCTGACGCGACGACTCGTGCAGATCCTCGTGACGGACCCCGAGCCACTGATGCACCACGCCGAGATCGTGTACGCCGACGGCAAGCCGTGCGGGTACCTTCGTGCGGCGTCGTACGGCTTCACCCTCGGCGGGGCGGTGGGTCTGGCGATGGTCGAGGCCGACGAGCCGGTGACTGCCGCGTGGCTCTCGGCGCGCACGTGGGAGGTCGACATCGCGGGCCGTCGCTGGCCGGCCGTCGCGTCGCTGCGCCCCCTGCACGACCCCACGAACCAGCGCATCAAATGCTGAACCGACGCGCGCGCGGCCGCGCATGCCGCTGCGCACCCGCGTGAGTCAGGTCCGGCTCGCCTTTCGGTGCGCGCTCGCCGACAGCAAGTCTTTGAGATCGAAACACTTTTACCGTTCCAGGCCCCGTCGCGCGGTTGCGCTGCACCGGCGAGGCCACGTGCTTGTCACCCCCCGGCGCATCGGTACACTGCCCGACCTGCCGCGACCGATTCGGCTGCGGGACGCCGCCCGCGCGGCGACTGGACGACAACGGGGGCGATGATGACCGACAAGCAAACGGCTGCGTTCTTCCGCGCCGAGGGAGTGCTCGTTTCGCAAGGGGTCGTGCACGCGGCCGCCTGGATGGCCGCGCAGCGGGCCGGGATGCGCGAGCGAGCGTTTCGCTTCGGCCAGGCGCTGCTGTCCGCGCCGGTCTTCGGCGTGCTCGGCCAGACCGACCGCACGCTGGGCAACCGGGTCGCGCACCTGGCCTACCGCGACATGACCGACGACCGGATCCACGTGCTCGCCGAGGAGTACGTCGAGGACATCCTCGCCGAGAAGATCCTCGACAGCGGTCTCGAGCTCATCCGCAAGGCCCGCAAGGACGGTCACCGCGTCGTGGTGATGTCCGAGGGCATCGAGCCGATCATGCGACCGCTCGTCGACCACCACATTCGTGGCGTCGACGACCTGGTGTGCAACCGACTCGAGATCAAGGACCTGAAGGCCACCGGTCGTCTGCTCGACCCCGTCATCGGCGGGTACGAGGGCGGGCGCTGGCTGACGTCGTACGCGGCCGAGCACGGCATCGACCTCGAAGGGTCGATCGCGTACGCCGGTCACGCGCCGGACCTGCTGCTGCTTTCGGCAGTGGGCAAGCCGTGCGTGGTCAACCCCGACTTCACCCTGCGCAAGGCGGCCAAGGAGGCCGACTGGCCGGTCATGGACTACACGGCGTGAACGCGCAGACCCAAGGTTCGCAGTTTTCGATCCGCGAGACGTTCGCGGGCCGCCACATCATGCTCGTGGGGGGCTCGGGCTTCGTCGGCAAGGTCTGGCTCGCGATGGTGCTGCAGCGGATCCCCGACGTGGGGCGGATCTACGTGCTGCTGCGCGGCAAGGGCCGCAGCGCCGACGAGCGCTTCGAGAAGATGGTCAACGAGGGCTACGTCTTCAGAACGCTGCACGAGACCCTCGGTGACAAGACCTCCGAGTACATCTCGCGCCGCGTCGAGGTCATCGGGGGCGACGTGTCGCTGCCGGACCTGGGCATCGATCCCGAGACGGCCAGGCGCCTGCACGGCAAGCTCGACCTCGTCGTCAACTTCGCGGGCCTGGTCGACTTCAACCCCGACCTTCGCCTGGCCGCCGGCACCAACGTCGACGGCGGCGTGCACGTGGCCAACTTCGCCCAGTCGTGCGACCACGCGCGGCTCGTGCACATCTCCACCTGCTACGTGGCGGGGATGCGCGACGGCTTCGTCCGCGAGCAGGTCGAGCCGAACCGCTCGCCCAACGGCACCGAGATCTCCGCGCACGAAGAGTACGAGAACATGCGCCGGATCATCGAGCGCACCGAGGCGGAGAACGAGTCGGCCGAGACCGAAGCGCATCTGCACAAGGACGTGATCGCGCGACTGTCCGAGCGCGGCTACGAGGCCAACGAGCGACGCATCCGCGACATGGTCGGCCGGCTCAAGCGCAAGCGCCTGCGCGAGATGATGTCGCTCGCCGGCACCGAGCGCGCCAAAGAGCTCGGCTGGCCCAACACGTACACGTACACCAAGGCGCTCGCCGAGATGCTGCTGTCGGAGCGGGCCGACGAGCTGCCGCTGACGATCTTCCGTCCGGCGATCGTCGAGAGCGCGATCGAGTACCCGTTTCCCGGCTGGAACGAGGGCTTCAACACCTCGGGGCCGCTCGTGTACCTGGCGCAGACGTGGTTTCGCCACGTGCCGGCCAAGGCGGGCAATCCGCTCGACGTCATCCCCGTCGACGAGGTCTGCAAGGCGCTGCTCATCGCCTCCGCCGCGCTGCTGCGGGGCGAGCATGCGCCCGTGTATCAGTGCGGTTCGTCGGACCGGAACTTCCTGCCCATCGACCGGCTCACCGAGCTGTCGGCCCTCGGCCACCGTCGCCACCTGCGCGATCACGGCGAAGGGGCGATCGAGCAGCTGGTCTTGTCGCGCTGGGACGCCCGGGCCGAGGAGCCCGAGCACATCCTCAAGATCGGCAACATTCGTCGGGTCATCAAGCAGGTCAATCGCTACCTGACCCACGGACTGCCCGAGAAACTACCGTCGGAGGTGCGCGATGCCGCCGACGATCTGGCCAAGACCACGGGGTCGGCCAACCGCAAGCTGCGGCAGATCGAGGAAGTCCTCGACCTGTTTCAGCCCTTCACGCACGACAATTTCCTCGTGTTCGAGTGCCGGGCGGTCGACCGCCACGACGTGGCGGAGCCTGAGTTCCACTTCCGCGTCGAGGACATCGACTGGCGACGGTACTGGCTCGACGTCCACATGCCCGGACTGCGGCGCTGGTGCTTCCCGCAGTACGAGAACAAGGACAAGGAAATCTACGAGCCGGCCCATCCATTCCGGATGATCGACGTGCCGGAAGAGACCGCGGCCGCGGCCAACGACACGGGAACGTAGCGAAGCATGGCGATCTTCATGACGGGCGTGACGGGCTACATCGGCTCGTACGTCGCCACTGGTCTTCTCGAGGAATACGACGACCGCATCGCGGTGTTGGTGCGGGCCAAGACGGTCGAAGATGCGCACAAGCGGCTGTGGAAGTCGCTGCAGATGCACATGGACTTCGACAGGTTCGCGCGGCATCTGCCTCGGTTCGACGTCTACCTCGGCGACCTCACCTCACCCGATCTCGGGCTCGACGCCGCCGCGCGCGACAAGCTGGTCAAGTCGACGGACTCGGTGCTGCACGTCGCGGCCTCGCTCAACCGCAAGTCCTCCAAGGCCTGCTTCAACGTCAACCTGCGCGGCACGCTGTCGGTGCTCAAGATCGCCCGCGACGCCCAGGACCACCACGGCATTCGGCGCTTCTCCGACGTCTCCACGGTGGCGGTCGCCGGCGAGCGCAGCGACGAGGTGGTGCACGAGGCCGAAGCGATCGACTGGAACCGATCCGACTACGACCCGTACGCGCGCACGAAGAAGTTCTGCGAGCACATGGTCCACGAGCTGCTGCCCGAGGTGCCGATCACGGTCTTCCGACCATCGATCGTGCTCGGCGACAGCCGGCACGCCGAGACCACGCAGTTCGACATGGTGCGGGCCTTCGCCGCGCTCGCCCAGATGCGGGTCATCCCGCTCGAGCCCGACTGGCAGGTCGACATCTGCCCGGCCGATTTCGTGGGCAAGGCGATCTACCGGATCCACCAAAAGGACGATCCGAAGTACGACGCGTACCATCTCAGCTCCGGCCGCGCCTCGATGACGTACCGGCAGATCACCGACTCGCTGAAGGCGGCGGGCCACAAGCCGTTCATTCGGTTCGCGCCGGGCCTGGGGCGGATGTTCTCGACGGCGGTCGAGGCCGCGATGTACACGCCTCGCAAGTACGGCATTGCCCCCGCGGCTTCGCTGATGAAGGTGTTTTGGCCTTACCTGGTCTACAACACCGTGTTCGACAACTCGCGCGTGTGCGAGGAGCTCGGCGAGTCGCCGGTGCCGTTTTCCAAGTACGCGTACCCGCTGCTGCAGTTCGCGCTCGGCGGAGGCTTCCGGTACCCGTACGTGGACTGGCCGGCCGACGCCGACGCCCGCCTGGCGGCGGTCGCGTAGACCCGTCCGCGTCCAGCTCCTCGTCCGGGTGCGGGCGAGTAGGTGATCGTCGGCGCCGACACGGCCCGTCGAAAGATCTGGCGGGCTCGATGCCGCGCGCCATACTCGGTTGGTTCCGCCGGGGATCGGACGATGCGCCCACTCGTCATGATCGCAGCCCGCGCGTCCCGCTTTCGGGACGCGCTCGCCGACAGCATCGACGCGGCCGACCTCGCCGCGTCCGTCGTCGATTCGGTGCCGGCGGCCCTCGAAGCGCTGCAATCTCGAGGTGTCGCGGCGCTCGTGGCCGAGGCCGAGCTCGCGGGGCGCTCGGGGATTTGGTTGCTCGAGTGGAGCAAGGTGCTGCACCCGACTACATTCACCGCGCTGCTGTGCGCGCAGGCGCAGTGTGCGGACGAGGTCATCAAGGTCGATCTGATCCTGCGCACGCCGTTGCCGCCGACGGCGATCGTCGGCCGCCTGCGGATCGTGCGGCCGAGCCCTCGCGCGGCGGCCAACGCCGACACGCGACCATTGCCGGCGGTCGGGGGCGCATCCCCTCGCGTCCGCGACACCCGCGAGCTCCCGCCGGTGGAGTTTCCCACCGGCAGCGATTGACCGCGCGCCGCTACTCGAAGCCCTTGCGCTTTTCGAGCCAGGTCGTGAACGCAGGGTGGCTGCGCTTCATCTCTTTGCCGAGCTTGGGATGCTCGTGAAAGTACTTGAGGTAGCCCCAAAACGAGTTCTCGCCCTCGTGCGGGTTGCCCGTCAGCAGGTAGTGCACGAGCGCGGCCTCGGCCATCTCTCGCTCCTGCCGCTCGAGTCGGCTGGGGCGCGTGTCGGCGATCATCCCGAGCTTGCGCTTCTTGAGCTCGGTGACCTCGCCGGTGCCGTCGTCGAGGGAGACCGTCACCACGTACTGCGGTGAGAACAGCTGGAAGCTGGTCAGGCTGTTCGGGTTGGCCGCCATGGGAAAGAAGTACACGTTGACGTGGCGGTCCACGCCCGGCCACTTCGTCGGCATCACCGGAGACTGGATCCACTGCTGTTTGGGGTTGAGGCGATCGGCGACGGCGGCGTCGGCCACGTCGTGGGCCTGCGGGGCGGAGGTCACGACGGGGTCACCCTCGAAGGCCTCCTTGGCCTGCTCCTTCGGCGCCTCCTCGGTCTGAGCGTTGCGCTCGGTCGAAACGAACTCGAAGGTACCGTCCTCGGGCTCGTCGTCCTCGACGTCGTCGGGGGTCGTGGTCGGCGGCGGCGCGTCGGCCTGCTTGCCGCACGCGACCGCGAAGAGGATCGAGAGCCCATACACGGCCGCGCGATGCATCGAAACGATGGTGTCACCGATCGTCGCGGCCACGCCAGCGATCGCGGTGACAGCTCGCTTTCGCGCCGGCTCAGCCCGGACAGCACCAGATCGCGACCGACTCGAAGGTGTAGCTCGGCAGATCGACCGTGTCGCCGATGCCCGAGGTCTGCTGCAGCACGACGTTCGTCAGCACGATGGTCGCGATGCCCTGGTCCTCGGAGCCCGACCCCATCGCCGGCGGCTCGACGGTGACGTCGACCGTGCCCGAGATTCCTTCGTAGACGCGCAACGCGGTGCCGACCGGGGCGTCATTGCAGAAGTTGCCGGCCACCCCGGGTCCGAGCGACGCCCGGACACCCGCCTCCATGCTGGGGAGGTCGAAGGTCTGCTGCTGCGTCATGCCGGTGTCCTGCGCCATGGTGGTCAGGTCCGCGCCGACGGAGACGGTCAGCATCGTATTGCCGTCCATCGCGAACGCACCGACCGAAAACGACGACGCGCCGCAGCCGTCGTGCCCCGAGAGCGTCTGTTCGAAGCCGGGCGTCAGCGGCTCGCCGGCCATGCAGATCCAACTCTCGCTCCCACATGCATCGCACGCGGCACCGTGGCACGGGTCGATCCACGCCTGCACGCACGCGCCTTCGTTGCACTGGGTCGAGTCGCCGCCTTCGCAGACCTCGTAGCAACCCTCTTCGGTCACCTCGACCGTGTAGGGCGGCGCCGGCTCGCATCCCGGCACCGCGTACACGGCGTTGGGGGGGCACTCGCCGCCGCCGGAGCTGTCGACCTCCGTCGTGTTCTGGCCCGAGGAGGCCCCGTCGGTGGTCGCCGAGCCATCCGTTCAAATCCTCGCTGAACGGCATGAGCGCCGGGC
>CALBMM010000305.1 GCA_937896535.1 uncultured Pseudomonadota bacterium
ATGGGGCGGGGTCGAGCTGGCGCGTGGCGACGCTCAGGCCGCGCTCGCGCACCATCGCGAGGCACTCGCGTGGCTCGAGGCACGTCACGGACCCGCGCACGTGGCCGTGGCCGAAGCGGCCGCGAACGTCGGCGACATGTGGATGCTGCTCGCCGACTGCGAGCAGGCGCGCCGCTCGTACGGCAAGGCCCTCGGGATCAGGGCCGACCTCGCCATCGAGCCGGACGCGAGCCTGACGCGGATTCTGTCCGGCTCCGCGCGCTGCTCGGCCGCGGCCGGGGACATCGAGCGCGCCGAGGAAGCCGCGAGCCGCGTCGACGAGCTGCTCGCCCGAGGCCACGGCACCACCGAGTTCGAGGGACGCGTGGAGATGATGCGGGCCGAGATCGCCTGGCAGCGCGGGCGGCACTCGACCGCGCGCGACCACGCCGAAGCGGCCAAGCGGATCTGGCAGCGGGCGGGGGCCGCCTTCAGGATCCAGATTCAGGACGCCGACCGTTGGCTCGCGGCGCACTCGTCGATGTGACGGCGCGCCGCGGATCTACCTCCAGCCGCCGCCGGAGGTCTTCCACGCCACCTTCGCCAGCCGCACCGTGCCGCCGGTCAGCTCGACCGGGATCGTCTTGGTGGTGCTGCCGGTCTTGAGCGTCAGGGTCGCGCTCACCGGGGAGCGGCGTCGGCCGTCGTCGACGGGCACGCCGTTGCGGGTGACCTCGATGAAGACGCTCTTGTGGACCTTCGGCATCACGAGCTCCTCGTGGCCGGGCGACTCGAGGACCGTGAGCTGTCGGTCCGGGCGCATCGCCGACAGCCGTCGGCCCTTGGCGTCGACTACCACGATGTCGAGGTCGTCGCCGCCGGCCCAGGTCAGGGTCGCACGCAGCTGACCGCCGCCGGGCAGGGACACGGCCGGGGTGGGCGTGCCGGCCGCGAGCTCGGCGTCGACGGTGCTCAGCAGCTTGCTCGAGCCGGACTTGGCGCGCGCATGTCCGTCTGCGGCCGCGTCACGAGCCTCGCGCAGTCGTCCCGCCCGATGCAGGCAGCGCGCGAGGTCGGCGTGGTGCTCGGCCTTCGCCGGATCGATGCTGACGATCGCGCGGAGGTGACTGCAGGAGCGCACGTGGTCACCCTTGGTCGCGAACGCCTGGGCGAGCGACTCGTGCGTCTGGCGATCGAACGGTCGCACTTCGACGGCGCTCTCGTAGGCGCGCAGCGCCATCGGGTCGCCCTCGCTCGCCAGCATGTCGGCCAGCGAGGTCAGGGCGGGCCCGTGGTCCGGATCGACCTCGGCCCACGCGCGGGCGAACTCCACCGAGTCGGCGTGCCCGGCCCGAATCGCCGAGCGTACGAGCTGACCGTGCGGGGTGCGGCGGGTCGGATCGGCGGCGACGATGCGCGCACGGTCGTCGACCTGACGCAGCGCGCCGCCGTCGGGGCCGGACACGACCGTGGTCGTCAGGCGTCGGACCGGTGGGCGGAAGCGTCGGCTCGAACGCCCGCCGCCCCATTCCCCGACGTCGCCCCCGACGACACCACCGGGGAAAGCCGGCCCGTCGTCGAACGGGACGTCGGCGGCCTTGCGCTTTTTGTCCTGCTTGGGCCGAGGCGTGGAGGTCGAGCTCGTCTTGGCGGGTGCACTCGGCTTCTTCGTGGCCGGGGCGGCACCGCCACCGCCGGTGCGGCGCTCCTCGGCCGCGAAGAAGTCGTCGTCGCCCGCGTCATCGTCCTCGTCGGCGAGCACGTCGTCGATGTCGCGCGCCGGCGATTCGAAGGAGGGCTCGGGTTCCGGAGCCGGCTGAGCCGGCGGCGGCGGGGCCGGATCGAAGCCCGCGAGCGGGTCGTCGTCGGGGACGGTCGGCGTGGCCGTCGTGCTCGCGCTGCCGGTGGGGCCGCTCCGCGTATTGCCGAGCTCCGCGGTGCGGTCGTCGGCGTCCTTGTTGCGCGACACCTCGCGCTTGGCGAGATCGTCGGTACCGCTGGCGATCTCCGAGGCCGGCTCGGTCTTCTCGTCTTCGGTGCCTTCCTCCTCGGCGACCTCCGTGTCGACCTTGCCGTCCCATTTGTCGGTGTTCTTGGCGGCGCGCACGACGTTGAACTCGCGGAACATCGCATCGCTTTCGAGGACGATGAGCGAGGTGAAGCGCGACATCACCGTGTACTGCTTGGACAGGTCGATGATCTCGTCGCGAGCGCCGAAGCCGTCGGACTTCGTCAGATGGGCGATCTGCTGGGCGGCCCACGTACGCGGCAGATGACGGTGCTGGCGCGGCGAGCTGCGATCGGCGGTCATCTTCACCGGAAACTTCGCCTCGACCGGCCCCCGTGGGCCGCGGGCACGCACGACCACCTCGCCGTCGACGGGGTGTCGCAGCTTGCCGGTGAGGATGACCGAGTCGCCTTCGCGCAGGCCGGCGCGGTCGAGCATGCGCACGGCGGTCATGCCGTCGGGCACGTCGACCTCGAGCTCGCGCGCCACGGGAACCTGGCCGCGCAGCTGCAGCTCGCGCACGAGCTGGGTGGCGTCGTCGCGGGCGTCGACCCGCACCAGGTCACCGCCGGTCGCCTCCACGATGGCGCCGAGCGTGGTCAGATCGGAGCGGGCGCCCATCGCCACCGCCATCACCCGAGAGCTGCGCAGCGGGTCGCGCACGAGCTTGGCGAGCTTGTCGGCCGCGAGCTCGCCCGAGCTGGGCGCGCCGTCGCCGAGGTAGACGATGACCTGCTGGGCCGCGGCGCCCTCGGCATCGAGGAGCAAGCCCGCTTCGCTGAGCATGCCGCCGATGTCGGAGGCCCCCGCGAGGTCCTGGTCGGCGAGGAACGCTTCGACGTCGGACGTGGTCGCCGGCTCGGGCCGCCGCATCCCGCCGCCCATCACGTCGCACGCGGTGTCGCAGGCGAGCACGGTGAGCCGGTCGTCGGGATCCATGTTGGCGGTCATCGCCTCGACCACGCCGCGCGCGAGGGTCCACAGCTCCGGGGCGACCGAGTGGCTCCGATCGACGACGAACGCGTAGTGCGTCGCGCCCTTGGGCGGCTCCATCTCCCAGTCGGGCCGCATGGTGACCATGAAGTAGGCCTGACCGTCCTTGTCGAGGTGCGTGGCCACGTGGGTCCGCTGCGCGTCCTCGGGCAGCGGGATGTCGACACCGAGGTCGTAGCTGGGCACGAAGTGGTCGACCTTGGTCGCGAGCGTGACGACGTCGCCTTGCTCGCTGCGGTCGAGGTCCAGCATCGGCGTTCCGATCGCCTCCACCTGGCTGTCGTCGAGCTCGCCGCGGTCCACGTTGACCGTGAACGCGAAGTTTTCGATCTCGGTGCCGCCGGCACCGGAGCCGGCGAGAGGGAAGCGATAGCGCAGATTGTCGCCGACGACCGGCATCACCTGCGTGTACGACAGCTTGATCTTGCGCTCGCCTCGACCGGGAATGGGGAAGATCCGAAGCTTGAAGATGTTGCCCTGCTCCCACTCGAGCAGCGCGGGGTCGCGGGGGATCGTGGCGTCGACGATCTCCTTGAAGATCGCGCGACCGCGCTCCTTCTCCACGATCTCGCCGTCCATCCAACGGTTGCCGACGAGCAGCGACAGGCCGGACACCGATCCGTCCGAGGGCAGCGGGAAGCGGTAGATGCCCTCGAGCACCGCGCTTTCGTCGTTGAAGAAGGCCTGCTCCACCTCGGTGTGCGCGACGCGGCCCGTGATGTTGACCGTGATCGCCTGGTCGGTCAGCCGCAGTCGCTTCTGCGATTCCTCGCTGGCGCCGGGGCGACGCGCGGTCAGGCTGCCGATCCCGCGAGGCACGGTGTCGGCCATGCGGGCGGCGGCGGCGAACGTCTGCGACCAGCTCGTGTCCCGCAGCGGCGCCAGGCTCAGCTCGGGCTTGGGCTCGGGGACGTCGGCGGGCAGCGGCGCTTCGATCGACGCGCCGGCGCCGAGCTCGACGGTCTTGGACGGGGTGACGACCTTGGCCGCGCCGAAGACGACGGCGTAGCGGCGCGTGCTGCCGGTATTGCGGGCCGACGCCTCGCCGGACTCGATCACGAGCGTCTCGTCGCCGGCGGCGATGCGCAGCGCCTCGTCCGACTCGCCGGGGGCCGCGACGACGTCGACCTCGCCGCGCGTCAGGGTCAGCGCCTCGCCGACGGCCGACGGCAGCTTGATCGCCGTGCTCTCGTTGAGCCGCACGCGCGTGCCGTCGCGCAGCTCGAGCTCGGCCAGCGTGCCCCGCGGCGTCTCGACCGATTGCCCTTCGGTCAGCTGCCCGCCCTTGCCCAGGAACGTGCCCGGGGCGAGCGTCGGCGAGGTGAGCCCACCGGGGCCGCTGATCGCGACGACCTTGGCCGCCGCGGCGGCTTCGTCGGTGGGACCGGCGGTGTCGCTCGGATCCGAGGATTCGGGCGTTTTCTGTTCAGTGTCGGCCGCCGGCTCGCCCTTGCACGCGAGCGCAGAGACGATCAGAGACGAAAGCAGGGCATATCGGGTGGGCGCGGACCGGGGCATCGGACCTCGTTTCGGCAGCTGCGAGCCGATGACAACGCATGGTCGCACGAACGGGTCTGTAGCGCATTGTGCGCTGCGCTCGACGCAAAGGCCGCACCTGTCGCATATTGTCCTGGCCGATGCGCGCCCGAGAGTCGTTCCTCGCTCAAGTTCGCACGCCCGACCTCGACAGCGATGTGCAAAGCCTCCGCGGTGCTCTGACCACGCTCAAGAAGGAAGCGCTCGGCCAGGTCGATTCCCTCGACGAGGAGGGCAAGCGGCTGGTCATGACCAGCCTGTACGACCAGATGATCCACACGACCGTGCAGCTGGCCGGACACGTCGGGCTCGGCGTCGCCATGGCGCTGTCGGTGCTCGACGAGCACAACTCGGGGGCGTCGCTGTCGGCGTTCGACCGCGAGGCTCGCGAGCAGATGAACGAAATCGCGACCGAGATGACCAAGAAGCACTCGTCGCGCCTGGCGAAGATGGTCATGCGCATCGAGGCGCAGCGGCTGGTGTGGCGGCACTCCCACGAGTTCATGTCGTGGCTGGCGTTCCGCCGCGGCGACGAGCGCTACCCTCCGACCGACCGGCTCGAGCGCCTCGACGCCTTCGGCGTGCAGTCACGGTTGCTCGAGGCGCGCGCGGTGGTGATGGAGCTCGTGGGCTCGCGCCTTTGCGCGGCGCTGGAGTCGGCCGACCGCTTCAACCTGACCAACCGGTGGCGCCTCGCCGACTCCCCCGAGCACGCGCTCGAGCGCTACGTGTGGCCGCTGCTTTCGTACCAGCCCGCGCCGGCGGTGAAGATCGAGCGGGCGCGCTGGGAGTACGACACGTTGGCGGAGGCCGCTGCAGCCGAAGAGCGTCTCGAAGGCGAGCGGGCCAAGCTCGCGGGCCTGCTCGAGGCGCAGCTCGGCGACGCGCTGTCGGAGATCCCCGAGACGGCGTACGCCGGGTCCTTTTAGACCGGGCGCACGGTTGCTCGAGAGGGGTCGCCGAGGCCGCTAGTCCTCCGACCGGGTAATTCTGAGTGGATAAACGCCGTCAGCGTCGCC
>CALBMM010000306.1 GCA_937896535.1 uncultured Pseudomonadota bacterium
ACTTCGACACGGGCGAAGAGGACCGGATCATCGAGACGCGCCTGCTGCAGCACACCGATTCGGGCGAGTGGAAGTCGCACATCTACCAGTGGGACGAAGCCCAGACCGAGGGCGAGTACCTGCGGGCCGGCGCGGACGTGACCGTGAACGTGGCCGACCCCGAGGGGGGCACGCACGAGCAGCTGTATCTGGTGCCGGACGAGAACGCGTGCGGCAGCTGCCACGAGCGCGACGACGAGCTGCGGTTGCTCGGCATCACCACGCACCAGCTCAACAAGCAGGTGGAGCGTGACGGCGAGGCGGTCAACCAGATGACCTGGCTCGCCGATCAAGGGGCGATCGCGGGCGCCATGCCCGACCCGTCCTCGTTGCCGGCGTTCGTGGACCCGGCCGGCGACGCCGACCTCGACGCGCGCGCGCGGGCGTACTTGCACGGCAACTGCTCCCACTGCCATCGACCCGGTGGAGGCGGCGGCGCGAGCGGGCTGAAGTTCCTGCAGTGGGAGACCGATCCGCTCAGCTTCGGCGTCTGCAAGGTCCCCGCGGCCGCCGGCCCCGGCGCCGGCGGGCGTCCTCTCGACATCGTGCCCGGCTCTCCCGAAGAGAGCATCGTCGTCTTTCGCATGGCGAGCACCGATCCGGAGATCAAGATGCCGGAGGTGCCCACGCTGCTGTCGGACGACTTCGGCGTGCAGCTGATCACCGAGTGGATCGCCGCGATGCCGCCCAACGATTGCCAAGGCGGATAGCCGCCGCGGCGAGGTCGAGCGGCTCGCGTCGGGGATCGCCCGGCCGCGCCGCTGCGGCCGACGGGTCGGAGCGCGGTCGCCCCCGCGATGCCGCCACGCCGACCGTCTACGGTCGGTGGGAGCCCGGCACCGGGTCGCAGCGCAAGCACGGCGCCGTGATCGGCGAGGCGGTCGTCTTCGGGTGCGGGGCGGGGCGCAGCGCGAGGCCGACCTGCTGACGTTGCCACTTGCCGTGCCGACGGGCCCACAGATCGGCACCGAGCGTGTCCTCGCTGCGCGAGTGCAGCACGACGAAGCCGGCGTGGTCGCTGTAGACCTCGGGGCGGTACGCGTTGCCGCGGAAGTACTCCAGGCGCCGGCCTGCCGCGGCGGCGCGCGCGTCGGGCCACGAGGCCGAGCCGGACACGACCTGAAAGATCGGTCGCTGTACCCAATGAGCATCGGAGCGTCGGATCGCGTCGCTGATGTCGGCGCTGGCCGACAGCGCTCGGTCGTAGGCGCCGATGCTGCCCGCGAACGCGCCGCGTGACAGCGCGGCGGCGAGGGCCGGCGGCAGGTTGTGCCAGGTCGCCTGCGAGCCGCGGCCGCCGTGACCGTGCATGCCGGCGGTCTCGACCGGCACCGCGCTGACGAGGATGCGTGGTGGGCCCTCGCCGATCGTCGCCGCGTCGACGAGCTGCTCGAGGCGATGCTGACTGGCCTCCGCCCGGGCGCGCGCCGGACCCGAAGGGGCGGGGTCGGTCCACACCGTGGCGTCGACGATCACGAGATCCAGCCGCGCGTCCGCCGGGGCCGGGCGCACGCGGCAGCCCGCGTCGTCACAGGTGGACACGACGGCGGTCGAGCCGTCGGCGGCGACGCGCACGACGTAGTGATCGTCGGGCATCTGCCACGGATGCGGTCCGTCGCCGGACTGGCGCAGCGCCTCGTCGAGCCCGCAGCGTCGGTCGTCGGGACCGAGCACCGCGTAGCTGGCCCCGCCCGCGGACACGTGTTCGCGCACGGTCTGGGCGAGGTCCTGCGAGCCTTCGCGCGACCACGCCCCCTCGACGCTCGCGCAGCGCTCGCCGCGGTCGGGATGCTCGGGCATCACGAGGTCGCCGAGCCACAGCACCGTCGCCTTGCGCCCGGCGGCCCGCTCGCCCGCCAGCACCTCGGCCACCTGCCCGGCGACGTGTCGCGCGTGTCGTCCCGGGGCCCCGGGGTTGCCGACGACGACGATCGCGAACTCGCCCGAGGCCTGCGGCAGCTCGGGCGCGCGCTCCCAAGACGGGCCCCGGTGGACCACGCACGCGCTCAGCGACAGCGCGAGGAGTCCGACCGTGCGGCGAGGCACCATCCCGACCTGCATACCACGGGCGTTACTGCGGAGGGGTCGTGGACGCCGACAGGTCGACCAGCTCGATGCCGAGGGCGGTGGCGACGTCGAAGATGCGTTGGTCTCGGTAGAACTCGCCGAAGCAGATCCGGTGCAGGCCCGCGTTGGCGATCGCCTTGAAGCAGTTCCAGCACGGCGAGGCGGTCACGTAGATCGAGGCGCCCTCGATCGCCGTGCCGTTCTTGGCCGCCTGGATGATCGCGTTCATCTCCGCGTGGATCGTGCGCACGCAGTGGCCGTCTTCCATCATGTGGCCGGCGTCGTCGCAGTGGTCGGTGCCGCGGATCGATCCGTTGTAGCCCGTCGACAGGATCGTTCGGTCCCGCACGATGACCGCCCCCACGTGCTTGCGCGCGCAAGTGGCCCGCGTCGCCACCTCGCGGGCGATGTTCATGAAGTACTCGTCCCAGGTCGTGCGGGAATCGGAGGGCTTGGCGTCCATCGGCGCCGATCGAGTACCACGCCGTCGCGAGCTTCCGCACACCTTTTGGCGCGCGGCGACGGCGTCGCGTGAGGCGACCCAATCGCGTCGCAGCCGCACCGCTTGCGCCCACGCGGCGCCGAGCGGGATGCTAGCGGCGATGTCGGATCCGTCCGCGAACGAGCCGAGCGCGCGACTTGTGTCGTGCATGGTCAACGGGGAAGTGGTGCAGCTCGCCGTCCAGCCCCACCGAACGCTGCTCGAAATGCTGCGCTACCAGCTCGATCTGATCGGCTCCAAGCAGGGCTGCGACAAGGGCGACTGTGGGGCCTGCACGGTGCAGATCGACGGCGTGCCGCGCCTTTCGTGCATCACGCTGGCGCTGCACGCCGAGGGCAGGGAGATCACCACCGTGGAGGGCCTGGGCGCCGCGCACGGTGGCTGTCATCCGCTGCAGGACGCGTTCGATCGCTGGGACGCGGCGCAGTGCGGGTTTTGTACGCCCGGCATCCTGATGAGCGCCGAAGCGCTGCTGCGCAAGGTCGGCGGCGAGGTCACCCGCACGCAGGTTCGCGAGGCGCTCGCCGGCAACCTGTGTCGCTGCACCGGCTACACGAAGATCATCGACGCCGTCGTCGACGCCAGTCGGCCCCAGGCGGCCGAAACCGACGACACGTCCGCCACCGAGGAGGCCGCCCAGTGAGCGACGAAAAACGCGAGGCGTGGCAGATCGGCAAGTCGCACCGCAAGGTCGACGCGATGGAGCGGATGCGCGGGGTCACCCGCTACACCGACGACATCAAACTGCCGGGCATGCTCCACGGCAAGATCAAGCGCAGCCCGCATCCCCACGCGCGCATCGTGTCGATCGACGTGTCCAAGGCGATGGCGATGGACGGCGTGTTCGCCGTCGTCACCGGCGCGGACATGCCAACACCGTACGGCATCATCCCGTGGACACCCGACGAGACCGCGCTGTGCGTCGAGAAGGCGCTGTACG
Source organism: uncultured Pseudomonadota bacterium (assembly GCA_937896535.1). GTDB lineage: Bacteria > Myxococcota_A > Polyangia > Nannocystales > Nannocystaceae > CALBMM01. Next base: position 3,549 of record CALBMM010000306.1, read on the forward strand.
TGGGCGATGGTGTCGCGGCCGTCGCGGCGATCGACGAGGACACGGCCATCGATGCCCTCGGCGCGATCGAGATCGAGTACGAGGTGCTGCAGCCGTTGTTCGATCCGGAGGAGTCGCTGGCCCAGAGCCGGGACAACCCGATCAATCCCTACGCGCGCACCGGCAACCTCTCCAAGAAGGTGCTGCTCGAGTTCGGCGACGTCGAAGCGGCGTTGGCGAAGGCCGACCTCGTCGTCGAGGGCGAGTACTTCTTCGAGGGCACGACCCACGCCGCGATCGAGCCGCACTGCGCCGTCGCGCACGTCGAGCCCAACGGCCTGCTCACGGTCTGGTCGGCCACGCAGGTCAGCCACTACCTGCACCGCGAGCTCGCCAAGGTGCTCGAGATGCCGGCCAACCGAATCCGGGTCATCCAGCCGCCGCTGGGTGGGGCGTTCGGCGGCAAGAGCGAGCCCTTCGACCTCGAGTTCTGCGTCGCCAAGCTCGCGCAGATCACCGGACGGCCGGTGAAGATCCTCTACACCCGCGAGGAAGTGTTCTACAGCCACCGCGGGCGTCACCCGATGAAGATGAAGTACCGCACGGGCTTCACCGCCGATGGCAAGATCACCGGCGTGGACGCCAACACCGTGCTCGACGGTGGGGCGTACTCCTCGTTCGGCCTGGTCACCACGTACTACTCGGGGCAGCTGCTGTGCGCGCCGTACGAGTTCGGCGCGTATCGTTTCCTGAGCCGACGCGCCTACACCAACAAGCCGGCGTGCGGACCCAAGCGCGGTCACGGCAGCGTGCAGCCGCGATTTTCGCTCGAGGTGCAGCTGGACAAGGCGGCGGTACAGCTCGGCCTGGATCCGATCGAGCTGCGGCGTCGCAACGACATGGGCGCCGGCGCCAAGACGGTCAACGAGTTCCAGATCGGCTCCAACGGTTTTCTCGAGTGCCTCGCCAAGGTAGAGGCGGCGTCGGACTGGAAGACGCGTCGCGGGAGCCTGCCGTACGGGCGAGGCCTGGGCGTCGCGGGCTCGACCTACATCTCGGGGACCAACTACCCGATCTACCCCAACGACATGCCGCAGGCGGCGGTGCAGGTTTGTCTGGACCGTTCCGGTCGGGCGCGCGTGTTCTCGGGCGCCAACGACATCGGTCAGGGATCCAACACGATGCTCGCCGTCATCGTGTCCGAGGAGCTCGGCATCCCACTCGACGACATTCGCGTGCTGTCGGCCGACACGGACCTGTGTCCGGTCGACCTGGGCGCCTACAGCTCACGGATCACCCTGATGGTCGGCAACGCTTGTCTGCAGGCGGCGGGCAAGCTGCGCAAGAAGGTCTGCGAAGCGGTGGCCAAGCGCTGGGAGGTCAGCCCCAAGCGGGTGGTGCTCGCCCAGGGCATGGCGATCGACGGCGACGACCCCGAACGCAACGTGCCCAGCGCCCAGGCGTTCGTGTGGGCCGAGGAGGACCACGGTCTGCTCGGCGAGGTCGGCTCGTACAACACGCCCAAGGATCGCCACGGCGACTACCGCGGCGGAACGATCGGCGCGTCACCGGCCTATAGCTTCACCGCGCATGTCGCCGAGGTCGACGTCGACGAGGAGACGGGGGTCGTCGACGTCAAGACGATCTGGGTCGCGCACGACTGTGGCCGCGCGCTGTCGCGACGCATCGTCGAGGGCCAGATGGAAGGCTCGGCGTACATGGGCTTTGCCGAGGCGATCATGGAGCAGCACATCGTCGACCCGGGCCACAACGGCGTGCATCCCGGGCCGAGTCTGCTCGACTACCGGATCCCCACGTTCGTCGACACGCCCGAGCTGCACAGCCTCATCGTCGAGGCGCACGAGGCCCAGGGCCCCTACGGCGCCAAGGAGGCGGGGGAGGGGCCGCTGCATCCGTCGATTCCGGCGATCGCCAACGCGATCTACGACGCGGTCGGCGTTCGCATGGACACGCTGCCGTTTTCGCCGCCGAAGGTGCTCGCGGCGCTGGAGGCTCGTCGTGCCGCCGAGGCGGCCGGCGAGCTCGCCCCGCACAAGGGTGCCGCCCGGAGGACCGCCTGATGCTTCGCCTTCCCCGATTCGACATGGTCTCGCCGACGACGGTCGACGGCGTCGTCGCAGCGCTGCAGACCCCGGGCGCGCGGCTCGTCGCCGGCGGCACGGACATCCTGCCCAACCTCAAGCACCGCCTCGATCGGCCGCCCGTGCTCGTCGATCTCGGTCGCGTCGCCGAGCTGCGCACGATCGACGTCGACGGTGACGTGCTGCGGATCGGTGCCGGCATGACGCTGACCGAGGTCAGCGAGCACCCGCGTGTGCGCGAGCACTTTCCGAGCCTTTCGCAGGCCGCCGGCCTCGTCGCCAGCCCGCTCATCCGCAACATGGGCACGATCGGCGGCAACGTGAACCTCGACACGCGCTGCCGCTACGTCAACCAGACCGACTTCTGGCGCTCGGCGATCGGTGGCTGCCTCAAGTCCGAGGGCGACGTGTGCCACGTGGTCCCCGGCGGCAAGCTGTGCGTGGCGGCGATGAGCAGCGACTGCGTCCCGGTGCTGATCAGCCTCGGCGCCACGATCGTGCAGGTAGGCCCCAACGGTCGGCGCGAGCTGGCGCTCGAGACGTTCTACACGGCCGACGGCACGCAGCACACGGCGCGCGAGGACGGCGAGGTCAGCACCGAGCTACGCGTGCCGCTGCCCAAGGGCCCTCGCCGCGCGACGTACTCCAAGTGGTCGGTCCGCGGCAGCATCGACTTCCCGCTCGTGTCGGTCGCGCTGCGGATCGACCTTGCCCAGGACGCGGTGTCCTCGGTGGTGCAGGACGTCGTTGCGGTCGTCGGCGTGCTCGGCTCGCGGCCGCGCGTGGTGACGCGGCTCGACGACGCCGTGGGTCTGAAGCTGTCGGACCCCGCGTTCGCCACTGCCGTGGCCACGCGGGTGCACGCGCAGTGCAAGCCGCTGGAGAACGTACCCTACGAGGCACCGTACCGACGCCAGATGCTGCGCGTGCACACCCGTCGCGCGATCGAAGCGCTGGTCGACGCCGGCTGAGGTCGGCTGCGATATCATCGTCGCGATGCGAAGGGGAGCGATCGCGGCGCTGTGCGGCCTGTGGGCCTGCTCGTCGTCGCCGCCCTCGTTGCCGCCGTCCGGGGACGGGACGACCGGCGGCACCTCCGACGCCGACGGTGGACGGACCTCCGACGCCGCGGATGCGCCGACCACGACCGGGTCGATGTCGGCGGGGACGTTCGGGGACACGACCTCCGCATCCTCGGCGAGCACGGGGACGGGCGGGGCGATGGGCTGCGTGCCGGGCATGGCGATCGCGTGTTTTTGCCCGACCGGCATCGCCGGCGCCCAGACCTGCAATCTGGACGGGACCGCCTACGAGCCTTGCGAGTGCAGCGGCGCCGACACGGGCGGATCGACCGGCGCGTCCGAGTGCGACATGTCCGGCGACTGCCAGAGCTGCTCGTTCTGCGCCCAGACCAACGACTGCGCCGCGGAAACGAACGCGTGCTTCGACGACCCCGACTGCGTGTCCGTCGTTGGCTGTGCCAACACGTGCACCGACCAGGCATGTCTCGACGGTTGTCTGGCCGACGCGGGAGGCGACGGCGCGAACCTGTATCAGTCCGTCATCAACTGCCTCGTCGCGAGCTGCCCCGCGTGCAGCGGCGGCGGCTGACGAGGATCTGGCGAGCTACTCGCCGAGGCGCAGGACGTCGGCGAGCCCGTAGGGCTCGAGCTCGTCGTCGACCATCTCGGCGACCGACTTGGGCGTCAGATCCTCGCGCGTGATGTTCTTGCCGTCGGAGATCGAGGCCTGCACGAACCCGAGCTCGAGCAGCTCGTCGCGCAGACCGTCGTCGAGCAGCTTCTTGATCCGGTCCTGGTCGAGCTGCTTGCTGCCGGCGTTGAGCTTTTCGTGGTCGGCTCCGTAGACGCTGATCCACAGCCCGATCTTCTCTTCGGCGAGCCGCTGCTTGAGCGTCGTCGCGAACGCGTCGCGGGCGGCGACCTGGTCCTTGCGGAGCTTCCACTGTCGACCGCCGACGAGACGGCGTCGGCACGCCTCGACCTTGCGCGCCATCGCCTTGACCTGCACGGCCATGATCGTGGGCGGGATCGTCGACAGCGACAGCCACGTGCTGCGCAGCTTGTCGGGGTCGCGGCAGTCCTTGTCCTCGTCGACGATCTGCTTGGCGTCGCGCAGCCGCTTGGCGGCCTCGGCCTTGCCGGCTTCTTTTCCGGACGGGAAGTCGGGCGCGACCGCGACGGCGGGCGTCGGGGTGGGGGCGGGTGGCTCGTCGAGCTCGGGCGGGACGTCGCCGACGATGTCGGCGGGCACGTCGTCGGTGTTCGCGGGCGCGTCGCCGGTGCCAGCGGACTCTTCGCCGCCGTCACTGCCGGCGGAGCCGGTGACGCCGTCGTCCGCCGCCCCGCTGGATCCGGCGGGTGCCTCCACGGCCGCACCGGCGGTGTCGACGGGAACGGGGGGTGCTTGCAGCACCTTGCCCTCGGGCTTGGCCGCTTCGGCCGCGGCTTTCTTCGCCGCCGCGTCGTGGGCCTCGATGCGCTGCCACGTTCCGCCGGCCGCGGTCACCAAGAACGCGAGGCTGCCCAGACCACAAAACCAACCGGCGGCGCGCTTGGACGTCCGCATGATGAGGGCGAGCAGCCCGATGACGAGCCCGAGCGCGAGCACGGTCGCCGCGGCCAGCATGGCCACGCCCCACGGGTCCGCGCTGAGATCCAGTCGCATCGGCGCCGCACTGTACACAAGCCGGCCGAGGGCGAAAACGGTGGTGCGGTGGTCCGACGTGGGTGTTTGCACGGCCGGGCCCTCGCTGCGATACTCGCGCGCGTTTCGAGCGAGGGCCCGCCTGATGAAGCATCGTCGACCAATGCTGAAGCGAACCGGCCGCTGGGCCGCCGCCTGCCTGGCCCTGTCGGCCGGTTTCGGCTGCAACCTCAACCGCCTGACCGCAAACACCACCGCCGGCATGCTCGAGTACGGGTCGGTCGCGATGGACCGCGAGGCCGACATCGAGTTCGCGCGCCACGCCTTCCCGGCGAGCCTGAAGACCCTCGAGACCTTCCTCGTCTCGTCGCCGGACAACGAGCACCTGCTGCTGCTGCTCGCCCGGGGCTACAACTCGTACGCGTTCGGAATTCTCGAGGGGGATCTCGACCACGCCAAGATCGAGGGTCCGGACGAGCGCATCGAGGACATCGTCCGCCGCGCCAAGATCCACTACCTGCGTGGACGCGAGTACGGGTTTCGCCTGCTCAACAAGCCGGCGCTCAAGGACGCGGCGTTTTCCGACGACTTCGCAACGCTCGACGCGGAGCTGGCCAAGCTCGAGAAGGACGACATGCCCGGGCTGTTCTGGGCCGCGTACGGCTGGGCCTCGGCGACGAACCTGTCGATCGACGATCCCGACCTGATTGCCGCGCTGCCGGTGGTCGAACGGCTGATGGGTCGGGCCTACGAGCTGGACCCCGGCTACAACGAGGGCTCGCCGATCCTCTTTTGGGCGGTCTACAACGCGTCCAAGCCCGAGATGGCCGGGGGCGACCCGGCGGTGGCCAAGAAGTACTTCGACGAGGCGATGGCCGCGCACGGGGAGTCCAACCTGTTGGCCGCCTTCCTGTACGCCCGCTTCTATTGTGCCCAGACCCAGGACCGGAAGCTGTTCGACGAGCTGATGAACAAGATCGCGGCCGCCGACGTCAGCAAGTACCCGGACACGCGTCTGATGAACGAGATTGCGCGCGATCGAGCGCGCTTTTGGTCCGCGCACGTCGAAGAAATCATCCTCTCGGAGTGACCCGCACACTCGTGCGTGTGCGGGCGCCCTTCTTGCCCTAGAGCCCTCCCGAGCCCAATCGGGTACAGTCTCCGCCACCGGGTCCCGGCCGCGGCCGGACCTCCACGCACGCCCACACGAGATTTGCGATGAGCCGTACCAAGACCTCCCGCCGCCGTTTCGTCCAGACTTCCGCTGCCGCCGGTGCCGCCGTCACCTTCGGGGTGCCGCTGCTGGCCAAGGCCGGCTCCGAGCACACGCTCAAGATCGCCACCCTCGCCCCCGACGGCTCGAGCTGGCACAAGGCCTTCAAGTCGGTCGGCCTCCAGATCAAGGAGAAGACGGGCGGCGCCGTCACGATCAAGGTCTACGCCGGCGGCGTGATGGGCGACGAGAAGCAGATGGTCCGCAAGATTCGCACCGGCCAGCTCGACGGCGCGGCGGTCACTTCGGTCGGGCTCGGCGAGATCAACAAGCAGCTGCTCATGCTTCAGCTGCCGCTTCTGTTCCGCAGCTACGACGAGCTCGACCGCGTGCGCAGCTCGATGAAGTCGAAGTTCGATGCGCTCCTGGAAAAGGGCGGCGTGCGCATGACCGGCCACGGCGACGTCGGGTTCGCGTACCTGTTCTCCAACACGCCGATCCGAAAGCCCTCGGACGCCAAGTCGACCAAGATGTGGGTCTGGGAAGACGACCCGGTCGCGAAGGAGACGATGAAGGTCGCGGGCGTCAACGCGGTGCCGTTGAGCCTGCCGGACGTGCTCGGCGGGCTGCAGACCGGCATCGTCGACGCCTTCCCGAACTCGCCCTACGGCGCGATCGCGCTGCAGTGGTACTCGAAGGCCGCGTACATCACCAACCTCAAGCTCTCGATGAGCATCGGTGGCTCGATCATCAGCACCGACTCGTGGAACAAGCTCGGGTCGCAGTACCAGGACGTGATCAACGAGATCACCGAGAGCACACACCTCAAGCTGCTCAAGCGGATCCGCAGCGACAACCAGAAGGCGATCACGACCCTCAAGGACAAGGGCATCGAGGTCATCGAGCCGGAGGACTTCGCCGCGTGGAAGAAGGTCGCGGACACCGTCCGGACCAATCTGACGGGCTCGCTGTTCGACAAGGCGCTCGTCGACGAGATGATGGGCCTGCTGGGCCGCTGAGGGACCGAGACAGCCCCCGATCGCCGCCGGGCGGTCGGTCGGGGGGCGCGCGGCGACCGCAAATGCGGTAGATCTGCCGCCGATGAAGCGGATCCGCGAGCTCGAAGAGCTGCTGCTGCGCGCCGAGGCGGCGGTGGCGGTCATGCTGGTGCTGCTGATGTTGTCGCTGGCCGGCTACAACGTCCTGTACCGCAACGTCCTCGTCCCGATTCAGCGCCACTACGCCCATAGTGGTCCGCCGGTCAAAAAGCCCGGGCCCGTCCCCGACGTGGCGGCCGAGGGCAAGGCCGACGTGGCGGTGCCCGATGCACCTGCCGCGGCGGGGGACACCGGGGCGGGGGGCGCCGGCGCGGAAGATTTCGGCGGCTTCGGCGGAGACGACGGCGGGGGTGGTGAGGGCTTCGGCGGCGACCTCGGCGACGACGACGACGCGGCCAAGGCCAAGTCCGACGACGGCGGCGACGACTTCGGCGGTGACTTCGGTGGCGACGCGGACGCGCCGGCCGATGCGCCCGCGGAGGCGCCCGCCGACAAGGAGGAAGTGCCGACGCCCGCGAAGGCACCCGAAGCCGGCGACGACGCCGGTGACTTCGGTGGCGACGCCGATGCGCCAGCGGACCCCGCCGACGAAGAGGAAACACCGGCGCCCGCGAAGGCACCCGACGGCGGCGACGATGCCGGCGACTTCGGTGGGGACTTCGGGGACGAGCCGAAGGAGGAGGACACGCCCGCTCCCGCGAAGGTCGCGGCGGACGAGCCCGACGACGCCGGTGGGTTCGGCGGTGACTTCGGTGGCGATGCCGAGCCCGCGCCGGGCGGCGCCGATGGCTTCGGCGGTGATTTCGGGGGTGACGTGGAGGCCAAGCCCGCGGCGGGTGACGACGGCTTCGGCGGCGACTTCGGAGGTGGGCCCGCGGCCGCGCCCGGCGGTGCGGAGGGCTTCGGCGGGGATGCGGCCGCCGAGGACGAGGACGAGGACCTGTCGTTCGACTCGGAGTCGGCCGACGACGACGACGAGTTCGCCAACCTGCCGATGATCGACGCCAAGAACCCGGAAGCCGTCGACGAGGGCCCCCAGGGCGGTCCGCCGCCGCCTGGCTCGTTCGCCGCCTGGGTGGTGAAGGTCGTCGACGATCTCAAGGTCGACTGGATCGACGTATTCCTGCGCCAGCTCGTCATCATCGTCAGCTTCCTGGGCGCGATGATCGCCACGCATCGTCGCAAGCACATCAACATCGACGCGCTGTCGAAGGTGCTCTCCGCCGCGGCGCAGCGCTGGGTCTCGGTCTTGATGAACGTGGTCGCGATCTCGGTGTGCCTGTTGCTCGCCAAGGCGGGCAGCGACCTGGTCGCGCTCGGGCAGGAGTACGAGAGCGACGTCGTGCCCTGGGCCAAGGAGTGGCAGTTCCAGCTCATGTTCCCGGTGGGCTTTTCGTTGATGGCGCTGCACTTCGGCTTCCGGCTGCTCGAGGGACTGGTGGGCCAGGAGCCACCGGCCGCGCCGAGCAAGCCTGCGGCCGAGGCGGTCGCGGCGGACGTCGACGAGGGGAGGGCGTCCGTCGGCGCGGCCGCCGAGCCGGACGATTCCGAACCGGACGAACCGGACGATTCCGAACCGGACGAACCGGACCCCGACGACGCGTCGGCTGACGACGCGTCGGCGGACGCGGACGACGACGCGGACGCGGACGCGTCCGCCGCGACCGACCGAGAGGAGGACAAGGCATGAGCGCGCTCGTCGGACTCGCCTTGCTTGCCCTCGCGCTGTTCGGCGCGCCGTTGTTCGTGGTGCTCGGCGGCTCGGGCATCGCCAACTTCACCAGCGTGGACACGGCGCTGGTCGTGATGGCGGAGGAGCACTACAAGCTCGCCACCAACCCGCACCTCATCACGATCCCGCTGTTTACCCTCGCGGGCTTCCTGATGGCCGAGTCGCGGGCCGCCGACCGGCTCGTCCGCGTCGCGCGGGCGCTGCTGGGGTGGCTGCCCGGCGGCCTGGGCATCGTGGTGGTGGCCTCGTGTGCCTTCTTCACCACGTTCACGGGCGCGTCGGGGGTGACCATCATTGCCCTCGGCGGCCTGCTGTTTCCGATCCTGGTCAAGGAGCGGTACCCCGAGCGGTTCTCGCTGGGGCTCATCACCTCCAGCGGGTCGATCGGCCTGCTGTTTCCACCCTCGCTGCCGATCATCCTCTACGGCATCGTGGCTAAGACGAGCATCGACCAGCTGTTCGTCGCCGGCATCGTGCCGGGCCTCATCTTCCTGTCGGTGCTCGGCGGCTACTCGCTGTACGTCGGCCGCAAGCACAAGGTCAATCGCACTCCGTTCGACCTCAAGGAGGCGATGTCGGCGGTCTGGCAGGCCAAGTGGGAGATCATGGTGCCGGTGGTGGTCATCGTCGCGATCTACGGCGTCCCGGGCCTGACCGACGGTCTGGTCACGATCGCCGAGGCCTCGGCGATCTGCGCGATCTACCTGCTCGTCATCGAGGTGTTCGTCTACAAGGACATCAAGCTCTTCGCGGGCAAGGAAGACGACGGGCGCAAGGATCTGTTCTACGTCGTCCGCGAGTCCATCGTGATGGTCGGCGCGATCATGATCATCCTCGGCGTCGCGCTCGGCCTGACCAACTACCTGGTCCAGGAAGAGGTGCCGATGAAGATCCTGGACGCGATCCGAGACTCCATCGACAGCCGCTTCACGTTCCTGATCCTGCTGACGGTCTTCTTGCTCATCGTCGGCTGCCTGATGGACATCTTCTCGGCGATCATCGTGGTGGTCCCGCTGATCACACCGATCGCCGCCGAGTACGGCGTGCACCCGGTCCACCTGGGGATCATCTTCCTGGCCAACCTCGAGATCGGCTACATCACGCCGCCGGTCGGGCTGAACCTGTTCATCTCGTCACTGGCGTTCGACAAGCCGGTCGTGGCGCTGTACCGGATGGCGCTGCCGTTCCTGCTGCTGATGCTGTTGGCGCTGCTGCTGGTGACGTTCAACGAGGGACTGTCGCTATGGCTCGTGGAGCGCATGGTCCCCGAGGGGTAGGCCCCTCCCTCGGGCGCGGAGGGTTAGTCCCCTCGGGCGGCGCTCAGTCGCCGAGCACGTAGCAGGCGAGCGCGGCCCGCTGGTTGGCGGGCAGCGCCCCACTGGTCTGCAGCATCTGGTAGTACAGGACGTAGGTGCCCGCGGTCAGGGGGGCCGACACCTCGCCGCCGAGCCCTCCCAGGAAGATGGTGTCGTCCGAGGCCACGTCTTCGAGGGTGAGAAGGGCCTGGTCGGTCGGTCCGCTGGGGGCGGCGGCGCCCTGGACCGTGATCGCCCCGCCGAGGTCGTACGAAGTCAGCGCCACAGGCAGATCCAGGCCGGCCGCGCCGTCGACGACGACGGTGTCCAGGTAGGCTCCCGTGTTCTGGGGCACGAGTTCGCCCGCGGTCTCGACGACGTAGTAGACGTCGTAGGTCCCCGGCACGACCAAGCCGTCGACCGAGCCCAGGCGCGTGTTCCCCAACAGCACGGAGTCTCCCGTAGAGGGGCTGCGTAGGTAGATCCGGCCGTCGTCGTACTCGGAGGCCGGGGGCGTGGATCCGTTGAGCATCACTGCCCCCGTCACGGGGGCGAACGGAACGTCGATGTCTCCCGGCAGCTCTCCGGCTGCTACGTCCACCGTGTCCAGTCGAGCGTTCGTGTTCGCGGGGACCAGTCCCGAGGACGTCTTCTGACTGTAGAAGATGTCGTAGGTCGCCGGCACGATTCGGACGGCATAGGCGCCGGCCGCGGTCTCGCCGAGCAGCACCTCGTCTTCGGAGTCGGGCGAACGCAGCGTCACGTCGCCCACGTTCGCAGGATCCGTGGGGGGCGCCGCGGTCCCGACCGTGAACGCGCCAGCGATCGCCACGGTGGGGATCTCGACGTCGAGTGGCTGAGGGCCCGTTGTCGCTGGGCGCGGGGCCGCTTGCACCGCCTCTAGGATCGCCGAAGCGTTGCGTGGAACGACGCCTCCACCCTGCACATGCCGGTACACGAGCTCGTAGTTACCCGCGACGACGGGAGCGGAGTAGGTTTGTTCGTTCGTGAAACCCAGATCGATCTCGGCACCGGTGACCACATCGCGCAGGGCGACGCGGCCACGCTCGGCGGTGCTTGCCGGGGCCACCACCCCGTCGAATCGGAACTCGCCTGCGAGCGTGACCACCGGGATCGTGACCTCGATCGGGGTCGTGTCGAACGCATCGACCGTCGTCACGAACGCGTCCGGATTGCGCGGGGCGATGCTCGCGGTGTTTCGGGCGGCGTAGTGCAGCTCGTACACCCCCGGGATCACGCGTGCGGTCAGGTCGTCGGTGGCGGTCTCACCGAGCGAGACCTCGTCACCAGTGGCGGGATCGACCAGGCGAAGCTCGCCGTTCTCGGCGAGCGAAGGCGGAGCGGGGGTGTCGTTGTAGCTGGCGTCGATGTCGATCTCGACCGTCTCGATGTCGACGACGAGCGTGCCCTCCTCGTCGATCTGGAACTTGCTGTCCTCCGACAGCCGCAGCTGGCCCGCGGCGTCGAGCCCCACCCGCCCCAAGCTCGCGTTCGAGTTCTGTGGCACCAGTGCGCTGCCGGCAATGTGGCGCCAATGAAGCTCGTAGTCGCCCGGTATGACCGTCGCCGCGAGCGGACCGGCGGCGGTGTCGCCCACCACGGCCTCGTCGCCCCGGAGGCGATCCACGAGGACGAGCTGTCCGCGCTCGGCGAGCGACGGTGGGGGAGCGTTGCCGTCGATGGTGACCGCAACGACGATGGAGACGGCCTCGATGTCGGTGAGAACGCCCCCCTCGTGCTTGGCGCACGGCAGGCAGGTCAATCCGACGGCGGCCTCGCCGTTGGGACATACACAGATCTCGTCGCCGTTCGGACCGTAATCGCAGTACCCGTTGCCGCAGTCGACGTTGCAGGCCTGGGGCGGAACGCCACCGGCACTCTCGTCGCCTCCGTCGTCGGGATCGGGCGAAGTCGCGGCCCCCGTGTCTGCCGTGGAGTCCGCGTCGCCGGACGAGTCGGCGACACCCGGCGCTCCGTCGTCGTCGCCGAGCCCGGTCGTCGCATGGTCGGCTTCGGCAGTCACACTGTCTGAGCCGCACGCCGGCGCCAGCGTGGCGGCGAAGACCAGCACCCCACATTGGCGAAGACGAGGCATCGTGGTCACAGCCCGAGATCGTAGCAGCCGAGCACGGCGCGCTGGTTGGCGGGAAGCAACGTGGTCTGCTGCGCCTCGTAGAGCAGGACGTAGCGGCCGGCAGTCAGCGGAACCGCGAAGTCCCCGTCTGCGACCGCACCCACGGTCAGCTCATCGCCGGTTGCCGTGTCGAGGAGCCGGAGGTTGGCGATGTCGTCCGCCGAGGGGACCGGCGCCTGGCCTTCCACGGTCACCGCCGCCGTCAGCAGCCCCGACGAAATCTCCACGGGGAGCTGCAGCGGCTCGTTCTCGACCACGGTAACCTGGCCGAGATAGGCCTCTGCGTTCTGCGGCACCGAGACGCCGGCAGCCTCGACGGCGTACGACAGCTCGTACTCGCCAGGAACCACCAGCCCGCCCACGGCGCCCAGACGGGTGCTGCCGATGAGCACCGAGTCTCCCGTCGCGGCGTTTCGCAGGTAGATCCGTCCGTCGTCGTACTCGGACGCCGGCGGTGTCGCGCCGTTGAGGGTCACTCCACCCGAGACCGGCGCGAACGGGACGTCGAGGTCGACCGTGCCGCCGGTCGTGACGGTCACGTCGCGAAGCCGAGCGTTGGTGTTGATCGGGACCAGCCCGGCGGACGTTTTCTGGCGGTAGACCGCTTCGTAGTCTCCCGGCACGACGAGGACGGCATAGGTGCCGTTGCTCGTGTCGCCGAGGACCACTTCGTCCTCGCCGTCGATGCTGCGCAGGACGATCTCGCCCACGTTGGCAGCGTCGGTCGGCGGGGCTTGGCCTCCCACGGTGAACGTACCCGAGAGCGCGACGACCGGAACATCGATGTCCAAGGACGCCGTCGTCGCCTGGCTCTGGCCGAGGTCGAGCGTGGCCACGACGGCAGCCTTGTTGCGAGGAACGATGCCGCCGCCCTGCTGGAACTGGTACAGCACGTCGTAGCGGCTGCGCGCGAGCGCAAGCGAGTACGAGCCGTCGTGCGTCGATCCGAGCTCGATCATTTCCCCGGTGAACTGCTCTCGAATCGTGACGCGACCACGCTCGGCCGATGACGGCGGCGCCGGGGCGTCGTTGATCATGAACTGGCCGGACACGGTCACGACGTCGATGTCGATGTCGAACACCGGTTCGGGCGTATCGGTCGATAGCGACATCGCACCGACGCGCGCGTCGTGATTGGCCGGCGTGATTCCGCCGGTTGCCTCGCCTCGGTAGTGGATCTCGTAGTCTCCGGGGATCAGCTTGACGTTGAAGTCGCCGTCCCGCGTGTCGCCCACGAAGACCTCGTCGCCAGTGGCCGGGTCGACGAGGAAAACGTCGCCGTGCTCGGCGGACGAGTCGGGAGCCGCGCTGCCGTTGAAGAGGAACGCGCCCGACAGCTCGACCATCGGCACGTCGATGACCAGCGTGCTCCCGTCGAGCTTCCACGCCTCGTCGCCGGTCACGGAGATGGTTCCGTCGCGCATGATCGCCAGCCCACCCAGCCGTGCGTTCTTGTTGCGAGGGACGAAGCTCCCGCCGCTGTCGTGCTGCCAGTACAGGTCGTAGTGCCCGGGCAGCAGCGTGGTCGAGAGCTCGTCGAAGCTGGTCCGTCCGACGACCACGATGTCCTCACCGGAGGGGGCTCGCAGCACGAAGTAGCCGTCCTCGGCGGACGATTGAGGCGCCTCGGCACCATTGAACGTGGCCTGCAGCGCGAAGCTGGTCACGGGAATGTCGGCCGACATCCCATTGGACGCGGCGATGCACGAGATACACTCGTCACCCACGAGCACTTGGTCGGGCCCGCAGTCCAAACCGTCGGAGTCGTTGGCCGAGGGCGCGCCACCGTCGTCGTCGGCGGCGCCCGTCTCGTCTCCTCCGCCGCCCGTCAGGCCTCCGGTACCCTCGCCGTCGCTGTCGGGGGGTCCAGACGTCTCCAACTCGTCGGTATCCGCGTCGGGCGCGCCTCCCGCAAGGTCTCCCGAGCAGCCGGCAACCATGAGCGCCACTCCCAGCGTACGAACCAACCTCAAGCTAAGCATTAGGCCACCAACATAGCATGGCGCCCCATGCTGCCTAGGTCGACGCAGGTGGGACACGACGCGGGTGATTCGTCGCCATGCCCTACGGCTGCGCGAGCACGACGGCGATTCCTCCGTCTGCGCCCGGATTCGCGGTCACGAGGTCCGGCGCACCATCGCCGTCGAGGTCGCCCACGGCCAGCGCGGCCGGCCGCGGGAATGTCACGACCTGCACGACCGGGTCGAGCCCCGACCGAGTGCTGCGCAGGATGCCCACCGTGTTCGCGAGCTCGATCGCGACAAAAATGTCAGTGGATCCGTCGGCGTCGACATCCGCGGTGACCGCCGCGCGCGGGCTGGGGCCGAGGGCGATCGACTGTCCAGCGGCGAACGACTGCGACGCCGTCTGCACGTGCACGACGAGGTCGTCGCTGTCTTGGTTGGCGGACGCGACGTCGGGGGTGCCGTCGCCGTCGAAATCGCCGACCACCGCGGCGCGCGGACCCGCTCCCGTCGCGATCGCGGCGACGGGCGAGAACCCGGCGCCGTCTCCGAAGAAGACGCCGATACTGTCACCGCCGAACAAGGCCGCCGCGAGGTCGGTCATGCCGTCGCCGTCGATGTCTTGGCCGACGAGCGAGAGGGGCGCGAGGCCGGCCTCGAGCACCTGCGCTGGGTCGAACGTTCCATCGCCGGCGCCTTCGTACACCGTGACTTGGCCCGACGATTCTCCGACCACCGCGTAGTCGAGGGCAGCCGATCCGACGAAGTCGCCGACGACGAGGGCGCGAGGGAAGGCACCGGGATCCGTCTGCAGATCCGAAAGCGAGAAACCGCCGGCGCCGTCTCCCGCGTAGGCAACGATCGAATCCGCGCCGGACTCGGACACCAGCAGATCGATGGCGCCGTCCCCATCGAGATCGGCACTGGCCAGACCGAGGACGCCCGAGTTGGCGACCAGCGGCGGCGCGCCGACAAACGAGCCGTCGCCGACGCCGAGCGAGATCGAGACGGAACCGTCGTGGCCCGCCGCCATGTCGAGGGTGCCATCGCCATCGAAATCGGCGAGCGAAAGCGCTCCACATGGTGTGCTGGAGACGAGCACCGGATCGCCGAAACAAACGTCGCCGGGCACGAGCACCCCGTCGCCGCAGTTGGACGGCATCACGCCCGTGTCCGACGTCGTGGGCTCGGTGGACCCCTCTGTCGCGCCGGCGTCGGTCGAGCCCATGGTGGTCTCCGCCCCGGTGCTCGTCAGCAGCGTCGCCGCGGTCCCATCGGATGCGGTCCCATCCGAGGACGAGCTCGCCGTGTCGTCGTCCCCGTCGTCGTCGTCCTTGCAGCCGGACACGAGGAGCAACCCACCCACCGTGGTCAAAATCCACGCCTGCCACCGCATCGCGATCACCATGAGTCCAAGTTCGGAGGCAAACCCTCGATCCGGTTTTGCCTTCGAGACTGCTATAGCACAAGCACAGCGCCGCCTGGAGGCGCCCGCGGGCTCCCGTCGCAGACCGAGGTCGGCTATGCTGCGCGCGAGATGTCTCTGACTTCGCGCCGCCGTGGAGCCTGGCTCGGTCCCTTGGTC
>CALBMM010000307.1 GCA_937896535.1 uncultured Pseudomonadota bacterium
GTCGACGCGCCCTCACCGGGTCGTCTGTATCCGCTCGAGCCGCTCGCGCTCGGCGACCAGCTCGTCTCGTTCCCGGAGCCGGCGGGGCCGCTGGTCTCCGATCCCGACGGCCCGGTCGTGGCCGAGCAGTGGGTGCACTTTCCGATCGACCCGTCCGTCGTCGGCGACCACCCCGACCTCTACTTCGGGCTGTATCCGAGCGAGAAGACCGATGCGGCGTTGTTGTACTCGTCGCTGATGGGCACCAACTTGCCGGCGCTCGTCGTCACGTACGCACTTTGAGAGCGTGGGCCGCCAGGACGCGACCCACGACGTCGGCGCCTTCGGCGTTGAAGTGAGGGTCGTGACGGAAGTAGTGCTCGGGGCCGAGCTCGTCGAGCACCTCGAGGACCTCGACCCCCTCGGCGCGCAGTGCCGCGACGAAGGCGGCCGTCTGCGCCGAGTACTCGCCCGCCACGACCTCACCGAGCGCGGGTTGGACCACGGTGGAGAATGCGGCGCCCCGGCGCCGCGCTTCGTCGCGCATCGCGAGCACGTGCTCGACCGCGTGGGTCACGTTGGCCGGCGGGTAGGCCTCGGTCGGGAACCCGTTGCGTCGAAGGTCGGCGTCGAGTGCCCGGCGGACCAAGCCGCGTAGCTTGGGGAGGGCCACCGAGTCGCGCAGCCGGTTCGGCGGGCCGTACACGGAGCCGTGCTCGCGGGCGATGTCGATGAGGCTGCGCCACTGTGCCGGCGCGTACGACTCCCCGCGATCGTCGAGCTGCGGCACGACGAAACCGTCGAAGACCGTGTACTTGTCCAGCGTGCAGTTGTCGGTCTGCAGATCGTTGTTGAAGAACAAGTAGTAGACGCGGTCGCCGGTCCACCAGTCGCTCTCGAGCAGCCGCAGGTGACTGTGCCCGGCACCGTAGCTCTGCACGCCGAGGTTGTAGGCGTCGAGCTTGCCCTCGGCGTGCTGCTCCGCGCGACGGTCGATGCGCTCGGCGTCCGGCAGGCCGTATCCGAACGCGAAGCTGTCGCCGAGCAGGAGGACGCGGTGGACGCCACGAGTGGGTTGGGCCGGCTCGTCGTCACGGTCGCCGTGCGAGTTGATCGTGATCGGGACCTGGACGAAGCCGTCGTCGAAGCGCCCGGAGAACCCGGGCGCGTGACGGAACGCGACGCGTTCGCCCGGCTCGTACAGGCCCTGGAGCGACCACGCCGGCGGTCGGTAGCCGGCACGCGTATCGAGCCCGAACGTCATCACGAGCTCGATCGCCCAGAGTGCGGCGTACGTGGACCCGGCGATCAGCAGGATGCGGGAAACGGCCCGGCGCCAGCGCGGTCGACCGTCGCCGAGGCCCCACGCGATCGCAGCGAGGCCGGCGAGCACGCCGGCCCACTGCAGCGCGCCCCAGCCGGGCTCGGACGACGCGCCGATCGAGTCCGCGGCGGCCGCGAGGACCGCGACGACGGCGCCGAATCCGACGACCCCGCGCGACGCCGTCATCGGATCAGCCCTTGCGGAAGATCAGGATGTTGCCCATCGCCGGGCCCGCGAGTCCGACGCGCTCGAGCCACACTTCGTTGAACGACTGGATCGCGCGCTTGATCGGCTCGCCCGGCACGGACGTGTAGATCTCGGTGGTCGCCGTATCATTAAAAAATTCGAGCGTCATCCCCTGGTCGGCCAAGAAGCGCTGCAGAAAGTCGATGTCGGTCATCCGTACCAACATCTCGCCGCCGGGCTTGTCGAACCACATCTCCACGCCGCGGGGCGTCCGCTTGCGCGTGGGGTTCTTGCGGCCGAGCACGCGCTTGATCGTGCGCAGCACCGGATCCCAGCCGGCGACGTGCAACGAGCGCATGTTGTTTTCCATCAGCACGAGCTTGCCGCCCGGGGCGGTGACGCGGGCGAGCTCGCGCAGCGCCTGCTCGAGGTGTGGGATGTGCATGAGCACGCCCCAGCAGTGGACGTACGGCCACGAGTCGTCCTCGAAGGGCATGTCGAGCAGGTTGCCCTGCTGCAGCTCGATCTGGCCGGCCATGCCGACCTTGTCGAGGTATCCGCGGGCCTGCGACAGCGCGGCCTCGGAGAAGTCCACGCCGGTGACCGAAAAGCCGAGTCGGGCCAGTCGCACCGCGTGGTAGCAGTAGCCGCAGCCGGCATCGAGCAGTCGAGCGCCCTTGGGCGCGTGCAGGCGGCGGGCGATCTCGGCGAACGCCTTGTCGTAGAACCGGTCCATCTGCGGGGACAGGTAGTACTGCTCCCACTCCTCGTGGATCTCCTCGCGCAGCAGCACGGAGTCCGACGCGGCTTCGGTCGAGACGGGCTTGGGTCGGCGGCCGTCAGGCATCGGCCGAGGATAGAACAAAGTTCGAAATGGTGCGTCGACTCAGCGAACCCCGCGGACCGATCTCCACAACCGCGTGCGTCTTCGGGCCCGCGGCTGGTCGTTGACGAAGTCCGAGATCGCGCGCAGCAGCGTGGGTTGAGCGTCCGGAGAAAAGCCTGCGTCGGGACTGGTGAGCTGCGATACGTCTGCCAGCAGTCGCGTCAGCGCGGTCTCGTCGTCGGCGACGTACACCCCGGCGGTCGCGCGGAAGCGATCGGCCGTCGAGCGCTGGTGATCGTTGCGATGCTCACCGAGCGCCGCCGCGCGCGGCATGATCACGATCGGCTTGCGCATCTGCAGGGCGGTCAGGATCGAGCCCATGCCGGCGTGGGCCACGACGAGGTCCGCGTCGCCGTACTCGCGATCGAAGGTCGCGGGATCGACGAAGTCCCGGAAACGGATGTGCCGCGGTCGCAGCTCGGTGGGCCCGATCTGCGCGAACACGTCGTGGACCCCGGGCTCGGCCCACGCATCGACGGCGCCGATCATGCGGTCGAAGGGCAGCTGGGTCCCGACCGTGACGAAGATCTTCACAGCACGCTCCCCACGTAGTGCGGGCCCTCGGGGCGTGCGAGGTGCTCCCATTGGGTCAGCCACAGGTCCGCGTAGCGGCCGATCTTGTGGCCGGACAGCGACAGCTCCTCGGCGTTGGCGACGCTGTCGACCCAGATCGATCGCGCGCCGATCGTGTGCCCGGCTCGGATCGCGAAGTAGCCCGGGGCCGCGCCCGTGCTCAAGATGACGTGCGGACGCAGCGTGAGCACCAGGCGCGTGACCTGTCCGAGCATCACCACCAGGCCCGGCTTGTCCCACAGCGACGCGTCGCGGATCGCCTCGAAGCGGCCCGGCGGGGCCTTGTCGCGGTAGCCCGGGTTGGTCGTCACCCAGGTCACGTCGTGACCGTGCACGGCCTCGCGCAGCCGACACAGCTGCGTCCAGTGGCCGCCGCTGGACGCGATCGCGAGCACGCGACGCGGCGGCTCGCCCTCGCGGCGGCCCAACGGATGCGGTGGCTTGCCGGCGGTGACCACGGGTGCGTCAGACCTGGCGCGCGGACTCGTCGCGCTCCCACAGTTTCTCGCGGCGCAAGCGGAGCTTTTGGTGCGCGCGCAGCTTCGAGTAGAACATCACGCCGAGGTAGACCGGCGCGTGCAGCCAAAGTCGCGGGTTCATCGCGATGATCTGCAGCGACCGCCCGGAGCTGGTGGTCTCGTTGCCGAACATCTCGGGGAACTTGTCGCGCAGCTCGTAGTTGCCCGCGCGGACCCGCACCATCACGTTGGCGATCGCCCGCAGGCTTCGCGGCGGCGAGATCGTGAAGCTCGAGCGCTTCGACGTGCGGCGCTCGTGGGGCGCGGCAACCAGGCGCGCGAAGCCGTCGTCGGCGATGATGTCCGGGAACTTGTCGAAGCGCTCGCGACCCTTCTTGGAGAACGCGTAGAAGCCCGAGCCGATCATGCCTTCGGTGAAATACGGCAGGCTCGTCCACACCTTGCAGAACGACCGCACGAGCGGGGGACGATCGTCGAACGCGACCACGGCCCGCGGCGCGGCCACGAGGATCGGCGAGTCGTCGCCGAGCATCGAGGCGATGTCTCGCAGGGCCTCGGTCGACACGACGATGTCGGCGTCGATGTACATGCGCGGAAAGCCGGTCGCGTGCTCGTCGCCCAGGTTGAGCGCGCCGATCTTCGAGCCGACCGGAGTCTCCACCACCTTGACCGGGTCCCCGAACGCGCGCGCCCTGTCGGCGGTGTCGTCCGAGCAACCGTTGGGAACCACGATGATCTCGAACTCGCCGGGCTGGTAGTCCTCGAGCATCGCCCGCAGGCAGCGCTCGATGACGGCACCTTCGTTGTAGGCGGGGATGACGATCGAGAACATCGGCGCCTACCGACCGTCGACCACTTTGCGGATCTGCTCGACGAGCTTGCCCGTTTCGGTGGGCGTGTAGTGACGCTCGCGCACGGCGTCGCGGCCCTTGCGACCCATTTCGTTCAGTGTCTCCACGGGCGTGCTCATCACCCTGGCGATCGCCTCGGCGATGCGTGGGGCCGAGCCGGAGGGGATGAGCCAGCCGTTGTCGCCGTCGACGACGAGCTCGGGGATCCCGGCGATGTACGTGCTCAGGACCGGACGCGTGAGCGCGAACGCCTCCATGATCACCATCGGCAGTCCCTCGGCGAAGCTGGGCAGCACGAGCGCGCGGGACTTGAGGATCTCTTCGCGGACCTGGGCACCGCTGATCCAGCCGGTGATCCGCAGGCGATCGGAGATGCCGCGCTCG
>CALBMM010000308.1 GCA_937896535.1 uncultured Pseudomonadota bacterium
CTCGCTGATCGTCATGTTGGCGAGCGCGGCCGCGAGGGTGGCTCCGATGCGAGCGCCGCAGACGATCGCGGCCATGACCGGGTACAGCTCGCGCACGCCCCCGATCCCCGCGAACATCCCGAGAAAGTCCTGACCGCCGAAGCGCTCGAACGTCGCGTACGACTGCACCGACAGGTTCAGCCCCGCGAACACGGTGAGCATCGTCAGCAGTCCGAGGCTGCCGACCCCCGCGCGGTACGCCTGCTCGGCGAACTGATCGCCCGGGGGCAAGCGCGAGAACTGGGCCCCGACGGCGTGGCGCACGAACACGAGGAACTCGAGGAACGTGCGCATCAGATCCCCAGCCCCAACAGCGCCATGCTCACCAGGTAGTCCACGAGAAGGATGAGCACGATCGTGTAGACGACCGTGTCGTTGGCGGCCTTGCCGACCCCTTCGGCGCCACCGCGCACGGCCATGCCGAGGTAGCCGGCGAGCAGGCCGACGGCGGTGCCGAACAGCGCGCACTTGCCCAGCCCGACCCACAGGTCGGTCGGTTTGATCTGCGCGGTCAGGTGCTCCATGAACGCGCCGTGGTCGACGCCCCCGAGCGGGACCGCGAAGATCCAGCCGGAGACCACGCCGAGCACGTTGGTCGTCACGACCAACAGCGGGGCCACGATCGCACACGCGATGACGCCCGGCACGACGACGTACCGGACCGGGTCGACCGACATCACCGCGAGCGCGGCGACCTGACCGCGCACCTGCATCGTGCCGATGCGCGCGGCGATCGACGAGCCGGCTTGGGCCGCGACCATCACCGACGCCAGCGCCGGGCTGTACTCGCGGAAGATCGCGGTGCCCAGCAGCGACGACAGCATGCGGTCGAGGCCGAACATGCGGAAGATTTCCAGCCCCTGCAGCGAGATCACGGCGCCCACCGGTGCGACGGCGAGACCGACGGGGCCGATGCAGCGCTTGACCAGCACCCACATGATGCGCACCGTCTCCGCCGGATAGCGCGGGCGGGTGATCGCGGCGCGAGTGATTTCGCCGAAGAAGACGGTGACCGCTCCGACCGTGGCGAGCGCGGCCGCCAGCCGCTGCCAAACCCCTCGCACTGTGTCCGGTTTTAGCAGAAAGCCATTGCTTTCAGTGTCATCGCCGCGATACGGGTGAAGACAGGCTCATGTCGAAGTCCCGATCCTCGTCCCGGTCCCCGTCCAAGATCCGCCCGCTCGCGCACGCGGTGTCGGCCCTGTTGGCGATCTCGTGCGGCGACGACGGCGGAGAGGCGGGCACCGAGGGGTCGTCGAGCTCGAGTTCCTCGGGCATGGGCAACAGCGCCGACGAGAGCGGCGTGGGTCCGTGCATGACCGGGATCATGCCGGCCGGCCAGTGCATCGAAGAGGTCAACTTCGGCGAGAAGGCGATCCTCGAGGTCCGCGTGGGCGTGTTCACCCCCGACGGGCGTGAGAGCATCGCCACCCAGACGGTGCAGTCGCTGAACATGGGTCGGCTGTTCGCCAAGCCCGACGGCTCGATCGTTCTCGAAGAAGGTCCCGCGCTGACGCTCTCGGCCCCGTGGGAGCTCGTGGTGGGACGGTTCCACGCGGGCTTGGATGCCGACGAGCTGCTGTACATCGAGCCCGACTTCGCGAGCTTCCATTTCTTCCGCGCGACGAACCCGGGGATGGCGCTCGTGGTGTCCGAGGGCAACGGAGTCGCCGCGATCGGTCAGAACGCGCTGGCGTACGACACGAACGCCGACGGCGTCGACGAGGTCTACGACGTCTCGCTGGCCGGGCAGGCGCGCACGATTGCGGGCACGGGTGGCACGTGGGCGGCCACGGGGACGTACGAGTTCGCGGGTGGCACGCTCGGCGACGCCGCGGTCGTGCTCGACATCGACTTCGACGGCGTGGCCGAGCTCGTCGCGCCGCTCGCGGGCAATACGACCGATCCGTACGACCCTGCGGTCCACGAGTTCGCCGGCTACAGCCCCGCCGGCGGCATGATGGTGATCGACGGCACGTTCGCGGCGGGTGACAAGCCGTTTTGGCTCGACGCGGGCGACTTCGACGGCGACGGCAACGACGATCTGCTCGTCAAGGGCGACGACGTGGGCGTGCTCTTGTCTTCGCCGTTCGGACTCGGCGCCCACACGTCGCTCAATCTCGGTGGCAACGCGGCCTCGCGCGCCCGCGCGTGCGACATCAACGGCGACGGGATCCACGAGGTCGTCACGATGCCGCAGGCCGGCGGCGGCGCGCTGCTGTTGTGGTCGAACGTGCTCGCAATGCCGAACATCGAGCAGATCGCCGACGTCGTGCTGCCGCAGGAGCTCGAGTGTCCCGACCTCGACGGCGACGGCAAGGACGAGATCGTCTTCCGCGACGACACCGTGATGCGCGTGCTTCGACCGATCCCCGGGACCTGAGACCGCGGACCCGTCAGCCGAACATGGTCAGCTGCTGCACGCCCGCGCGCGAGCTCGGCGACCAGCTCGGCGGCCGACGTCGGCGCTCGAGCTCCAGCAGCCAGCGCTTGACGGCCACGCCACCGCCGAAGCCCGTCATCGTGCCGTCGCCCCCGATCACGCGGTGGCACGGCACGACGATGGGCAGCGGATTGGCCCCGTTGGCGCGACCGACCGCACGCACCGCCTTGGGCTTGTCCATCGCCGCGGCCTGCTGCGCGTAGCTTCGCGTGCGGCCGTACTCGATGTCGGTCAGCGCCTCCCAGGCCGCTTGCTGGAAGGCGGTGCCGATCGGGCGGGTGCGCAACGAAAAGGACCGGCGCTGACCGGCGAGGTACTGCAGGAGCTGGCGGCGCGCCTTGGTCACCTCGCGCTGCACCTCGATCGGCGCGCAGGCGAAGCGGGACAGCGCAGCGAGCGGGGTTCGAGCCGGGTCGGCGAAGCTCACCCAGACCAACGCACCGTCGGCGTCGTGGGCGATCCACAGCGGCAGCTGCGGATGCGCGATGCGATCGAGGTACCAGGTGCGCGACGACATCGATGCGTTCAACCCGCTGGCTGCATCACCAGGCACACGGTCTCGACGTCGGCGGTATCGCTCGGCGGGGCCGTCACGCGCACCGTCCACGTGCCGTCCACCGCGTCGTCGAGCACCGCGCCGAAGTCCTGGGTCGGGCGAACCCGAAAGGAACCGTCCTGCCGCGAGGCGTCGGTACACAGGTCGGTCAGGTCCGCGCCCTCCGTGTCGAAGAACGCCTGCAGGTTGCCACCGCACGCGCCCCCGTGGCCGGCGCTCATCAGCTGCCACTGCAGCGCGTCGCGCCCCAGCGTGATCTCGACCGCGTCGAGTTGCTCGTGGTGGAGCCGGACGCCCACGTCGAAATCGGTGACGACACCGATCCCGACCACGTCGAGCACGACCTCGGCGAGACCGGTCTCGTCGAACGCGACGGGGTCGGTCATGCACACCATGTCGGGCGCCGGCGGCGACGGTGGGGACTTGCCCGTCTCGGTGGCGGCCCCCTCCGTGTCGTGATCGGCCGTCGTCTCGCCGGTATCGACCGCGTCGGCGGTGCTGCCGGTCGACGGCGAAGTCACGTCCGTCGAGGATCCGCTCGCACCGACCGTGGATCCGTCGTCGGCGACGAGCACCTCGCGGATGTCGCCACACGCGGTCAGCCACGCGACGCCGAGCAAGACCGTCCTCGTCACCGCGCTACTGTACCAAGGCCATCACGGACCGAGCATGTCGACGGCACCGGCTGCTGGTACACGATGCCAACGCGGACCGGCGCGCGATTGTGGAGCTGCACAATCGCGGATCCGCGCGTACGTCCCCCGGAGCTGGCGAGTCCTCCGCGGATCGACGACGATCGAAGGCGTCGATGGTGGTGCTGTTGGTCTCGCTCGCGCTCGCGTCGGCCCCGGTGGTCGACGAGACGGCCGTGGTCTCGCCGAACGACCGCGTGGCGCCGGTCGAGCCGACGCTGCCTTCGACCAACCCCGAGGCAGCCCTTCACCAACTCGCGGCCGCGCACGCCCTGCGCGCCGCCGACGATCTCCCCGCCGCGATCGAAGCGGCCAGTCACGCCCTCGACAACGACCCCGAGCTCGCCGCCGCCTACCTGACCCGCGCGCAGATGCGGGCAGAGCTGGCCACCGATGCTCCGCCCGAGGGTCGAGCCGCGCGCGCGACGTGGGCCGAGACGTTGCGGGCGGCGGCCGACGATCTTCAGGCTTACATGGATCGCGCGCCGCTCGACGCGACCGCTCGCGATGCCATCGCGGTGGAGCGGGACCGACTGCGAGCGATCGCCGACGCCCACGAGCACGCCTCGCCCCCGCCCGAGCCCTCGCCGACCACCACGTCGGCGACGCCGAGCCTTCGTCCCTCCGTGCCCGCCGCGGACGACCGCGACCCGCGGCCGACGTCGGGTCGCCGCCGCAACGCCGCGGGTCCCTCGCTCGTGGGCTTGGGCGTCGCGGCGACGGCAGCCGCGGCGGGACTGGGCGCATCGTCGCTGCAAGTGCGACAGCACTGCACGGCGCTGTGCGACGCGGGCTGGTCGTCGCGGGCGGGGCTCGCGGGCGCCGCGACGGTGTCGGCCGCAATCGGAGCCCTCGCGACCGGATGGGGCACGGCGCGTTGGATCGACGCGCGTCCGCCGTCGCGCCGCGCCCGGACGATCGCGAGCGCGACCGTCCTGTCCGCGGCCGGACTGTCGACCGCCGCCGGGGCGACGCTGCTGGGACTGGCCCGCGCGCGCTGGAACGGCGTCGTGCCCTCCGACGGCACTGGCCTCGCGCAGACCCAGCGCCTGGCCAACGCCGGCGTCGCGGTGCTCTCGGTCGTCCCCTCGCTGGTCACGGGTGGGCTGGTGACGATGTTGGCGCGCCGGCGAAACTCCGCCGGCCTTGCCCGCGTCCAACGGTAGATTTCCCGACTCGCCATGACCGCGGCCCCCAAAGTCTCCTCCTCGCGCGGTGCGATCATCGAGCGCCTGCGCGCCGAGGACCTCGGCGAGGCGATCCTCGCCGCCGTGCTCGACGAGCTGCCCGCCACGGCGAAGTGGCCACCGCAGGAGGTCCAGGCCCTGCGCGAGCACTGCCGCGAGCACGGCCGCTGCACCTTCGATTCGCTGCGCGACGGAAGGGCCCCGACCCCGGCGCAGCTGGTCTTCGTGCGCGAGCTGGCCGTGCGTCGGGCCCAGCAGAACGTCCCCCTCGCCGCCCTGCTGCACACCTACCGGGCCGGCTACCGCGCGGTGTGGTCGAGCATTCGCGCGGCGGCGCAGCTGGCCGCCGCCGATCTCGACGCCGTCCTCGCGACGAGCGGTCTGGCGATCGAGTACTTCAACGCGATCTGCACGACGGCGACCGACGCCTACGTCACGGCACGCGAAGGCTTGGCGATGCGCTCGACCCGAGCGCGCGGCGAGCTGGTGGCAGCGCTCGTGACCGGCACGCTGCAGCACTCCGACGAGAACGCACCGCAGCTGGCGGCACACGGTCTGCATCGCCGCGCCCCGTGTCGCGTCGTCGTGGCGGCACCGCGCACGGCGACCACACGCGCGCTCGACGATGCCCTGGGCACGTTCGAGGCGACGCTACGCGACCGCGGCGGCCGTCCTCCGCTGACCGCCGCGGTTCACGACGCGCTCGTGGCCATCGTGCCCGACCGCGAGCCGACGGTCGCCGCGATCGACGAGGCGCTCGCGCGACTGACCTCCGACGCGCCGTGGTGCGCCGGCGTCAGCACCGTGTACCCCGACCTCGACCGTGTGCCTGCCGCGTACGCCGAAGCGCAGACCGCCTGGCGCGTCGCCACCTTCAAGCCGCCGCGAGTCGCGTTTCCCGACGTGGCGCTGTTCGATGTGATGCTCGCGGAGGCATCGGCGACCGCACGACGCGTCATTCCGGCATGGGGCGCGACGCTGCGCAGCGAGGACACGACCGGCGAGCTCGTCGCCACGCTCGGGGCGTACCTGGGTCACGACCTCAACGTGGGGCGCGCCGCGAAGCAGCTGGGCGTGCATCCCAACACGGTCCGCTACCGCCTGGGCCGCATCGAGGCGATCTCGGGCACCTGCGCGCGCAACTTTCACGACCTGGTGCAGGTCTACGCGACCGTGCAGCTGCTCGATCCGCGCTGAGCCGGCGCGCGCGTCGGGCGAATTTGACGAGCCGCCGGTCGGTCCGCAGCATTGGCGGACGTGGCTCGGCTCGCACCACTGACGGCGTTCGTCGCCGTCGTCTCGATCGCCGGTTGCGGCAGTGGCTGCGGCACGCCCGCCGAGCCGCCCTCGCCGGCGGCCCCGAGCTCGGAGACCCCCGAGCCCGACCGGGTGGGCCCGGAACGGACGGCAGTCGGCGACGACGAGGCCGAGGCGCCGTTGCTGCCCGTCCTCAACCGCGACGCGCTCCATGCCCGCGTCCAGGCGCAGCGCGCCGCGCTCGGCGACCGCGCCGCCCTGTTCGAAGACGCCCAGGGCAAGCCGGTGCCGTGGATCTCCAGCGCGGCCGATCCCGAGCTCGCGCAGGCGGACTTCGACGACGACTTCCTCGACTCGCTGCCCGGAAGCTCCGGCCTGGGCGGCCCGCCGGTGATCAGACCTTCGGGGGAGGCGGTCAACGGCAATGCCCTCGGACTGTTCGTGCCGATCGAGCCCGAGAGCGCCGACGCGCAGCCGCTGGGCAGCTTCTACGCCGCGCTCGATCGCCTGCAGGCCGGCGAGGACGACGACGGCAAGGTTCGCGTGCTCGTGTACGGCGGCTCGCACACCGACGCGGACGTGTACCCGCACTACCTGCGTCGCTACCTGCAGGAGCGCTTCGGCGACGGTGGTCACGGCTTCGTGCACGTCGCACGACCGTGGCGCTGGTACCGACACATCGACGTCGACGTCGAGGGCCTACAGCACTGGAAGACCGAGCACGCGCAGCGCCGCTCCGGCCGACTCGATGGCCTGTACGGCTTGATGGGCGCGAGCCTGTCGGCCCGCAGCAAGAAGGCGTTCGGCAAGGTCGTGCCCGTGCAGGGCGTGGTCGGTTCCAAGTACGAGCTGTACTACCTGCAGCAACCCAAGGGCGGCACGTTCCGGCTGTACGTCGACGGCGAGCCCAAGGCCAAGGTCAAGACGAAAGCCAAGACCCTCGGCCCCGGCTACCACGCCTTCGAGCTGCCCGAGGGCGAGCACACCGTGGAACTTCGACTGCTCGGCGACGGCGAAGTGCGGATGTTCGGGATGACGATCGAGCGCGACACGCCGGGCGTGGTCGTCGACACGCTCGGGATCGGCGGCACGAAGGCATCGAACATCCTGGCGTGGGACGACGCGACGTGGGGCGACAACGTGCGGCACCGTGCGCCGGACCTCGTCACCCTCTTTTACGGAACCAACGAAGCCAACGGCAACGCGTCGCTCGAGGGCTACGAGGCCGATCTGCGCCAGGTCATCGACCGCCTGCGCGTGCACGCCCCGCAGGCGTCGTGTCTTCTGATCGGGCCCGGTGACTTCCCGGCTCCGGCACCCGACGGCACGTGGATGCCGCGACCCCGCGTCACCGAGATCATCGACACGCAGCGTCGTGTGGCCGCGGATGTCGGCTGCGGTTTTTGGGACACGCGCGCGTTCATGGGCGGTGAGCTGTCGATGACGCAGTGGGCGAGCTCGGACCCGCCGATGGCTCGGCCCGACCACATCCACTTCACGCGCCGCGGCTACACGCGGATCGGGATGGCCCTCGTCGACGCGATGATGGTGGCCTACGACGCCGATCGCGCGCCTTGAACATCCGCGCAGGTAAGCGCAGGCTATCGGCGACCCGCCCCCGAGCACGCTCGCCATGCCCGCGCCCAAGCTGACCTCCCTGCCCTTCGGCGAAGCGACGTCGGCCTGGTTTTCGCGCAACTTCCCCGAGCCGACCGCGGTGCAGGCCCGCGGCTGGCCCAAGATCGCCGCCGGCGATCACAGCTTGCTCATCGCCCCGACCGGCAGCGGCAAGACGCTCGCGGCGTTCTTGTGGTGCATCGATCGACTCGCGCGCAGCGCCGAGCGTCCCCCCGGCGTGCGCACGCTGTACGTCTCGCCGCTCAAGGCCCTCGTCTACGACATCGAGCGCAACCTTCGGGCACCGCTGGTCGGGATCGGCCGCGCCGCGGAGCTGTCCGGACACACGGTACGACTGCCGCGGATCAGCGTGCGCACCGGAGACACGAGCGCCAAGGAGCGCCGGTCGATCGCGCGCGAGCCCGGCGAGCTGCTGGTGACGACGCCGGAGTCGCTATACCTGATCCTCGGCTCGCAGGCGCGCGAGATCCTGACCACCGTCGACACGGTCATCGTCGACGAGGTGCACGCGCTGGCGCCGACCAAGCGCGGCGCCCACCTGATGCTGTCGCTGGAGCGGCTGGCCAAGCTCACGCCGACCGACCCGCAGCGCATCGGGCTGTCGGCCACGGCGCGACCGCTCGACGCCGTCGCGAAGTTCCTCGGGGGCGACCGCGAGGTCACGATCGTCGACGAGAGCGCCGAGCCCAACGTCGACCTGCGCATCGTCGTGCCGGTGCCGGACATGACGCGTCCGTCCGAGGGCGTCGCGGCGCCGTCCGACGACGACGACCACGACGGGCTCAGCGACGAGGCGTGGGCGGAGATCGTCGAAACGAGTGACCTCGGTCCGGCGCAGATCGAAGGCCTGCGCGCCGGTCGACGGGCCGCGGCGGCCCATCGTCGACGCGTGCGCACCAGCTGGCAGGAGCGTCGCGACGAGCACGCGCCCTCGAACGCGCCGGCGGCCAAGGCCTCGCGCGCGGGCGCCGTGGTCGTGCCCGCCCCGTCGCCGACCGGCGAGTCGCTCGAGCACAGCATCTGGCCGGCCGTGTACCCGCGGCTGCTCGATCTGATCGCCGACCACGCGACCACGATCATCTTCGTCAACTCGCGCGGGCTGTGCGAACGCCTCGCGCAGCGGCTCAACGAGCTCGCGGGCGAGGAGCTGGTGCGCGCCCACCACGGATCGATCTCGCACCATCAACGCACGCAGATCGAAGAGATGCTCAAGGGCGGGCAGATCCGCGGCATCGTGGCGACGAGCTCGCTCGAGCTCGGCATCGACATGGGCTCGGTGGACCTGGTGGTGCTCGTGGAGTCGCCCGGCGCCGTGCATCGCGGCCTGCAGCGGGTCGGACGCGCCGGCCACGGCGTCGGCGAGACGAGCAAGGGCCGGATCTTCCCCAAGCACCGCGGCGATCTGGTCGAGGCCACGGTCGTCGCCCGCGGCATGCAGCGCGGCGACATCGAGGCGCTCGCCGTCCCGCGCAACCCGCTCGACGTGCTCGCCCAGCAGATCGTCGCCATGTGCGGCAACGAGGACTGGGACGTGCCCACCCTGCGCGACGTGGTGCGGCGGGCCGCCAACTTCGCCGAGTTGCCCGACTCGGCGCTGTACGGCGTGCTGGACATGCTCTCGGGCCGCTATCCGTCGCACGCGTTCGCCGACCTGCGTCCCCGGCTGGACTGGGACCGCGACACCGACGTGCTCACGGCGCGACGTGGGTCGAAGATGCTGTCGATCATCTCCGGCGGCACGATCCCCGATCGCGGCACGTACGGGATGCACCTGGGCGAAGGCGGACCGCGCGTCGGCGAGCTCGACGAGGAGATGGTCCACGAGTCGCTGCCGGGCCAGAACATCATGCTCGGGGCCACGACCTGGCGCATCGAGCGGATCACCCGCGATCGCGTGATCGTCAGCCCCGCCCCGGGCGAGCCGGGGCGCCTGCCGTTTTGGCGCGGGGACGGACCGGGCCGGCCGGTGGAGCTGGGCCGGGCGATGGGCAAGTTCGTGCGCGAGGTCGACGGCCGCGACGCGCCGCAGGCCGAGGCGTGGCTGCAGGACGAGTGGTCGCTCGATCCACTCGCGGCGCGCAACCTCGTCGCGTACATCCGCGAGCAGAAGGAAGCGACCGAGTGCCTACCCACGGACCGGGCGATCACGATCGAGCGCTTCCGTGACGAGCTCGGCGACTGGCGCATGTGCATCCTCAGCCCGTTGGGCGCGCGGGTGCACGCCCCGTGGGCGCTGGCGATCCAGACCCGGCTCGAGGCCCACTTCGGCTTCGAGGTGCAGGCGCTGTGGAGCGACGACGGCATCGTGCTGCGGCTGGTCGAGGTCGACGAGTTGCCGGAGGTCGACCTGCTGCTGCCCGAGCCCGAGGAGGTCGAGGAGCTCGTCGTCGAGCAGCTGTCGCACTCGGCCCTGTTCGCCGGGCAGTTTCGGGAGAACGCGGCGCGCTCGCTGCTGCTGCCGCGTCAGCGCGCCAACGAGCGCCAGCCCCTGTGGGCGCAGCGGCTCAAGTCCCAGCAGCTGCTCGCGGTCGCCCGCGAGTTTCCCTCGTTTCCGATCATCCTCGAGACGTACCGCGCCTGCCTCGAAGACGTGTTCGACCTGCCGGCGCTCGTCGACGTGCTCGGCGCGATCCGCCGCCGGGAGATCCGCGCCGACGTGGTCGAGACCGCCTCGCCCTCCCCGTTCGCGCGCTCGCTCGTGTTCGCCTACGTCGCCGCGTACATGTACGAGGGCGACGCGCCGCTCGCCGAGCGCAAGGCCCAGGCGCTGGCCCTCGATCGTCAGTTGCTGCGAGAGCTGCTCGGGCACGACGAGCTGCGCGAGCTGCTCGACGCCGAGGTCATCGACACGCTCCAGGCCGAGATGCAGGGGCTGACCGAGGACCGCAAGGCCGAGGACGCCGAGCGCCTGCGCGACCGACTGCGGCGGCTCGGCGACCTGAGCCTGGCCGAGGCCGCCGCGCGCAGCACCGAGGATCCGGCGCCGTGGCTGCGCCAGCTCGAGAAGGAACGCAAGGTCATCGAGGTCCGCCTCGCCGACGAGCCCCGCTTCATCGCCATCGAGGACGCCGCGGCGTACCGCGACGCGATCGGCACGCTGCCGCCTCCGGGCCTGCCCGCCGTGTTCCTCGAGCCGGTCGACCATGCGCTCGACGAGCTCGTGGCGCGCTGGGCCCACACCCACGGTCCATTCTTCGCCCGCGACGTCGCGACGCGCTGGGCCTTGCCGCTGGGACCGGTACGGGACGCCCTCGTGCGACTGCAGGCCAAGGGCAAGGTCACGCACGGCGATTTTCGTCCCGGCGGTACCGAGCGCGAGTGGTGCGACACCGAAGTGCTGCGCCGGATCAAGCGGCGCACGCTCGCCAAGCTCCGTGGCGAGATCGCCCCGGTCGACGCCCGTGCCCTCGCGCGCTTCCTGCCGCAGTGGCACGGCATCGACAACGGGCGACGCGGCCAGGCGCGACTCGAAGAGGCCATCGCCCAGCTCGAGGGGCACGCACTCTCCTACGCCGAGCTCGAGAAGGTGATCTTGCCCTCACGCGTCGCCGACTTCGCCCCGCGGATGCTCGACGAGCTCGGCGCGATGGGCTGGCTGGTGTGGGTCGGCTGCGGCTCCCTCGGCAAGACCGATGGTCGCGTCGCGCTGTACCGCCGCGACCGCGTGGGTCAGCTGCTCGACGAGCCCGACTTCCCCGAGGACGCGGCGCCCACCGAGCTGCACCACGCGATCATGGCCCATCTGCAGCGGCGCGGCGCGTGCTTCTTCGTCGAGCTGCAGCAGGCGTGCGGCGGGCAGGCGCGAGTCTCGGAGGTTCGCGACGCGCTGTGGGACCTGGCGTGGTGGGGCATGGTCACCAACGACACGTTCGCGGCGCTGCGTGCCTACGGCCGTCCCACGGCGGGTCGGGTGGGCCGCGGCAACGCCTCGCTCGGCGCCGGAGGTCGGTGGTCGCGGGTCGCCGACTTGCTGTCGCCCGACGCGTCGGAGACGTCGCGCGCCCACGCGCGGGCGGTGACGCTGTTGGAACGACACGGCCTGGTCACGCGCGAGTGCGCCGGAATCGAGCAGCTCCCCGGCGGCTTCTCGGCCGTCTACCCCGTGCTCAAGGCGATGGAGGAATCGGGCAAGGTCCGGCGCGGCTACTTCGTCGAAGGCCTCGGGGGCGCCCAGTTCGCCTCGCCCGGCGCCGTCGATCGCATTCGCGCCACGCGGCACGGCGAGTCGGAGACCGAGGTCGTCGTGCTGTCGGCGGTCGACCCGGCCAATCCCTACGGCTGGGTGCTGCCCTGGCCCACGCGCGAGGGGCAGAGCGGCGGCGGACCCCGCCGAGTGCCGGGCGCGGCCGTGGTGCTCGTGGGCGGCGAGGCGACCCTGTACGTCGACCGCGGCGGCAAGCGCCTCGTCACGTTCCTCGCCGCCGACGAAGCCGACAACCTCGTGCGAGCGGCCCGGGCGCTGACGACCGTCGCCGCGCGCCAACGCGGCCGGATGCTGCGGATCGAGAAGGTCGACGGCGACGCCGCCCGCACCTGCCCCTTCGCCGACGCGCTGCGCGACGCCGGCTTCGTCAGCGACGTCCGCGGACTGACGCTGGAGTCGCGGTAGCACCCGGCGCCGCTCGCCCCGGGACGTACGCCCCGGCGCGGGCTACCTTCGAACGGTCGATGCCCGAGGGCGACACGATCCACCGGCTCGCCGCCGGGCTGCGGCCCGACCTGCAGGGGCGCACGATCGATCGGCTGTACGTGCGCACGCACGGCGACGTCGCGACGGTCGTGGGCCGCACCGTCGAGCAGGTGCAGGCGCTGGGCAAGAACCTGCTCATCGGCATCGAGGGCGGTTGGGTGATCCGGGTCCATCTGGGCCTGCGTGGTCGCGCCCGGCGGCTGCGCGAGCACGAGGCGCGCGACCGGATTCCCACCGGTTGGCCCCTGTACCTGCAGGCGGGTCCCGTCCGCTTCGCCTGCACGAAGGCGGCGCACGCCCGGCTGCACCGACGTGCCGACCTGCACCTCGAAGCCGCGCTGCGGCAGGTGGGCCCGGATCTGCTCGACCCCGCCACCGTGACCGCCGAGGTCGTCGCTCGCGCCCGCGCGCCCGTGCACCACGACCGAGAGATCGCGATCGTGCTCGCCGACCAGCAGATCGCCTCGGGCATCGGCAACGTCTACAAGAGCGAAGTGCTCTTCCTCGAGGGCG
Source organism: uncultured Pseudomonadota bacterium (assembly GCA_937896535.1). Lineage (GTDB taxonomy): Bacteria > Myxococcota_A > Polyangia > Nannocystales > Nannocystaceae > CALBMM01. The sequence goes on from CALBMM010000308.1 coordinate 13,016, forward strand.
TCGATCCGTTCGCGAGGATGCGGCAGCTCGACGAGGCCACCGTCACCCGCCTGTACCGCACCGCGCGTCGGCTGCTCGAGAGCAACCTCGGCCCCGGCCCGCGCGTGACCGTGGGCGAGCTGCGTGGCGCGCGGCGCCGTCCCGAGACCGCCACGCTCTGGGTCTACCGGCGCGCGGGCCTGCCGTGCCTGCGCTGCAAGACGACGATCGCGATGCGACGGCAGGGCGACATGGCGCGCTCGACCTACCACTGCCCGCGGTGCCAGCCGACTACATCAGACACGACAGCATGACGACGTCGCGCTGTGCGGTCGCGTTCTCGGGATCGATCTCGAGGACCTCTTCGTACTTGCGGCGCGCCTGATCGAGCTGCTTGTCGCGCACGAGCTTGCGGGCCTCGGAGAACAGCAAGAGGATCCTCGCCTTGGCGCTGTCGGGCCGCGCCTGGACCGCGCGCTCGAACGCCTCGATCGCCTCGTCGTAGCGCTTGGCCGAAAGATGCTCGAAGCCGTCGCCGACGAGCTTGTTGAACGCGACCCGACCGCGGGGCGACGGCGCCGGGGCGGGCGTCTCGGTCGGTGGTGTCGACGTGGGCGTGTCGAGCCGCTCGGCGAGCTTGCCGCTTCGATGCAGCAAGCGCTGCACGAAGCTCGCCTTGGGTGTCGGCGACCGGCGCACGCCCGCCGTCTCCGCCGTCAGCGGTGGCCGCTCGATGTGGTCGGACGGGATCGCCGCGCTCGTGGTCTCGACCTCGGCCTCGCGCGCTGCCTCGGTCTGGCGCTGGCGCGCCGCCTCGAACGCCTTGGCGCGCGCGTCGGCGCGCCGGACCGCGGCTTCGGCGACGCGGTCGCGTGCGCCCTGCAGCAGCTGCACGATCTCGGCGGCCAGCGTGCGCAGCTCGGGAAGCTCGGTCGCGTCTTCGGTCATCGCTCGCCACCGCGTCGCGATCGAATCGAAGGCGGCGTGCACCTGCTCGACATCCGTGGGTGCGTCGACGCCGAGCAGCTCGTCGTCACTGCGCTCGCGCATCGTCGCGAGATCGGCGGTCAGCTCCCGCAGCTGATGCCGCTCGACCTCGCTCAGCGACAGCCGCAGCCGCGTCCCTGCGGCCGACGACGCGAGCCCGAGCTCCCCGAGGGTCTGCGCCGTCGCACAGGGATCGCCCTGCATGCGGCGCGCGTACTCGACGAGCTGGTGGAGCCGCTCCTTGCGCTCGGGGGTCAGCGTCGCAAACTGCAGCCCGAAGCCCGGCGTGGGTCCGCCGCCCCCGGGTTGCGCGGCCACGACGTGCACGACCTCGCCTTCGAGCGTCAGCTTTCCGGCCCCGTCGGGAAGCTCGACCTGCACGTGGACCGTCTCGCGCAGCGGCGGCGAGTGCTCGGTCGCGACGAACATGCCGCCGCGGCTGATGTCGTTGGTCGCCATCTGGACCAGCTCGTCCCAAGCCTCGTGGCGGATCAGCACGGGCTGGTGCAGCTCGTAGCGGGGATGGCGACGCTGCGCGGGCGAGACCGACGACGCGGCCTCGGGCGGCGACGCCGGCGTCGGCGGTGGGTCGGGGAGAAAGCGAGCGAACGGAGACGCGCCGACGGTTCGCACGGTCGTCCCGTCGTGGGCCTGTGGATCGGGCGGGGCCAGGTCCGACGCCGGCAAGTCCAGCAGCACCGTCGGTCCCGTGCCCGGCTCGCTTCCCACCATGCGGGCGATCTCGGCGAGCGCACGCTGGGTATCGTCGGCGGTCGGCTGGGGCAGCGCGACACGACTGGGGGCGGGTGCCGTCGGCTCGAGGCTCGCGGGTTCGGGATCCACCCGTTGCGGCTGGGACGAACGCGTCGCCTCGCGAGGTGGCGGCGCCTGGACCATCGCGGGAACCCCCAGCAGCGTGCGCCGACGTGCCACCGTCGGCGGCAGGACACGATCGTCGCCTCGCAGCAGCTGCAGCAGATCCGAGTCGGGGGACAGCTCGGCGAGGATCTGGTCCGCGCGGGCGCGGGCCCAGGCCAGCGTCGCGTCGAGGTCCATCCCCGCCGTCTCGCCGTCGCCGCGCAGCACGTCGAGCAAATACGCCGTCGACGTGACCGCGCCATCGACCCACTCCCCGGCCATGGCCAGACTTTATCAATGGAAATATAGGTAACTCAAGATACGAAATCACACACCAGGGACCTGGATCTCGAACTGGTACTCGACGCACATGTCGGCCGGCCCGTACGCAACGACGTACAGCGCGCCGTTGTTGCAGTTGGCGACGACGGAGAAGCCCGCATCGTGGCAGCAGCCGTTGGACCCATCCGGCGCTGGGGTCGCCCCGCCGCCGCAGTCCACCGACGCTGCACCTCCCATGCAGCCTTCGTAGACCACGCACATCGAGAGATCTCCCGCGGGCTCGAAGTCGAGCTGTGCCCCCTCGAGCCAGCAGCCTTCGTCGCCCACGAAATACCAATCCTGGTCGTCCATGCCCTCGAGCACCGCGGACTCGATCACCCCGCAGTCGCCGACGGGGACGAGCAGGTCGGTCGCATCGAGCGCCGTGTCGTTGGGCTCGTACGCATCGTTGGGGCACAACAGCGGTGGCCCCGTCGTCGACTCACCGGCCGTGGTGGGCTCGTCGGTCGTCGCGCCGTCGGTGGTGCTCGGATCGTCGGTCGTCGCGACCGCTCCCGTCGAGCCCGTGGCACCGCCGGTGGTCGAGCCGTCGTCGACGGCCGGGGTCGTCGTCGTGCCGTCGGCGTTGCCGGTCGTGAGCGGCTCGCCCGTGGTGGACAGCGATGCCGAGCCGCTCGCGTCCGAGGTCGTGCCGACATCGAACGGACCGTCCGCACACGACCCACCCAGCTGCGCCCCGGCCCCGGCGGGGTAGCTGAACCCGCTCTCGCACTGCCCGTCGGGATAGGCGCACTGCGACGTGCCCGACACGCACACGCCCGCGACGCCCGCGAGCTCGCACTCGGTGTCGGAGCTGCACGAAAACCCCGAGCCCCCACCGCACGCGGCCACGGTCGACGCGCTGACCACGAACGCGATCGCCCACACACCGACGCGTCGGACCCATGTCCCCCGATCGTCGAGCATCCCGCCTCGATGCTACCCCGACCGAGGCCGCGTCGTCACTGCGCGGCGGCGAGGCGACGTTCGTTCTCTTGCGCCTGCACGACCGTCAGCGCCGTCATCAGGACGATCGTGTCGACACTGCAATCGCGCTCGAGCACCGTGACCGGCCGCGCCATCCCGAGCAGGACCGGCCCGATCGCGGTCATCGACGCCAGCTCACGCAGCAGCTTGTACGCGATGTTCCCGGCGTCGAGGTTGGGGAAGATCAGCACGTTCGCGGGGCCGGTGAGCCGCGAGAACGGATACGCCTGCTTCTGCAGCTCGAAGTCGACTGCCTCGTTGGCGTGCATCTCGCCCTCGACCTCGAGGTCGGGACGACGACGGCGCAGCAGCTCGACCGCGCGACGCACCTTCGCGACCTCCGGATGCCTGACCGAGCCGAAGCTCGACATGCTCAAGAGGGCGACGTGTGGGTTGACGTCGTAGGTGCGCGCCGCGTCCGCGACGAGCTCGGCGACGTCCGCGAGGACCTCCGCGTCGGCGTCGATGTTCACCGTGGTGTCGCCGAAGAAGAGGATCCCGCGCTGCGGGTGCAAGATGAGATACATCCCCGCCGTCCGACGCACGCCGGGCGCGAGCCCGATGATCTGCAGCGCCGGACGGATCGTCTCGGCGTAGTAGTGCGCGATGCCGGAGACCACGCCATCGGCGCGTCCTTGGTCCACCATCATCATCGCGAACGGGTTGCGACGGCGCAGTTGCACCTCGGCATCGCGACGACCGACCCCCTTGCGCTGCCGGGTCTGCCAGTAGCTGTCGACGTAGGCCGCGTACTGCGAGTCCGCCCGCGGCTCGATGATCTCGAGCTGGTCGAGGTCGAGCTCGATGTCGTGGTCTTCGACGATGTGCCGGATCTCCTCCGGCTCGCCGAGCACCACCGGTCGCGCGATGTTCTCGTCGACCAGGATCGCGCACGCGCGCAAGATCCGTGGGTCGTCCCCCTCGGGAAACACGATGCGCCGCGGATCCGACGACGCCCGCCGCACGAACTTGCGCATGACCGCGTCCGATCCGCCCACGAGCTGACGCAGTCGCTCCCGGTACGCGTCCTCGTCGAACGGACCGGGGGCGACGCCCGACTCGACGGCCGCCTTGGCCACGGCGGGCGAGACCCAGTGCAGCACGCGCGGGTCGAACGGCTTGGGGATGATGTAGTCGGGACCGAAGGAGAACTGCTCGCCGTAGGCCCGCTGCACGATCTGCGGCACGTCGAGTCGCGCGAGCTCGGCGAGTGCCCGGGCGGCGGCGACCTTCATCTCTTCGGACACCGAGCGCGCGCGCATGTCGAGTGCGCCGCGGAAGATGAAGGGAAAGCCCAGGACGTTGTTGACCTGATTGTTGTAGTCGCTGCGCCCGGTCGCCACGATCGCATCGGGTCGGGTCTCCTTCGCCTCGTGGTAGCCGATCTCGGGGTCGGGGTTGGCGAGGGCGAACACGATCGGGCGCTCGGCCATCGACGCCACCATCTCGCGCGTGACCAGGCCCCCGCGGCTGAGACCGAGGAACACGTCGGCCCCCTTCATCGCGTCTTCGAGCGTGCGCGCGTCGGTCTCGATCGCGAACTCGGCCTTGACGTCCGACATGCCCGCGGTGCGTCCCTTGTAGATCACGCCCTGCGAGTCGACCATCACCAGCTTGGCCGGGTCGACGCCGGGGGTGAAAAAGAAGCGACTGCATGCGATCGCCGAGGCCCCTGCCCCGCTGACGACGACGCGGATCTGGTCGAGCGGCTTGTCCTGCAGCTGCGCGGCGTTGAGCAGCGCCGCGCCGGAGATGATCGCGGTCCCGTGCTGGTCGTCGTGGAAGACCGGGATGTTCATCCGCTTGCGCAGCTCTGCCTCGATGTAAAACGACTCGGGGGCCTTGATGTCCTCGAGGTTGATCCCGCCGAACGTGGGCTCGAGCGCCGCGACGACGCGAATGAACTCGTCGGGGTCCTTGGCGTCGACCTCGAGGTCGAACACGTCGATGTCGGCGAACTTCTTGAACAGCACTCCCTTGCCCTCCATCACGGGCTTGGAGGCGAGCGCGCCGATGTCGCCGAGGCCGAGCACGGCGGTGCCGTTGCTGATCACCGCGACGAGGTTGCCGCGCGCGGTGTACTTGTAGGCGGCCGCCGGGTTCTCGGCGATCTCCTTGCACGGCTCGGCGACGCCGGGCGAGTAGGCCAGCGACAGGTCGCGTTGGCTCGTCAGCGGCTTGGTCGCTCGGACTTCGATTTTTCCGGGCCGTCCCTGCTCGTGGTACTCCAGGGCGTCACGACGTCGGACCTTGCGCATTGCTGGACCCTACCGCGTCTGCACCGCCGACGGGGGTGTCTGCACGGACCGACGGTATCGTCGGCCCTTCGGCGCGGCCGAAGACAGTTGCTAAGCTCCGCGCAGATGTCGGGCTCGACCGGACCGCGACGGAGGCGCCCACGGTGAGCGTCGCCAAATGGGTCCTCGCCGTCGCCGTCGGCGCCGGCCTGGTCGCCGGCGCGTGGACGCTACGCGCCGCCCTCTCCCAGGATCCGGCCGGGCACGGTGGGGCGCAGGGATCGGCGATCCCGGTGGAGACCACGCCGATCGAGCGCGGGCCCCTGGAGCGACGCCGCGAGCTGTCGGGCACCGTCGAAGCCAGCGCGGAGTTCGTGGTGGCCCCGAAGGTCGGCGGCCGCATCGAGCGGATCGCGGTCGACCTCGCCGACGAGGTACAGCGCGGACAGATCGTCGCCAAGGTCGACGACGCGGAGTTTCGCCGCGCGCGGGCCGAGGCCGAGGCCAACCTGCAGGTCGTCAAGGCCCAGCTGGTCGCGGCGCAAAAGGCCCTGCAGATCACCAAGCGCAACTTCGAGCGAGTCGAGGGATTGCGCGGCGGCAACGTGCTGTCGGAGCAGGAGCTGGACACGGCCCGCGCCGCCAAGCTCGACGACGAAGGCGAAGTCACCATCGCCTCGGCCCAGGTCGCCCGGGCCAAGGCCGAGCTGGAGACCGCCCGGGTACGCGAGGGCTACACGAAGGTCGCGGCCGACTGGCCCGAGGGCGACGGCACGCGGGAAGTCGCGGCGCGCTACGCCGACGAAGGCACCACGGTCGCCGCGAACACGCCGCTGCTGTCGATCGTCGATCTCGATCCGGTCGTAGTGGTCGTGCAGGTGACCGAGCGCGACTACGCGGACCTGCAGCGCGGGCAGCAGGTGCGGCTGTCCACCGACGCGTACCCCGGCGAGACGTTCGAAGGCACGGTGGACCGCATCGCCCCGGTCTTCGCGGCCCAGTCGCGACAGGCCCGCGTCGAGCTGCGCGTGCCCAACCCCGACGGGCGACTCAAGCCCGGCATGTTCGTGCGCGCCGAGACCGTGCTCGACCGCGTCGAGGATGCGACGATCGTGCCCGAGGACGCGCTCGTGACCCGCGACGGCGGCACCGCGGTGTTCGTGGTGTCGGCCGATCGCGCCACGGTGAGCCTGCGACCGGTGCAGGTGGGCATCCGCAGCGACGGTCGCGTCGCGATCACCGGCGAGGGACTGTCCGGCGACGTGGTCACCCTCGGCCAGCAGCAGCTCGACGACGGCTCGGCGATCATCGTCCCGACGACCGCCGAGGCCGTGCCATGAGCTTGGCGGCGGTCAGCGTCGCGCGACCGGTGCTGACCTCGATGGTCGCGCTGATCGTCGTCGTGCTCGGCGCGGTCTCGCTCAGCCGGATCCAGATCGATCTGCTGCCCGAGGTGGAGCTGCCCACCGTCACGATCCGCACCGAGTACCCCGGCGCCAGCCCCGAGGTGATGGAGCAACGCGTCACCACGATCGTCGAGGAGATCGTCGCCGTCGTGCCCGGGGTCGAGGAGCTCGAGTCCACGTCTTCGGAAGGCGACTCCAGCGTCAAGGTCACGTTCGGCTGGGGAACCTCGCTCGACACCGCGGCGATCGACATCAGCGCCAAGCTCGAGGACGAGATCGACGAGCTGCCCGAGGACATCGTGCGGCCGCGCGTCAACAAGTTCGACGTCGCGAGCTTCCCGGTGGTGGTGCTCGGAATCTCCAGCCGACTCGATCCCGTGGAGCTGACCACGTTCGTCGACGAGCAGCTTCGCCACCGCTTCTCGCAGGTGCCCGGCGTGGCGCAGGTGGACCCGTGGGGCGGCTACGAGCGGGAGGTTCGGATCGCCATCGACCCACGCCGGCTACGGGCCCACCGGATCCCGCTCGACGCGGTGCTGACGGCGATCGAAGAGGCCAACGTCGACCTGCCCGCCGGCGAGATCGAAGAAGGCGCCAACGCGGTCACGCTGCGGGCCCCCGCGCAGTTCTCGGACCTGGAGACGATTCGCGACACGGTGGTCGCCCGGCGCGGCGACGCGGTCGTGCAGCTGCGGGACATCGCACAGGTCCGCGACACCTACCGCAAGCTCGAGCGCATCGCGCGGGTCGACGGCGAGCTCGGTCTGCGCATGGGCATCCGCAAGCAATCGGACGCCAACACGGTGGAGGTCGCGCAGGGCATCTTGAAGGTGATCGACGAGGTCAACGAGGACTTCCCGCAGGTCCACGTGGTGCCGGTGATCAATCAAGGCAACTTCATCGAGCGCTCGATCGCCAACGTGGCGCGCTCGGTGCTGTACGGCGGTGCGCTCGCGGTGCTCGTGCTGCTGTTCTTTCTGCGCAACCTTCGGTCCACCTTGGTCATCGCGGTCGCGATCCCGATCTCGCTGGTCGCGACGTTCGCGTTGATCTACTTCGGCGGGCTCACGCTGAACCTGATGACCCTCGGCGGCCTCGCCCTCGGGGTCGGCATGATGGTCGACAACTCGATCGTCGTGCTCGAGAACATCTTCCGTCGCCGCGACGAGCTCGGCGAAGACGTCGCGCGCGCCGCCGTGGCCGGCACCGGGGAGGTCGGCTCGGCGATCGTGGCGAGCACGATCACCACGCTGGTGATCTTCCTGCCGCTGGCCTTCGTGCGGGGCGTGTCCGGCGTGCTGTTCGTCGACCTCGCGGTCGTCATCGCGTTCTCGCTGGCGTGCTCGCTCGTGGTCGCGCTGAGCCTGGTGCCGATGCTCGCCGCCAAGCTTCTGCGACCCGCCGACGACGCCACGCGGGACGACGGTTGGGTCCGTCGCCTCGTGCACCGCTCCGACGCCGCGTTCGCGCGCCTCGACGACGCCTACGGACGCCTGCTGCGCATCGTCTTGGCCAATCGGGCGATCGCGATCGGCATCACGGCCGTCGCGCTGTTCGCCAGCACCCTGCTACTGCCGGTGATCGGCACCGAGTTCATTCCGCCCAGCGACGAGGGCGAGGTGCGCATCACCGCCGAGATGCCCGTGGGTACCAAGCTGTCGCTGGTCGACCAGCAGACGCGCAAGGTCGAGGCGCTGGTGTACCCGCAGGTCCCCGAGGCCGTCTCGTCGGTCGTCAGCGTGGGCGCATCCGGACGCAATCCCGGCGAGGCGACGATGGGCGAGATCCGGCTGACGCTGACCCCGGCGGCGGAACGCGCCCGCTCCAACGTCGAGATCGCCGACGCGCTGCGCGGGCGGCTCGAAGGGCAAGTGCCGGGCATGACGGTCCGAACCCGCGCTCCCCAGGGCCAGTTCCTGCTCGAGCGCGTGCTCGGCGGCGAGGAAGGCCTGACCGTGGAAGTGCGCGGCCTCGAGCTGGCGCGACTGGACGAGCTCGCGCGTCGGGCCGCCGCGATCGTCGAGCAGGTCCAGGGCGTGACCGACGTCGACGTCAGTCGCGAGGCGGGCGTTCCCCAGCAGGAAATCCGAGTCGACCGGGCGAAGGCGGCCGACCTCGGCTTGTCCCCGCGCGACGTCGCCCGCGCGATCGAGATCGCGATCGCGGGCGCCGACGCCGGCGAGTACCAGGTGGAGGGCAACTCGTACCGCATCCTCGTGCAGCTGCAGGACGCCGAGCGCGTGCCGATGTCGGAGATCCTCGATCTCACCCTGCGCACGCCCGACGGCGAAGACGTCGCCCTGCGCACGGTGGTCGAGACCACGCCCAGTCGCGGCCCGATCGTCATCGAGCGCAAGGACCAGCAGCGTCTGGTCAAGGTCACCGCCAACGTCGCCGGCCGTGACCTCGGCTCGGTCGCCCGCGACATCGAAGCACGGCTCGACGAGATCCCACGTCCGGTCGGCTACGAGTTCGTCGTGGCCGGCAGCTTCGAAAAGCAGCAGGAGTCGTTCGACGAGCTGATGGTCTCGTTGGCGCTGTCGCTGGTGCTCGTTTACATGGTGCTGGCGGCGCAGTACGAGTCGTTGCGCGACCCGCTGATCGTCATGCTGTCGGTGCCGGTCGCCGCCATCGGGGTGCTGCTCGTCCTCGCGGTCACGCACACCACGCTCAACGTGCAGTCCTTCATCGGCTGCATCATGCTCGGGGGGATCGTGGTCAACAACGCGATCCTGCTCGTGGACCAGGCACGACGACTCCAAGACGAGGGCAATCCCACGCGGGTCGCGGTGGTCGAAGCCGGACGCCGCCGCCTGCGACCGATCCTGATGACCACGCTGACCACGGTGTTGGCCCTGCTGCCGCTGGCGTTCGGCGTGGGCGAAGGTGCCGACGCTCAGGCGCCGCTGGCCCGCGCCGTGCTCGGGGGCCTGGCCGCCTCCACCCTGATCACTCTGCTGCTGGTGCCGGCGGTGTTCTCGCTGGTGCACCGCCGCGAGGGCTGAACGCCCCGCGCTACGGCTGCGCGCGCAGCTGCAGTCGCGCGTGCTGGCCACACGCGTCGTTGGCCTCGACGTACAGCACGCCATCGCCCTCGGGCGCACGCTCGAGCATCACGACCACGTCGGGGAGCACGAAGCCGTCGCCGTCCTCTTCGAGGATCTTCGCGTCCGCATTCAGCGTGCGATGGCCGAGCTCGACCGACGCTTCGCACGCCCCGTCGACACACTCGAGCGCGTCCAGCTGCAGCGAGAAGGCCAGATGTTCGGGCTGAAGTCCCGTCACCCGCAGCGCGAGGCTGAAGTGCTGGCCGCCCTGGGGCCCTTCGTGCACCGTCGGCCACGCATCGGCGGGCACCGGCGCGAGCGTGTCCATCTCGAGCACCTGCAGCTCGAGGGGTCCCTCGGCCTCGCAGCTGGCATCGACCTCGAGGGCCTCGCCCTCCTTGCACTCGAGCACGTCCTCGTCGCAGGGGTACGTCACGCACCCGGCCGCGAGAGTCGCCACGAGCGACCACGATGTGCGAAGTCCTACACGCACCTACACCAGGGTAGCGGTTGGAGGGGGCGGCCGCAAGCCACAACGACTCGGGCAGACCCTAGCCTCGCGCCTTGCGGAGGGGGAAGCCGACGCGCCTGCATCACCGCCGCGATCTCCGTGCCGAACCGCGCGGCGCGGAACAAGCCCAGCGCCACGGCGATGTGGCGCATCCAAGTCAAGGTGCCCCTCCGAACGACCGATGCCGGCGATCGGTTTCACCCTGTCGCATTCACGGGGCCGGAAGCGGCTCGCAGACCAGACTCGCGTCGGTCACGTCCGTGAAGCACCCCTTGTCCGGCGGGCACGAGATGCAGCCGCACGTGGGCTCGGCCCCGCAGTCGGGACCGGGCACGCAGACCTGCGCCGCGGGCGGGGGCTCGCCGCAGCAGCACGGACTTCCGTCACCGCCACACAGCGAGGGCTCGGTGCCGCGAGGGCACTCGCGCGGGGCGTTGCGGTCCGCGGGCTGACACGGTGGCGCGAACGTCTCGGTCACGCAGACCTCGTCCTCACCGCACGTCGTCTCGCCACAGACGCTGCCGCCGTCGCCCGTCGAGTCCGCGGGCGAGGTCGTGGTCGGCCCCGATCCGTCGCCCGTCCCGCCCGAGCCCGAGGCCGACTCGCTCGCGGTACCCGCCGCCGAGCTGCCCGCCTCGGCCGATCCTCGCGTGCCGTCCGTCGTCGCCGCGGTCGTCGTCACGCCGGTGTCGGATCCGCCGTCGTCTCCGGCGCACGCCGCAATCGCACACGTCGCCGATGCCAACCACCACCGCACGCCATGCCGACGAATCATGGCCGCACTGTAGCGCGGATCGGCGCTCACTCCCTGGCCGAGAAGCCGGCGCCACGTCCCGCAGCGGTCCACGTCGGAGCACGAGCCCCGTCGGCCAACGCGACGACGACCCGGGCGAGCCCTCGCACGAGCGGAGCCATCGCCACGAAGTCCATCGTGTCCGCTTCGTCGTTGGCCGCGTGGTAGTAGTCGTCGAGCGAGCCGGCCGAGAAGGTGTGCGCCACGACGCCTTGGCGGGCCAACGGATAGTTGTCGGAACGATCGAACGCGTCGGCCTCCGCGGGCCCGATCTCGGCCGACGACACGAAGGAGACGCCGCGCCCGTCGTTGGCCTCGGCGGCCAGCGCCGGCAGGGTCGAGTAGTCGTAGCCGGTGACCCAGATCTGGCCGGGGACCTTCGGGTCGGCGCGGCCGAGCATCTCGAGATTGATGCCGGCCACCGCGGCATCGAGCGCGACGGGGGCATGCTCGGCAAAGTACGTCGAGCCCTTCAGTCCCAGCTCCTCGCCGCAGAACGCGGCGAACAGCACGCTGCGGGCCGGCGGCGGATCGAGGTCGGCGACGACCTTCGCGATCGCGAGCATCGCCGCGACGCCCGAGGCGTTGTCGTTGGCGCCGTTGAAGACCGGGTCGGGCTTGCCCGGCCGCGAGCCGATGTGATCGTAGTGCGCCGACACGATCACCGCGGGCGCGTCGGCGTCGCGGCCCGGTCGCCATGCCAGCACGTTGGCCGCCTCGCCCGGGCGAAAGGCGCCCCCGCACTCGAAGCGCTGGCGGTAGTCGTCGATACCCGGTGGCGAGGCCAGTCCCAGCTCGCGAAAGCGCGACGCGACAATGTCCGCGGCGGCATCCAAGCCCGGCGACGGCGTAGCGCGTCCACCGAGGGTGTCGGCCGCGAGCGTCTCGACGTCGCGCTCGAGCGCGGCGACCGTGATCGCGGCATCGAGATCGAGGGCGGGACGCGAAGCCGGCAGCGCGACGGCCCGCGAGGCCGCGGACGGGGCGACGACGGTCGGCCGAGCATCGGCCTCGGACCCGACCGTCGCGGCTGGTGCGTCGACCCCCGCGGGCGCGGGCACCGGCACGCCGAGACCGACGCGCCCCTCGCAACCGAGGACGAGCCACGCGACGATCGTCGCGACGGCAGGGCGGCTCAGAAGCGACCCCGCAGGGTCAACCCGCCACCACCGCGGCCCGCCCACGGCTGTAGCGCGAGCTCGGGGTTGGCCTTGCGAAACGCCTTGTAGTCCTTGTGGATCCGGATCCCACGCGCGAGCAACAGGCCGCTGGCGACCCCGAGCGGGACCGCGAAGCCGAACGACAACCCGGCGGCGAGGCCCGGATGCAGCGGCGGGTTGCGCAGCTGACAGCCGAGCTCGTCGGAGCCCTCGAACGCGTCGCACTCCCGACGCAACCGCCGCATCTCGGTCAGCTCCCAGATCCCCCGCCCCACCAGGATCAGCGAGACGGTTCCGGTGACCGCCCCGAGCGAGATCTCGGTGACGCCCTGCCGCCGACCACCCTCGGACGTGTCGGCGCCCTTGGGCGGCCGTCCCTTCTTCGGCTTGTGCTTCGGCGGGACGATCTGGGTGGGGCCGGTTTTCTTGCGTTTGGCCTCGGCGTCCGTGATCGAACCGAGGCTGAGCGCCACTACCAAGGCCGCAAGCGCCCGCGCTCGTCGCACCGCGACAACCTACCAAGCCCGGGCCCGCAGGGAAGCGCCCGCGCGACATTGCGCGTGGCGGCGCGCGCATGTGGCGAGAAACGGCGGCGCGTCGCTGCGTTTCACCACACCCTAGGGTCGCGGGATCGGCGCGTTCGCCGTCGAAACTGCCGAATTCTCCTTCGCCGTGGGTGGCGCACGCGTTGCACACTTCACGGGCGTGTTCACGATCGGCAGCCTCATCCTCGGCACCGTGCTGACCGGCCCCGCGGCCCGTCCGGTCACGGAGACACCGAGCGAGCTGGCCAACCCGTTCGAGAACGCTCCCGCGGCCGTCGACACCCTCGACCTGACGTCCACGTCCCGCGGCGGAGAGTTGCTCGACCCCTTCGCGCCGACCCCGACCGCGATCGCGCCGGCCAAGCGGAGGACCGTTCGCGCCCCGAGCCCGCCCGCGGCGCAGGCGACGGGCCGCGCCACGACCCCGCCGTCGGCCGACCTGCGAGATCCCTGGGCGCCGGTGCGTGCGAGCGAGGCCGCGGCGCAGCGGATCGAGCCGCGGGCAAAGGCCGGCGAGGACCTGCACGCCCCGTTTCCGACGGCCAAGCCCCGCTCGATGACGACCGAGCGTGCCCGGCAGATCGAAGCCGGCGCGGACCTGCACAACCCGTTCGAGTGAGCCCGCGGCGACGGCACGGACATCGCCGTCGTGACCGCGACAGCGATGTCCGGCCCCCGAGGTCGCCGCCCGGCACAATGCGCTGAAATCACGGGTGGATCCCATCTTGCACTCGAAGGCGGTGCCGGCGCGGGGCCCTCGCGTCCGTCCGGCGACCTTGGGTTTGCTTCTGGAGATTGGTCTGATGTCGTTGTTCGATCGTTTTGGTGCGCCGCGCTCGCGGCTCGCCCCCATCCTCGCCCTTCCTTTTCTCGTCGCCGTGTCCACGGGCTGCAGCTCCGCCGCCGGGGACGCCGAGGGCCTCGGTGACGGGGCCGGCACCTCCGGCGCCGACGGTGGCGATGCAGGCATCACCGGTGCCGGCGGCGACGATGGGCCCGCCGGCACCACCGGCGCCGATCCTTCCGGCGGCGACACCGGTGGTGCGGCCGAAGGCGACGACGGTCTGCCCCCCGAGGAAGAGCCGCCTCCGATGGAAGAGCCCCCGCCCGACGAGTGCAACGACGTCGACGACGTCGTCTTGTACCTGTCGCCCGACGACTCCAACTCGATGTCGTCGCCGGTGCAGGTACGCGAGGCCGTCCTCGACGGTTTCTCCTCGCTGACCGCGGTGCCGATCCGCACCTGGGAGTTCCTCAACTACTACGGCTTCGACTATCCCGCCGCACCCGGCGGCGAAGTGCTCGTCACGCCGTCGCTGGCGGCCGGGAGCGCCGACGGCGAGTACACGCTGCAGATCGCGGTGACCTCCGAAGCCGTCGCGGTCGCCGATCGCCGCCCGATGAACGTCACGCTCGTGCTCGACACCTCGGGCTCGATGGCGGGGCACTCGATGGACATGCTGCGCGCCAGCTCGCTGGCGATCGCGGGCAGCCTCAAGGCGGGCGACACGATCTCGATGGTCACGTGGTCCACGAGCAACGCCACGATCCTCGGCGGCTACCAGGTCGACGGCCCCAGCGACCCGATGGTCGTGGCCGAGATCAACGCGCTCGAGGCCGGTGGTGGCACCGACCTCAACGGAGGTCTGACCGCGGGCTACGCCCTCGCCAACCAGGTCTTCGACAACGACCGCATCAACCGCATCGTGCTCATCTCCGACGGTGGCGCGAACGCGGGCGTGACCGACATCGAGCTCATCGCCAACAACGCCGGCGGCAACGATGCCGACGGGATCTACATGGTCGGTGTGGGCGTGGGCACGGCCGCCAGCTACCAGGACGAGCTGATGGACGCGGTCACCGACGCCGGCAAGGGCGCCTCGGTGTTCGTCAACGACGCGTCGGAAGCCGCCCGGATCTTCGGGGACGACTTCATCTCCACCATGGACGTGGCGGTGCGCGACGTGCAGGTCCAGCTCGACATGCCGCCGGGCTTCGAAGTGGTCAAGTTCAGCGGCGAGGAGATCAGCACGGACCCGACCGAGGTCGAGCCGCAGCACCTCGCGCCCAACGACTCGATGGTGTTCCACCAGACCATCGCCACCTGTGCGCCCGAGCTCGGCGGACCGGACGCGGAGTTCACCGTGACGGTGCGCTACCGCGACGGCGTGACCTTCGAGCAGCGCGAGACCCAGCTGACGCAGACGTTCGGCAGCCTGCTCGACGGCGACAACACGCAGCTGCTCAAGGGCGCGGCGATCTTCGAGTACGCCGAGAGCCTCAAGGCCTTCCGCGAGTCGGGTGAGCCCATGGACCTCGATCCTGCGTTCGCGGCCCTCGATGCCGCCGACGCAGCGCTGCCCGGCGATGCAGACCTCGCCGAAATCCGTTCCGTCTTGTTGGCGCTGTAGTCCAGCGCAGGGTCGGCATCACGCCGAAGGGCGATCCGGGGCAAGTCCCGCCCGGGTCGCCCTTTCTTCGTGGGCGAAGGCAACCCCGACGCGCGCGGGATCGTACGATCGGGTGAATGAAGCTGGTCGACCATCCCGAAGCCATCGCGCAGCTGCGCGCGCCGACGGCCGACGATCCGTGGCGGGTGCTCGTGTCCGGTTGCCTGGTCGGACGTCCCTGCGGCGTCGACGGCACCGACTACGGCATGGGTGGCTGTCTCGACGAGATCCTGTCGCTGCCGACGGTGCAGGCGCATCCGTTTTGTCCGGAGGACCACGGCCTCGGCACGCCGCGCACGATGCCGGACATTCACGACGGCGACGGCTTCGGCGTGCTCGCCGGGACGGCCCGCGTGCTCGACGAGCACGGCACGGACCTGACCGAAGGCATGATGAAGGGCGCCGCGGCGATGGTCGCGTTCGCGAAGGCGCAGCGCGTGGAGCTGGCGATGCTCACGGACATGAGCGGCGCGTGCGGGACCCAGGTGATCTCGCTGGGCTGTCGCTTCGACGCTCCTCGCCGCTACCAGCTGGGGGTCGGCGTGGCGGCGGCGATGCTGCTGCAGGCCGGGATCGCCGTCGTCAGCCAGCGCGACTTCGCGACGCTCGGCCGGCTCCGCGCGCGCCTGCAGCCCGGCTTCGTGCCCGATCCGCACGCCCGCGATCACCACGACCACCCCTGGGTGCTCGACAACCTGCGGGCCGGTGAAGCGAGCGGCTGACCGGTGGTGATAGCCTCGTGCGTGCATGACCGCCCCGGGTCCGCTGCGCGCGCATGAACGGCGCACGCTCGTCGCCGCGATCGCGGAGGCCGAGCGAGGCCACCGCGGCGAGATCCAGCTGCACCTCGAGGCACGGTACCCCGGCGACGGACCCCTCGGTCGCGCCGCCGCGCTCTTCGACGAGCATGGCCTCGACCAGACGCGCGACGGCACCGGCGTGCTGCTGTACGTGGCCGAGCTCGACCGACGCGTCGCCGTGTTCGCCGGACCCGGCGTGTACGGGGCGCGCTCGCCCGAGCAATGGAAGGACGTCTGCGCCACGGTGGCGGCGGGATACCGCGACGGCGATCGCCTGCGCGGCCTGACGGAAGGCCTGAAGATCCTCGGCGAGATCCTGCGACAGACCGCGCCGGGCGAGGACGACGCGGGCGACGAGCGGGCCAACGAGGTGCACACGTCGTGACCGACGACGCACGCATCGCGATCGCGGACGTCGACGACGTGATCGAGGCGGCGGCGCAGGCCCACGCGGTCGAGCGCGAGACGCTCAGCGTGGAGGAAGTGCAAGACGTCGCGCGGCAGCTTCAGATCCCGGCCGAGCTCGTCGCCCCGGCGATCGCGGTGGTTCGCAAACGACGGCGCGACCAGCTGGCGGCGGATGCCGCGGCCGCGGCCGCCACCGCGATGCGACTGAAGGTCCTCGGTGGCGTGGCCGCGGCCCTCGCCGCCATCGTGCTGGCGTGGGGGCTCGCCGCCCGCAGCTCGGTGCGCGCCGCGTGGTCACGGGTGGAAAAGCACCGCGCGCAGGTGCTCAACGTGCGCGACCGCCAGCGTGCCACCAAGGTCCAGTGGGAGGGGGTGGCCGACTCGCCGCGCCGGTCGGCCGAGCTGACCGGGGCGGAGAACCGCGTGCGCGTCGAGCAGAAGAACTACGACGCGGCTGCCGTCGAGTACAACGACACCGCCAGCGGCGTGATGGCCCGGCTCGTCGTGACGTGGGGCGACTATCCGGAGTCGGTGCCGCTGTCGTCGGAGGTGCAGTGGTGATCGCGTCGTGGCTGTTGGCGCTGCCCTTGGCGGTCTCGATCCCGCAGATCGAGCACCCGGTCACCGACCTCGCCAATGCGATCGACGCCACCCAGCAAGAGGCGATCGCCCGAAAGCTCGTGCAGCACCACGAGACCACCGGCGTGCAGATGGCGGTGCTGGTCGTCAACTCGACCCACGAGCTGGAGATCTCCGACTACGCCCAGGCCGTGTTCGATCAATGGGGCGGCGGATCGGCCGAGCGCAACGACGGGGCGCTGTTCGTCCTGGCCATCGCCGACCGCCGCAACCGGCTGCACCTGGGCTACGGGCTCGAGCCGCTGATCTCCGACGGCGACGCGATGGTGATGCTCGAAGACCTGCGTCCATCGCTGCGGGCGGGTGCGTACGGCGATGCGACCGAGACGATCGTCGACGACGTCATCGTGCGTACCGCCCACCTCACGCCCGCGTCCGAGATTGCGCGACCGTGGGGCGCGGCGGGCAGCCACGCGCTGCTGACGACGTTGTTGGCGTTGCTCCTCGGCTTCGTCACCGGGCTGCGCATGCGCACGGCACTGGGGTGGACGTCCGCGGCCGCGGCGTCCAAGTCCACGAAGTCCAAGAAGGCCAAGAAGCCGAGCAAGCCGAAGTTGGGCGCGGTCGCGACGCTGCGGCGCGCCCTGGCGGACCGCCTGTTCGCGGCCGGGGTGGCCGTCTCGCTCGCCCTCATCGTCGTCGTCGCCGCGCTCGCCCGCGAGGGCGCCGGCTTCGTGACCGGCTACGCGCTCCTGGCGACGTACTGCGTGGCCACGGGCTTCTTGTGCGGCGCGAGCAACCGCGTCTTCGGCTGGACGCTCGGCGGCTTCACGCTCTTCGGCCTGCTCGTCGTCGCCGAGGTGGTGCTCGACGCCGCGCCGTACGCGACCGGCGGCGCGATGCTGTCGGCCGCCGTGGCCGGCCTCGGACCCGGCGCCCTCCTTGGCTACTTCTTCGGGCTGCCGGCGTACCTGGGATGGAAGAATCCGAGCAGCGGCGGCTCGTACTCGTCGTCGAGTTACTCGTCGTCGAGCTCGTACTCGTCGTACTCGTCGTCGAGCTCGTACTCGTCGTCGAGCTACTCGTCGTCGAGCTACTCGTCGTCGAGCTACTCCGGCGGCGGCGGCAGCTCCGGGGGCGGCGGCGCGAGCTCGTCGTGGTGACGTGGCTCAGTCGGCGGTGGGAACCGGCGCGGGCGCAGGCGGAGCGACGCACTTGCCGTCGGTGCAGATCCGATCGCCCTTGCACTGTGTGTCGTACTGGCAGCCGCTCGCGACCGCTGGCATCGCCATTGCGGGGGTGGCGGCTGTCTCCGTCGCCGGGGCGACGTCGACCCGCTTGAGGATCGTCGCCTTGATGTACAGGCCGTCGCCGTTGGGGTACGCGATCGCGGCATCACCTCCAGCCCGGCACACGTGCGGACGGATCTCGTACTTGAAGTCGTCGAGCTTGCGGTACATGTTCGACCCGCCGGCGCCGCCCTCGACATCGATGGCGCCGATCTCCGCATAGCCCTCGGCGGGGGTCGTGAGCAGCGTGAACTCGCAGTCGTCGGCGCGCGCCGGATACGACGGGCCCGACCGCGTCATCGTGGTCGAGCCGCACGCGGTCAGTAGGCCACACACGACGATGAATGCGATGCGATTGCACATGACGATGTTCGACCTCGAGACGCGCCGACGCTAACAGAGGAGCGGGGTGCCGCCAACCTTCAGTCCTCCACGACCGACAGCTCCGCCCGCAGCCGGTCGAGCCCCGCGCGTGCCTTCTTCCAAGCCGCTTCGTCGCGAAAGCCGTAGCGGCGATTGTCGTGGACGATCGTGTAGCGATAGCCGGCCAGACCCGCGTAGATGAGCTCGAAGACGTGCTTGATGTGCTCGTCGTAGACGTAGAAGCCACTGGGGATCGACGGGTCGGCGCGCACGGAGACCAAGCCGCGTTCGAGCATCGTGTCGTTGACGATCCAGTCGCCGTCCTCGACGCCCTTGCTGCCGACGTCGGGCTCCTCCCGCCACAGAAAGTCCGGCCACTGCTTCGAGGAGCTGTCGTCGACGGCGGGAACGAAGATCTTCGGCTCGCCCTCCTCGTTGCGCTGCACGAGGTAGTCGAGCTCGGCCTCGCCGAAGCGCGCCGTCAGGTTCACTTGCCAGCGCTCGATCCGTTCCTCCCGATTTTCGGCGACCTTGCGCGCATGCAGGCGCGTGACCACGCCGTTCCAGACCTCCGACTCCTTGTCGGTGTCGGCGCAGATGTTCTTGGCCTCGCGCAGCGCCATCGTCAGCAGTTCGGAGAACTGCGACGGGTCGTCGCGCTTCATCTCGCGCGACAGCGTCACGGTCAACGGCGCGACCATCGGCATCACGATCCGCTCGGTCTGTAGCACGCGGGGCGCGAAGCGGTCCCCCACCTTCTCCCAGACCTCGAGCTCGGCCACGATGCGGTTCTCGGCCGGCTCGTAGTAGGCCCGGTACAGCCGACGCCGCGATGCGTCGTCGATGTGCGTGCCCAGGAAGTAGCGGCCGCCCTCGGGCCTGGGCGCGTCCGGTCGCAGGTCGAGATCGATCGTCTGCGCGCGCTTGGTGGGAAAGCCGCTGTCTGCGTCGTACTCCTCGAGCTGGACGCGGATCGACAGGCGCGCGCCCGAGACGTCGATGAGGTTGTAGTCGCCCTCGACCGTCTTGAGAAAGTGCGGGTTGTCCTCGAACGTCACCTCCGACAGCTGCGGCAGGTAGCGAAAGAAGGCGGTGCCCATCCGCGCCAGGGTCCCGTCGGCCCACTCGATGCGCTCGACGACGAACGCATTGGCGCGGCCCGACAGCGGCCACCGGAAGCTGCGCCCGGCCGCCGGCCCCTGAAACTGCAGCCGGTCGGGCAGCGAGTCGTTGCGCGAGCCCCCGAAGTGATGGGCCCCGCGATTGAAGTACCCCGTGCCGTCGAGCAGGCGGTAGCTCGAGCCGAGCTCGAGCACACTGGCGATCATCTCCAACAGCAGGTCACGACCGTACTCGGTCTCGGCTTGCGTGTCGGAGCGCCACTCGGTGATCGAAGGCGCAGGTCGTTCGGTCAGCGTGACCCCGAGCTGCTCGAGCACTGCCTTGACGTCGCAGTGTCCGGCCCACGACACCCACCCGATCGGCTCCGGGTCGATCCAGCCGCTGCCGTCCCAGTCGAACGCGACGTCCGGACGCAGGTTGGCGTCGCCGGGCGCGCGCCGAAACGTCAGCTCCTCGGGCTCGCGCGGCGACGCGCGCAGATCGTCGGCGCGCACTTGCAGCGTGGTGTGATCCTGGCGCCGTAGGCCACCGTCGGCGTCGCGGTAGATCCAGGCCCCGGCGTCGGGATGATCGGCGGCCGGGGCGACCCGCAGCAGCTCGTAGCTCGGCGTGAGCGGATCCGAACCCGGGACGACCGAGACGATGTAGCGGGTCTGTCGGTCGATCAGAAAGCCGCCCAGCGTGCGCTCGATGTCCCGCTCGTCGGGCAGCTCGTAGCTGTACTTGTGGCGCATGAGGTGATCGAGGTGCGCCTGGGCCTGCTCACGCTGTCGACGCACGGCCTCGCGCGTGCCGCCCATCAGCACCGCCATCGCCTCCGATCCTTCCTCGGGCAGGGACGCGAGGATCTGCTCGAGGTAGTGCACGAACGGCTTGTCTTCACCGTAGCTGTGGTACGTGCCGGTGTCGGCGTCGTCGTAGTGCAGGTCGGTGGCGTACGTCTCGTCCTCGAGGGCACGCACCACGTAGCGGCATTGTCGGACTTGCCCGCGCAGCGCACCGGCGTCGATCCAACCCTGCAACGCCTCGCCGATCTCCGCGAAGAGCCGGGCGATCCGCTGCACGCGAATGCTCGCCCGCCAAAAGCGGATGCTCTGCGCGGGCGCGCCGCGCTCGTCGAGCCCGCGCAGGTTCAAGTACGGCTCGTGCGTGCGCAGCGTCGCCTCGATCGCCTCGCGCAGCGCGTCCGCATCGGTCGGTGCCGACGCGACCGTGAACAAGCCCGTGCGCGGATCCGGGTCGACGACCTCCACCGACGTAAAACGCAGTCGCGGGTGCGGCCGTCCGCCGGCGACGCGCTCGAACATCCGCATCTGCACGCGTCCGCCCGGCGTCAGTGGCTCGTCACGCACGTCCTTGATGCGGGTGCCGAGGTCGACGCCGGGGGCGTCACGAAAATCCGAGTGGGCACGGTCGAGCAGTACGCGAGGCATGGGGGGTCCGGGGCGAAGGCGCGGAATCGTACATCGCCCAGCGCGCCCGCCGGCTCGCCCTCGCGCCCAAACGCGTTACATCGCGAGATCGACCAGCTGCGTCGCGCCGCGGAACGGGTCCTCCCCGCCGACGACCACGACCGGCCCCAGGGCCGCCGACCACAGCTTGAGCATCGCCCGTCGCTGTCGTCGAAGCCGCGCGAGTCGATCGCGGGCCGGGATCATCGTCGCGTCGTTGTGCAGCGACGCCGACCACGGCCAGCCACCGAGGCCGTAGCCGCTGCAACGCAGATCGGGCGCATGCGGCCGCACGAGGACACGGGCCCGCGCGCTGCTGCCGTGCGTGCGCGCGACGAGCCGACCCCGCAGCACGCACCGCATCCACGCGCCGTCTTCGTAGGGCGACGGCTGCGGGGTCGCGAGCACCTCGAACGCCTCGGCGCGACCGACCAGTTGCAGGGCCAGGCCGGCCTCGTGCTGCAGTCGCTCGAACGCGGCAGCGGGGTCCACCCCCAGTCGCAGATCCAGCCCCAACCCCATCGGCACCTTCAGTGTGACGCGTTCGTTGCGCCGATGCACTGACGCAAACCGTCACGCAACGCCCCACACATGAGCCTACAGCCGATCGGAGGGAGCTCGAGGATGCGACGCGGATCGAACGTTGTTGGCGGGCTGCTGCTCGCGATGGCGCGCGGTGAGGACGGCGGACGTACCGGCGCCGCGTGCAACGCGATCACCTGGCGAGCCGGACCACGAACGCGTCGAAGTCCGCGCCGGCGATCTGCTGCTCGCCGGCCGCGACGAGCGTGTCGTCGCTGGGGTCGTAGGCGATGTCGAAGCCCGAGTCGTTGCCGCCGTTGAAGTCGTGCGCGGCGGAGAACTCCAGGTCTCCGTTGGCCGCGAGGTGCGCGACGAACATGTCCGTGCCCGCGCCCATCTCGACGCCGCCGACGACGTAGTACGAGCCGTCCGGTCCGACCGCCGCGTCGTGCAGCGTCCCCACGGCGCCGTCGAACTCCTGCGTCCACAACGGATCGAAATCGACGTCGTAGCCCGCGGCCCACAACACTCCCTCGGCCTGCCGACTGCCGACCACGATGATCTGATCTCCGGCGAGCGAGGTCGCGATCCCCTGGGCCACGGCGCCCCCGCCCAGCGCCACCGGGGCGAGACCACCGTCGGGGAACGCCCCGACGATCCCGGTGTTCGCACCTCCCTCCACGCGCAGCCCGACGTAGACGACGGTGGACGGTGGTCGCGTCGTCATCGCGAGCACGAACTCGTTGACGCCCTTGGCCACGGGCAGCAGATCGTCGGCCTGCTCCGGCGGACCGTTGGGCACATAGCGCGTGATGCGAGCCGCCTCGGCGTCGGTGAGGCCGGCAAAGCCACCGACGAAGATGCTCCCGAAGTTGTCGAGCGCGACCGCCTCGCCCTCGGCGGGCAGATCGGCCATCGCCCCGTCGCCGACCAGGTCCGACCACGCCGGATTGCCCTCGGGGTCGTAGTACACGGCCACGGCGCGCCGCGTATCACCCGTCCCGATCGTTCCGACCACGGCGGCGTAGCCCGACTCCTCGACCGCCACGTCGTTGACCGACGAGTCGGTGACCGGGAAGTCGAGCGTCTCGGTCCACACCTGCACGAGCCCGGCATCGAGACCGCGCACGATCCCGACCGGTCCCCCGAAGTCCTCGATCGAGCCACCGAACACGATCTGGCCGAGGTCGGACACCCCGATCGTCCGCGCGATGTCGCGGCCGCCGGCGGGACCGTCGAACTGGGTGTGCGCCAGGATCCGCAGAGAGGGCTGGCAGTCGGCATTGCACCCGTCCCCGTCGAGCAGGTTGCCGTCGTCGCACAGCTCGTCGGCACCGAGGTCACCGTCGCCACACATGGCGGGCGTCGAGGTTTCGCCGTCGACGGTCGAGCCGGTGGCCGACCCCGAAGGACCCATGCCGTCGTCGGTCGCGGTCGAGGTCGCCACATCCGCGGTACCCGACTCGGACGCGGGCGACCCGCTGCACATGCCGTCGGTGCACGCGGGCAGCTCGGTCAAGCAGCCCGAGCCTCCGGTGCAAGCCAAGATCGCGCCGACGGCCCACGCGCGCACGACCCGATCATAGCGGCCGACCGCGGTTGGAGCGCAACGACGCCACCAGCCCCCCGCGCGCCCCCGCGCGGGCGCATTCATCGCTTTGTCTTGGTTGTGTCGCCGCAGCAGGGCCTGGGCGGCCCCGGAGTCATAGATCGGTCGCAATGCGCGCACCACGTTGCCCGGCGCCCACGACAATGCTCGACTGCCTGGGCTCACATGCGAGACCAGAGAGTCACCTTCGTCCCGCGCAGCGACTTCCACCGCGAACTCGTTCGTCGCACCGACGCGTACTTCGACCAGACCGGTCTTCGTCGTGACGGCGGCACCGCGATCGTCGTCAAGACCGTCGCGTTGCTCGGACTGCTCGGCGCCGCGTGGTCGGCGATGATCTTCGGCGGCCTCGGCTGGCTCGGGCTGGTCGCCGCCGCCCTCGTGGCCGGCGTCGCGATCGCCGGTCTCGGCATGGCCGTGATGCACGACGGTAGCCACGGGGCCTACGCCGCGACCGCGCGAGGCAACCGCTTCGCCGCGCGCGTGCTCGACTTCCTCGGCGCCAGCTCCTACGTCTGGAAGGTCAAGCACGTCCACGTGCACCACACCTACCCCAACATCGACGGGGTCGACGACGACATCACCCTCGAGCCGCTGGCCCGCCTTGCGCCCGGCCAGCCGCACCACTCCCTGCACCGCTTCCAGCAGCTGTACATGTTCTTCCTGTACGGCTTCGTGATCATGAAGTGGTGGCTCATCGACGACTTCAAGCAGCTCGCGGCGCGCAAGCTCGGGGTGCACCCGATGTCGCCGCCCAAGGGCGAGGAAGCGGTCGTGTTCTGGGGCTTCAAGGTCGTCCACGGCGTGTGGGCGCTGCTCGTTCCGATCCTCGTGGTCGGGTGGCTGCCGGCGATCGTGTTCTACGTGATCTCGCAGTTCGTGGCGGGGACCATCCTGTCGCTGGTCTTCCAGCTCGCGCACTGCGTCGAGGAAGCGGAGTTCATCATCGCCCGCAACCCCGACGACCACGTCGAGGTCGACTTCGCCAAGCTGCAGCTGCAGTCGACGGTGGACTTTTGCCCCGACAGCAAGTGGCTCAACTGGTACGTGGGCGGGCTGAACTTCCAGGCCGTCCACCACCTGTTCCCGCGGATCAGCCACGTGCACTACCCCGCCCTGTCGCCCATCGTGGCGCAGGTCTGCGCCGAGCACGGCGTGGAGTACAAGGTCAGCCCGTCGGCCTGGAAGCTGCTCGGGTCGCACTATCGCTGGCTGCGGCGCATGGGCCGGGGTGAAGGACCCACGGCGGCGCAGCAGAACCCGCCGCTGCCCAAGGCGGCGTGACCCTGCGCCCCGGCGGGGCGCTCGTGATCGCCGAGCCCGTGGGCGCGAGACGCTACCGCCCCTCGGGGACGGCGGTGCGCTTTTCGTAGGCCCAGTCGCGGTACTGCTCGATCATGCGTTGGGCGTGGAAGTAGCTGGCCGCGAGCGAGATCGCGTTGCGCATCACCACGCCCCACTGTGCGCCGTCGCCTTCGTACAGCGGCAGCACCTCGGTCTCGAGCAGCTCGTACAGGCGCGCGGCGTCGGCGGCATCGACCTCTTCCTGTGCGCTGTCGTCTTCGAGGTCCTCGGCCGGTGCGGCCGGATCGATGACCCAGCCCGTGATGCCGTGCATGCCGCCCTCGCACCACCAACCGTCGTGGATGCTGAGGTTGGGCACGCCGTTGAGCACGGCCTTCATCCCGCTGGTGCCCGAGGCTTCCATCGGCGCGCGCGGGGTGTTGAGCCAGACGTCGACGCCCGAGGTGATGAGCCCCCCCAGGCGCATCCCGTAGTTGGGCAAGTACGCCAGTTGCACGTCCGGTCCGGCCTCGCGGGCCAGCTCGTGGATCTCGCGGATGAGCGCCTGGCCGCCCACGTCCTTGGGGTGGGCCTTGCCGGCGTACACCACCTGGATCCCGCCGAACGTCTTGGCGATCGTCCGCAGGCGGTCGAGATCCGACAGGAGCAACGACGCGCGCTTGTACGGCGTCGCCCGCCGCGCGAAACCGATCGTGAACCGCGACGAGGTGAACCCCTTGTGCCCCTGGGCCTTGAGCTCGGCCATCAGCTCGCGCTTGGCGTTGCGGTGCGCGGCCAGCAGCGCCCACACGGGGATGCCTTCGGCGGCGCGCAGGCGGTGGCCATCGGCGCGCCAACCGGGCAGCCAGCGATCGAACAGCTCGGCGAAGGCCGGCGACGTCCAGGTGGGGTGATGCACCCCGTTGGTCAGCCCGTGGATCGTGCGACCGGGGAACATGTCGCGCGAGACCTCGGCATGTCGCTGCGCGACGCCGTTGACCCAACCGGCGAGGCCGAGCGCGACCTCGGTCATGTTCAGACCCTCCTCGGTGCGGCCCGGTACGAGCGCGTGCGTCTCGTGTAGCGCCGGGTCGAGCAGCTCCTCGGCGAGCTCGGCGGTGAAGCGGTCGTGCCCGGCGGGGACGGGTGTGTGCGTCGTGAACACGCAATGCTCGCGCACCCAGGCGACGGCGGCATCGGTGGCGTGCCCGTCCTGCAGGCGCTCGTGCAGGAGCTGCAGCGCGGCGAGAGCCGCGTGCCCCTCGTTGAGGTGGAAGATGTCCGGGTGCAGGTCCAGGGCCTGCAGCAGTCGACGTCCCCCGACGCCGAGGATGATCTCCTGTGCGAGCCGGTAGCGCTCGTCGCCCCCGTAGAGGCGATCGGTCAGGCGACGATCCTCTTCGGCGTTCTCGGGCAGGTCCGCATCGAGGAACAGCACGGGAACCTCGTGGCCGGAGCAGCCGGTGATCACGTAGCGCCACGCGCCCAGGTGCACGGTCCGTCCCTCGATCGTCACGGCACACCGGGTCGGCAGTCCCTCGAGATGCTCGTCGGGATTCCAGTCGACCGGCTCGGCCGTCTGCGTTCCGTCGGCGGCGAGGATCTGACGCAGGTACCCGCGATGGTGCAGCAGCGTGACGCCGGTCATCGGAACCCGTGCATCGGCGGCGGCCTTGAGCGTGTCGCCGGCGAGCACGCCGAGCCCTCCGCTGTAGGTCGCGATGGCGTCGTCCAGACCCACCTCCATCGAGAAGTAGGCGACGTTCTTGGGTGCTTGGTTCGTCTTCATGCGAAGCGGCGGTGGCGACGCATACCAAAAAACGGGGGCCCCGAGCATGGCCGGCAACGCGCGGTAATTTCGATCACGGCGCGGAGCGCGACTGTCGCTCGAACGTGCCTCAAAAGCCCGTACCATGCGGCGTCATGAAAGCGCGGAAGGCTCGTGGTTTTGCGGTGGTGGCGTGTGCCCTCGGGCTGGGCGGTTTTGCCGCGCCGGCGAAGGCCCAAGTTCCCGTGCAACGCACGCGCTACTCGCTGCCGGCCTCCAACGGTCACGGCGCGGTGATGCTCGACCTGTCGTCGGGCAGCCGACGGATCACGCACTTTCGCGAGCACCTGTTCGCCGCCGAAGAGCCGCAGCTCGATGGCAACGGCGAGGAGATCTGGAACGGCAACGGCTTTGCCACCGTGCACACGCGCGACCTTCTGTTCGACGCGTACTTCGGCTTGCGCGACGGCAACGGCACGCGCTGGATGACGTCGGTCGCGGTCGACGAGGATGCGTCGGGCTATCTGGGCTGGACCGACGGCGTGGTCGGCGGAACCGGCATCGCGACGATGGTCCAACAGGTCGGCGATCTGCGGGTGACGCAGTACGTGTTCGCTCCGCTGGATCTGCCACGCGCCAGTTTCGTGATGCTCGCGCAGGTCGAGAACACGGGTCCCACGTCGACGGACGTCGAGGTCTTCTCGCTGCACAACTTCCACCTCGGCTTCGGACGACCCGCCTCGCCGTGGAACCTGTTCGACGACATCGGTGAGAACGGCGAGACGCTCGAGTACGCGACGCCCGGCGGGCAGCCGGTCTTCACCGAGCGTGGGTTCGCCGGGGTCGTGGTCGCGAGCTCGCTGGGCGCGGTCTCGCATTTTGCGACGGCCCCGGGCGCGGATCCCTATGCCCTCGTCGACTCGGGCTCGTCGGCGGACCTGCCCGACAACGCGCCCGGCGCTGGCGCGGTCGACGGCGCGGTCGGAGCGTTTCAGTTCACCACCCCCGCCCTCGGCGTGGGCGAGTCGGCGTGGGCCGGCGTCGCGTTCGCCCACCACGGTGATCCATTCGCGGGCGAGACGCTGCGCAGCGAGGTCGCGACGTGGGTGGCCGGCCGCGACCCCGCGCAGATTCTCGACGACGAGCGCGCCGCGTGGGCGCAGTTTCAAGACGCGCTGGTGATCCCCAGCGGGGTCGACGTCTACGAAGAAGATCTCGTGCGGCAGTCGGCGGCGATGCTGCGGATGGGCCAGGTGCTGGAGAGCTCGGCGTATCTGCGGGAGTGGCTGAGCGCCGACGGCGAGCCTCGCTACACTCGCTTTCCCCTCGACGGTCCGGCCACACTGCCGGCCGAGGTGGCCCACGCGGGCCACGGGGCGATTCTGGCGAGCCTGCCCCCCGGCGACTGGACGTACGCGTGGATCCGCGACGGGGCGTATGCGACCAGTGCCATGGCGGCGCTGGGGATGGACCAGGCCGCGCGCGACTCGCTGTCGTACTACCTCAATGCCGAGGGCGGACGCTTCGCGGACTGGACGGAGCTGGCGCCCTACGACATGCCCGACTACCTCATCACGCTCACGCGCTACTACGGCTTCGGCGTGGAGGAGACCGACTTCAACAACTTCGGTCCCAACCTCGAGTTCGACGGCTTCGGGCTGTTTTTGTGGGCGCTGCGCAACTACGAGGTGCTCACCGGGGACACGACGCTGACCGACGAAAACTGGGACACGATCGCGACCTACGTGGGCGACGCGACGGTGGCGCTCATCGATCCGGGCACGGGCCTGATGCGGCGTGACTCGTCGATCTGGGAGACGCACTGGCAGGGCCGTGAGCGCTCGTGGACGTACACGAACATCACCGCGGCCCGCGGGCTGTGCGATGCCGCCGACATGGCCGAGCGCAACGGCGATGCCGCCCGCGCGACCACGTACCGCGACGCCGGCCGTGCGTTGCGGGCCGCGATCGCCACCGAGCTCACCGACGGCGACGGTGCGCTGGCCTCCAACCTCGAAGAGCTCGCGGCCGGCGAGGGCTACTTCGACGCGGCCGTGCTCGACGCGATCGCGATGGGGCTGTTCGATCCGCAGGGGCAGATCGCCCAGGCCACCCTCGCCGCGATGGACGAGCACCTGCTGGTCGACGCGAGCGAAGTGGGTTGGTCACGCAACGACGACCGATTCGACCACGCGGGCGTGGAAGACCTCAGCCCGTGGGGCTCGGACTACGACAGCGCCGAGTGGGTGATCACCGACCTGCGTGGCGCGATCGCGACTCGAGCGGCCGGCGATGCGGCGCGCTCGGACGCGATCGTGCAGTGGGTCGTGGCGCAGTCGGCCGCCAACTACCTGATGGTCGCCGAGACGTACGAAGAGACGACCGGCGAGTACAAATTCAACCACCCGATGCTGGGGTTCGGTGCCGGCGCGATCACGCTGGCGCTCGCGCACCGCGACGACGGGTTGCTGGCAGAGCCCGCGTGCGGGGCCTACTACGAGGACGACCGCGACCCGGGACCCGGCACCGGCACCGACGGCGGCTCGGATGCGGGCGACATCGACGGCACGGGCCCCGGGTCCGAGGGCGGCTCGGCCGACGGCGCGAACACGGACGGCACGACCTCGGCCGGTGACGCCGACGGCTCCGGTTCCAGCGGGCCCGGGCAAGACGAAGGCGGCGGCGACGACGGCTGCGGCTGTCGCAGCGGTGACGATGGTCGCGGTGGCGCCGGCTGGCTCGGCGCGCTGGGACTGCTCGCGCTCGGGTGGCGACGTCGTCGACGCAGCGTGGTGACGGCCGCGTTGGTCGGGGTCGTGGCCTCGGGCTGCGGCGACGATGGCTCCGGCGAGGGTGATACCGAGGGCACCGGCACGACCGGCGCGTCCACCCTGCCCACGTTCACCAGCGGGCCGGACTCGTCGGGACCCACCGCATCGGCGACGACCGGGGTCGACAGCACCGGCGGCAGCGACACCACCGGCGGCGAGCCGTGGGGGCCCGAGGTCGACGTGTGCCCCGTGACGTTCGAGCTCGACCTGCCCGGCGGCGCCTCCAACCCGCGCGTGGCCGGCGAGTGGCACGGCTTCGAGCTCGCCACCGCGACCTCGTACGCCCAGCGCGACGGCCGGTGGACGGCGACGATCGAGCTGGCCCCGGGCACGCACGCCTACAAGGTGGTCTACGACCAGGGCGGCGAGGCGCAGTGGGTCTTCGACCCGGGTGCAGCGCGGCGCAAGTACGTCGACGACGTCGAGAACTCGGCGGTGCTCGTGCCCGACTGCAACCTGCCCTCGCTGCAGGTCGACACCAGCACGGTCACGCCGCCGGTCGACGACGTCGGCAGCTACGACGCGACGCTGACGTTCATCGACGGGGCCGAGGGCTCGGGGGCCGCGCCCGCCGACTACGTCGCGGTCCTGCGCCACGACTTCGCCGAGGAGCCCCTCGCCAACGTCGAGATCGGGATCAACTAGACGAGCGACGTGACGATCGCGCT
>CALBMM010000309.1 GCA_937896535.1 uncultured Pseudomonadota bacterium
ACGTTCATCGCGACCAGGTCGATGCCGACCGTGTGGTGACGGTCGGCTTCGATCGCGACGAGCAACTTGGTGCCGACACCATCGGCACACGAGACCAGCACGGGATCGGTCAGCCCCTCGGGCACGCGGAACAGACCCGCGAAGCCGCCGAGGTCCGACAGCTGCTCGGGCTGGCGTGTCGAGGCGACGAGGTTCTTGATCCGGCGGACCGCCTCGTCCCCGGCTTCGATGTCGACCCCGGCGTCGCGGTAGGACAGGCCGGCCGGGCGCTTGGCGTCGGGCTCGTTCATCGGGGCTCCCGATACCAGTCGCCGCGCGGTCCGTCGACCCGGCAACGCGCGCGCGTGCGGCGCGGCCGCACGACCCGCCCAGGGCCCGCGAAATCGGGTACAACCCTCGCGCCCATGGCCTGGTGGCGACGCAAGAAGGACCCCCTCGAGAAGGACTCGCCCAAGGGGAAAGTCTCCGTCCCGAAGGGACTGTGGTCCAAATGCGAGTCGTGCGGCGAGATCACCTACACCCAGGAGCTCGTCGAGAACCTGCGGGTGTGCCCGGTCTGCCAGCACCACAGCCCCATGCCGACCGTCGAGCGCATCGCGGCGATGATCGACGAGGGCACGTGGGAGCCCAAGGACGAGGAGCTGCGATCGGGCGACCCGCTCGGCTTCGTCGACCAAAAGCCCTACGCGTCGCGCCTGAGCAAGGCGATGACCGGAGGCCGGACCGAGGCCTTCGTCTCCGGCATCGGCGACATCGACGGCGTGCCCGTCTCGGCCGGGTTCTTCGCGTTCGAGTTCATGGGCGGATCGATGGGGTCGGTCGTGGGCGAAAAGTGCACCCGCGTTTTCGAGCGCGCGCTGGAGCTGAAGCGTCCGGCGCTGGTGTTCTCCGCGTCCGGCGGCGCGCGCATGCAGGAGGGGGTGCTGTCGCTGATGCAGATGGCCAAGACCTCGGCCGCGCGCGCCAAGCTGCGCGACGCCGGGCTGCCGTACATCTCGGTCGTGCTGCATCCCACCACCGGCGGCGTCGCGGCGAGCTTTGCGATGCTCGGCGACCTCATCATCGCCGAGCCGCGCGCCCTCGTCGGGTTCGCCGGGCCGCGCGTCATCCAGCAGACGATCGGCCAAGACCTGCCCAAGGGCTTTCAGCGCGCCGAGTTCTTGCTCGAGCACGGCATGGTCGACCGGATCGTCAGCCGCCTCGAGCTACGCGAGCAGCTCGCCCTGATGCTGCGTCTGATGCTCGACCAGCCCGATCCCGACCGTCCCAAGGCCGACGAATCCTCGGCGCACCTGCGGTCGTGATCGCGGCCGCGTGACCCGACCGCGCGCCTGTTCGTCGGAGCGTCTCGTGGACTGGCCCGAGCTGTTTTCGCGCCGCGCCCTCGGCATGCGCCTGGGGCTCGAGGCGATCGCCGACGTCTACGCCGCGCTCGGACGGCCCGCCGGGGACACGCCGGCGATCCACGTCGTCGGCACCAACGGCAAGGGCTCGACGGCGGCGATGGTGGCCCACGCGCTGCACCGGCACGGCCGTCGCGTGGGGCTGTACACGAGCCCGCACCTCGTCCGCGTCGGCGAGCGCGTGCGCATCGACGGCGTCGCCGTCGACGACGGCGTCTTGCTCGGGCACGTGCAGGCGGTGGTCGCCGCCGAGGGCATCGCCCCGCGGCCGCTGACGTTCTTCGAGCTGCTGACCCTGGGCGCAATGGCCGTGTTCGCGGAGGCGGACGTCGACGTCGTGGTCGCCGAGGCGGGCCTGGGCGGGCGCCTCGACGCGACGCGGATCGTCCGGCCGGTCGCCACGGTCGTCACCTCGATCGGCCTGGACCACACGCACTGGCTCGGCGACACGCTGCCGGCGATCGCGGCCGAGAAGGCGGCCGTGTTCGTGCGCGACGCCCCGGTCTTCGCCGCGCCGGCGGCCGACGAGGTCCGCGCCGTGCTCGAGCGGGCCGCGGTCGACGCCGGCACGACGCTGTCCTTTCCCGATCCGTTGCCGCGTCCGCCCGCGCTCCTGCGAGGGGCACACCAGGCCGCCAACGCGGCGCTCGCACTCGCGGCCGCGCGCGTGCTCGAGCCGCGGGTGACGGCGGCCGATCTCGACGACGCGCGCTGGCCCGGCCGGGCCGATCGCCGCGACGTGGGGGCAGGGCAGGTCTGGCTCGACGTCGCCCACAACGCCGAAGGCATGGCCGCGCTCGTGGCCACGCTGCGCGCCGAAGGGGTCGTACCCGACCTCGTGCTCGTCTCCGGCATGGACGACAAGCCGATCGACGCGATGCTCGCCGCGCTCGCGACGTTGAACGCGCCGCTGGCCTGGGTCGACCTCGGTCCGGGCAGCGCCCCCATGCCCGCGAGCCTCGGCCGCCGCTACGATGATGCGGTCGTCGCGTGGACGGATGTTCACGACGACGTCGCCGCCGGTGCGTGCGTGCTCGTGTGCGGATCGGTGCGACTGGTCGGTGGCGTGCTCGCGGCGATGGAGGGCAGGGCGCGCCCCGACGCCCAGGATCCGGTCCGAGCGGCCGAGCGGCCCACGTCCGCCGACGATCCGACGGCCGTTTTTGGCGGCGACGAGCGCGACCGGTAGACTGGCGGGGATGCTCCCCCGACTGTTTGCGCTGGGCGCCCTCGCGACGGGCTTGATGGCGACGGACGCATGGGCCGTCGCAGCGCCGCCGGCCGAGGCCCCCCCGCCGCCGACCGCCGAGGACGACGACCACGAGGGCCCGCCGGCCGCCCGCGGAGGGGGACGCACGCGCTCGCAACCGCCTCCGCCCACGACCACCGCCGCGCCACCGCGTCCCGGAGGCGCCGCGCCGCCGCCGCCCTCGGCCGCCGGTGGGGCGAGCCCGACCACACCACCGACCGAGCCCGTCGGGCCTCCCGTCGATCTGTCGGAGAACTGGGGCTACTCCAAGTCGCGCCCCGTCTCACCGCTGTACGTGCGAGGTGCCAACGCCGAGTCTCGCGCCGCGCCGAACCCGGTCGGCTTCTATTCGGGCGTGTCGACCAACGGCAACCACGTGCCGCCGCGGCCACCGGACAAGTTCGACACCCGTCCGGCGACGATGACGTGGACGGGCTTCGAGCGCGCCCCGGAAGGGTCGCGGGTCTTCTTCGAGGTCAACGGTCCGATCCGACACTCGATGTCGCAGAAGGGCCTGACGATCACGATCAAGATGACCAACACCAAGGTCAACGTCCGCAACAACCGGCGCCACCTCGACCTGCGCTACTTCGAGACGCCCGTGCAGATGGTCCGGGTCCGCAAGCGCGGCAAGGACACGGAGGCGACGATCCAGCTCAAGCGAGAGGCTTCGCCCACGCTGTCGCTGCAGGAGGGCAAAGGGGGCTACCAGTTGCTGACGCTGCAGTTCAGCGACGCGCGGGCCGCCGGGACGACCTCGAGCACCGACCCGTACCGGACGGCGGGCGGCGGCGGCTATGTCGGCGACGACCCGGGGACCTACGCCCCGCCCGCGCCCACGGACCCGAACGGCGGCGGCACCGATCCGTCGGCCGCCGGCGCGGCCGGCTCGGGCACCGATGCCTCGGGCAGCGCGCTGCCGCCTCCACCTCCGACGAGCGGCGCGGCGACCCAAGCCGCGAACGCCGGCGAGTGGCCGTACGCGCTCGACCTGTTCATCGTCAACTGGGACTGAGCTCGGGCGCGCAGTTCAGCCGCGCCCGCGTGCCTTCGCGACGTGCGGGCAGGCTCGCGCGGCGGGCGGCGGCCACGACGGCCCCGGTCGCGCACAGGCTCGCGAGGCCGACGACCCACATCAGCGGCACCGCCACCAACGGCGCCGTCAGCAGCAGCGTCATCAGCACGATCGACGCGCGATGCCGCAGCGCGCGGCCGATCCGGGCGTGGCGGGCCAGCCCCTGGAACACGTCGCGCAGCGCTTCCTCTTCTTCGGGAGGCAGAGGTTGCGCTTGAAGTCTGGCCGGTAAGTACTTGTGGTTCTGCCACAAAAGCCGGGTCGCAATCTGATGCAGACGACCGAGCTCGGACTCGACGCGACGCTCGGTCCCCATGAGGGTGGGGAGCGCGAGGGTGCGGATGCGGGGGTTGTAGATCCGCGCGCGCGACAGGGCCGTCACCGCGTAGACGGCGAGCGCGAGCAGGAGCCAGCCCG
>CALBMM010000310.1 GCA_937896535.1 uncultured Pseudomonadota bacterium
GTTCAACGTTGCCCCGATTGGCGATCGGCGTCGAAGCGGGACGGACTACCCGTATTGGAGTTGCAGCTGCCGGCTCACGGCAGCTACGCTGCCGCGGGCCGCACCTGAACTCCCACTACGTTGGGCGGACGTGGCGAGAGTGCGATCATCTAGGCGCATCGAGGCTTGTCCCCGTCGCCGCAGTGGTACATTGGAGTCGTGGTCTCGGGGCGATGCTGGTGGTGGTCGTGCAAGCGAGCGCGCGTGAGCGTCTCGTTGGTCGCAATGTACGCCGGCTGCGCCTCTCCCGGTACTTCGAGTTCCGGCGAAACTGCGAGCACCGGCACGGCCGACGAAGACACAGCCGGCACGAGCGCGACGACCACCGGCGGTTCGACGACGCTCGGCACCACGGGGTCGGAGCCCGATAGCCCGGTCTGGCCCGACGGCCCTCTCGACATCGTGCCGTGGGGCGACGTCGTATTTACCCGTTCCTACGATGGCAGAAGCGTGCTTATGACCGTCAACCGAGACGGGAGCGGTCTCGGGCCGATCTACGACGGCGGCGGCTACGCAGATGTGTCCGCAGACGGGAGCCTCTTGATGTGGCGCGATGTCGACGCGCTATTTGTCCTCGCGCAGGACGGCGCGGCCGCGGAGCAACGCCCAGCAATCGTGGAACCGACCTGGGGACCGACCGGAGCCATGCTTGCGGGATTCGACGCCGGCACTCTCGTCGCAACCGACGAGTCGGACGGATCACCTCTCGTCGAGCTCGCAGGTCTGCGTTCGCCGCGGGCCCTGACCTGGTCGCCCGAGGGAACGGCGATCGCATTCCAGGACAACGAGTTTGTGTTCGTCGTCGATCTCTCGACGGGAGCGTCAGAGCTCGTCGCTACCTCGGCGCAGTCCGTACAGCTCGCTTGGGCTGCGGACCAGTCTCAGATCGCAATGGGCTCCGAAGGCTGGATCGTGCTCGTCGATCTGGAACTTCTGACCTCGACGCAGCTCTTCGAGGTGGTCGGCTACTCCGACCCGAAGGGACCTTTCGTGTCCTGGTCGCCCACGCAGGAGTGGATTGCATGGGTGTCGGACGACGGAAACGGACGCGGTGGCCTCGGTCGGCCGGACGGGACGTTGACTGGCCCGCATCCCACTGGTCTGGACTTCTACGAGGGCACGCCGCGGTGGACCCACGATGGCAGCTGGGTGGCGTTCGTCTCGAGCGAGTCGGGACACGGGTGCTTCGAGGTTTGGGGCTGCCTCGGTGTGTCGTTTCTTCAACCCACGGCGCACGAAGACCTGGTCTACCTTCCCGCTGTTGGGGAGATCGAGTGGTCGTCGAGCCGCCCGGAAGCGCTGGTCGCAGGCCCGCGCATCATCGAAAACGAGCTGACCGCGAGCCGAGTCCGCCTGTACGACATCGAATCGCGCGAGTCTCTCGATCTCAGCGACCTCGACTCGACGGATCCGCGCGCCGATCAAGGTGCAACTTGGCGCGTGACCTCTGGCTAGTAGTACGATCTGAGCATCGTAAATGCGCGAGGCAGCCTTGCCCCCCGCGAAGGCGCCGCCCAACACGCACCATGGCCGACACTCGTGGCACGGCAGCTACGCTGCCGCGGGCCGCACCTGAACGGCCAGGTACGTTAGGCAGACCTGTGACATGAGCAAGTTTGGTTGCAGCTGCGGGCACGTGATCTCGGACGTTGAGGCACCGAACGAGGTCACCGGTGCCTTAATCAGCGACAAGGACGAACACGCATTCTTCGAACTCCTTGAGGCGACCGCGCTCGACTTCCTGGAGCATCTCAAGGCCAACAACCTTGCGGCGTGGCGTGCCAAGCACTTCAACGAGATCTACCCAACGGACGCTGTACCGGCGGAGCTGCTCGCGGACGCGATCTACTCTCGCTTCCTGGACCACACGCGCGCCGTGATGGAATGCGACGCGTGTGGGCGGCTCTACATCGAACGCGTTCACGGTTCTAACCGATACCGCGGCGATGACCCCGAGCTCGACCCGACCGGGGACGAGACGCCGCACGTCCTCGGACCTGTCGTCTCGGCGAAGCCGCCACCGGCGTCGCGTGAGTGAGGCTGTCGCGTCGCAACCCACGATGGACTACTCCCGATTCTAACGGGGGCGGTGTTTGGCCGCTCAGAATTACCCGGTCGGAGGACTAGAGAGGCGATCCGCTACGGTGTCTTGGAGGCCCAGCTGTCGCTGTCGACCATTGCCTCGACGTCGCCGCGTGTCGTCGACGCGCCGCAGCTTTGCATCGACGCCTTGCGTCAGAGCATCACGCTCACGGGATTGCGGCGATCCATGGACGCAACGGCGTGGCCGAGCCCTGCAGTCCGCCCACGACGAGCGTGCCGTCCGCTCCGCGCGCGAGCGTTCGCGGTGCGATGTTCACTGCGTCGAGATCCGCGGACCACGTTGCGGCGCCCGCGGTGGAAAAGCCAAACACCGCGCCCAGTCGTTGCGACGGGTCGCTGACCTCGACCGCCACGATCGGCGCGCCATCGCAGTCGAGCACCACGCCCGCCGGATACCCGCCACCGGTCTCGAAGCCCGTGTCCGCTTCCCAGACGAGCCCGCCGTCGGGGGTGTAGCGGGACAGACGGAAGCCGCCGTTGCCGGCCTCCTCGTCGCCGATCCGGCGCAGCACGTAGGCGTGCTCGTCGTCGCCGGCTGCGACGTCGGTCAGGAAGGCGTACGTGCTGTCCCCTTCCTCCCAGACGGTCGCTCCCGTGGGATCGATCCGCGCCACGCGGGTCGTGCCGTTGCTCGTCGTGCCGACCCACGTGTGGTTGGTCGGTGTGACGGCGATGCGCACCGAATCGACCGGGTCGGAGGCCAGGCCCAGCTCGGTGCGCAGCACCTCGTTGCCGAAGCGATCCAGACGCAGCAGGTGTGGCGGTGCGTCGGCTTGGACGGCGAAGTCGGCGACCACCACGTCGCCCTCGCTCGACAGCGTGATGTCGCCGTGGCGCGCGTTGTCGTTGTACACGGGCGGCGGAAGCTCGCGGACGTACCGCCAGCGCTTGCTCCCGTCCGGGCCGAACGCGAGGACCACGATCACGAACTCGGCCTGGTTGCCGTACCCCTCGGACACGAGCTCACGCGTCTGCTCGAGGATCGCGACATAGCCCCGGCCGTCGGGATCGACCGCGACGCCGAGGACCTCGTCGCGCAGGCCGGCCGGGCCCTCGTAGCGAAGGCTCCACGGGGAGGCGCCCGAAGTGTCGAGCTGGCCGATCAAGACGTCGCGGTCCGTGTCCGTGGCGTCGGCGGCCGCGAAGAGGATGCGGCCGCTGTCGTCGACGGCGACGTGCACGGTCCCGCCTTCGTCGGGAAGGGCGGGATCGGAGCCGGTGAGCTGCCAGTCCAGGCCTGCGCCATCGCGCGGCGTACAGATCGGTTCGGAGTCGCCGGTCTCGGTGCCCGTCGCGTCGGGCGTGCCGGTCGTGCCGGTATCGTCGTCACCAACGGTCGTGTCGTCGCCCGTGTCCTGCGAGGACGAGGTCTTCGGGCCACACGCGGCGGCCAGCAGCGAGGTGACGAGGCCGACGCGGATCCGTGCGCTCATCGCAACCGCCGCCGGCGGACGCCGTACCCCGCCAGCATCAGCAGCGCGAGCCACGTGGGCGCCGGAGCATGACCCGCGACGCGGCAGCCCTTGTCGTCGTCGTCATCGTCCTTGTCCTTGTCGGCATCGTCGCCGCCGTCACCGGCGTCGTCGCCTTCGCCGTTGCTGGTCGCGGGTGCGCCCGTCGCATCGGAGGTCGCGCCTGCGGACGTGCTCCCGCCGTCGTCGCCCGTACCCGGCGCCGGGAAACCGGTGGTCGCTTCGCCCTCACACACGCCCTCGTACGCCACCTCCACGCCGGCGCACGTCGTGGCGTAGCACTCGTTGAGGTAGGTGACGCCGTCGCTGCCGCACACGGGGGCCTCGTTCTCGGCGCAGTCGCAGTAGGCGGGCTGGATCTTCGCGCACTCGGCTGCCGACAGACCGCTGGCCCGCACCCAGTCGAGCAGGCCCTCGGTGCGCATGTCGGCCAGCAGCGCGTTGTTCTCCGACGCCTGAATGCGATCGGCCAGCTCCGGCGCGCCCGACTCGATGACGAGGTGCCCGACCGCGCACGCACGTCCGTCGTCGTCGATGAAGTACGGCACGCGTCGTCCCGCGAAATCCGTGTTGTGGGGGAACTGGCCGGCGGTCCAATACGCGTGCAGTCGGTCGAGGTTGCGGGCGCGCTCGAGCTTCTGGACCGGGTCGAGATGGTCGGTCGGCGCCGCACGCAACTCGGCCTCGACCCGGGCCAAATGCCGCTGAATTCGGCCGCGATCGGCCTCGAACTGGTCGATGGGCGTTCCCGACGACACGACGAACAACAAGGGGGCAATCCACACCATACCTAACAAAACTAACGCGAATAATGGCTCTTTGCAAGGGCCCGGTTGCCCCGGATGTTTCGCCGTGGGCCTCGCCGAGCGCTGCCGCGGTCCAGGCAGGCAGGCGACTTGCCCGGCTGCCGCGACCGACACCGCACGACGAGCGTCCGGTCAGGCGGAAAAGCAGAACGGACGCGCGAGGTCGATCGTGTTCAACTCGTCGGCCCCGAGCTTCGTCCGCTGCACATTGAACCGGCCGACCACACGCGGCTCGGGGGATGGCTCGGTGAGGAAACGGCGTTCGAAGAAACTCCGGGCACGGCGTTGATCGGACGGCCCGTTCGGGCCACAGAGGGAGGATGGACGTTGCCCCTACGCCCTCGTGCGGCCGCGCGCGCCTCGTGCCGTGGCTGATGCTCGTGTTGGCCGTGCTCGTGCCCCAATTGGCGGGGGCGAAACCGGCGACGGAGCGCTACACCCTCGACAACGGCCTCGATGTCGTCCTGCAGCCCGACCGACGACTACCGCTGGTGGCGGTGAACCTGACCTACCACGTGGGCGCGATGGACGACGGCGAGCACCCTGGGCTCGCACACTTGGTCGAGCACTTGATGTTTCGCGGCTCCGGCGAGCTCGAGGACGGTGAGCTACGTCGGCGGCTGGGCGAGATCGGGGCGCTTCGGACGAATGCCAGCACGTACGCCGACCGCACCTCGTACCACTCCCTCGTTCCGACCGATCAGCTGCGCCTCGTGTTGTGGCTCGAAGCGAGTCGCATGAAGGGCATCGGACCGGCACTGACCCAAGCCAAGGTTCACCAGGAGGTCCGCACCACCGTGGACGAATGGGAGGACCGCATCGAGAGCGACGTGGGCACGACCGCGTTCATGCGGCTGTGGGAGGCACTGTTCCCCGCCGGTCATCCCTACCGGCACGCGGACCGCGACCAGATTCGCCAGCTCCAACTGACGCACGTCCGCGGGTTCTTCCACGAGTACTACGGGCCGGCGAACGCGACGCTCGTCCTCGTCGGCGACCTGCCGTCCGACGTCCGCGAGCTCGTCGAGCACTACTTCGGTCGGCGCACCGGAGGCCGCCCCCCGACCCGCCCCCGCGTCGCGATCGCCCCGCCAACCGGCCCCATGCTCGCCCATCCGGCCGAGCCCGGCTCGCCGCCTGCGGTGCTCGTCGGCTGGCCGACTCCCGGCCTGTACGAGGCCGGCGATGCCGAAGCCGACATCCTTGCGCTGGTCCTGCAAAACAAGCTGTCGGCCTATCTCGACGAGAACGAGCCGGGGGTTTTCATCGGTGCGAGCGCCACGCAGATCAGCCGCACGGGTCAGTCCGCGTTCGTCGTCACGGCGCGGGCGCGGCCCAACGGTCGCCCCGTGGTGATCATCGATCTCGTCGATCGAGCGCTTGAGCAGGTGCTCGCGGGCATCACGGAGGGTGATGTTCGCCGCGCGAAGCGATTCGCGACCCTGAGGCTGTTGCGCAGTCAGCAGCGCCTCGACGGACGGGCAGAGCGCATCCAGCAGGACATCGCCGCAGGCAAGCACGAGCACTGGATCGACAACGACGTCGTCGACCACGAGGCGGTCGACCGGTCCTCGGTCCAGCAATTCGCGGCGACGTATCTGACCACCGACCGACGTGCCGTCGTCCAACTCGTGGCCACGGAGGCCTCGCGATGATCTGGTCACGACGACGGTGGCTCGGGGCGGCCGGAGCGGCCCCGCTCGCGGCGTGCTCGGGGCTGGGCAACGACTCCACCCCACCACAGACCTCCGAGAGCTCGACCGTGAAGCTCCCGAGGATCCACCGGGTGTCCACGCCCGACAACGTGCGCGCCCACCTCGTGCAAGATCGTGGCGCACCCATCGTAAGCCTGGCAGTGTCGGTGCCGGCCGGGTCACGCCACGAGCCCCATGGACAGGCCGGCCTTGCCTCGGTCAGCGCCCACATGCTCCGCGAAGGCCTGTCCGGCGGAAGTCGGGCGCAGGCGATCGTGCGCTACGCAGACCACGGTGCAAGCCCGGTCGCGTACGCCACGCCCGAGCTCGCCGTGCTGCAGTGCACGGTCCATCGCGATGATGCCCCCGCGGTTCTGAAGCTGATGGTCGCGAACATGCGCGAAGCCAGCATGTCCGACACCGCGTTCGAGGACGTCCGTCGCGAGCACGTGCAGCAGCTGCGCGACGCGGCGTCGGAACCGATCCAGGCGGCAGGAACGGGTCTTCTTCTCGCCGTGCACGGCGTCGAGCCGCCGAGCGGCTTGCTGCCGCTGGGCACGGTCCCCAGCCTCCGGTCGCTGGGTGCCGAGGATGTTCGGGCGTGGCACGAGCAGCGGATCCAGGGCGCCCGTCTTCGGGTCTCGATCGCGGGCGATGTCAGTGCCTCGGAAGCCACCGACTGGGTCGCCTCCGCGGCGCAGGATTGGACGCCGCCCGCCAATACGGCGACCGAGCGCGACGACAGCGCCTCCCCGCCGACCGACGGTCGCGGACCGCAGGCGATCACGATCCCCTGGCCGCGGTCGCCACAAGCCATCCTCGCCGTCGCCGGCGTTCCCGAGCCGGTGGACTACTACGAAGCCCAGGTGCACGCCCTCGCCACGAACGTGGTCAGAGGGCTGCTCACCAGCGACCTCCGCCATCGGTTGCGCGCGACGTATGCCGTGCGCAGCGCCTCGTGGTTCACCAAGCGGGGGCCGATGACCTATCTGGCGACGAAGGTCGATCCCGAGGACATCGGTCGAGCCGCCCAACGTGCCAAGACGTTGCTGATGCTCCAGCAGCAGGACATCGCCCGGCTCGACGACTACCTCGCGGTCGTGCGGCGCGCGGAAGGGACCCTGCTCATGGATCGGTTCCATGGCAGCGAGCAGGCGCTGTCGGCCTTGCTCACGCTCGCCGAATACGACCTGCCCGCCGACTATCCCGAACGCCTCCTCGAGACGGTCCAGGGGATCCGGCCGAAGGACGTCGCGGACGTCTTGCAGCACGCCTACCACCCGGACCGCGTACGGTTCTGCATCGTCGGCGACGACGAGACCCTCGAGCACGCGCGCTCGGTGCTCGGCTGCGAAGACAAGCTGTGCACGCCCGCCGCGCTCGTCGGCGCGGACCGAGCGCCCGACGTCACGCCGTCGGAAGCCGATAGTGACGCCGAAAAATCTCCAGGTTGAGCCGCGCCCACGCCAGCTTTTCGTGGTTTTGCCGTCCGGCGGGATCACGACCACCGAGTTGGGCGGCCGTACCTGCGGCGAGATGTGCTCCGAGAAT
Source organism: uncultured Pseudomonadota bacterium (assembly GCA_937896535.1). Classification (GTDB taxonomy): domain Bacteria; phylum Myxococcota_A; class Polyangia; order Nannocystales; family Nannocystaceae; genus CALBMM01. The sequence continues at coordinate 7,666 of CALBMM010000310.1, forward strand.
GGAGGGAGCAATGACAGCTGCCCTGGTGGGGCAGGTCGGCGCGCGAGCGCGGGATCGTGATTTCCACCTGCCTGATGAAGGTGGATGTGCTACAGCCTGGCGGTGTTCGACGCCGTGTTGCCCCCAAGGCGCTGGAATTCGATGAAAAAGTGGGTGTGGGCCGGATTACTTCTGGCGACCACGGCGTGCAAGGACGACGTTCCGAACCCAGAAGGCGGCGGTTCGACCGGAGGCGAGGAGGGCTCTGGGGACGACGCGCCCGGCTCGAGCGACGCTGGGGACACGACCGGCGGCCCGGAGGCGGACCTCGACGGGGTCGGACCCTCGGGGATGCGTCGTTTGACGCGGTACGAGTTCGACAACGTCGTCCGCGATCTGCTCGGCGACGACTCGCGACCCTCGCAGGCCTTGCTGCCCGAGGAAGAGCGGGCGCCGTTCGACAACGAGTACAGCCGCCAGGAGGTCACGCAGCCGTTGGTCTCGGGGCTGGAGATCCTCGCGCGGACGGTCGCGCAGGACTTTGTCGCCGATGCGACGCGCCGGGCCGAGGTGGTCGGGTGTACCCCGGCCGGCCCGAGCGACGCCACGTGCATGCGTGGCTTCGTCACCGACTTCGGGCGCCTCGCGTTGCGCCGGCCCCTCGCGACGGCCGAAGTCGATGAGCTCGTGGATCTCGGGCTCGCCTACGCCCAGTCGCAGGACGACTTCTTCGCCGGGGTCGAGGTGATCGTTCGCGCGCTGCTGCAGGACGGCGAGTTCATCTATCGCATCGAGATCGGCACCGAGGTCGCGGACGCCCCCGGTGTGTTCGCCCTTTCGGGCTACGAGGTCGCGACTCGCCTGTCGTTTTTGATGTGGGGGTCGACTCCCGACGACGCGCTGCTGACCGCGGCCGAAGCCGGCGAGCTCGACACCACCGCCGGCGTGCGGGCCATGGCCCAGCAGATGCTCGCCGACCCGCGCGCACGCACCCACGTCGATCGCTTTCACGCGTTGTGGCTCGGGTACACCGAGCTGCCGCACTCGCCCGCGCTGACCCACGCGATGCGCACGGAGACCGCGGCCCTCGTCGAGCGCGTGGTGTTCGAGGACGACGCGTCCTGGCTGGAGCTGTTCACCTTCCCCGAGACCTATCTCGACGCGACGCTGGCCGAGCACTACGGGCTCCCGGCGCCGGCCGGGGGCGCGGGCTGGGTCGGCTACGGCGACAGTGGGCGCATGGGCCTGATGTCGCACGGCTCGTTCCTGTCCGTCGCCGCGAGCGCGGCCGACACGAGCCCGACCAAGCGCGGCAAGTTCATTCGCGACCAGGTGATGTGCATGCCGATCCCGCCGCCACCGCCCGACGTGATGGCCGACAACCCGCCGGAGGGCGAGGCGGGCGACTGCAAGATCGATCGCTACGCCGTGCACGCCCAGGGCGCTTGCGCCGGCTGCCACGCCCAGATGGACCTCGTGGGCTTCGGCCTCGAGAACTACGACCGCGCGGGCCGCTTCCGCGAGCACGACGACGATCGACCCGACTGCCCGATCTCGGGGGAAGGGGAGGTCGTGGGGTTGGGCGAGTTCAACGGGCCGGCCGCGCTCGCGCAGTTGCTCGTCGACAACGAGGTCGTGCAGTCGTGTGTGACCGAGCAGGTGTTCCGCTACGCGATGGGGCGGCCGATGGACGAGGTCGACGAGCCGTACGTCGAGGCCGTGGCCCAGGGCTTCGTCGATTCCGGCCACCGCTTCCAGGCATTGCTCGTCGAGATGGCGGGCCGTGACGCCTTCCGCTACCGCCGCGAGCAGGAGCAGCCGTAGTCATGTCTGCCCTCACTCTGTCACGACGCACCTTCCTGCGCGGGGCCGGCGGCGTGGCCATCGGCCTGCCGCTGCTCGACATCATGCTCGGCGAGCACGGCGATGCGCTCGCGGGCGGCGGCGCGCTGCCTTCGCGCTTCCTGCTGTGCTTCGGCGGCTTCGGCCTCGGCACCGACCAGGGGCCCTCGCCCAACAACCTCGTGCCACCCGAGATTGGCCCGGGGTACTCGCTCGGGCCCGCCGTCGCCGCGTTCGACGGACCCTACGGCGACCTGCGCTCGGAGATCTCGATCGTCTCCGGCCTGGCGATTCCCTCGCAGACGACCTACGGCGGGCCGATCCCACCGGGGGGCCGCGGGGTGAACTTCCACGCGCACACCAACCCGCTGTTTACCGGCAACGCCTCGTTGGTCCCGCCGCCGGGCGACTCGCACGACTACACGGTCACCGGCGTCAGCTCCGATCAGATCGTGGCGGCCGCCATCGCGGGCGACACGAACTTCGCGTCGCTGCAGTACCGGGCGCAGGCGTTGCTGTACAACTCGGGGGTCTACGCCTACTGGCGCGACGTGATGTCGTGGGGCCTCGACGCGGGTGGACAGCCGGAGCCGCTGTATCCGGTGGCCAGCCCGCGGCAGGCGTTCGACACCCTGTTCCTCGGCTTCGTCCCCGACGATCCGAGGAAGGCCGCCGCGGCCGCGCTGGAGATCGGCAAGCGCAAGAGCATTCTCGACGTCGTCGACCGGCGCATGGGCGGGATGGTCGATCGGCTCGGCGGCGCGGACAAAGCCAAGCTGCAGGAGCACCTCGACAAGATCCGTACGCTCGAGCAGCAGCTCGACGCCACGCCGCCGAACGTGGGCGGGCAGTGCCAGCTGCTGCGCGACCCCGGACCCGATCCGGCGCTCGGGGGCGACTTCGCGGGCGACGGTGGCGGGGTCTACGACGCCAACGCCGGCTACAGCGACGAGCATGCGCGCGCCCGCGTGTTCGCCGACCTGGTGCACATGGCCTTCGTGTGCGACCTGACCCGCGTCGGCACGTACATGTACACGATGATGCAGTCGTTCATGAACGTGCTGCAGTTGTCGGGGCACGAGTATCAGCTGCACGACATGACCCACAGCGCCAACGCGTTCTATTTCAACGACGTGATCGCGTGGCACATGGAGCAGTTCGCCTATCTCGTGGCGAAGCTGCGCGACACCCCGGAGGGCGACGGCACGCTCCTCGATCACTGCGCCGTCGGCTTCCTGACCGAGGCGGGCGGGGGCTACTCGTACGAGACCGGAGCCGCCTACACCACGCACTCCACCGACGGGATGGCCATGCTCGTGGCCGGCGGCGCAGGTGGCCTGGTGCGTGGCGAGCACATCGTCGCGCCGGCCAACGCCAACCACACCGGCAACGTGCTCGTGTCGTTGATGCGCGCGGTCGGGGTGGAGTCGGACCTCGGCGACGTGTCGGGCCACATCCCCGGCCTGTTCGTCTGATCCGGCGGCGGCCGATCGGCGCTCTAGCCGGTGCTCGAGCCGCCGGTGCTCGAGCCGCCGCCCGTCGAGTCGCCACTGCCGCTGCTGCTGCCACTGCCGCTGCCGCTGCCGCTGCCACTGCCGCTGCCGCTTTCGCTGCCGCCGGTCCCGCCGCTTTCCTCGGTGCTGCCCTCGGTGGTGTCGCCCATGCCGGTCGCTTCGCCGCTGGTCGCGGTCTCGTCGGACGCGGTCCCCGAGTCATCGACGAACGCGGGCCCGCCGTACACCGGCGTTTCCGAGTCATTGCACGCTGCGCCACCGAGCAGCAGCCCGAGTGTCGCCGCCGCCACGGTGCGCGCCGCCACGGCACCGGTCCGGACTGCCCCGCAATGCGGACAGTCGACATCGGACACCTTCACGTGACGACCACACGCGGTGCAGCACACGAGACCACTCGATTTCATGCCGCCACGATAGCGCGGCCACACGGGTCGGTCGAGCGAGGCGGACCGGTGCGGCCCGAGAGGCGCAACCGGCCGCCGCAAGGACGGGTGGTGACATCTTTTATCCGCAAGGTCCGGGCGCTGGCACGAGTATCCAAGTATGGCTATTCGGGCCCGCATCGCCGCCGGGCGCCCAGGTCCTCTACCACGCCAACGTCGGTGGAGACCGATCACCGTTCGCGCGGGACTTCAATGGTGACGGCTGCACGGATATTCTCTGGTTCACGCCTCAGGAGACGACTAGCCCGCTATGGCGTTCCGACTGCCAGGGGAGCTTCGTGGTCGAGCAACCCGTGACCCATCCCACGAACGCCTATCCCGTCGGCTATGGCCTCGGGCTAGGAGAGGAAGGCCAACCGTGACGCGCTCGATCGCCCGCAGCCTGACGATGCTCTGCGTTGGGTTCATGCCGCTTGCCTGCGCCGATCGAGCGGCGTCGGAGGGCGCAACCGAGAAAGGCGGAAGCGAAGGCGACGCTGAAGATACCACTGGGGGGGGGGCGTCATCATCGACCGATGGACCGCCCGCGGGAGACTGTTCGCCGACCGGCATGGAGGCCGTGGCCTGTGACTACTCCGGGGCGTGGGAGCTCCGCGCCTCGAACGGACGAGCGTACTGGATCGCCGGCAGCTCTTCCGCCACATGTCCTGGCGGTCCGATCTGTTCGAGCGCCCTTGCGCTGTTCCGATCACCGGGAGCCGCGGCTGAGCCGGCCGCGATAGTGGCGGAGTTCGCAACGACTCCGCGTCGCCTTGCGTTGAGTGAGGCGTCTTCCTTCGTCGCCACCGACGAGGCAGTCTTCGTAGTTCCGTCCGAAGGTGGTTCTGCCTCCATGGTAGCCGGGGCGGTGGAGGGCCTAGCCACGAGTTCTGAGGCCGCCTTCTGGGCCGACCCGGCGTCTAGCACGATCCAGCGGTTCTCCGAGGCGGGGGGCACAGTTGCTGATGTTGCCCCATCGGAGGGTCGGGTGTTGGCTATCGGTGCGAGCGGCGATTCGGTTGCGTGGGCGGCCTATCCTCCGAGCGAGACGAGCGCTGATGTATGGCTGGTGTCTCAAGGTGGCGCGCCAGTGTTGGTCGCCGCGGATGCTGGGCTCGTCCTGACGATTGGAGTTTCATCGGACGCGGTGGTGTGGACCACGATGGATGGCGCTCTCTTCCGCCTCGACACGACGAGCGGTTCCCAACCGGCGTCCCTTCTCGACTCGGGCGTGCTCGACATCGCGGTTGCCAGTGATGGCGTCTACGTTGCGCGGGTTGAGCCTGACTCCGGCGGTTCCACAATCGAACACATCCCCACGGGGAGTACAACCAGCACAAGCCTCGCGACCGTCGAGGAACTCATTCTTCAAATCGCGGTAGATTCGACCCATGTCTACTGGGCGGACGCCGACCGCGTTGTCCGAATACCGATCGAATGACGTGGGTGCGGGGGTGTCGTGGCAAGCACTCTTGTTCGCGCTCGGGGGAGCATCGTCCCGGCGGCGCTATTCGCACCAAGCGATCCCCTCATTTCGTAGGTCCGCGGAAGAACTTGGTTTCCTGAGGGGAATTTTTCGATGGGCGCGGCGCTTGAGCAGGGCATGAAGCGACCGCATCCTCGTCTCATCTCGACGCTCACGAACGGCAAGGCGAACGGTCCGAAGCAGGCGACGAAGCGGACCAAGATGTCCCCGCATCGGGTGCACGCCTTCGTGGAGTCGCTGGTCGCGGACCACATGCATGCCAAGCGCGTGCTCTCGATGTCGGGCGGCGTGGTCGGCGTGCTGCATGCGGCCTCGCTCGGGGTGCATGCGATCGGGCTTGGCCTCGCGGAGGTGGTCGGCCTTCAGAAGGAGGACGCGGTCAAGCAGGTGGACCGGTTGCTGAGCAACCGGGGGATCGACGTGTGGGAGGAGTTCACGACCTGGGTCCCGTTCGTTCTCGGTGCACGCACGGAAGCGTTGGTCGCGTTGGACTGAACGGAGTTCGACGCGGACGACCAGGTTACGTTGTGCGCGAGCGTGGTGACCTCTCACGGCCGTGCCACACCCTTGATGTGGATGACGGTGGTCAAGTCCGAACTCGCCGAGCAACGCAACGGCGCTTCGAGCCACGCAGGTGCCTATAGCCCGGGAAACGCAGGGTCGTCGCACGCGCAGGCGCATTCCGGTGGGCCGGCGCGCACGCTTCCGTCGGCGTCGAGCTCGCACCGGGTTTCCACCGGGGGGACGCAGTACGGCGCGACCAGCAGCTGCACGCCGCCGCCCTCGGTGCGATGCACGATGTCGTCACCCGTGCACGGCGACAGAACCTCGATGCACCCGTCGACGCCATCGATTCGCTCGGCCACGCAGGTCCCCGCGATCGGACCGTAGCTGCAGACACCGTCGGCGTCGACGGAGGTCGGCACCCAGTCGGTCCACACGCAGGCGAAGCACGGCAGCTGTGCGTCGCCTGCCGCGGTGCACGACGCTTCGTCCGCCGCGCCTCGGCAGGTGGCCGACGCTTGCGGAAGGCTCATGACGGCGCAGTCGCGCGCGTCGGAGGCCGCGCCTTGGATCGGTTGCGTCTCGGTCGCGTCCGCCTCGGTGTCGTTTTCACAGGCGGTCGCGCTCAGGAAGGTGCAAAGCCGCAGGATTTTGCGCATCGCCATTCCCTCCTCGCGCGAGCGGTACGACCCAAGGATAGCCGCGATCCCATCCTCCGCTCGACCACCCTGCGCAGTCGGTCGCATCGCGACGCCACGGTGGGCTACGCGTCAGGCTCGGGCCGCTGGTACCACTCGGCCCCGCACGCGACGGCGTGCCGCTCCAGCGCCTCGTCGAGGGCGTCGTGGTCCAACGTGCGACCGGGCTCGGGCCACAGCTGCTCGATCACGAGTCCTCCGTCGCGCACGCGGCCTTCGAGTCGTCCGACGAGGTGGCCGCGGTGCAGCAGCGGGCACACGTACCAGCCCCAACGACGTTGTGGCGCGGGTTTGTAGACCTCCCAGATGTACTCGAACCCGAAGATCTGCGCGACGAGCTTGCGGTCCCACAGCAACGGATCGAGTGGGGCGAGGATGCGCAGCCGTCCGTCGTCGCGGGGACGGGGTCGGTCGAGGAATCCGGCGGGGGCGAGATACGTGCGGCGAGATCCGGCGACCTGCACCAGCTCGAGTCGCCCTTGCGCGACGAGTCGATCGGGCAGCGGGGACGAAAAGACCGACTCGAGCATCGACCAACACGGCCCGGTGGCGCGCGCCAGAAGGCCGGCCGCCTCCACGCGCTCGCACAGGGCCCACGATTCGAACGACGTGTCCGGCCGCACGTGCGCCACGGCGGGCAGTGCCCGTGACGGGACGTCGTAGCGCTTGGCGTTCGCGGTTCGCTCCACCACCACGAGTCGGCAACGGGCACGCAGGATCTCCAGCGCCATCGAGGTCATCGACGAGGTGCCCTTCCAGCCGGACCAATCCATCGGGATCACGCGGCCACGGTCGGTCAGCTCGGCGGACGTGCTCGGCCCGCGCGCCTCGATCTCGTCGACGATCGCATCGAGCACCTGCTGCGGCACTTGCCGGGTCTTGGTGCCCAGCCGCCACCACGGATCTCGGGCCGCCCGTTCGCGGTAGAACGGAAACGCGCTCGCGGGGAGCAGGCAGCGCTCCTTGGCGAAGTGCTCGAAGCCGTGGCCGCCGAGCGCCGCCCGGTACACGTCGCCGCGCTGTAGCCCGTCGACCCGCGCCAGTGCGACCAGATCCGCGTTGGTTCCCATCGGGTCGAGCGGATCGAGCTGGATGCACCGCAGCGACTGCAGCACGGCGCGGACGCCCGACAGGCCCCGACGCTTGGTCCTGCGCTGCAGCCCCACTTGCGCGAGCAGATAGCGGCGCGCGTCCTCGGGGCTGATCGTCCGCACCGATGGCATCGACGGCCGCAGCGTACCGGATCGCTGCGTCCGGGGCGTTCCCGGATCGGGAACCGGTCCGTGCCCGATGTTCCCGGATCGGGAACCCCCCGACCTGAGCGCACGTGTGGATCCGGGTAGGTCTGCCTGGCACGGGTGCTGCAACCCGCGGGCCGCATGAGCAAGCGCCGACCCCACCTCCTCATTGCCGCCCTCGGACTGACGATTCTCGGACCCGCGTCCACCGGGTGCGGGATCCTGGCGATCAAACAGTCGGTCGACACGCGCAAGGAATACGAGCGTCAGGCCGCCGAGGCGCAGGTGGCCGCCAAGAAGGCCCAAGAGGATGCGCAGCGCCAGATCGCGATCGCACAGGAGCGCACCAAGTACCTGCAGGAGACGCTGGACGAGCACGTCTACGACGTCGCGTGCGACCAGCTGCAGCCCGACGTCGAAAAGGTCGTCATCAAGATGGGACGCACGATGATGGGGCCCGCCGAGGGCGGGATGCTCGTCACGGATTGGTCACACGTGCAGGCCCAGTACGAGGCCGACTACTGGGCGTACACGGTCCGCCAGACGCGGGCGGCATCCAAGAGCCGGTACCTCGTCGAGCTCGAGCCGTCCACCGAAGGGGAGTCGTGCAAGGTCCAGGCGACGTTCCAGTACGCCGACGACAACGGCCATCAGTCGTCCGATCGCGCGCTGGATTTCGAGGCGCGTCTGCTGCAGGAAGTCGATCCCGACAAGTACGCGCAGATCGAGGCGAAGTACGAGTCGATCGGCAGCTGAGGTGGGCCTTGCTCGCGGGAGCCAGGCGGGGCAGGCTGCGGCCCCGCTCGAGGTTCGATGTCGTCCAAAGACAGCAAATCCCGCAAGGACAAGGACAGCAAGAAGAAGCGCAAGACGATGGCGGAGCGCGCCGATCCGCACGACCTGTACGAACGGGCCGTGCAGGATCCGAAGACCGACGCCAAGACGCTCGCCAAGTTCTACCGGCACTTCCGCGGCGCCAAGCCCAAGTCGCTGCGTGAGGACTTTTGCGGCACCGCGGCGCTGTCGGTCGCGTGGGCCAAGGGCGGTAAGGACCGTACGTCGGTGGGGGTCGATCTCGACGGCCCGACACTCGGTTGGGGCCGGCAGCACTACCTGGGCAACGACACCAAGCTCGCCGAGCGCGTGACGCTGTACGAGGCCAACGTGCTCGACGGCGTCGGGCCGCGCAGCGACGTGGTGTGCGCGCTCAACTTCAGCTACCAGACGTTCAAAGAGCGCGCGCAGATGCTGCAGTACTTCAAGGTCGCGCGCGATCGCGTGGCCGACGACGGCATCTTCGTGCTCGACATACTCGGCGGCCTCGATGCGATGGTGCAGGAGAAGACCCGTCGCAAGCAGGACGGCTTCATCTACCACTGGGAACAGGAACGCTTTTGCGCCCTGACCCACGCGTTCCTCGCCCACATCTCGTTTTCGTTCTCGGACGGCTCGAAGATCAAGCGCGCGTTCACCTACGACTGGCGCCTGTACTCGGTGCCCGAGATCGTCGACATCCTGACGGACGCGGGCTTTTCGCGGGTGCACCGGCTGTGGGAGCAGACCGATGCGGAGGGCGACGGCACCGGGCGGTTCTACGAGCCCGAGCACGTCGAAAACCAAGAGTCGTGGTGGACCTACATCGTGGCGGAGCGCTGAGCGAGATGGGCAAAGGCAAGGACAAGCAAAAGGGACGCGGCAAGAAGCGCAAGGGGCCGACGAAGGCCGAGCGAGCGGACATCCACGAGCTGTACCAAAAGGCGGTGCAGTTTCCGGAGGCCGACGTGGAGTTCTTCGCGCGGGTCTACGAGGAGTTCCGTGGTCGACCGCCCAAGGTGCTGCGCGAGGACTTCTGCGGCACGGCGCATCTTTCGTGCACGTGGGTCAAGTCGGCCGACGATCGCCGGGCGGTGGGCGTGGACCTCGACGGGCCCACGCTCGACTGGGCCCGCGAGCACAACCTGTCGCAGCTGACCGACGAGCAGCGCAGTCGCGTGGACCTTCACCAGGCGAACGTGCTCGACGGGCCGGGCGAGAAGGCCGACGTGACGTGCGCGATGAACTTCTCGTACTGCGTGTTCAAGAAGCGGCCGGACCTCAAGCGCTACTTCGAGGTGGTACGGGAGACGCTCGCCGACGACGGCGTGTTCGTGGCCGAGCTGTACGGCGGCTACGAGGCGATCCAGGAGGACGAGGAGCTGCGCGAGTGCGACGGCTTCCGCTACCGCTGGAAGCAGGAGAAGTACAACCCGATCACGCACGAGACGCTGTGCCACATCAACTTCGAGTTCAAGGACGGCTCGAAGATCAAAAACGCCTTCACGTACGACTGGCGGCTGTGGACGATCGCGGAGCTGCGTGACCTGCTGGAGGAAGTGGGCTTTTCGGACGTCGCCGTGTACTGGGACGAGGTCGACGACGACGGTGAGGGCACGGGCGAGTACGTGCGCACCGAAGAGGAAGAAAACCAGGAGTCGTGGCTGGTCTACGTGGTGGGCGCCAAGTGAGCGACCGCCACGAGACGCTGGTCGACGCCGCGACCGTCGCGGCCCACCACGCCGATTCGGATTGGGTCGTCGTGGACGTTCGCTTCATGCTCGCCGACGCGAGCTACGGGCGCGCGCAGTGGGAGGCGGCGACCGTTCCCGGAGCGCGCTTTGCCGATCTCGATCGCGATCTGTCCGCACCGGTGCAGCCCGGGGTGACGGGGCGGCATCCGCTGCCGAGCCCGGAGACGTTCGCAGCTACGCTCGGGCGCTGGGGGATCACGCCCGCCTCGCAGGTCGTCGCCTTCGATCAGATGGGCGGTGCGTTCGCGGCTCGGCTGTGGTGGATGCTGCGCTGGGTCGGTCACCGGGCGGTGGCCGTCCTCGACGGCGGCTGGGATGCGTGGACCGACGGCGGCCATCCGGTGGCGGCCGGGCAGGTGTCGTGGGAGGCCAGCGCCGCGTACCCGGTTCGCGTCGACGCGGCGATGACGGTCGATGCGGCAACCGTCGCCGCGGCGCACGACGACGATGCGGTCGCGGTGTTCGACGCCCGCGGGGCCGATCGCTACCGCGGCGAGAACGAGACCACCGATCCGGTCGCCGGCCACATCCCGGGCGCCGACAGTGTCCCGTTCGCCGACAACTTCGCGCCGGGCAAGCGCATGCGCGACGCACAGCAGCTGCGGGCTCGCTTCGAGACGGCACTCGCCGGCCGAGACCCCGCGCGCGCGATCGCCTACTGCGGATCGGGCGTGACGGCGTGCCACGACCTCCTCGCGATGACCCACGCCGGCCTGCCGATGCCTCGGCTGTATCCCGGCTCGTGGAGCGAGTGGATCGTCGACCCGGCGCGCGCCAGGGCCACCGGCCCCGATCGGGGCTGAAACCCCGACGAGCGAGCGATTTCAAGCCGCGCGCGCACGGAATGTAGGTCCGCGGCGGGGCGTCGAGGGGGCATGCGCACCACGCTCTGTGCCCTCGGCGTCCTCGTCCTCGGCGGCTGCGCCGAAGTGCCCCAGGCCGACGACCTCGCCTGGGAAGACGGCGGGGAGCCGGTGGGCGTGCTCGCGTACGAGACCGTGCCCGACGCGTCGGCGGCCGAGCCCGCGCCTCCCCCCACGCCCGTCGAGGTCGCCGCGCCCGCCGACGAGGGGCAGCGTCCACGCCTCGTGGTGTCGGCGATGCGCCGCATGGACCCGGACCGGTACGACGACGATGGCGCCGCGCTGTGCCCGTTCGACGTGGTGGCGACGGGCTTTCCGGCGATCAACACCGACGGAACCAAGCTCGCGTACTGGATCGCCGAGCACTTGAGCTCCTCGGACGGCGAGGATGCGCTCGGGACGTTCCGCATCGTGGACGTGGCCACCGACCAAGCGCTCGAGGACGTGGTCGTCTTCGACGGCAACGACGGCTCCGGCGGCGGTGCGTACGACGACGAGGGCAGGATCTCGGCGCGCCACTGTCGTGCGCTGCACGTCACGGCCAAGACCAACGCCGCGACCGTCAACGCGATGCTCGCCGACGACGGTTGGCGGACGATGCAGCCCCTCGCGCTCGTCATGCGCGACCGCGCGATGTTCAACGACGTCCCGCAATGGGACGACGGATCCGGCGACGGTGAGCCCATGCCACCGGCGAACGAGCGACCGGTCGAGCTGGTACACATGGGCAAGACCGCCGCGTTCCGCATTCCAGGCGTGAAGGTGCTCGCCCGACTCGACGCCGACTGGGACGGCGCATGGGAGTCGTATTGCGGGGGGTACACCGCCAGTCTCGACGAGGCGTTCGTCGATCGCGACAGCTCGGTGATCGCGGTCCAAGTCGGCCAGCAATCGGGCCCGTGCTTCTGCTACAGCGAGACGTTGGTGCACGCGATCCCGGTCACGCCGGAGATCCTCGCCACGATCGACGCCCGTCCCTGGCCGCGCGACGACGCCTGAGCGGGGGGCGTCAGAAGTCTTCGGGGGGTCGTGCCTTCGGGGGATGCCGAAGCTCGCGCATCTCCTTGAGGAACGTGATGAGGTCGCCGCACAGCTCGAGGGCTTCGGCGGGGTGTCCGTCGAGGTGGGCCGCGAACTGGCGCTCGAGCAGGGCGATGCGGGGGAGGGCGTCGAGCTCGAGTTCGAGCAGCGCGGCACGGGCCAGCTCCACCGCCAGCTCGCGAGCGCGCGTGCGGACCTCGTGCAGCGACTTGGCGAGCCGGGCCTGCACCTTGTCGCGCGCCTCGTCGTCGAGCAGGTGCTCGAACAACGCGATCATCCGTTGCTTGCTCTGCAGCGATGCGATCGTGCGGTCGCGGTCGCGGAGCCCGTGGTAGAGGGCCTCGGCGTCGTCGAGGGAACGCATCGACTGCCGATCTTACGGGACGTCGGACGGGTACGCCCGTTCCTTTGGCAACGGTCCGTACGTTCACTACCCACGCGCACGTCGTCGGTGGTGGAGGTTCACGGTGTTCGGTGCACGGTCACGCACGTGCGTCGGTGTCGTTTTCGCGCCTGCAAGTCGTGCGATCCGATACCCTCGACGAGCGGTGAGCGGGCGAGGGGAAGGCGGCGGCAAGGTCGGGGCGTTCGACGTCTCGTGGTTGCCCGTGTCCAGCCCGCTACAGCCGCAGACGTGCGTGGACTGTGGCGGCGTGAGCCTGCGGGGCTTCATCTTCTGCGGTTGGTGCGGCGCAAAGCTGCGCGACGAGACGCAGGTGCACGCCGAGGAGCCGGCGCTGCGGCGTCCGAGCGCGGCCCCGTACACCGGCTACAAGGTCGAGCCGGTGGAGCTCGAGGTCTCCGAGCGCATCACGCTGGTGCACTGGCCGGTCGAGGCCGCCTCGGTCCGCGAGCAGACGCAAAAGGCCCACAGCGACCGGCTCGACGCCACCTACGGGGGGTCGACGCTCGCGCTGGAGACCGACCCGGGCGGTGCCCCGACCGGCTTTGCGTCCGGCGGGCTGTGCATCGTGGTGCTCGGCATGGGACCCAACGGCGTCTACGACTCGCCGTCCGACGTGCAGGTACTCGCGCTCGGGGACGAGCTCGACGTGGTCGTCAACGAGGCGGGCGTTGCCACGGCCTTCCGGGTGGAGCGGGGAGGGCTGCGCATCGTGGACAACACCCTGCCGCGGGCGATCTCCCGCAAGGTCGACGGCGCGGCGCGGCTGCGGGACGGCTCGGCATTTCGGATCGGCTCGACGTGGCTGTTGTTCGAGCGCGTGGATCGGCTGGCCGACCGCGGCGTGTTCGGCCGCGTGTGCGTGCTCGCCCCCAGCGGTCACGTGATCACGGCCTACCACGTGGGCGAGTCCGGCTTCGTGGTCGGTCGCGACCTGTCCGACCCCACGCTGTCGATCGACCCGCACATCGTGGGTCGTCACTGTCGCATCGTCGCCGGTCCCAACGGCGCGACGATCGAAGACCTGCCAGACTCCGGCGGCACCTACCTCGCGTGCGACGAGGGCGACTTCCTCGGCCTGGGCTGCATCGCCGTGTTCGGCGACACGGCGGTACGCCTGGATCCGCTCGCACCGGGCGGCTGAAAAAAAAGAACGCCGGGGCGGCAGTGCCCCGGCGTCGCCGGATGCTTCAGACTCGGACGAAGGCTATTCGGCACACTTGATCGTGATGTCGGGCGCGGGCGCGGCGGGGTAGTCGAGCGTGGCGTCGAAGTCGAAACCGTCGCCACGGACGGTGAAGCCGATCTCGCCGTCGAGCGCACCCACGGCCCCGTCGACGTAGTCGACCGTCCACGTGTGCACCTCCAGCGACTGGTGGAGGTCTTCGCGGACGCCGCTGCCGTCGACGAGGTCGAGCTCCATCGCCGCCCCGTTGAAGATCGAGTTGGCGAGCATCCGCAGCGAGCTCGTCTCGTAGGTGATCGACGCGACCGAGGGATGGTCGGTGAGCTTGATGTCGGCCTCGACCTCGAGGCTGCCCATCGCGCTGGCGGCGGCGTTGATGTCGCTCTGCGAGACGGTGATGGGGCTGCCGGGGTTGGTGCCCATGCCGAGCAGCTCGACGAGCGGTCCGGGACCGTCGTGTTCGATCGTGATCCTGACCAGCAGGCCTTGCGTCGTCAGCTCCGTCTCGACCGTGGTCTTGGCGTTGACGAGGTAGCTGCTCATGTCGAACAGGTTGTGGGTGACGAGATCTCCGGCCTTGCCGAACTCGTAGTCGCGCGTCAGGTAGAAGCGCACGTCCATCTCGAGGTCGTTGTAGCCGTCGACGTCGACCGAGTACGTGCCCGCGCCGTCGAAGCTGTACTGCTCCGGCAGCGTGCTGCGCGTGGGGTCCTCGGCGAGGTCGATGAGCCCCTCGATGAGCGCGCCGACGATCGCGAACACGAGGCCGCCGCACACGATCATCTCGTGGGCGCTGTCGTTGAAGTCGTGGGTGATCTGCAGCGTGTCGTCGATCTCGGCGTCGCTCATGCCGTCGGCGCAGCCGTCGAGGTTGCGTTGCACGCTCGCCGCGTCGTCGTTGCTGCTGCTGTCGTCGGACGCTTCGTCGTCGTCGTTGGCACCGCTGCTGGTGGTCAGGATGCAGCCGGAGCTCATCGCGGCGATCGTCAGTGCGGCGATACCGCGCTTCCACCAGGCGTTTTCCTTCTTCGTCGACATCGCGTGCATCAATCCCAAACCTTCCCGGACCAACCCGGCAGTGCCCCTCGCCCGCCGATCGATCATCCCCAAAAAGAGAAACCTTGGACGACGGGGTGGAGGCCGGATTCAGCACCCGTGTCGGGGACGTGGGCCATACCCCCTCTACGGCGCCGCCTGGTCGCTGGATCGCCCGTTATGGGCGCGATTTCGGCCGATTGCGTCATGTGGGGTCGTGTACATTGGCCCCATGCTCGTCCGTTGCCTTCGTTGGATCGGCCTGTCCGCGGCCGGTGCGTTGTGTTTGAGCCCCGCGGTTTCGCACGCCCACTTCGTCTTGAGCTCGCCGGCCTCGATGTACGAGCAGGCGCCCAACGGCAACCCGCAAAAGATGCCCCCGTGCGGTGACGACGGGAGCGCGGTCGCGACCGGCACGGTGACCACGTATCAGGCGGGCGACACGATCACGCTGGAGATCGACGAGACCATCTTCCACCCCGGTCACTACCGCGTCGCGCTTTCGACCACGGGTCCGGACGGTCTGCCCGAACCGCCGCCCGTCACGCCCGCCGATACCGCGTGCGGGAGCACGACGATCATGGATCCGCCCGTCTACCCGGTGCTCGCCGACGGCATCTTCGAGCACGACGCCGAGTTCGCCGGGCCCCAGACGATCCAGATCACGCTGCCCGACGACGTCACCTGCGACAGCTGCGTCCTGCAGGTGATCCAGTTCATGTCCAGCCACGGACTCAACAATCCGGGCGGCTGCTACTACCACCACTGCGCCGAGATCGCGATCCAAGAGGGACCCGTTCCGGCCACGACGACCAACGGCGACGGTGGCATGGACTCATCGGGCGGCGACCCCAGCACGACCGGCGATGGCGGAGGAGCGACGACCGCTCCGTCGGCGAGCGCGTCGGCGAGCGCGGGCGAGACCAACGGTGGCGGTGATGATGCGGCCGGCGACGCGACGGCCGGCACGGGCATCGGGGGCGGCTCCGACTCGGGCGGCGCCGCCGAAGACGACGGCGACGGCTGCGGCTGTCGCAGCACCGACGCGCCGATCGGCGTGGGCTACACGGCGCTGTCGCTGCTGGCGTTGCTCGGGCTGCGTCGCCGCCAGTAGCCGACGAACCAAGAGGCCGCGGCCACGAGCGCGGTCTCGGCCGCCACCCAGCCCCACTGGCGCAGGTCGTCGGCCCCGTCGAGCACCAGGCCGACCAGCCGCGCGACCAAGAACCCGCTGACGACCCAGAACACGAGCCAGCCCAGCGCGATCGGCCACGTCGCGGGGCGGTACGCGAGCACGGCTGCGCCCAGGCCGAGCAGTCCGCCCCACCAGATCCGGCGCTCGATCGCCTCGAACGTGTCGGGTGCGGGGCCCGGGTCGTACGCCAGCGTCGGCGCCACGATCAGCACCGCCCCGGCGACGACCATCAAGACGGCCAAGAAACGGGTCGCGGTCACCGGGCGACGATACACCCACGTCGTCACGATGGGCGGTTCCGCGAAGGACTACCCGTCAGCCAGATTCTCGCTCGTCGTCGGGTCCGATCACGGTCAGGTCCGGCGGTGCGTCGACCGGATCGTCCGCACCGACGTCCCCCGGCGCATCACTGGCGCCGCGCGTGAGAATGGGTGCCGCGTCGAGGTCTTCTGCGCCCATCATGCGCACGATCTGCTCGAGCATCGTGGCGATCACGATCTGGTTCTCGGCGGGCAACGCTGCGAGCTCGTTCGCGAGTCGGGTTTGCAGAGGCGAGGGGGCGGACTGCAGCAGGTCGTGCCCGGCCGGGAGCGCGGCGAGCTTGAGGCGGCGGCGGTCCTTCGCGTCGCGGCGTCGCGAGACGTACTGGCGTCGTGCGAGGCGGTCGATGATCCCCGTGACGGTGCCCTGACTGAGCTCGACTCGGCGTGCGAGCTCGCCGGGGGTCATCGGACCGTGCAGCGCGATCGTCCGAAGGCACACCAGCTGTGGCCCTGTCAGCCCGTATTGGCTCTCGAGCTGGCGGCTGTGCAGGTCGATCGACCGCACGATCCGTCGCAGCGCGCGCAGAACCCTGTCCTCGGCATCGTTGGCGGCCATCAATTCAATTT
>CALBMM010000311.1 GCA_937896535.1 uncultured Pseudomonadota bacterium
AGCCGCGCAGGCCGGCCACATGGAGGCGTGGGCGCGTCTGTACCAGGCGCACTACACGGGGGTCTTCCGCCACGTGCGGTACATGGCGGGCGCGCAGGCGCCGGTCGAGGACCTCGTGCAGGAGGTGTTCGCGCGGGCGCTGACCGGGCTGCGGACCTTCGACGGCCGCTCCACGTTCTCGACGTGGCTGCACGGCATCGCCGTCAATCTCGTGCGCAACCATTGGCGGTCGTCGCAGAGCACCCAGACCGCCCACCAGCGGCTGCGCGACATTCAGGAGGTTCATCGCCCGTCGACGGCCGCGGCGGTCGATCGTCGCCACGCGCAAAAGCAGCGGGCCGCGGCGGTCTACGCGATCCTCGAGACGTTGCCCGAGCATCTGCGCGAGGCGTTCGTGCTGCGCGACCTCGAAGGGCTCTCGCCCGCGGAGGCGGCGGCGCAGCTGGGCATCTCGCCGGGCAACCTGTCGGTGCGCGCCAGCCGGGCGCGTGATCGCATTCGTCGGGAGCTCGAGCAGCAAGGCTGGCTCGCGCCCCAAGGAGCGTCGTCATGAAGGCCGGCGCACCGCCCGATCCGATCCCCGATCCGGTGTTCGATGCGTTCCTCGCCGACGTCGTCGCGTCGGTCGAAGACGACCTGACCGAAGACGTCGGCTACCCGGACGTCGCCGCCGTCGTTGCGCTCGCCCATCGTATCGACCCGGCCGCCGTGTCGGCCGAGGCGGTCGCGGAAGTGCAGGCGTGGGCACCGGTGGTCACGATCGGCGAGGGGCGACGTCGCCGACAGACGCGCGACGACCCGGAGTTCGCCGAGATCCTCGCCGACGTGCGCTCGCAGGTGGAGCAGGACGTGATGATGCGACTGGGCGCGCCGGCGACCGCGGTCGCGGAGCCGGTCGCGGCCAACGACACGTCGCTGTCGGTGCGTCGGGTCTGGTCCACGGTGCTCGCGGCCGCGGCGGTGCTGCTGCTGGTCGGAGGCGGGGTGCTGACCGGCGTGCTCGCGACGCGCGACCGGGCCGAGCTCGCGCCGCACGAGGCCGCACTGCAGGGCGAGCGGGCCGCGGCGCTGCCGTCGACGGAGCGCGATCACGAGACGACGGACCAGCCGCCGAAGTCGCGACCGGCTCCCGCCGAGCTCGCGCCGGATCCGGTCGACGAGGCGCCCGAACCGATCGTCGAGGAGCAGGCGGAGGTGCCCGAGACGACGACGCCCGAGCGTCCGCGCCGTCGGGCGCATCGCAAGGCCGCGCCCACGCCGGCGCCCGAGCCCGCCGTGCCGGAGCCCACGCTCGACGAGCTCGACGCCGCCGCCCACGCGGCGTGGAAGGCCGGGGATCGCACCAAGGCCGAGAGCATCTTCCGCAAGATCGTCGCGCGCGCCGGCAAGGGACGCCTCGCCGACCTCGCCTACGGCGACCTGTTCACGCTCGCGCGCCAGGACAAGGCGCCGGCGCGGGAGGTCGCGCTGTGGAAGGAGTACCTCGGCAAGTTCCCGAACGGCCGGTACGCCGACGACGCCCGCGCGGGCCTGTGCCGACGGGCGGCCGACGAGGCCAAGCAGCGCGCGTGCTGGGAAGACTATCTGGCCCAAAGCCCCAACGGTGCGCACCGGGCTCAGGCCAAGCGCGAGCTCGGTCGATGATGCGACGGCGGGAGGCGATGCGGACGCTCGGTGCGGCGCTGGCCCTCGCGTCGGCGTCGGCGTGCGCGACCGACCTGCTCATCGGCGAGGAGACGGACGCGGCGTCGACGACCATGGCGCCCGAGAGCACGACCGGCGATCCCATGCAGACCAGCGCCATGCCGACCGGGGACACGGACGCGCCGTCGTCGACGACGAGCGGCGTCGATCCCGGCGATACGTCGACGACGACCGGCGCGGGCAACGACACGGAGCCGGAGCCGACGATGTCCACCGACACGACCGAGGGGCAGGCGGAGGCGGGGGGTTCGACGACCGGCGAGCCCCAGGGCTGCCGCGCGATCCTGGACATGGAGCCGTGCATGCTCGAGGACGGCTGCACGTGGAGCGGTGACGCGAAGCAGGGCGAGTGCCTGGTCGATCCTTGCTTCGAGCCCACCGAGTGCGTCGAGCTGACCTACGAGCTGTGCGCCGACGCGCTGGCGTGCGCGTGGAACAGCGAAAATCCGAAGATCGGTGACTGCCTGCCGCTGCAGTGCGTGCCGTGCAACCTGTTGACCCAGCCCGAGTGCATGGAGATCCGTGGTTGCATGTGGGACGAGCTGGAGATGGCCTGCTTCGAGGTCGTGTAGTCGGCGGCGTCGGTCGGGTCACTGCGCGAACGAAGACTGGTCAGGGGACGCCCGAACGTGGTTGCATGGCCCTCGGCGATGCCGGTGGTGTCACGTGTGCGCGCGCGGTGGTGCGCGGTCGCCCTCGCGGTGCTCACCTGCGGGCTCGTGGGCGGGGCGACGCGTCGCGCGTCGGCGCAGGTCGGATCCGGGCCTGCGTCCGCGTCGGCGACATCGGACGCCGACGAGGCACCGTCGTCACCGCGACCGGTGGAGGCGGTCATCGTCAGCACCGAGGACCTCATGCGCGACGACGTGCTCGAGGCGCTGAGCCTGCGCGCGCCCAGTCGCATGTTTCTCGCGCCCGGGGTGGCTCGACCGCCGGGGCTGTTCGCCGTCGCCGAGCTACGCCAGATCGACGACGAGCAGATCGGGGTCGTGGTGATCTTGTCGGACGGCCGGCTGTACCGCCGCACGATCGACGCGGCGCAGGACGTGGCCCCACGCGTGGCCGCGTCCGCGCTCGAACAATTGCTCGCGGGCATCGAAGAAGATCGGTTCGTGCCCGACGAACGCGACGTGCCGCTGCCGGCGGAGGCGACCGCACCGGAACCGGAGCCCGACCCGCCGGAGCCCGATCCGCCGCCGCCGGTGCTGCCGGCGATGCCGTGGCCGCAGATGGGAATCGTCGGCCACGGCGGCATCTGGATCGGCGTGCCTCCGCCGGAGCCGGCCGGGTTTGCCGGCGGCGGGGGCGGGGTCGACTTCTTCGTGCGGTGGCCCAAGGGACTGCTCGTCGGTGGCGGGCTGTCCTTCGGCGGACACCAGCGACAGGACGCGGCGGCACTGCGGCTGTCGGCGACGCTGCAGGCGGGCTACGGCCTGCGTCGCGGCGCGTTCGAGCTGCTGATGCTCGCCGGCCCGCTCGCCGAGCCCGTGTTCGTGCGGCGCAACGGGGCGCCGGAGGTCCTGACGTTCCCCGATGGATCGACGCGCTCGATCGCACTGGGCCTGGGTGGACAGCTGACCCTCGCGCCGGGCTACCGCAAGGAGCTCGGCGACCGGGCGTTTCGGGTAGGTCCACGGATCCAGGTCCGCGGGACGGGGCTGGCCTCGGGCGGCGTGGCCCGACTCAATACCGCGGCCGCCGACGGCACGCGCGAGGCCGTCCTGCGCGTCGGCGGGCTCGAGACGGTGGTGGGGATCGAGGTCGGCGGTTGGTTCACGCTCGGTGACGATCGGTAGCGAGTGGACTCCGTTGGACGAGCCGGTGCGCTGCACCACGAGATGGGCACGATGCGCCGCGTCCACGTCTGCCCAACTGGCGCAACCGGGTGCCCGACTTGCGCGTGCGCTCGCGGGGTCACCCGTGCCGACGACGACGCGAGCCCGCGATCGGGCAGCGAAGTCACGCGGTTGGACTCGTCGACGATGCAGGAGGCTCTGGCATGGATGGTGTATTCACCGGCGCTGCATGACGCTGCGGATGGTTCATCTTCTGTGTGCTCCCGTGTGCCTGCTCGGCATGGCGAGCTGTGTCGACGGCGACGACGATGGCGCCGATGTCGTCTCCCGCGCCGGCGGCGTGTATCTCCAAGACAGCGCGAATCCGAGCCTGCCGATCGTCGGCGCCGCGGTCCGCGTCGGTCCGCTGTCGGACGCCGCGTACCGTGACACCCTGGCCGACCACTACAACCAGGTCACGGTCGAGAACGCGCTCAAGTGGGCGACGCTGCGCCCGGCCCAGGGCGTCTACGCTTTCTCGGATGCCGACGCGATCCTCGACGAGGCGGAGTCGAACGGACAGAGCGTTCGTGGTCACACGCTCGTGTGGGAGGTCAACCTTCCGGCATGGCTGCAGGGGCTGGGACCCGCCGCCGTCGAGGCGCAGATGCACGAGCACATCGCGACCGTCGTCGATCGATACGCGGGACGCATCGCTCACTGGGATGTCGTCAACGAAGCGATCGACGCGGGCGGCAACTTCCGCAACAACCTCTTCTACCAGTCGATGGGCGCGGACTACGTCCGTCAGGCGTTCGTGGCGGCCCATGCAGCCGACCCCGGTGCCTCGCTCGCCTACAACGACTTCGGCATCGAGGTCTCCGGTCCCAAGCAGGACGGTGTGTTCGACCTCGTCGCCGACCTGTTGGCCGCGGGCGCACCGGTCCACGAGGTGGGGATCCAGATGCACGCCCATCCCTACGACTGGGCCAACGGGCGCATCGACCAGGCCGAGCTGCGCGCCGCCATCGCGCGCTTCGGGTCGCTGGGCGTCGACGTCTACGTCACCGAGCTCGATGTGCGCATCGACGAGCTCTCCGGCGCCGACGCGGACATGCTGCAGATGCAGCGCGACGTCTATCACAACGTCGCCGCGGCCTGCCGCGCCGAGCCGGCGTGCCGCGGCGTGACCACGTGGGGCTTTTCCGATGCGCACACGTACTTGCCGCAGGGATTGCCGCTGCCGTTCGACGCCAACTACGTCGAAAAGCCCGCGTTCGACGGCCTGCACGACGGCATCGCCGGGGTCGCAGCCGCGCCCGTCGTGCCGTACTGGGACAGCGCGTGTCCGATGACGGGAGCCCTGTTCTGCGACCCGATCGAGAGCGACACCTTCCATGGCCTCGGCAAGGTGCTCGTGGCGGGGGGCACCGTCGCGTCGACGACCAACAGCTACCGTGGCGAGCGGGCGGTGCAAGTGAACGTCCCGACCGCGGGCAGCACCCGGCGCGCGTACGTCGAACGCACGGTCGGCGGCGACATCGACAGTGGCTGGGTGTGGACGCGCGCGTACCTGTACGTGCCGTCGTCGTCCCCGAACAACTTCACGGCGTTCGCCTTCGACGAGAAGAACTCGCCCCACTACGGCGTCAGCTTCGGGGTGCATACCGATGGTCGGGTTTTCCTGCGCACCGGCGGACCGTCGCCGTATCGCAAGTACGGGCCGCAGTTTCCCCGAGACGAGTGGATCTGCTTCGAGATGCAGATCAAGGTCGCCGAGAGCGGCGTCGCCAAGCTGTACATGGACGGCGCCCTCGTCGGCAGCATCACCGGACGCGACACCCACTTCGCCAGCGACTACGGCACGGTCAAGGCGGGCGTGATCTGGTCGCCGGCCGGCGGGACGCCCGTGGAGGTCTCGGCGGACGAGGTCGCGGTCGGACGCACGCGCCTGAGCTGCGACTGACCGTCGGCGCACGCGAGCCCACGCCGCGAGCCGTCAGCTGAGCACGCCGTCGACGGGGGCGAGCACCGGCGGCAGCTCGGTCTCGCCGAGTGTCTGGCGCAGGTTGATCTCGATCATCCGCGACAGTGTCGACAAGGGCAGGTCGTTGACGTCGGTGCCGAACGGCTCCTCGATCTCCTCGCCCACCGCGTCGAGCCCGAAGAACGCGTAGGCGATGATCGCCACCACGACCGGCGTCGCGAACCCCACCGTCTCCACGATCCCGAACGGAAGCGTGAAGGTGTACAGCGCGACGATCCGGTGGATCAGGACGGTATAGGAGGCGGGGATCGGCGTGCTCTTGATGCGCTCGCAGGCGCCTTGGATGTCGGTCAGAGCCGTCAGGCTCCCTTCGAGCACCGGCAGGTGCAGCGGATGGATGTGCTGTTGCTGCCACAGATCACGAAACCGGGCGCCGAGCTCGCGCAGGATCGCCAGCGGCTTGTTGAGCTGCCCCTGCAGCGCCCGTCGTTCGTCCTCGGGCAGCAGCCCCTCGAGCGCGACCGGTTCGTCCTCGTCGCGCAGGTGCATGCGAAACGCGTGGACGTACGCGACGACCCGGTAGACGAGCTCGCGGTGCACGGTCTGCTGTTCGCTGCCGACGCCGGGCGCCTCCCGCTGCGGTCCCACGAACGTCTGGACCTGCCGCGCCAGGCTCCGGGTCGTGTTCACGAGCTGACCCCACAGCTTGCGCCCCTCCCAGAAGCGGTCGTAGCTGGTGTTGTTGCGGAACCCGAGGAAGATGCCGAGGGCCACCGCCACGAGCGAGAACGGGATCGTGCTCAGCCGCCAGATCGGCAGGTCGATGTGCTCGTGCAGGACCGTGACGGCGGTCGCGACCAGCGTGACGGCGAGCAGCCTCGGCCACACGCGCGAGACCGCGGTCCCCCGCACGGTCGCGATCTGCTTCCACCAGTTGCCTCGTTCGAGCAGGAGCATCGATCTGTGGACCGCCTCATACCATCCCTGGGATGGGCGTCGTGGACGCAGCCGGTGCCAGTTGGCGTCGGGCGCCGCTCGTCCGCGCGCAGCCGGTATGCTCTGGCCTCGCACCCGAGGTCACCACTTGCGTGTCTTCCCTCCGTTGCCAAGCGCCTCCGAGCCACTGGGCAGTCCCCGATGCCGCCCCCGCGCCCCGGTCCTCGCGCTGGGCATGGCGCTCGCGTGCTCGACGAGCGCGGGCGGCCCATCCTCGGAGACCGGGCCCGCGCCCCGTCCGGCCGCTTCCGACGTGCACGACGATGCAGGACCGGCCGTGACCCCATCCGCGTCGACGTTGCCTCCGGCGTTCGATCCGAAGTGGCCCGCGACGCCCGACGCGAAGTGGCCCGCCGGATGCCTGGTGTGGGACGTCGGGGTTCATCCGACGCTGCCCTGGGTCACGCTCGCGTGCAACAAGTCGGACTTCGGCGCGATCCTCGTCATCGATGCACAGTCCGGGGCGCTCGTGTCGGTGTCGACCGCCGACGAAACGGTGGGCTGGGCCAACGAGGGGCTGGTGCTGTGGGACGGTACGGGAACGCGCCTGTGCACCAACGCCGAGGGGTCCGGCATCGCGCTGCTCGAGCGCGCTGCGTTCGTCGGACTCAACCACGTGGCCGATGCCCGCGATGGCGCGACCCACTACGCGTGGGTCGATCACCGGATCTACACCGACACCAATCACCTATTCGATCCCGAGCGAGGTGTGCACTTCGACGTGCCGGCCTCGCGCGAGCTTCGTTGGACGATCGATGGCTTTCGGTGGAACGCGAGCATCGGCGCCGTGGTGGGGCAGGTCGACCCGACCGAGGACGTCGTCGTTGCGGCACGGCGGCTCGTTGCCTACGACCCGGCCCGCGATGCGGTGCTCTACGACCGCGCCACGGGTGACATCCGCAACGTCCAGTGGTCGGGCAATGGTCGATGGGTGCTCGCGGGTCAGCGCCCGCCGAGTGGCGGACCCGCCGAGGTCCTGCTCATCGACGGCAATACGGGCCGCGAGGCGCGTCGATTCTCACCGAAGCTCGGGGACTACGGCCGCATGTCGGTCAGCGACGAGGGCGATGTCGTCGTCGCGTCGTCGCATCGTCCCGCGCCGACGGCTGCGATCGATCACGCCACACAGCTGTGGCGACAGGGGAAACCACCCGTGGAGCTTCCCGTCCGCGCCGGGGTGGACATCGCCTGGTCCCCGGACGGGTCGGGCATGGCGTGGCTGGACGAGCGCCGGACGATCACCCTCGTCGACGTCGCCACCGCACGGGTGGTGACCACGTTGTCCGCCCCGGAACCGAAGGCGCCCGGCGGGTCGGAGGGCGAGGGCGGACGAGCGGAGCTGCTCTGGGTCGGTCCCGCGCGTTTGGCCGTGGTGGGCTTCCACTACGTCTCGGTCTATGCGCTCGACGGGTCGCGCGTGGCGGAGTTCGTGGCACCGTCCTGACGAACCGACGTCTTCAGTGAAAGTCGCGGGAGCGCGTTCCCTCGGGTGACAGCCGCACCTGCGGATCCCACAGCTTGTCCGCGATGAGGTGCACCACACCGTCGGTGCGCTGGATCTTGCCGGTGACGCCGAGCACCAGCGCCGTCTTGGCCAGGATCGTGTGCTCGTCGAAGACGCGCTCCCACACCACGAGGTTGACGAAGCCGGTCTCGTCCTCGAGCGTCATGAAGGTCACCCCCGAGGCGGTGCCCGGTCGCTGTCGACAGATCACCATGCCCACGTAGTCGGTCTTGCGCCCGTCGCGAAAACCGGTGATGTCGTCGGCCAGCGGCACCTTGCGCGCGTCGAGCTGCTCGCGCACGCACGCCAGGGGATGGCCCCGCGTGCTGTGCATGCTCGTGCGGTAGTCCCACAGGATCGCCTCGCCCGGGGCCGTCTCCGCGAACACCGGCTGCTGCTGTGGCGGGGCGATGTCCGTCTCGAGACTCAGCGTGTCCTCGCGCTGCGCCGCGATCCCGCGCACCGCCCAGATCGCGTCACGTCGGTCGATCCCGAAGCCGCCGAAGGCCCCGGCCTCCGCGAGCGTGTGCAGGTCCTTGACGTGCAGGCGCGTGCGGCGGGCGAAGTCGGCGAGGTCCTCGTACGGACCGGGGGCGGCGAGCAGCCGCGCCTTTTGCAGCTCGCCGAGTCCCTTGACCTGCCGCAGACCCATGCGCACGGCCAGCCCTCCGTCGCGGCGCACGAGCGTGCAGTCCCACTCGCTGTGCTGCACGTCGACCGGCAGCACGTCCACGCCGTGGCGCTTGGCGTCCTCGACGATCGTTGCGGGCGAGTAAAAGCCCATCGGCTGGGCGTTGAGCAGCGCGCACGTGAAGGCGGCCATGTGGTGGCAGCGCAGCCACGACGTGACGTAGGCGATGAGCGCGAACGAGGCGGCGTGGCTCTCGGGAAAGCCGTACTCGCCGAAACCCTGGATCTGCGAGAACACGCGCTCGGCGAACTCGGTCGAGATCCCGTTGGCGACCATGCGCGAGATCAGTCGCTCGGCGTGCTGCTCGATGCGCCCCGAGGAGCGCCACGCCGCCATGTCGCGTCGCAACTGGTCGGCCTCGCCGGGGGTGTAGTCGGCCACGAGCACGGCGAGCTTCATCACCTGCTCCTGGAAGATCGGCACGCCGAGCGTCTTGGCCAGCACGCGCTTGAGGGCAGGGTGGGGGAACTCGACCGTCTCCTTGCCGCTGCGCCGTCGCAGGTACGGGTGGACCATGTCGCCCTGGATCGGGCCCGGCCGCACGATCGCGACCTCGATGACCAGGTCGTAGAACGTACGCGGGGCCAGCCGCGGCAGCATCGCCATCTGGGCGCGGCTTTCGATCTGGAAGGTGCCGACCGTGTCGCCGCGGCAGATCATCGCGTAGGTCAGCGGATCGTCGGGCGGGATCGTGGCCATCGACAGGTCCTCGCCCTCGTGCGCCGAGATCAGATCGAAGCAGCCCCGCACCATCGTCAGCGAGCCCAGACCGAGCAGGTCCACCTTGAACAGCCCGAGGTCTTCGACGTCGTACTTGTCCCACTGCACGACGGTGCGGTCCTCCATCGTCGCCGGCTCGATCGGCACGAGGGTGTCGACCGGCTCGTGTCCGAGCAGAAACCCGCCGGGATGGATCGAAAGGTGCCGCGGAAAATCCTGAATCTCGTGGACCAGCGAGAGCAGGTGCGACGCCGCCGGTGCGGCGGGGTCGAGGCCGGCGTGCTCGAGCAGCGCGGGGCCGACCCGGTGGTCGTAATAGCTCAGCAGCTTGGCGACGCGGTCGAGCGCCGTCGACGGAATGCCCAGTGCCTTGCCGACCTCGCGCACGGCCGAGCGCGCGCGGTAGCGGATGAAGTTGGCGACCATCGCGGCGTGCTGGCGGCCGTAGCGGGCGTAGACCCACTGGATGACCTCTTCGCGCCGCTGGTGCTCGATGTCGATGTCGATGTCGGGGGGCTCGGCCCGCTCGCGACTGAGGAACCGCTCGAACAGCAGGTCCATGCGCACCGGGTCGATCGCGGTGATGCCCAGGCAGTAGCAGACCGCCGAGTTCGCCGCGCTCCCGCGGCCCTGGCACAGGATGTGCTGGCGTCGGCAGAACTGCACGATCTCCCACATCGTCAGGAAGTAGCCGCCGTAGTCGAGGTCGGTGATGAGGTCGAGCTCGCGCTCGAGCTGGCCCATCACGTCACCGGGCACGCGACCGTCGTAGCGCTCGGTGGCGCCGCGCATCGTCAGCTCGCGCAGCCAGTCGCGCTCGGTTCGGCCCGCGGGGATCCGCTCGGCCGGATAGCAGTAGCGCAGGTCACTCAGCGAGAAGTCGCAGCGTTCGGCGATCTCGTGCGTGCGTCGCAACAGCGCCGGGTCGTCGGCGAACAGCTCGTCCATCGCCGCCGGGGTCTTCAGATCGTGCTCGGCGTTGCTGCGGATGTCCGTGCCCGCCTTGGGCAGCGTCGTGCCGTGCCGCAGACAGCTCAGCACGTCCTGCAGCGGTCGCCTCGACGGTGAGTGGTAGAGCACCTCGGCCGTGCCGACGAGCGGGATCGAAAGCGCCGCCGCGGTCTCGCGCATCGAGCGTTCGCGCTGCAGATCGTCGGCGCGACGGTGCCGACTCACCACACCGTACAGTCGGTCGCCGAACGCCTCGCGCAGATCGACGAGGCGCTCCGGGCTCGGGCACAGCGCGATGAGATCCTCGGCGCCCTCGCACAGCTCGTCGAGGTGCACGAGCGACGAGCCCTTGGGACAGCGTGCTCGCCCCACGGACAACAGACGACACAGCTCGCCGTAGCCGGCACGAGAGCGGGCGAGCACGACGACGGGATCGGTCTGGGTCTGCATCGGCCCGACGGTGACCTGGGCGCCGTACAGCATCCGCACACCGAGCTCGGTCGCCCGCACGTGGGCCCGTACGGCGCCGTAGACCCCGTCGCGATCGGTCAGCGCGAGCGTGGGCAGGCCGAGTGCATGGGCACGCTCGACGAGCTCGGCGGGATGGCTGGCCCCCTCCAAGAAGGAGAAGTTGCTCTTGGTCCACAGCGGGACGTAGCCCATGGGACCGGCAGGTTACTATCTATATGTTCAGTATGCAGCGGGCCACCAACCACAAAAAAGGGGCGCCGCAGTCGGCGCCCCTTTCGAGAGGTCGTGAAGTGGAAATGGCTCAGGCGCCGCGCTGACAGGCAAACAGCGCGTCGTCGGCTTCCATGCAGGGGTACGCACCCTTGGGCACTTCGTCCAGCCAGTCGGAGATGCCCTGGCAGTCGAGCGCCGCCACGCAGTCGGCCTGCGCCGCCCACTCGGCCTCGCAGCCCGCCACGGTGACGACTTCGTCTTCGCAGTCGGCCATGCAGGGGCTGGGGTCTTCCTTGAAGCACACCGCCGTGGCTTCGCAGGCCACGGTACACGATTCGATCGCACCGCCGCCGCCGCCGCTGCCGCTGCCCGACGAGTCCACGCTCGCCGTGTCGCCGGCCGTCGTGTCCATGCCGCCCATCGTCGTGCCGTTGCCGGTCTCGCCCGAGTCCTGGCCGGTGGTCATGTTGTTGGTGTCGTTGCCGGAGTCGGTCGCCGCGGTGCCGCCGTCGCTGCCGCCGGTCGGGTTCGTCACGTTGGTGGTGGCTTCCGTGTCGTCGTCACCGTCGCTGATGACACAACCGGTGGCAAGCCAAGCCGCTCCAAGGCAAGCAAGTAGTTTCGTAGTCGGAGTGAACGCCATGGGCGTCAGTTAGACCCGAGTCCGCTCCCAAGTCAAAAGACCGCCCGACGGGCGTCTTCGCTCGCCCGAAAACTGCCCAATTTGCGGGCCGATAGCGCGTTTGGCTCAGTTCCGCGAAACTTGCGTCGAGCGGATGGCGCGGGTGAACGGCGCTCCTACCCGGTTTGGAAGCTGGAGCGAACGCGCGACGGATCTCGGCTTCTACCCAGCGCCTGAACGCATGCTCGGCCGCGCCGCGTCGACGAGTCGTCGTACGCGATCGCGGTCGACAGGAGCCGACAGCACACCGTCGCGCTTGAAGTAGCTGCCCACGATCGCCGCGTCGACAAGGGGGGCGAGCTCGGTCGCGTTGTCGGGCGTCAGGCCCGAGCCGATCCACACCGGTGCCTCGCCGGCGGCTCGTCGCACGCGCGTCAATCGGGTCGCGTCGACGGCGGCTCCCGTGGCCGCCCCGGTGACGATGACCGCATCGGCCCGCCCGCGCAAAAGCGTGTCCTTGGTCGCGTCCTCGGGCGTCAGCTCGCCGAGCGGGGCGGCGTGCTTGACCAGCACGTCGGCCGCGATCGCGACCTCGTGCAGTCCGAGGGCGGCACGCAGACGCAACGTCGCGGCGGCGCAGCCCTCGATCACGCCCTGGTCGGTCACGTACGCGCCCGTGTGTACGTTGATGCGGACGAACCGAGCCCCGACCACGGCCGCGATCGACAGCGCCGCGGCCGCGTCGTTGCGCAGGCAGTTGATCCCGATCGGTCGACCGAACGAGGCGACCTCCATCGCGGCGCGTGTCATCGCGGCGACCTGCACGGGCGGCATCGGGTCGTCGGCGGTCCCCTTGTGAAAGGGCGTGGAGCCGAAGTTTTCCACGACGATCGCGTCGCACCCACCGTCGGCGAGCGCCTCGGCATCGGCACGCGCGAACGCGACGACCTCGTCGATCGATCCGCCAAAGCCGGGGTCGCCGGGCAGCGGCGGCAGATGGACGACCCCGATGATCCCCCGTGGTGTCAGCACTCGAAGTCGATCGTGTAGTCGATGCAGACGTCTTCTTCGGCCATGTCGACGCGGAAGTAGATCGTCAGCGAGTCGTCGCTGGAGTCGGGGCAGTTGTACTCCGACAGGTCCATCGGCAAGCCATCGCTCGAGCAACAGCCGGGAAGGAAGTCCAGCGGTGCCGTGTCCTCGGTCGTCCCCGCGGGACAGCCGTCGGGCAGCAGCGGGTTGCCACCGATGTCGCAGTCCAGGTAGACGCAAAACTGCGCGCCCGGGGTCGAGGTCAGCGTCTGCACCGGGCTCAGCCCGCTCAGCAGCGAGTCCGTGCAGTGGTAGCTCCACCAGTCGACGTCGCCGAACCCCGACAGCGTACCCATGTGCTGCTGCGGACCCGTGCCGTCGTTGATGTCGGCGATCATGATCGTCTTGCCCTGCAGACCGTTGGGCTCGTCCACGTCGCTCGGACACTCGGGCACGACGCATGTGCCCATCTCGCAAAGCAATCCCTTCTCGCAGACGGGGTCCAGCTCCGCACACTCGCAGTTTTCGGTGCCGGGGGTGCACTCGCCCGTGGAGCTGCCGCCGGTCGCATCGGTCCCGCCGGTGGTGTCGCCCATCCCCGTCGTCGTCCCCGGATCCGACGCATTGGTCGGATCGTTGGTCGGGTCGTTCGTGGGGTCGTTCGTGGGGTCGTTGGTGTCGGTCGACGTGAAGCTCGCGGTGACCGTGGGGTCGGTGTCCGTCTCGTTCGACGGGTTGTCACTGGTCGCACACGCCATCGACGACGCCACGAGCAGCGCTGCGCCCGACCGAATTCCGTCCGACCAGAGTCTGAAGGATCGCCGCCAAGTCATGCCCCGTTGTCGCATGTTCGGACCGTCTTGTCGCGCGCGCGGCGCACAGGTACGACAACCCCATGCGCACGCAGTCCGTGTCCTTCCAATCCCCGCGCGGACACGCGCTGGCCGGACGCCTCGATCTCCCGCCGGGCCCCCCGCCGACCGCGTACGCGCTGCTGGCTCATTGCTTTACGTGCAGCAAGGACCTGCGGGGGCTTCGGGAACTGTCGGGTGCCCTCGTGCGCGCGGGGTGGGGCGTGCTGCGCTTCGACTTCTCCGGCCTCGGGCACAGCGGCGGCGAGTTCGGGGTCGGCTTCTCGCGAGACATCGACGACGTGGTCGCGGCCGCGCAGGCGCTCGGCGACCTCGGGCGAGCGCCGCGGCTGCTGGTCGGTCACTCGCTCGGCGGCGCGGCGGTGCTCGCTGCGGCCTCGCGCATCGAGTCGGCCGTGGCCGTGGCGACGATCGGTGCCCCGTCCAGTCCCGCGCACCTGCAGCGACTGCTCGCCGATGCCTCGCCGCAGATCGAGCGCGAGGGGGAGGCCGCCGTGACCCTCGCCGGTCGCACGTTCACGATCACCAAGCGCTTCCTCGACGAGCTGACCGCCCATCCGCTGCGCGACACGATCGGCGCCCTGCGTCGGGCGCTGCTGGTGATGCACGCCCCCGAAGACGACACGGTCGGCATCGACAACGCCACCGAGATCTTCGCCGCGGCCAAGCACCCCAAGAGCTTCGTGTCCCTCGCCGGCGCCGATCACCTGCTGGCCGACCCCGACGACGCACGCTTCGCCGGCTCGATGATCGCGACCTGGGCCACGCGCTACGTCCCCGAGGTGCACGCCGACGAGCCCGCCGACCACGAGAGTCCCGTGCTCGTGCACGGCCCCCGCGAGAAGTTCGCGACCGTGATCGAAGCGGGACCCCACCGCCTCGTCGCCGACGAGCCGAAGACGGTCGGGGGCACCGACCTGGGCCCGAGCCCGTACGGCCTGACCCTCGCCGGACTCGGCGCGTGCACGGCGATGACGCTGCGCATGTACGCCGACCGCAAGGGCTGGCCGCTCGCCCACGCCGACGTGGAGCTGTCGCACGAGAACGTCCACGCCAAGGACTGCGAGGGCCAGACCCGCCGCCTGGAGCGAATCGAGCGTGTGGTGACGCTGTACGGCGATCTGGACGAGACGCAGCGGGCACGCTTGATGGAGATCGCCGACAAGTGTCCCGTGCATCGCACGCTCGCGGGCGAGCTCGAGATCGTGACGAGACCGCGGCAGCCGTGAGCGAGCGCGCTCTTGCGCGGATGGGCGCCGACGGGTGATCGTCGCCTCGGGTTGCTCGCCCTGTCCCTGTTCTCGACGCTTCACGTCGTCATCGCCACCGTCGCGTTCGTGCTGGCGCTCGCCCACCTCGCGATGTGGATCGCGCTGCGGCACGAGCAGGCCCACAAGTGGGTCGCGGCATCCCTGTTCGGGTTCGGCGTCTTCGACCTGACGCTCGCGGGCACGTCGGCCGGGTCCGAAGGGGGGCTGGGCCCCGCGGCGCTGTGGCTGTCGCTGGCGGTGCCCACCGCGATCGTCTTGCCGCTGTCGTTGTTTCGGATGTGCTGGGCGGTCCTGGACTTGCCCGTCGACGGGCTGCGACGCGGCGTGCTGTGGGTCGCGACCGTCTTGCTGGTGCCCGAAGCCGCGTACTCGGTGTGGATGCTCGCCTCCGGGCAGGCCGACGCGATCACGTGGGAGCGCATTCGCTACGAGCAGCTGTACGTCGCCGTGCCGTACCTGGCGGTCACCACGTTGCTGGGGGCGGTCTGGATCGTCGAAGCGTGGCGCTGCCGCAAGACCTCCGGCCCCACCGCCTGGGCGGCGATGGCCGTGGCGATCCCGGCCTTCGGGCTCAACGTGCGCGAGCTGTGGGTCTTCGCCGGCGTGCTCGACGGGCCGACGGGGATGGGGCTGTCCGGTCTTCCGCTGGTGCTGTTCGCGTCCGGCAGCATGGTCGCGCGCTACGTCAAGGCGGTCCGCGAAGCCGCGACGAGCAAGGAGGCCGACGCGCGCTACCAACGGCTGCACCGGCTGGGTCGCGGCGGCATGGGCGAGGTGTGGCTGGGGATGCGCAAGTCCGAGGGGGGCTTTCAGCGCTGGGTCGTGCTCAAACGGATCCGCGTGGACGTCGACGCCGAAGACTTGCTGGCCCGGTTTTGGGCCGAAGCCCGCGTCGCCGCCCGCCTGCACCATCCCAACGTCGTGGCGGTGCACGACTTCGGCAAGTTCGACGGCGGGTGGTTCATCGTCATGGAGTACCTGGCCGGGGTGAGCCTGTTCGACGTGCTCGTGCGGGCCTACGACCAACAGGAGGCGATTCCCCCCGAAGTCATCGTCGCGGCGGGCGAGCAGCTGTGCCGTGGGCTCGACTGCGCGCACACCCACGGGGTGCTGCATCGCGACGTCAGCCCCGACAACGTCATCGTGACCTTCGACGGCGTGGCGAAGGTGGTCGACTTCGGGATCGCCAAGGAAGCCGACCGTCGTCCCGAGACGGCCACCGACCTCACCGACCTCGACAATCACCAGACCGTGCCCGGCGGCATCGCGGGCAAGCGTCGGTACATCGCGCCCGAGCGGCTCGCGGGGGAGCCCGCCGTCGTCGAGTCCGACGTCTACTCGGTCGCCCTCGTCATGCTCGAGATGTTCGGCGTGGCGCTGCCGGAGTGCGGGGCCGACCTCGCCGGTGCTCCCGCGCCGTTGACCGACGCCGGGCTCGCGGCGCCGGCGGGACTGGAGGCGGTGCTGCGTCGCGCGCTCGCGCCCCATCCCAAGCAGCGCTTCCGCTCCGCGGCCGAGCTCGCCGACGAGCTGCGGGCCGTGCTGCGCGACATGGACCCCGTCGACCTCGGGGCCTACGCGCGCCGCTGCTTTCCCACGCGATTTTCCGCCAGCCGCAAGCTGTCGACCCTCGATGACCCGTCGCCGGACGAGGTGCAGGCACTGATGTCCGAGCTTGCCCCGCCGACCGAGCTCACCGAGCCCGACACCCCGGCCTCGCGCCCCGGCGTGCCGACCCCGACGTTGCGCACGTAGTCAGAACCAGCCGCGCAGGCCCACCAGCGGCCCGTGCAGCCACAGCGTGCCCAGCCGCATCGCGTCGTAGCCGGCGTACAGCTCGAACGGGCCGAGCGCCGCCCCCACGGTCGCTCGGTTCTGCACGATCGTGGCCTGCCACAGCCGCGCCAGATCGAGGCGGTAGCTGACCACCAGCGGCCGGACCGGGAAGAAGTCGAAGCCGAAGGCGGCGTTCCAACCCAGCGCGTACTCGCGGCGTCCCTGGCCCGGCGTCCGACCGTCGACCATGTACCGCACGCCACCGCCGGCGCGGATCGTCCAGTGGGCGCTCCGCCACGGGATCAGAAACAAGCCGGCGTCGCCCAGATACAGCGCGTCGACCGGCTGACCGTTCACCGTGTCGACGAGCAACGACGTGCGGCTGTCGATTTCGGCGCGGGGAAAGACGATGCGCGCGTGCACGGCCCCGCGCACGGTGCCGTCGCCGAGCCACGCGCCCTCGGCGGCGAGGTTGGCCGCGAACTGTCGGCCGGGCGCGTTCGGATCGTCGTCGACGATGTTGTAGCCGTCGTAGCGCGCCTCGTACGGGTGCCGGAGCATGCGCGGTCGCGGACGAAGTCGCACCACGCGAACGTGCATGTGGCCCGAGTGGTCGTGGTGGGCGCCGGGCGAGGAGGGGCCGTGCACCGGGACCACGTACGTGGCCGACATCGTCCCCGAGCTGCCACTCGACGACGACCCGCTCGGGCGCGAGCCGGCACTGCTGCTGCTCGACGACGAGCCCCGTCCGGAGCTGCCGGAGCTGCTGGAGCTGGATCCGCGGACCTCGCTGCGCACGCTCGACAGCTTGCCGGCGTGTGCGGTGGCGGGCGCCATCGCGAGACCGAGGCCGAGGGCGGCGGCGAAGCACGCGATCGGGCCAAACCACCGATCGAGTCGTGCCATGCGTCCTCGTCACGATGACGCACCGACGGCGCACGCGGTAGCGGGGACCGCCGAGCAAACGGACGGGGGAATCACCCACGTGTCGTCGGGGCGAGCGAGGGATCTTCCGTCAGTTGATCGCGGCGGGCTGGACGCGAAAGTACGTCACCTGCGTGCGACCGCAGCTGCCACAGCGCAGCGTCACGACACGCAGTCGGTCGCCACCATCGCCGCGCGCACCGTGCTCGACCACGTGCACGTTGCCGTCGCACCATGGACAGCCGGCCGCCTCGGCGCGCGGCTCGATCGCCGCGGCCGACTGCACGTCGATCGGCTGTCGGGGATCGGCGCCGGGCCGCGTGCGCGCCCGGGACAGCGCCGCCACCTCGCGGGCGGCGGTCTCGTGGGCCCGGGCCGAGGCCGCCGCCCGGGCCTGGCTCCACTGCAGGACCCTCCACACGATCGTGCCCACGGCGCCGACGACGGCGAGCAGCAGCACGACCTGCACCGGGTGCATCCCCCCGACCATACCGCGGCGCCCCGGCGCATTCACCGGGACGCTTTGACCACGTGCGCCCCGGTGGCGATGATGCGCCATGCTCGTTCGCCGCTCGTGTCGTTTCGCCCTCGCCCTGGCGCTGGGGGCCGCTGCGTGCGGCGACGACGTCCCGTCCACGACCTCCGACACCGAGGCCAGCACGGGCACGACGAGCGCGTCCTCCACCGACGGCCCCATCGCGACCACGGACGCGTCGACGACGTCGACGACCGGGCCGATGCCCACCACGGTCGCCGACGAGTCGGACACGGGCTTCGATCCACCGCAGGCCGAGTGCGGCAACGGCTTCGTCGAGGACGGCGAGCAGTGCGACGACGCCAACGCCGACGACGACGACGGGTGCAGCAACGCCTGTCTCGTACCCTGCGGCATCGACTGGGAGGTCGTGACGCCGGCGCCCACCCCCGACTCGACGTCGATCGGGATGTTCACGGCCGTCGGGGCCGACGGCACGGTGGCCCTCGTCGCGATGCAGCAGGAGGTGATCGCGGACAAGCGCGGCAACCTCACCGTCTTCGACGACGTGGTGCGCGTG
This sequence comes from uncultured Pseudomonadota bacterium, assembly GCA_937896535.1. Classification (GTDB taxonomy): domain Bacteria; phylum Myxococcota_A; class Polyangia; order Nannocystales; family Nannocystaceae; genus CALBMM01. Next base: position 18,565 of record CALBMM010000311.1, read on the forward strand.
CGCGTGCACGAGGTGACCGGGCGCGAGCGCTGGGAGCAGACGCTGTCGTCGACCGACGGCGACCTCGCGGTGCAGGCGTTGAAGGTCGCCGACGACGGCACGGTGTACGTGGCGACCTCGGTGCCCACGGCCGACGGGGGCAAGCTGATCCGGGTGCAGGCCCTCGCGGCCGGCGACGGGACGACGCAGTGGACGGCCGACCACGACGGGACGCCGGGCGAGGACGACACGGCGTCGGGGCTGGCGATCGCCCCCGACGGTGACGTGGTCGTCGCCGGCCGCGTGCGCGCCGGCGACGGGGACACGGACGCATGGCTGCGCAAGCTCGCGGCCGCGGACGGCAGCGAGGTCTGGACCACGACCTACTCGGGCACGCCCAACAACAACTTCTCCGTCGACATCGGCGGACCGGTCACGGTGGGGGCCGACGGCACCGTCTACCTGCTGATGGCCGAGTACGTGGACTTCGAGACCCGGCAGGCGACGCTGCTCGCCTACGACGCCGACGGCGTGGGGCCGCAATGGACCTTCGCGCCGTCGCTGCCGGGCAGCGGCCAGGCCAAGGATCACTTTCCCCTCGAGGTGGCGGCCACCGACGACGGCGGCGTGCTGATGGCGTTCACGCGCACGATCGGCGGTGAGCCGCAGTTTCACGTGTACAAGCTCGACGCCGCCGGTGCGCAGGAATGGACGCTGGACACCACGTGGCTGCGCGATCGCATGGGTCGCGACTACGAGCTGCGCGGCATCGGTACGCACGCCGCTGGGGTCGTGCTCTCCGGGCGCTACCTCAACGACTTCGAGAGCTTCGAGAGCTCCTGGGGCGAGGTCTGGCTCGTCCGGCTCGACCACGCCGGCAACGAGTCGTGCCGCGTGACCTACCAGGCCTCGGCCCGCAGCCTGCTGCCGCCGAGCCTGGGACCGCGCGGCGCAGCGGTGGGTCCCAACGAAGGCGTGTTCATCACCGGCGAGCGTGCGCTCGAGGGCGAGTCGGCGATCTGGATCGGCCGCTTCCGCCCACCGTCCGAGCAGTAGTCCCCGCGCGGCGGAGGAGGCCGCCCCCGATCAGGGCAGCACGAGCTGCGTGACCTCGGCGACGTCGATCGCGGCGTGCGGCTGACTGTCGGGCGCGTAGTGCAGCGTGTCGACCGGGGAAAACCCCGTGAAGCCGTCGGGGAGCGGCGCGACGATCTGCGTGGTACGGCTGTCCGGTCGCGTGTAGACCCACGCCCGAAGCGACTGCATGCCATCGGCGCTCTCCCAGCGCACGCGGTCGCCTTCGTCGGCGACGGCGCTGGGAATCTCGGCGTGGCCGGTCCACCACTGCTGCGAGCCGTCCTCGTAGATTGCGCCGAACAACGCCGGGCCGGCCGGGTTGCGCGCGCCGTCGGCGAAGTCCCACGACGTCAGCGTCTCGATGACGTCGAGCGTCTGCTCCCAGCCGTAGTCGGACACCCACTCGTTGCTGCAGTAGGTCATGTAGTCGCGTCCGCCGGTGGGCGTGCGCAGCTCGAAGTCGTAGATGCCGAAGCCCCACACGCCGATCCGACCGTTGGGGTGGGGGTAGTCGGTCTCGGGGCCGCCTTCGCTGCCCGTGCACGTGATGTGGCGACGGCCCTGCGTGTGGCCGATCTCGTGCACGAAGGTCTCGGCCGCGCCCGCGCCCGAGCCGTTCCACCGGCCCGTCGCGACGCGCAGATTCGCCACTTCCATCGTCGGCTGGGGCGGAATGGCGATGGCCTGGCCGAGCAGGCCCGGGGGGTAGCCGTCGCACGGGTCGAGCAGGCCGTAGTAGTACAGATTGGGATCGGGGTCGTCCATCTCGCGCCGCATCTGCAGCGCGGTCAGGACCGGCGAGAAGCCGGTGCCGGCCGTGCCGATCGGCGCGGTGTAGGGCATCGGCTCGCCGACGGTGAGCTCGGCGGACTGGACCGCGTTGTTCTGCTCGAGCTGGCGACGCATGGCGTCGATGTCGTCGTCACCGATCGTGGGCGCCTGCTCGCAGCCGTCGAACTGGTGCAGCACCGGCACCAGCAGCACCTTGAGCTGCAGCTCGGCGTCGTACAGGCCGATCGAGCCCCGGCCGGCGAGCGGCGCGATCGGGGGCGGATCGGAGACGGTGCCCGTGACGACGTCGGGCGCCGACTCGAGGATCCGCGCGCGGTACAGCATGCCGTCGACGACCTCGTCGGGCTCGAGCAACCACTGAAACGATGCACCGCCGTCGCCGGAGTCGCCCGTGACCATCAGCGGGTAGTCCTGCACGAGCTGCGTCCCGTCCGGGTAGTCGACGATCAGCCGGCCGATCAGCTCGCGGGGTTCGAAGTCGGCGTGCAGGCTCCAAAACCCGCGCAGCAACGTGCGCCGTCCCCGAATGAGGCGCGTGTTGTAGTCGGCGACGTCGATCTCGACGCCGTTGTCGTACAGCTCGACCTGCACGGCCTGGTTGGCGGTGATCCGCTCCAGCCGAATGTCGCCGGCGTAGGGCAGCTCCGTCGGCGGAACGACGGCCGTCGTCGATCCGGATCCGGGCGCATCGTCGGACGACCCATCGGGGGTCGGCGTGCCGGTCGTGTCGCCGCCGGGGCCCGCGCTGCCGGCTTCGGTCGTGGCGGCGGTCGTCGCCTCGGTGGTGCCGTCGTCGGACGACGTCACGTCGTCTCCGCACGCGCAAAGCAGCAAAGCAGCCAGCGGGACCCGCGACCGGAGCGTCATCGCGATCAAGGTATCACTGTCGCGCGGCGGGGCGGGCGGCGGCGTGGCAGTCGGCGCAGGTCGCCAGCAATTGGCCGTACAGCTCGGTGCGGGCGGTTCGGTCCTCGACCAGGTGGGCACGGCGGGCCAGCGATCGTGTGCGCTCGCAGTGCGTGCCCTCGTCGGGCTGGGTCTGTGCGCAGTCGGGGGTGATCACGAACATCGTCGTGCCGCGGATCCAACGGCGCGGCGACGGGGCGACCATGCCCTCCCACATGCGGGTGGCGCCGAAGCCGTGGCGCGCCATGATCTGCGCGGCGCTCGTGCCTTCGGGGACGTCGTCGTCCGGGGGCAGCGCGTCTTCGACGAGCGCGACCACGCCGAGCGCGTCGTGGCAGGCGCCGCACTCGTCGGCCATCTGCGCCACGAGGCTCGCCGCGGCATCGAGCGACGGTTCGGCGGCGGCGGCGTGGGCGTGCGATCGCAGCTCGTCGACACTGGGCTGCCAGGCGGCGGGGAACGATCCGTCGTCGAGGGTGCGCGCGAGGGCCTGGGCCTGCCGTGCGATCGCGTCGCGGTCCCCGGCGATCAACGCATCGCGGACTTCGCCGACCCCCGAGAACCAGGCGTGCATCGTGGCGGCATGCGGATGCGCGGGCGCGACGTCTGGCGCGTCGTCGTCGTCGTCGGACGCCGGCGCGGGCCCGTCGGGGTGCCAGTCGGCGTGGACCGGCGGCGCTGGTCGACACGCGAGCACCGTCACCGCGCCCAGCGCGACGATCGGCCAGGTTCGGCTTCGGGGGACGTTCACCGCGCGGGAGTGTAGATCGAGGACGGCCGCGTCCGCGCAGTTGTTGCGCGGCTCAAGGCAACGCGGCCGTGAGCATGAGCCCACCGCCGCTGCGCGCCCGCCAGACCGAGACACGGACGCGGTCGGGTCGGCGGGGCAGGTGGGCCAGCGGCACCGCGGCACCGATCCCCGCCCCGAGGGCTGCGCCGGCGATCACGTCGGTCGGATAGTGCTTGCCGGCGACGACGCGCAGGATCGCGGTCGTCGTGGCCACGGACATGCCGAGGCCCCAGGCGAGCCCGACGGCGACGCGGCGGCGTCGGTCGAGCGGCTTGAGCGTCAGCAGCATCGCCGAGGCGGTCGCGGCGGCAAACGACAGGGAGGTATGGGCCGAAGGGAACGAGCGGCTGCGGTCGGCCTCGGCCAGGTCTTCGACGAGCGCCCCGCGGTCGCGGGCATCGACGGCGGTGGGAAGGAGGTGGGCGAAGGGACGCGTCCGGTCGACGGCGGACTTGATCAGCTCCGTCGCGAGCCCGGTGAAGGCGAGCGTCTCGGCGAGCAGCAGCGCGTCGGTGCCCCAGCGGCCACCGAAGTGGCGGCGGCCTCCCCCGTAGCGACGCGTGTCCAGGCCCGCTTCGATCGCGTGGACGACGAAGGGCGCCGCCACCGAGGAGTACGCGAGCGCATCGGCGGCGGTCGCTGCGGCCGGGTCGTAGCGGCCGAGCGCGACGCGGTCGATGCCGCGGACGTCGTCGGGCGATCCGAGCGGGGTCGGCTGCTGCTGCGGCGCGACGGCGTAGGTGAGCACGAGGTAGGGGACACCGGCGGCCGCGGTCAGCGAGGCGTCGAGGGCCCAGCGCGCCGGCGTCGGGTGCATCGGGCGAAACCGCGGGCGCCGGGCGATCGGCGCGGCGACGGGCGGCGCGCTCGAGCTGGCGTCGCCCGCCGACGGCTCGGGTGTCGGCGCCGCCGCAGGTTCCCCGAGCATGATTGCGGCCACGAAGGTCACCACCGCGAGCACGCGAGCGAGCGTACCGCGGGCTGCTACCCTCTTGCTCGTGGACGCCGGCCCTTTCGATCCCCGCGCGGACGGCAGCGGCTTGGCCGAGGTCGGCCCACTGCAGCTGGCGTGGGAAGCGTTCGGCCGCCGATCCGACCCCACGATCCTGCTGGTGATGGGGCTGGGCTCGCAGATGGTCTACTGGGATGTGGATTGGTGCCGCAGCCTCGCCGACCGCGGCTACTACGTCATCCGCTACGACCATCGCGACATCGGGCTGAGCACCAAGCTCGACGAGCTCGGCGTGCCGTCGATCCCGAAGCTGGCGGCGCTGTATCGCGTGGGTCTACCCGTCACGGCGCCGTACCTGCTCGATGCGCTCGCCGACGACGCGGTCGGCCTGCTCGACGCGCTCGGGCGCAAGGCTCCCGCGCACGTGATCGGCGTGTCGATGGGCGGCATGATCGCGCAGCTCGTCGCGATCCGGCACCCGGACCGCGTCGCGAGTCTGTGCTCGTGGATGTCGACCTCCGGCGAGCGCCGTCACTTCCGTCCGAAGTGGCGCGCCACCGCGGCGCTGCTCAAGGCGCCCCCGCGCGACCCCGATGCCTGGGCCGAGCACATCGTCTCGGTCTACCGCGCGATCGGCAGTCCGCGCCCGCTGTTCGACGAGGCCGACATGCGCACGCGCGCGCGCCAAGCGATCGCACGCAGTCGCAAGCGCGCCGGCTTCGCCCGACACCTCGCGGCGATCTTCGCCTCACCCGCGCGCACCCACCGGCTGCGCTCGCTGCAAGTCCCCACGCTCGTCCTGCACGGCACCGCCGATCCGCTCGTGCCCATGGTCGGCGGCAAGGACACCGCCAAGGCGATCGAGGGCGCACGCCTTTACCTGTTCGAAGGCGTGGGCCACGACATGCCCCGCGCCACCTGGCCCCGGGCCCGCGAGCTGGTGCTGGGCAACATCGACCGCGCGACCTGGGACGGGTAGGGGGGGCAGGGGCGGGGGCGGCCCGTGGTGTCCAATAGGTGCCGGAAGGCGGGTCCACGGCTGGGTGTGTGGTCGACACCCTGGACCTACGCGTCACACGATTAGGGCGAGTTTTACAACGACCGCTCAAAGAGCATCAATCGCGAGTATTGTGGCTACATACGTCGCAAGTTCCAAATCTCTGGCGGGGTCGTTGCTGATACAAAATACTGCGAAACGGTCATGTTGATACCGAGAACCATGAATCACTGTGGAAGGATTGGGATAATCGTGCGGCGCAAGAGCCCATCTGCAGGCGGCGCCGCAGGCTGATGCGGTGTCCCATTCGATAGAGGCCATATGCGAAGTGCTATTGTCGTTGTAGCTATTGGCGTCGGCTGTGCTTCGCCGCCTTCCGGGGCCGGCCGCGCAGGCGCGATCACGGTGCAGACGCCGTTTCCACCGGAAAGCCTACGACCCGGAGACGTGGTCCCTGTCTGGATCGATGTGCTCAAGCCGAAGTCTGCGAG
>CALBMM010000312.1 GCA_937896535.1 uncultured Pseudomonadota bacterium
GATCCCGACCCCGACTTCGCCCGAAGAGGTCACCACACTCACCGAGTCCCCACCGTCGGTGGGTCAGCAGGCCGCGCTCGACGTCGAGGCTCTGCTCGGCGAGGACACCAAGGCGTACCTGGCCGCCCGCGCCCGCTTGGCCGAGCACCCGGCCGAGGCGACGGAGGCGCTGCTGGACCGCCTCGCCGTCATTCCGGCGCCGAGCGACCCGGACAAGAAGCGATTGCTCGACGTGCTCGCCGAGGTCGGCGGGCCCGAGCACGTCGAGCTGTTCGTCGCCGAGCTGCGACGCGGGCTCAAGGCGGCCGACGACACCAAGGCCCGCGAGGCCGCCATGGACCGCTGGCTACCGCTGCTGGCCGCCCAGGGCGATGCGACCCGGGTCCCGCTGACCAAGCTCGTCGGCGACCGCGAGCTGACCTTGCCCGTGCGCCGTCGCCTGCTCGAGGAAGTCGTCGCGATCTCGGACCCGGACGGCGTCGCTGCGTTGACGGTGCTCGTCGGTCGAGGGCACCGGCAGCTGCGCCAGGCGCTCGTGCGCGCGCTGGCGCGACGGGCCAAGGCCTCCGACGAGCTTCGCAGCGCCCTGCTCGCGCGCCTGGATGCGGCGCTCGACGACGACGCGAACGCCGACCGGATTCCCTCGTTGCTGGTCGCACGCGCGACGCTGACGGTCGACCCGGACCCGACGTTCGTCGCGAAGCTCGCGACGCTCGCCGACGACGAAGAGGCCGCGTTCGGTGTGCGCGTGGCCGCGGTGCGCGGGCTCGGACGCGACGGATCGGCACCGGCGATCGAGGCACTGGAGTCGATCGCCCGTCATCACCTGGCGGCCGAGCGCGTGCGCAGCCAAGCCAGCGAGCTACTCGCGTGGCTGTCGCTGACGGGCCTGCCCGCCGACAAGGCCGGAGCGCTCGCCGCCACCCACGAGCTGCGCGCCCACGAGGCACCGCGGCTGGCGGTGCTCGGATGGTCGGTGGGTCCGGTCCCGGCCGACCATGCGTGGCTGGCCGGCAGCCAGGACAACCCGTGGCCGCAGGTTCGCCAGGCCGCGCTGCAGCGCGTGGAGGGCACGTGCGCCGACGCGACGCGGACCTACCTTCGCGAGCGCGCCAACAAGGACGGCGAGCCCGATGCGGCGGTCGCCCGGGCCAGCGTGACTGCCCTGGGCCGATGCGGCGACTGGGCCGGCCTGCGCAAGCTGATGCTCGACGAGGAAGTCGACGTCGAGCCGCGCACCGAGGCCGCGCGGCAGCTGACCAAGCACGGTGGCCCGGACGGCGCACAGACCGTCGCGAAGGCGCTCGCCGCCGGCCCCGATCGCCGGATGGCGCGACGGCTGACCCGCGCGTTGCGACACGCCCCGCAGACGACCGACTTCGTCACCCAGACGCTGTGCATCACGGCGCGGCGCGGCGACGAGGTCGGCACCGAGGCGACCCAGTCGTTGCTCGCGCTCGACGTCGATCCCGCCGAAGCCTGCGAGTAGTCCCCCTCGCCCTCAGTGCGCGGTGACCTTGGCGGTCTCGCCGGGACGGATCGTGACGGTCTTGGACAAGAGCGTGCGCGTCTGCGGACACACGTCGGGCACGCAGCGGACGATCACGCGATGCGGACCCGAGGGCAGCTCGAGCTTGCGCGTCGGCGTCGCCCCCTTCTTTTGCCCGTCGACGACCACTTCGGCCCAGGTCACGCCGGTCGCGAACACCTGCAGGTAGCCCTTGCCCTTGGGGATGTCGGCGTCGAGCTTGATCGTCGCCGCGCCGGCATCGGCCGCCCGGAACGTGCGGGTCTGCGAGATGAAGCCCTTCTTCTCGACGCGGACCTGCACCGTCGCGTCGGGCGGAAACTCGAGCGAGTACGGCGGCGTGCCGTCCTGCGCGACATCGTCGATCCACACCTCGGCATCCCGCGGCACGATGCCGAGCGCGACGTGGACGGGAGCGACGGGCGGCGGGTCGGGCACCGTCGGTCCCGTCGAGGCCGGCGGCGGGGGACCCGAGGACTCGGCCGCCGGCGCCGGTGCGGTCGCCGTCTCGGCCGCGGCCACCTGCGCCGGTGGGGGCTGACGCGGCTCCGGATCGGGATCGGGTTGGTTGCGGGCGACCAGCCATGCGCCGCCGGCCCCGAGGCCCAACAGCGCCAGCGCCACCCAGATCCGAAACGGTGCCGGCGCGACGGCGGCACCGACCAGCGAGTTGCCCGGCATCGACGAGCCCGCGGTGGCAGTGGCGGACGCGCCCGAGCTCGACAGCGCCGCGGCCCCACCGACGCGCAGATCCGCGTCCGAAGACGCCCTGCCGTCCGGAGCGTCGGAGAGCGTCGACGTCACCGAGGTCAATCGCGTCGCGTACGTCTGCGGCGAGATCCGAGTCACCGGCGTGATCGAGGCGACGAGCGAAGTCGACGGGGTCTGCTCCCATCCCTCGGGGAACAACCCCCTCAGGTGCGAGGATACGTCGCGACTGACGACCACCGCGGCATGCTCGGCGATGGCGGGCCCGAGCGCCGACAGCATCGCCCCGGCGTCTTGCGGGCGCTGCTGCGCGTCGCTGCTCAGTGCCTTCTCCAGCACCGGCGCGACGGACTCGGCCACGCCGTCCAGCGACGGCGGCGTCCACACGCCTTCCTTGGGGAACGCGCGTCGCAGCGTCAGCAACTCGTACAACAGGCACGCGATGGAGAACACGTCCGCGCGCGTGTCGGAGGTCTCGGCGCGCGCCTGCTCCGGCGCCATGTAGCCGGTCGACCCGCCGCGGACCTTCACGTCGACGTTGGCCGGCATCGCGATGCCGAAGTCCACGATGCGCACCTGGCCGCTACGATCGACGAGCACGTTGCGCGGCGTGATGTCACGATGGACGATCGCGGGCCGGCCCGGCTCGTCGGTGTGGGCGTACGCGAGACCGATGAGCACCTCGCGGACGATGTGCAGCGCGATCGAAAGCGGCGGCCCCTCGCCTCGCTCGCGGTACTGCTCGAGCATGCGGTCGACGGACGGCCCATCGACGTACCCCATGACGATGTAAAAGGTGTCCTCGGCCCGACCGAGCTCGTAGATCGGCACGATGTTGCCGTGGCTGAGCGCGACCGCCGTCTTCGCCTCCGCGGCGAACATCTCCACGAAGCGCGGCTTGTTGGCGAACTCGGGGAGGATCGTCTTGATGACGAGGCGCTTTTCGAAGCCGAGCTCGCCGACGAGGCTCGCCGCGAATACCTCGCCCATCCCGCCGCGGGCGATGCGGCGGTGGATCCGGTACTTGCCGAAGGCGACCGGGTGCGCGTCGTCGTCGGGCGCGTCGACGCCGTCCACCAGCTTCTCGTCGCCGGCTGCCTCGTTGCGCGACGGCACGTGAGCGCATGGTAGCATGCGTCGCGCATGTCCCGCGCCACGCCGCACGTCCCACCGCCGGTTCGCACGGCGTGGCGCATGACGGCAGTGCTTGCGCTCGCGGGCTGCGCGCTGACCTCGGCCTGCGGCGGCGACCCACCCCAGCGCGTCGTGGGCCTGCTCGGCTGCGGCCTCGAGGGCAATGTCTTCACCCGGTTCCGCGTCACGTCCCGGGGCGACTTCCCGGACACCACCGACTCGCAGGTCATCGTCGAGTCGGGCATCGCCGACCTCGACGTCGACGACGAGGCGATCGACGCCGTCACCATCGAGGGGCTGTTCGGCGACACCGTGACGGTGGTCGGGCGAACGGCGCGCCTGCGAGACAACGGTGAGCTCCCCGTGTACTTCGCTCCGGTCGACCAGTGGTGCGCGGTGGCCTCGGCCGTCACGGCCCGCGACCCCGGTTCGATCGCGGTGGGGCCGGAGGGCGACGTGGTCGTGGTCGGGGGGCGCGACGCCGACGGCAGCCTGCTCTCGGAGATCGTGACGCTGCAGGACGAGACGAACGTCGCGATCGCCCTGAACCAGGGCTTGCCGGTGCCCAGCGTCGGTCACAGCGTCCATCCGGTCGGGCCCGGTCGCTTCGCCGTCATCGGCGGTGCGAGCACCGGACCCACGGCGCTGGGGACCGTGGTGTTCATCGAGCTCGGCTCGTCGGGCGGACGGGTCAACGAGCCGATCGCGATCGATCTGCCGCCACAAAGCGACCCGGCGCGCGCGTACTTCGGCGCGGTCGAGGTGCGGCCCGACGAGATCCTCGTCACGGGGGGCTGCTCGATGATCACGCCGACCGGGGCTTGCGACGTCGAGGCCGGCCCGGCGCTCGCCTCCACGTATTGGTTTTCGATCACCGAGGCGGGCACGCTCGAGTTCGGTGGCGGCCCGTCGCTGCTGTCGACGCGGTACGACCACCAGGCCCACGTCTCGCGGGACGGGGTCGTGTTCATCGCCGGTGGTCGCGCCGCCGACGGTACGCCCCGGCAGCAACCCGAACGTCTGCTTCCCGGCGCGGACGCGTTCGAGGCGTACGGCCCCGCGCTGACGCTCGAGCTCGCGCCCGACACCGAGATCGACGACTCGGCCCTGCTCGACGGCGGCATGCTCGTGCTGGTCATGTCCGACGACACGATCCACTGGGTCACCGAGACCGAGACCGGGCTGTGGGACCAGTGGTGCTTCGAAGAGGACGGCCGAGAGGCCGACAACTGCTTCGTCTCGCCCATGGACGAGATGGTGCAGATGCTGCCGCGTCCGCGGCACTCGTTGACGAGCTTGCCCGGCGAGCGCGTGCTCGCCGACGAATGGTTGCTCGCCGTGGGCGGGCTCGGTCAGACCGGCGACGACGCGATCGACCTCGCGCTGCCCAACGTGCAGATCACCAACCCACCGCCCGGAGCGCGGGTGGGCGCCGCGACGGTAGTGCTCGACGACGGCAGCGTGCTGCTGGCCGGTGGCCGCGACCCGGACACGCGCCAGCCCGCCCTGCCCTTCTTCGTACGTTTGCGCCCCGCCCTCGACGGTGCCGACGAAGTGGTCCCCGACGTCGACGACCTCGCCCGCGGCAGCCTCCTGGCGCTGCAGCCCGATCGCGTCCGACTCGAAGACGGTGTCGTACGCCTGCTGTCGGCGGGACTGCGCGAGGAGTTTCCCAGCGTGCGGGCCCGTGCCCGGGGGTTCCGCAGCAGCCGCTTCCGCTTCGAGGTCAGCCTCAGCGCCGAAGAGGCCGACCCACACATCGTGCTCGAGCACGGCGCCGTCGCGGGGATCAGCATCCGCCTCGAGCCCGAGCGGCTGCGAGCGTTCATGCGCGACTCCTCCGGGACGGTGCTCCCGATCTCGTGCGGCACGGCGCCTTTGAACTTCTCCTCGCCGCAGGTCATCGGGGTCGAGGTCACCCCGGAGTCGATCCGAATCCGCCGTGGCATCGAAGAAGTCGGCCAGTGTCCGGGCCCCGGCGACGTGCTGTCGGCCGTGGGGATCGGCGCGTCGGGCTCCGGGACGGTCGAGGCGTCGACGCTGCGTTTGACGCGTCTGTGATCGGACTCGGTCCCGGTCACGGCATCGGCATGAACGTGTCGGTATCGACCTGCAATCGGTCGGGGCCCGGTCGCGTGCCGAGTACCACGCCGGTCGTCACCGCCCCGGCGACGGCGGTGCCGATCACCGCCCACACCCACACCCGCCGAAACCACGGCTTGGGTCCAACGACCTCGCCACCGCCGTCCGACGGCCCCTCGGGACCGAGGGCGGGACCTTCCAACGGGGTCTCGATCGCCGGCCACGGTCGCGACGATTGCAGCCGCGCCTGCACGTCGGGACCGGCGTTGGCGGCCAAGACCACCGCGACGAGATCGTCGGGCGACTCGTCGATCGAAAACTCCGCCGGCGCGAAGCCCTCGCCGCACACGTAACCCTGCAGCCCGATCCGGCGTCCACGCTGCCGGGCGAGCAGCAGCTGGTCGACCTCCACCGCTTCGCACAGTGCCTCGGCGTCGGCCCGATCGGCGGGCAATCCGACCCGCACCACCTCGGTCGACGTCGGTGGCACGGCGACCTTGTCCGGCGTCCGTACCAACGCCGCGATCGGCACGAAGCCCGGTCGACGAACGACGACGAAGTGCTCGCCCGGCGGCACCGGCCCCGGCGAGGGGCGGCCGTCGACCTCGATCGCGACGGGACCCGTCACGCCATCGGCGGTGATCTCGACCCAGCGCGCACGGTCGGCCTCCAGGGCTGCGGCCAGCCGCGTGTGCGCGGCGACGATCGGCGGCGCGACGGTCCGTGTCGACAGCCGACCTTCGGGGTCCAGCGTCAGCGCCACCCCGAGGGCCTCGTCGACCGCGGCGTCGTCACCCCGGGTCCACGCGATCTGTGCGCGCAGGATCGCGACACGCCCCATCAGGGCGGCGGCGGCGGCGATGCCGGGATCGGATCGCAGGCTCGACTCGACACGTCCGAGGGCCGTCGCGGCGGCCTCGACCTCGCCGGCCCGGTACGACGCGGCCGCGCCGGTGAGCGTGACGTCGAGCAACGCGGCCTTGTCGGCCAGATCCGGCGAAAATCGGTGCGCGACGGCCACCCGCCCGCGCAGGTCCGCGTCGACCACGATCGACTCCGGCGCCAACCCCCCGCGGTCGACGAGCGCATCGACGAGCCGTTGCCGTGCGTCGTGGCGAACCGTAGCCTGGTCGTGCCACACCACGCCGACACGCCCGCCGGCAGGCGGCGCGGCCAGCAGCGTCAGCGCAGTCAGGAGCCCGACGGGGTGCACGCCCCTAAGGTGTCATGGACCGGCCCAAGTTACGCCAAGTCGATCGATATGAGCTGCAGCGGGACGACGAGGAACTCCTGGTCGTGCGCGATCCGCTCGGGCTCGCGGACCCCTTCGCGATCGATGCCGATTTCAAGGTCGTGCTCGACCTCCTCGACGGCACCAAGACGCTGCCGCAGATCCGGCAGTCGCTGCTGATGCGGCACTCGATGGACCTGCCCGCCGACGAGCTCGCGACGTTCGTCGCGTCGCTGAGCGAGGCCGGACTGCTCGACGACGACAACTTTCGCGCCCTTTGGGGGGACGCCCACGCCGACTTCCTCGAGGACGAGACGCGTGCGCCGATCCTCTCGGGCCTGCTGTACCCCTCCGATCCGGCGGAAGCGACCGCGTTGCTGCAGTCGGTGCTGCCCGCCCGCGACGACCGCTTCGTCGCCGGCACGGACGTGATCGGCGTCGTCTGCCCGCACGGGCCACCGAGCGACGTGGCCGGGCTGTGGGACATGACGTTGCGGCGGCTGCCCCCGGCCGATGCCATCGACTGCGTGGTCGTGCTCGGCACCGACCACGGCCCCGGTCTGCTTCCGTACGTGGTCACGGCCAAGTCGTTTTCGACTCCGCTGGGCACCGTGCCGTCCGACGTCGCGTTCGTCGAGGCGCTCGAGCGTCGCGTGGGCTGGATCCGGCGCGAGGAAATTCGCCACCGCGACGCGATCAGCATCGAGCTCGCCGCCGTCGCGCTGCGAGGTCTGTACGGCCACACCTGCCCGCCGATCGTCGCGGTGCTGTGCGGGCAAACCGTGCTCGCCCCCACCGACGACGACGGCGACCCGGCCGAGGACTTCGTGCTCGCGCTCGATGCCCTCGCCGCCCGACGCCGCGTGCTGTGGTGGGTCTCGGCCGAGCTCAGCCACTGTGGGCCGGCGTACGGTCACCCCGCCCTGTCCGAGGACGACCTCGGGCACATCATCGCGCGCGACGGCGACGTCCTCGACGCGCTCGCGGCCGGCCGCGCCGAAGAGGTCGCCCTGCGCTGCGCCGCCCCGCACCCGCAGGGTCGTCAAAGCGGGGGCCCGGCGCTCACGACCGCGTCGCGGCTGTGGCCGGTGGGCTACCGGGCCCAGGAGATCTGCTACGAGCTCGCCGCGGCCCCGGGGGATCAGCCCGGCCGGGCCGGACGAGCCGGCTTGCGGATCTACGCGCCGCTCGACGACCCGGCCTGAGCCGGCACGCTCAGCTGGGCAGCGGGGCTTCGGCGCCCACGCGGTCCGCCCCGCGGGTGTGCCGCGGCCGCGGCTCGGCGAGCACCATCCCCAGTGCGGTATCCGCGGCATCTTGGGGGCGCACCGGCAGGCGTCCCTCGGCGTCGGTGGCCGACTGGTACGCCAGCCCCTGCACCATCGCGAGCAGGCAGTCGGCCATCGTGACCGGTGATCCCGCGCGGAACACCCCGTCGGCGATCCCTCGCTCGACCACGCCACCGTACAGCGCCCGCATGAGGCGGAAGCTCTCGTCGAGCTTGTCACGGAAGTGGGGGTGCTGAGGCGTCATCGCGACCAGCAAGTGGCCGAGGCGGGTCTCGTCGGGCTCGTCTTCGAGCGTCGACAAATGCGCGACGATGAGCCGGTGCAAGGTGCGATCGGCGGGCTGGTCCGCGACGGGCTCGAAGGCCCAGCGAGACTCGAGCCGTCGCAGCACGACCTCCAAGATGTCCTCGAAGAGGGCCTCTTTGGTCTTGAAGTGGAAATACACACCACCCTTGGACAGCTTCGCCTCGTTCGCGATGTCGAGCAGGCGGGTCTTGGCCACGCCCTTTTTCACGAAGCATCGGATCGCGGCGTCGCGAATCTGTTCCTTGCGGTGGTCCTCGTTCGATTGTCGAGTCATCCAAGCTCACTCCGGCGCGACGAGTGGGGGCCGTCGGGCCGCCCGGAAAGGCCCAGCCACGCTCGGGGTTGTGCGCGCCGATGTCCAGGTGAAATTCCTCGATCGCTCAGGACGCCGTTTCGCCCTCGGCAACCGCGATTCGTCCGTCGATCCGGCCCGAACGCGCGTTCCACGGCGTTTTTCACCCGGGGCGGAAGCGCCCCGGTGGCCCTTTTGCTTTCGCCGCAGCCGGGGTTGAATACCCTCGTACGACCTGGCGTCAGATGGCGCGGGCCGAAATCGGGCCCACGAATTTCGACGGCCATTCACCCCGCGTGACGAGGGACCACAACGATGCCCACCTTCAAGACTTCCACTGTCGCCCGCTCTTTGACCATGGCCGCCTTGCTCGGCCTCGGCATGACCGGCTGCTCGATCCACGTCGGCTCCAGCAGCCAATCGCCAAGCTCCAACACCAAGCCGGCCTACACGAAGTCCAGCGGTAGCAGCAGCAAGTCGTCGAGCAGCTCCAAGCCCGTCACCCGCAAGGCCGCGCCGCCTGCCACCAAGTCGGTGGCGAGCAAGCCCGCCGGCGGCAGTGACCCCGCCCCCGCCCCGCAGCGCAAGGCGGTCTCCGATCCGCAGCGGACCAACCCCGCCAGCGAGCCCGTCCGCACCGATCCCAAGCGCGAGCCCGTCCGGACCAATGCCTCCGATCCCGTCCGCACCGGCGGCGGCGACCCGGTCCGCACCGACCCCAAGGGCGAGCCGACGCGCACCTCCGACACGCCGACGCGCACGGACCCGACCAGCAAGGGCGGCGCCAGCAAGTTCAACATCACCAACGTCAAGAAGAACCCGACCCCGCCCTCCACGGGTTCGACGAACGTCAAGAGCAAGAACTAGACCCCGACGCTTCTCGTCACGCCGACGCCCGCGCGACCTCGAGTCCCGCGGGCGTTCGTCGTTGGTGACAGACGACGCAGCGGCGGGAGGGCGCTCGGCTACTTGACTCGCTTGAGCACGAGCAGCAACGCCGGCAGCACGACGACGGTGGCGACAAGGCAGGCGAAGATGCCGATCACCATCACGAGCCCGAACGACTTCATGCCGCCGTAGGCGCTCGTCATCAGGCCTCCGAAGCCGACCATCGTCGTCAGCGCCGCGACGGCGATCGCCCCGCCGGTCCCCCGCACCACCGTGTCCAGCGACGCCGGCTCGCCGGGCGAGGACGCATCCGGACGCGGGTCGTCCTCGCGGACGCGATGCATCAGGTGCACGCCGAACGCGATGCCGATGCCGAGGACCAGGGGGAGCGACACGATGTTGGCGTTGTCGAACCGCAGGCCCAGCGCGACCATCACCGCCAGCATCGTCAGCCAGCCGATCACCGTGGGGAACAGGGCCAGCAGCGCGTCCTTGATCGAGCGGAAGTCCAGCGCGAGCAGCAAGACGACGAGCACCGCCGCGTACATGGCCGCACGACGGAACCCATCGAGCACCATGTCGCCGTGGCGCACGTTCATCATCGCCAGCCCCGACGCGTCCGGATAGATCTGCTGCACGTCGTGGGCGAACCTCTCGGCCACGTCGCGCTCCCAGAACTTGCCCGCCGGGACGGCGAACAACGCGACCTTCGTGCCGTCCTTGGAGACGAAGCGCTCACGGAACAGGCCCGGCAGGTCCTCGGGGGCGTAGCCGCCGCGGTCGGCCACCCGCTTGGCGCCCGTCCACGCCGGGCCCACCAGTGCGGCGAGCTCGCGGTGCAGACCTTCGACGCGGGCTTCGACTTCCGGCGACGGATCGGTCAGTCCGTCACGGAGCTGCTTGAACGCGGCGACGGTCCGCTCGGCGGCCGGCGGCACGGGCCCGATCGTCGCGAGCGCGGCGGTCGCTTCCTCGAGCGCGTCGACGACGCCCACGACGCGGGCGCGAAGGGTCTCGGCGGTCAGCGCGTTGGCGGCGAGCGCCGCGAAGTCCGGCGGTCCCTTCAGTCCGGCGAAGCCCGCTCGCAGGGTGGCCAGTCCCTCGTCGGTCAGCTCCGGCAGAAGGTCGCTGGGGGTCTGCACGCCGGCGACGGTCGGCAGCGCGCGCAGCTGGGCCGCCATCGTGCGCGCCTGCTCGACCGAGTCGGCGGCGAAGTTGGCGAATACCGGACTGGCGACCGGGTCGTACTCGAGCATGTCCAGGCCGCGGGCGGACTCGGTCTGCTGCGGCAGGAAGTCGAAGTAGCGGGGGTTCCACTGCAGCCGCGGTAGCGCGACCGCACCGGCGATCGCCGCCACGACACCGAGGCCCAGCAGCACGACGCGAGCGCGCCGGACCAAGCCCGGCAGCGCGGCCAGCCCCGGCGGCTCGGCGGGCGCGGCCCCCTTCTTGGCTCCCTTGCCGCGCGGCAGTAGCGACGGGACAATGAGAAACACCGACGCGACCACGACCAGCAGGCCGATGACGGTGACCCAGCCCAGCTCCGCGAAGGCGGTGAACTCGGTCGTGGTCGTGGTCAGGAACGCGGCGACCGTGACGATCGCACCGGTGAGGATACCGGGGCCGGTCTGGCCCATCGCGGCGCGGACGGCCTGCGCGGGCTCGGCTCCCCGCCGAAGCTCTTCGTTGTAGCGAGAAATCGCGTGGACCGAGAAGTCGATGCCCAGGCCGAGCAGCACCGCCACGAAGCTCGACGTGATCAGGTTGAGGTCGTCGTACAGCAGCGCGACCGCGGCCAGGGTCAGCAGCACCCCGGGCCCCAGCGGCAGCAACGCGATGATCATCTGGCGCAGCGAGCGAAACAGCAGCAGGCACAGCAGCGCGATGCCGACCGTGGTCACGATGCTCGACGTCATCAGGCCGCGCTGCAGCACGTCGAGCTCGTCGACGATGAGCGCGGGCATGCCCGTCACGTCCGCCCGCACGCCCTGCGGCGCGTCGGCCATGACGTCGTCGCGGATCGCCCGCAACCGATCGACGTATGGTTTGACGTCGCGTCCCTCGTCGGTCGGCAGGTCCGCGAAGACGCTGACGATGTGCATCGCCCCGTCGGCGGAGACGGTGTAGCCCTTGCCGTCGATCCCACGCGGCCCTTGCTGCAGCTGCGACTGGGAGAACCGCTCCAGCGGATCGCGGCCCTGCAGGTAGTCGTCGAGCAGACCGGCGAGGGTCTGCAGCCGCTCGAAGCCTTCGGCCAGCTGCTCGGGGCTCGGCACGGCGGGCGCCCCGGCACCGGCAGCGGCACCGGCAGTCGCACCGGCGGGTGGCTTGGTCGGGTCGGCGACGGTCGGCGCGGCGTCTTCGTCGTCCGCGCCGTCGCCTTCGTCGGGGACGTCGTCGGCGGCGGCGGCACCATCATCGTCCTCGGCGTTCTCGTCCTCGGCGTCCTCGCCTTCGTCGGGGGCGTCCTCGTCCTCGTCCTCGTCCTCGGCGTCCTCGCCTTCGCCCGCGCCCTCGGCTCCGTCGAGGCCCGCATAGATCTGATCCTCGATCGCCTGAAGCCAGCCGCCGAGCCCGGCGGTGAACACCTGATCGAGCTCGACACCGGGGGGGAGCTGGGCCCGCAGCTCGGCGAGCATCTGCGGCTGCTGCAGCAACGCCAGCGGCGCGATCATCTCGGGGGTCACACGGCCGAGCACGCGGCCACGCAGGTCGTCCTCGGCCGAAAGCCGCGCCTGAAGATGGTCGACGACGTGCTGACGCTGCTCGGGCTCACCGCCGGTGACCACGAACACCGCGTACTCGGGCCGCCCGAACGTCTCGTAGAAGGCGAACAGCCGCTTCTGGCCGGCCTCCTCCTTGGCGAGCATCCCGGTCCGCGAGGTGCTGACGCCCAGACCGGGCACGACCGCGGCCGCGGCCAGACACAGCACGCCCACGATGGCGAGCAGAAGCCCCGGTCGGCGAAGACCGAGATCGGCCAACGCCGTCAGCCAGCGGGCGCGTCCCCACGACTGCATGGCGGGGGTGGCTCAGCCGGTGCTGCGGCGCCGTCCGCGACCGGTGGCGCGCACCCGCTGCAGGGGCGCGGCCGGAAGCTTGTCGTCGTCGAGCAGATCGGCGTCGTCGCGCGGCGTCAAACGCCGGCGCTTCGAAGGCGCCTTGGCCTTGTGGGTGCTGGCGCGCTTGGGGTTGGCCGGCTTGGCCTCCTCGCCCTTGGTCGCGCCGTTTTTCGACGAGGGGTTGAGCGCCTCGCGGAGCTCTTTGCTCGTCTTGAAGTCGAGCGTCTCGAACGCTTCGATCTGCATCGGCTCGAGGGTGCGCGGGTTGACCCCCATTCGAGCGCTGCGCTTCTTCTTCGTGAACGTGCCGAAGTGCGGCACGGTGAAGCGAGGGCTCGAGCTGCGCGTGACCTTCGTGCGGACGAAGTACGTCTTGAGCTCGTCGAACGCGATGCCGAGGATCGCGTCGATCTGTTTCTTGCTGATGTCGGGCGGAAGATCGCGACTGCGCGCGATTTTCTCGATGAGTTCGGCCTTCGTCATTGGGATCGGAGCAGAGCGAGAGAGAGCGGAGAGGAAGAAGGTCGGCGACGAATTTTCCGACGGGCCGACTACGTTAGGGGGCAGCCCCGCTCATCGTCAACCCGCAGACGAGATCGAGATGCATCGCGCCTTGCGCTCGCGATGAAAGGGCCGCGTCGGTCGACCCGCTCGCCGCGCGGACGCATGCACCCCCGGCATCGCGCTGCCCTTGACAAACTCGCGGGCGCGACGATCCGACGTCACCCTTCGCCGGCGATCATCGCGAGGGCGCGACGCAAGTCACCGATCACCATCTCCTCGGGCGACGCGCGGCCCGGCGTCGGCGCGGCGCCTTCTTGTCGCAAGACGTACGCGGGGTGATACGTGACGACGAGCGGCACGAGCTTGGGCTTGCCTTGCGCATCCTTGGCGCCGGTGTCGTACGTCAGTCGACTCTGTCGCATGGCGCGAAGCGTCATGTCGTCACGCCGCGACAGCAACATCCCCGCGTGTCGACCCAGCGCGACGACGACCTTCGGCTCGATCGCCCGGATCTGCGCCTGCAGAAACGGCGAGCACTTTTCGACCTCCTCGGGTCGAGGATCGCGATTGCCCGGCGGTCGACACTTGAGCACGTTGGCGATGTAGACGTCCTCGCGCGACAGCCCCAGCTCGGCGATCCACTGGTTGAGGCGCTGCCCGGCCCGCCCCACGAACGGCTCGCCTTGACGGTCCTCGTCGGCGCCGGGCGCCTCACCGATGAACATCAGCTCCGCCGACGGATTACCCACGCCGAACACGATGTTCGTCCGCGTCTTGCACAGCGCGCAGCGATGGCAGTCGCCGACGTTCTTGCGACGCAGGTACTCGAGCTTGGTCGCGGGGGTCCACGTGCGCGCCTGCTCGCGCAGGGCCACGGTCGAGTCCACGTTCGAGACCGGAGCCGGAGCCGCAGCCGCAGCGTTTGCGGTCGGAGCCGGGCTCGGGACGACCTCGTCGGCGTCGGACGGCGCCGCCGCGGCGGGCTCGGACGGCGGCGGGCCCCCGGGCACCGGGCCCGCCGGGACATAGTGGACGTCGTCGAGGTCGCGCATTCGCGCCAGCGTGCGCGCGAAGTCCCGCGCGAGTGCCCCGACCGAGTCGTCACCGCTCACGGCGTGCCCTCCCCCCACCGCGCGTCGCCGATGCGCGCGAGCAACCAGCGCGCCAGCTCCGCCTTGGGCACGGGCTGTCCCGCCGCGATGCAGGTGGGGGCCGCCCC
>CALBMM010000313.1 GCA_937896535.1 uncultured Pseudomonadota bacterium
CTCAGGACACGCTCGAATCCGTTCGTCACGCGGCTTGGTTCATAAAATACGGTATTTTGTCGTGAATTTGAATCAGCTCCGGATCTTCGCGGCCGTGGCCGAGGAGGGCAACGTGACGCGCGCGGCCCGGCGCCTCGCGATCAGCCAACCGGCCGTCTCCAAGCAGCTGTCGGAGCTCGAGCAGGCCCTGTCGCTGCGACTTTGCGAGCGACTGCCGCGGGGCGTGCGGTTGACCGACGCCGGCCGGATCCTGCGCGAGCATGCGGCGGCCTTGTTGGCGGTAGAGGCCGCGGCGGAGGCCGACATGGCGGCGCTCGCGGGAGCCGAGCGAGGGCGGCTGGCGATCGGCGCCAGCACCACGATCGGCAGCTACCTCGTGCCGCGGATCCTCGGCGAGCTCAAGCGCCGCCACCCGGGAATCGAGCTTCACCTCGAGGTCGCGAACACGCAGGCGATCCAGGGGGCGCTCCTCGACGGCCGCCTCGACCTCGCGCTGACCGAAGGCTTCGTGCACTCGCCGGCGCTCGAGGTGGAGGTGGTCGCCCACGACGAAATGAAGCTCATCGTCGCGCCCGATCACCCGTGGACCGCCCGCCGTCGCGTGCGGGTGTCCGACCTCGGCAAGGCCGAGTTGTTGCTGCGAGAGCCGGGCTCGGGCACGCGCGACATCGTCGAGGCCGCGCTGGCCCAGCGTGGGATCTCGGTGGAGCCCGCCATGTCGTTGGGGTCGACCGAGGCGATCAAGAACGCCGTCGCGGCGGGCCTGGGGGTCGCGTTCGTGTCCGAGCTGACGGTGGGTCTGGAGCTGGCCAGTCGTCGTCTCGTCGTGGTCGACGTGGAGGCGTTTCGGATCCCACGGGCGTTGCACTTGCTGCGCCGCCGCGGCCACCGGGCGACCCCCGCGGCCGCCGCGTTCCTCGAGATCCTGCCGCAGTCAGCTTGAACGCCGGGGGCGAGGCTCGCCGAGCCGGTACACGTGCACGAGGCCCTGCCGACTCCAGGTCATCGGCAGCCTCAGGCGGTGCTGCAGCGCGAACCGACCCGGTGGGTCGAGCTCTTGCGTGGTGACCAGACGGATGCCCGGTCGCAGCCTGGCCAGGTGGCGCGTCATCCGTCGCATGAACGGATCGGGGAACGCGGTGGAGCACGTATAGAGGATCGTCGCGTCGTCCATCGGCGTGTGCATCAGGTCCGCGCAGCGAAGCTGCACGTCCTCGGTCGCCAGCAGGCCGCGGCTTCGTGCCCGCTCGAGCACGCGGGTGGCGAGCTCGTGACGGCTCTCGACGAGCTCGACGCCGACGATCCGTCGCACCCGACAGCTCATCGCGATCTGCAGCACCACCTTGCCGATCCCGCTACCGAGGTCGTACAGGATGTCGGCCGGCGTCGGCGCGAGCAGCTCCAGCAGTCGCGCGACCGCAGCGGGGCGAATCTCGCCGTACGTGGACGACGATCCGGTTCGCGTCACCCGCCGATCCTCGGCGTCGCTGAGGAAGTAGCCGTGGTGGTGGCGGTACAGCCGGTGGATCTGCTCGCGGGGCGTGGTCATCGAGCTTCGCTGGCGGCCGCGGCGATGGCAGCCGCCGCGTCCGTCGCGGCCGCGGGTCCGTCGGCGAAATGGCGCGTCTGCACCTGCACGAGCACGTTGGGGCGGATGACCACGAGCATCTCGCCGACCACTTCCTCGGCCGACCACGACGTTTGCAGCGTAGGCAGGTCGGCGCCCGCGACGACGCGCCACGGGCCGTCCGCGCTCGCGCCTTCGGGGACCGAAGGGGGCAGGGCGGCGAGGTCGGCGAGCTCGGCCTCCCACCGATCGGCGGGGACGTCGTGGGGCGTCAGCGACACGAGCACGACCAGCACGTCGTGGCGCAGGTCGCCGAAGCGCCACAGCTCGGTCGGGTCGTCGGGCGTCGGGGGAAACTGCTCCGGCTCGGTGCTCGTCAGCGGCACCGGCAGGGTCACGCCCGCGGCCAGCTCGCGCTCGACGAGTGGGATCGGCTCGCGCAGCTCCCACGGCCGTCCCCGAATCACCGCCACGGCGAAGCTCGCGATCGCGATCGCGGCGAGGATCGACGCGAAGATCGTCGCCGCGCGCGAGGTCGGACGCTCGTGCATGGCGGCGGCGGCGAAGTGCGGGCGCATCGCGAGCACGTAGCCCGCCCCCGCGATTCCGCCGCCCAGGTGCGCCCAAAGGTCGACCCCGGGCACGAACGAGATGGCCCCGGCGAGCACGAGGTTGGTGACGGCGGCGCGCCGGATCGAGGGCACGACGGTGGGATGGAGCACCCCGTCGGGTCGAAACGCCAGCATGGCCGCCGCCCCGAGCAGACCCCAGATCCCTCCCGAGGCCCCTACGCCGAGGTCGGCGTGGGTCAGCAGCACGGACGTCACGCCGCCGGTCAGGGCCGCGAGCACCATGATCGTCACCGTGTGCGCCCCCCCGAGCAGGCGCTCGATGAATCCGCCGAGGATCCACAGCACGTACGCGTTGAGACCGACGTGCACGAAGCCGCCGTGCAGGAAGGCGGCGGCGAGGAACCGCTCGGGCTCGCCGGCCAACGCCGCGGGGGTCGAGGCGCCCATGCGGATCAGCACGGGCGCGATCGATCCGCCAAACCATTGCTGCAGACCGAACGCGACCAGCAGCACTGCCAGCATCGCGGGCGTCGCACGCAGCTTCGTTTCCTTGAGGCGGTCGACGAACGCTCGACCCTCTTGCAGGCTCGCCGCCTCGTGCGCAGACATCTGCGCGGCGCGGATGCGCACGGCGAGCACGTCGAAGGCGGGGGGATCGTCGGAGGCCGTCGCGGCCGCGAGCAGTGCCTCCCCGAACGGCGAGTCGGCGCGAGTGTTGCGACCCGTCCACAGCGAGCCGTCTTCGGCGAGATGAAACGCCTGGACGGCCCGTCGCAGCGACACGCGCGGTTGGGCCTGCGCGACCACGGCGCGGGCCTCTTCGGCTCCGCCGATCACGCACAGCTTGAGGTGCTGGCCCGGGTTGCGCTCGACGATGCGGCCGAGATGCTCGCGCAGCTCCTGCAGCGAGCCGTGCTCGATCGTGTAGATCGCCGCCAGCGTGCCGTCGGACATGGCGATCGCCGCCCCGGTCGTGCCCAGCGCGATCAGCTCACCGGGGCGCTCGCCTTCCGTCAGCGCGCCCACGAGCGCGCGCAGTCGATGGGACGAAGCCACCTTCGCCGGTATAGCACCGGCGCCGTGGCTATCGAATCACGCGACGTCGTCGCTTGTAGCGCTTGAGCTCTTCGACGTTCGTGGCGGTCTTGATCGCCTTGTCGAGCTCGACGCGGGCCTTGGGGTACTCGAATTTGGCGATGTAGCACTCGGCCAGCGCGGCGTGGGACGCCGGCAGGTCCTTGTCGATCTCGAGCGCCTTGTTCGCCGACTCGCACGCCTCGGGGCCCTGACCGTCGCGGGCCTGCTTCTCGGCCCGGAACGCCCACGCCTCGGCGCGGTACGGGATGCGCTTGGTCAGCGCGGCGCCCATCGTCCGCGGCACGGCGGTGTTTTCGATCGCTTCCCAGAAGTCGGAGGTGCGACGGGCGTAGCGCAGCAGCTCGTTGGGTGGTCGCGGCTCGGCCTCGACCTTCTCCCAGCCCTTGTAGGCCAGTCGCGCCGCGTACTTGTCACCGCGGTCGGCCGCTTCGACCTCCGCCTCGGCGAGGTACAGCCGACCGTCGAGCACCTTGAGGGTGTGCGAAATGCCGTACTCGAGGCTCGCACGGGCGCGGCGGAAGTCACCGGTGCGCAGCAGCGCTTCGCTGTGCAGCGCCCGCGCGTCCACGTCCTTGGGGCTGCGGCTGAGCAACGCGGTCAGCTCCTGCATCGTCGCCTCCGGGATCGGGCCGGCCGTGGTCGCCAGCGCCAGCTCGCCGCGCGCCATCGTCAGCGAGTCCGGGTTCGCACCGCCCTGCGTGGCTTTGGTCAGCCACGCGTTGATGTCCTTGACGTTGACCGCCTCGCCGTTCTCGGCGGCGTTTCGGATCTCGAGCCGCGCCAGGGTCACCAGGGGCTGGCCGACGGAGGGCTCGATGTCCACGAGCTCGCGCAGAACCTCGCGCGCCTTCGACTCGCTGCCGTGGGTCGCGAGGTACTCGCCGTACGCGATGCGGTATCGCGGTTCCTTGCCGCGCAGCTCGAGCGCCTTGTCGTACATCTCGAGCGCCTTCTCGGCACGCGACGCCTTCGTCTTCGCCTCGTGCTCGTACAGCGTGCCCAGCAGATACGCGGCCTCGGCCGGTCGCGGCTCGCTGTCGAGGGCCTTCTTGAGCGACTTCTTGGCGGCGGCCGGCGGCTCGTCCTTGTCCCGGTCCTTCCACGTGGCCAGATGCGCCTCGCCCAGCGCGGTAAAGACCCGCGACGCGTGCGGGTAGTCGTCGGCGAGCTCGTCCAGCTCCTTGATCGCCGCCTCGGGGTCGCCGGTGTGCGCGTTGGCCCGGGCCTTCGCGACGCGCAGCTCGACGAGGTTGCCCAGCCCCGCCTTCGCGCGGTCGATCCACGGGCCGGCCTCGGCCCAGCGGTGCTGCTCGGCCAGCGCGAGCGCCTGCACGTAGGCGACGCGGGGACGCGACTGCGGCAGCTTGGCGCACTGCTCGAGGGCGGCGGTCTCGTCACCGGCCAGCAGCTCTTCCCACGCCGCGTAGATTCCGGCGGCCGGGTCGGCGAGGTCGAGCTCGGCCAGCCACTTCGAACCCGTCTCGTCGTCGGCGGCGATGTACGCCGCCGTCACGGCGAGGTCGCGGGTGTCGACGTCCCACGTCGGTGTCGCGTCCCACGCTTTCTCTCGCAGATCACCGGCGTTGTCGTCGCCGCGGCGTGCCTCGACAATCGCGCGGGCCAGCGTCGCGCGGGCGCGCGCGCGGGGGGGCAGGCTCTGCGCGGCCAGCAGACTCTCGGTGACTTCGAGGACGCCATCGTCGTGTTGGGCGACGAGCGCGTGCAGCAGCGCCTCGTCCACCGAAATTCCGAGATCGCCGGGGGAGGCTTGACGGGCCGCCTCGCGCTTGGCGAGGGCCTCGTCAATGCGACCATCGCGAGCGAGCAGTGCGGCCAGCCAGCGATGGCCGGGGATCCACGGGTCACCTTCCACCGTCGCCTCGAGTCCGCCGATCGCGGCCGACACCGCGTCTTCCTCGTAGGGCTTGGTCAGCGCCAGCGAGCCGGCGAGCCACGCCGCCACGCGCTTGGTGGCACGCGTCTGCGGCTGCGTCACCGACTCCGCCCCCGACCGGGCCGCGTCGATGTCTCCATCCAGCAGCGCCGCGACGGCGCGGGCGAGACGAGCTTCGTCGTGGTCGGCCTCGTCGAGTCCCTCGAGCGACGCGCGCAGTGCCTCCGTGGATCCGATGACGACCGCTTCGTGTGCCCGGACCAGTGCGATCAACGACTTGGCCTCGTCGTCGCCGGGCTTGATCGAAAGACCCTTGTCCGCTTCGGTCGCCGCGACCGTGAGGTCGCCCGGCGTGCCGGCATCGAGGTGCTCGCGTGCGGCCGTGAGCGCACGTGAGTGTCGAAACGCGTCGTACCCGAGCTTGGCGGCGATGCCCGCGATTACGAGGAGGATCAACGCGGTGATCGTGAAGATCACTCGACGGCGGCGCCGCGCTCGCTTGAGCGCAAGTTGCTGCCGGATGCTCTCGTCGTGTTCGTGATGGAGCTCGGCAACGAGGTCGGTTCCCATCGGCCCCATCCCGGAGTCGCCACGATACGTCGGTCGGCGCCGCGGCGAAAGGTGCACGCGGTGATCCACGGTGCGTGACCGTGTTCTGCCCGGCCGTGGCCGACGCGGCCAGGCGATCTCGTGTCGGCGTGGTGCCGGGTCTCACGTCATCGACGCCGGCGACGGTGCAAACGAGCAGGGGATCAGCGGGTGGCGGTCTGTCGTCGCCGCACCACGACGGCCGCGACCAGAGCCAGCATCGCCAGCCCCGTGGCCGCCGGACCCATCTCGAGCTGCCGACCCGCGGGCCGCCTCTCGTCGCGACTGCGTCGGCGCTCGGCGGGGGGTCGTTGCTCCAGCCGCTCGTCCAGTGACCGGATCACCGCGTCGCCCGGCGCCGTCCCGCTCCCGACGAACGCGGCCGACAGTCCGGCGCCCAGAAGCAGTGGCAGCATCGTCCCTACCGTAGCACTGGTCGGCTCATCGAGGCTCGGGCCCCGCGAGCACCTCGAGGGCGTCGAGCGTGGACTGGGGGTGGCTGCCGTTTTCGCGGAGCAGCGCGAGGGCGCGCCGGGCGATGCGCCGGGACCGGTCCGGCTGCGAGCGCGCGAGCACGCGGGCCGCGATCCACCAGACCCGGGCGAGCTCTTGTCGGTCCTCGTGGCCGCCATCGGTCCATTGCAGGAGGTCGTCGACGCGGCGGTCGCTGGACAAGTCCACGTTCTGTTCGAGGTCGACCCGCAGCAGATCGGCCGTGGGGCCGAGCCGCCACGGGTGCGACGGCTCGAGCGCGTCGAGCTGGGCGAGTGCGGCGTCCAGATCGCGGCGCGCGGCGTCGTGATCGCCCCGCTCCAGTGCGATGCGGCCGCGCAAGCCCAAGGGCAATCCGATGTGGGGATGGTCGGGGCCCAGCTGATCGCGCAGCGTTTGCGTCAGACCCTCGAGGGTCCGCTCGGCCCGGTCGAGGTCGCCCTCCAAGATGTCGAGCTGCGCCAGGCTCAGCAGCGGACCGGCCCGTGTCGGCGACTGCTCGCCGTGCAGCGACTCGAAGATGTCGAGCGCGGCCCGGGCTTCGCGACGGGCGGCATCGAGCTCGCCCATGCTCATGTGCGCGACGGCGAGGGAGTTGCGGACGCCGGCCTCGGCCTGTGTCGGTCGCGTGGTGATCGTCGCCAGCACCTCGAGCGCGTGGTCGAGCTCGCGCTTGCCCTCCTCGGCTTTGCCGGTCGACAGATACGTGTTGCCCACGTTGTACAGGCCCTCGGCGTAGTCGACGTGCAGCTCGCCCTGGTACTTGCGACGAAATGCCAGCGCCTCGAGGAATCGCTCGCGCGCCTCGTCGAAGTGACCGCGGGAGAACGCGACCGCGCCGAGGTTGTTCCAGATCGCCGCTCGCGTGGGCATCGAGCCGACATCGCCCTGCGCGATCTCGGAGGCTTGCCCGTACTCGCGCTCGGCCTCGTCGAGCTTGCCCAGCCCCAGGTACGCGGCGCCGAGCTGCATGTGCAGCCTCAGGCGCTGGTCGGGCTGATCGCCCGCCCGGATCACGGCGGCCTCGACCGCCGGGGCGAACACCAGCGCGTCGACGTAGCGCGGTTGCACCCGCGCGAACAGATCGAGCCGGGCGATCATCGCGTCGGCGACCTGGGCGTCGTCGCCCGCTTCGGCGGCACGGGCCGCGGACGCGTTGAATGCCGCATCGGCGTCGTCGAAGCGCGAGGCATCCACGTAGAACAGACCCAGCTCCTGGCGCGCCTGCGATTCGATCGCCGGGATCCCCAGCGCCACCGTGTCGGCGACCAACCGCTCGGCCCGGACCGGGTCGAGGGAACGGTCGGCCAGTCGCAGCGCCCGCAGCTCGGCCGCTTCGTGCAGCAGCGCCTGCGCCTTGTCGCGCAGGCTCGGGTCGTCGGGGACGCGGTTGCCTCGCAGTCGCTCCGGATCTTCGCACACCGAGACCGGGATGAGGCGCGAGGCCGCTTCCGCCGCGTCGACCACCAACGCCGCATCGGCGTCCGCGAAGATCGTCAGCGAGGCGTCGAGCTCGTCGAGCCGCCGGCCCAGACACGACATCCGCAGATCGAGGGACTCGTCGGATTGCACGTTGTCCACCCGCGTCGCCCGGCACGCCGCGGCCGCCTGCGCTCGCCACGATTCGGCGTACGCGTCGAGGATGCTCTTGGTGCGCGCGAAGCTGTCCTGGGCCGCCGGATGTTCGGTCCCCCCGAAGGCGTCGCGTACCGCGTCGCTTCGGCCCTCGTTCCAGATCGCGTCGATTCCCTCGGCGGCGTGGCTGCACGGCTCCTCGGCGCCGGTCGATTCCGCGTGCGTGGTGGCGTAGACCAGCCCACCGGTGACGAGGGCGATCGCGATCCCGGCGGTGCCGAGGGCCAGATTGCGTCGTCGCCCGCGAGGATCGATGCGCAGCGCCTCGAGCAAGGGCTCCATCGAGGGGAATCGGTCGTCGGGGCGCCGCGACAGACCGCGCAGCAGAGCCCGACGGACCGGCGCGGGCACGGCGTGGTCGCGCGGCGGCTCGCGAACCCGGCCCACCGAGACGGCGGCGGCGAGCTCGGTGACCGTCTCGCCGTCGAAGGGGTGCGCGTCGAACAGCGCCTCGTACAGCGCCACGCAGAAGCTGAACTGGTCGCTGCGCGCGTCGAGGTCCAGGCGCGCGTGCTGCTCCGGTGACATGTACGCGGGCGTGCCCAGGAGCGCACCGGCGTGGGTGATCCGACGCGCGACCGAGCTGCTGGCGCTGCTCGGGACGGCCAGCGCGGGGATGAGCTCCGACGGTGCGACGGAGTCGCCGGCGCGCGCGAGTCCGAAGTCGGTCACCCGCACGCGCCCCTCGTGATCGACGAGCACGTTGTCGGGCTTGAAGTCGCGGTGGATGAGGCCCGCGCGGTGGGCCGCGGCCAGGCCTTCGCCGGCGGCGACGAAGACCTCGATCACTTCGGTCCAAGGACGTTTTTGCCGCTCGAGCCAGCGCTTGAGCGTCTCGCCGTCGACGAACTCCATGGCGAGGAACAGCTCGCCGTCGGACTCGGCGACGTCGTGGACCGCGATGACGTTGGGGTGGGACAGGCGTGCCATCGCCTGGGCCTCGCGCTCGAGGCGAGCACGATCGCGCAGCCGTGGTGCGCTCCCGCGTCGCGGCCGCAGCACCTTGAGCGCGATCCGGCGGTCGAGATGAGGGTCGTACGCGGCATAGACGATGCCCATGCCGCCTCGGCCGATCGGCTCGAGCAACGTGTAGCGTCCGAGCTTGGATCCGCTCGGTCGTTCGGCGGCAGCCTCGGGGTCGGCCGCGTGCGCGCGCGCCGGGCGGTCTCCATCGACGCTTGCGAGCGTCGTGCCATCGCCGCTCGCGGTCGCCGAGCTGACGGGGCCGCTCACCGGTCGATGGTAGCAGACCCGACCACGGTGGGCGTTCGGCGGCCCGGCTCGCGCCGCGGCGGCGTTTCAGGTCGGGTCGCTCTGTGTCTCCGGCCAGGCCCAGACGGGGACCGGCGGCGGGGTCCGTCGCACCGGCCGCGGCGCCGCCACGTGCACGCGAGGATGGGTCGTGGGCTCGCGGCGGGCGGCGGCGGCACGGTGTCGGCGTCGCTGCTCGCGTCGTGCTCGCGTCTGCGTGTCGAAGGCGCCGAGCTCGGCACCCATCTCCGAGACGAGCGATGCGATCTCTTCGTCCGACTTCGCGGGCGGGAACGGGTCGGCGACGTCGCAGGCCCACTCGTCGCCGAGCAGGTGTTCGATGAGCTGCGGAACCCCGGCATGGTCGGCCGGTCGGGGGGAAGCGTTCATGGTGGGCACCCTCGTGCCCGACGTCTGAGCAAGCGACGTACCAAGCACCACGCGGCGGGCTCCCGCACACTTGCCTCGGCGCGTCGTCGCGCGCTTGGGCAATCGGCTGGGCAACTTGCCCAGGTCTATGTGTCGTCGCGCAAGCCGGCGATCGCGACGAGCTGCTCGGTGGCCGGCGGGGCGGGAGCATCGGCCGCCACCCAGCTCATGTCGGCCTGCAGCCGAAACGAGCCGAGGAACCGGTGCGGCGGTCCGCCGCGCCACTGCTCGGGCGCGATCATCGACAGGTAGCTGTCCCCGTCGTCGCGCTCGTACAGATGATAGGTGTGCCCGGCTCGCTTCTGGAACCGGCACTCGGCACGGTGCAAGGCGCCGTCGTGCTGGGCCTGCTCGAGGATCTGCCGCGCTTGGGCCTGCAGCGCGCGGATCTGCTGGGCGATGACCTCGAGCTTGCCGTGCACCACCGCACCGATCATGTGATCGGCCTCGGCGATCTGGCGCGCGGTGTCGACCAGGTCGTGGGCCGGGGCCAGGCGACTGGTCGGGTACGGCGACGTGCGCGCGGGGCCACTGTGGTTTCGCCCAGTGTGGCGCAGGGCGGTCGGCTCGTCCTTGGACATCCACCGATAACCTCGCGCACCGGCGGGGCGCTGTCGAGGGGCGGGGCCATGCGCGTGTGGCATGCTGTCGCCATGCGGGGCTTTGCGAGGATCGGCGCGGCCATTCCGGCCGGCGCCGTGACCGATTTCGCGACGAACACGGCGCGGACGCTCGAGTTGCTCGGGCAGGCCGATCGCGAGGGCGCGGCGGTGGTCGCGTTCCCGGAGCTGGGACTGACCAGCTACACCGCCCGCGATCTCTTGCACGATCATCACCTGCTCGAGGAAGCGCGCCAGGCGTTGCGGGAGGTCGTCAACGCGTCGCGCGACGTGTCGCCGCTCGCGCTCGTGGGGCTGCCGTTGCGCGTCGGGGGGCAGCTGTACAACGTGGCCGCAGCGGTGCAGGGCGGGCACGTGCGGGCCGTCGTGCCCAAGGCCTACCTGCCCAACTACCGCGAGTTCGAAGAAGCGCGGTGGTTTCGGCCGGGCCGCGACGTGGCGGCGGGGGCCACCGTCGAGCTGTTCGGCGACGAAGTGCCGTTCGGCCTCGACGTGCTGCTGTGCGGCGCGCCCAACCGCGATCTCGTCGTCGCGATCGAGGTCTGCGAGGACTACTGGGTGCAGGTACCGCCGAGCGCCACGGCCGTCGGCGCCGGGGCCACGGTGGTGTGCAACCTGTCGGCCTCCAACTTCACGATCGGCAAGGCCCAGCTGCGCCGCAGGCTCGCGGCCGCCTCGTCCGACCGCGGCAAGTGTGCGTACGTCTACGTCGCGGCCGGACCCGGCGAGTCGTCGACCGACCTGGCGTTCGACGCCGACGCGTTCATCTTCGAGAACGGAGGGCTCGTGCGGGAGTCGAGGCGCTTCGCCCGGCAGGGGCAGCTCGTCGTCACCGACATCGACCTCGAGCTGCTGCAGCGCGAGCGCATGGTGACGACCACGTTCAACGACTGCGCGCGCCACAACGACCGACCCTTTCGCCGCGTGGCGTTCGAGGCGCCCGTGCGGGTGGCGACCCCGCTGCGGCGACGCGTGGACAAGACGCCCTTCGTGCCCTCGCGCCCCGAGGATCTGCAGGCACGCTGCTGGGAGATCTTCGAGATCCAGACCAACGCGCTCGCCACCCGGTGCGAAGCGATCGGGCGACCCAAGCTCGTGCTGGGGGTCTCCGGCGGGCTCGACTCCACCCAGGCCGCGCTCGTGTGCGCCGGTGCGCTCGATCTGATGGGTCGCTCTCGCGGCGATCTCGTGTGCGTCACGATGCCGGGGCTCGGGACGACCGAGGGCACCAAGAGCAACGCCAGCGACCTCGCGCGCACCCTCGGCGCGCGCCTGGAGACGATCTCGATCTCCGAGGCGTCACGGTTGGTGCTGTCGATGATCGGCCATCCGGCCGTCGAGGGCGTCGACAACGTGGAGGGACTCGTCGCCGCGATCTCGGGCAACCGCGACCTCGGCGACGTGACGCTGGAGAACGTGCAAGCTCGGCTGCGCACGCTGGTCCTGATGTCGATCGCCAACGCCGAGGGCGGGCTCGTCGTCGGCACCGGCGACCTGTCGGAGAAGGCGCTGGGCTGGGCGACCTACGCCGGCGATCACATCGCGATGTACGACGTCAACGCGGGCGTGCCCAAGACCTTGATCCAGTCGGTGGTCCGGTGGGTCGCCGAGCACCGCGCGCACGACTGGTCGACGGGCGAGCCCGACGCGCTGCGCAAGGTGCTGGCGTCGATCCTCGACACGCCGATCTCGCCCGAGCTGCTGCCGCCCGATGCCGACGGCACGATCGTGCAGCACACCGAGGCCTCGATCGGCCGCTACGAGCTGCACGACTTCTTCCTGTATCACTTCGTGCGGCACGGGGCGCGGCCGGGCCGCGTGCTGGATCTGGCGCAGGTCGCTTTCGGAAAGGACGTCCCGCTGCCCGAGCTCAAGCGCTGGTTGTCGGTGTTCTTGCGCCGGTTCTTCGGTCAGCAGTTCAAGCGCAGCTGCACCGCCGATGCCCCGAAGGTGGGGCAGGTGGCGCTGTCGCCCCGCGGCGACTGGCGGATGCCCTCCGACGCGCGGGTGCGCGCGTGGCTCGAAGCGGTCGACCGCTACCCGGCCGATGCTCCGGCGGGGGCCGACGAGGCGTTCGACCGGCGCTGACGCGGTCCTCGGCTCGCACGAACGCGGGGACCGGGGTCATCCGCACCGGGGCACGCGCCGTTGGGGACGCCGCGGCGACCGCTCGGTGTCCGCGCCCTTGCTCCCGGCGCGATCACGGGACAGGGTACAGTCCGTCGCTGGTCGTGACTGCTTCCGCCCATCCCGAGCCCGAGTCCGCCGAAGTCGTCGACCTTTCGGCGCGGCGCCCCGTCGTGGCCCCCCTGCCGGTCCGCGCGTTGTCGGGCTGGGGCAACCATCCGGTGGTCGAGGCGGCGACGGTCCAGACCGACGACCTCGAGGCGGCCAGCGAGCGGGCCGTGCTCTCGCGCGGGCTCGGCCGTGCGTACGCCGACTCGGCGCTGCCGGTCGCCGGCGAGCGCCGCCCCGTGGTGGTCACGCCGCGCGCCGATCGCATCCTCGCGTGGGACCCCGACACGGGGGTGCTGCGCGCCGAGGCGGGGTTGTCGCTCGCGGCGATCCGCGAGCTGTTGCTGGGACAGGGTTGGTTTACGCCCGTCTCGCCCGGCACACGCCACGTCACGCTCGGGGGCATGGTCGCCGCGGACATCCACGGCAAGAACCACCACGTGGCCGGCTGCTTCGGCAGCCACGTGCGCGGGCTCAAGATGCGCACCGGTGACGGGCGTCTGCTCGAGGTCGGCCCAAAGTCGCACCGCGATCTGTTCCTGGCGACGCAGGGCGGCATGGGCCTGACGGGGCACATCCTCGAGGTCGAGCTGAAGATGGACCGGATCCCCTCGCCGTGGATCTACGAGGAGAGCCGCCGCCACGGGTGCCTCGCCGACGTGATCACCGACCTGCGCGAGGCCAGCGAGAAGTTCCCGATGACCGTGGCGTGGATCGACACGTCGGCGCGGGGCGACATCGCCGGCCGGGGCATCGTGATGCGCGGACGCTGGGCGAGGGCGGACGAAGCGCCCGCCGAGCCGCCGAAGGTCAAGGGCGCGATCACCTTCCCGTTCAACCTGCCCAGCGGCATCGTCAACCCCGCCACGATCCGCCTGGCGAACTCGTTTTGGTACCACAAGCACGGCGCGCGTCCGAAGCAGCACATCGTGCACCCCGAGACGTACTTCTGGCCGTTGGACGGCATCGGGCTGTGGAACCGGGCGTTCGGACGCCGTGGCTTCACGCAGTACCAGTGCGTGCTGCCGGACGCGCAGGCATACGCGCAGTTGCTGGCGATCTTCCAGCGCGAGGGCGGCTGTTCGTTCGTCACCGTGTTCAAGGACTGCGGGGACGAGGGGGAGGGCCATCTGAGCTTTCCGATGAAGGGCACGTCGCTGGCCCTGGACATTCCGATGCGGCGCGACGGCAGCACCCAGCGGCTGTGCCAGGCGCTCAACGAGTACGTCGTCGCCAACGGCGGTCGGATCTACTTGGCCAAGGACGCGTTCACCACGCCGGCGCACTTCCGGCGCATGTACCCGCGGCTGGGTCAGTGGCAGCAGGTCGTGGCGGCCTACGACCCCGATCACCGCATCGAGAGCGCCCAGGGCCATCGCCTGCAGCTGCGCGCGCCGCCGTAGCCCGCAAATTGTCGCGGTCCGGGGGCGCGAGCGCGCGGCAACGCGGGTATGCTCCCCTGCGGCCTTCCCCGTACGGGGAGACCGGGTGGACGCGCGATGAAGACGCAGCTGGATCGACTGTACGAGCACGAGAAGAACCGACCCGACGAGGTCTGGTTCACCCAACCGATGGGCGGCGGCAAGGTCCGTGACATCACCTTCAAGGAGGCGATGGACGAGGCGCGCCGGATGGCGGCGCATCTGCGCTCGATGGACCTGCCGGCCAAGAGCAAGATCGCGCTGTTCTCCAAGAACACCGCGTGGTGGATGCTGGCCGACGCCGCGATCTGGATGGCGGGCCACGTCACGATCCCGCTGTACCCCACGCTGACGCCCGAGACGATCGGTCAGATCCTCGACCATAGCGAGTCCAAGGCGATCTTCATCGGCAAGCTCGACGGCTACGACGCGATGGAGCCCGGCATTCCGGCCGGCCTCACGCGCATCGCCCTGCCGCTCGCGCCCAAAGGGGTCGATGCGCCGACGTGGGAAAAGATCATCGCGAAGACCAAGCCGATCGCCGACAGTCCGACCCGCGACGCCGACGACCTGGCCACGATCATCTATACGTCCGGCAGCACGGGGGTGCCCAAGGGCGCGATGCACTCGTTCCGCACGATGTGCTCGGCGCAGGGGTTCATCGACGGCCTCGGCATGACCAAAGAGGAGCGGATGCTCTCGTACCTGCCCCTGGCGCACTCGTTCGAGCGCCAGCTCGTGGAGACGACGACGTTCCTCATCGGGTTCCACGTCTACTTCGCCGAGAGCCTCGACACCTTCGTCAAGGACCTCCAGCGGGCGCAGCCGACCTTCTTCATCTCGGTGCCGCGGCTGTGGCAGAAGTTCCAGCTGGGCGTGTTCGCCAAGATGCCGCCGAGCAAGCTCGAGCTGATGCTCAAGATCCCCATCATTCGCAACATCGTGCGCAAGAAGGTGCTCGAGGGGCTCGGGCTGGCGCAGGTGAGGTTCGCGGGCTCGGGCTCGGCGCCCATCCCCGCCGAGCTCATCAACTGGTACCGCTCGCTGGGCGTGGAGCTGCTCGAGGGCTACGGCATGACCGAGAACTCCTCGTACTCGCACATGTCCAAGCCCGGGAAGGTGCGGCCGGGTTACGTCGGGAACACGCACGCCGAGGTGGAGTGCAAGCTGTCGAGCGACGGCGAGATTCTCGTCAAGAGCCCCGGCACGATGCTCGGCTACTACAAGGCCGAAGATCTGACCAAGGAGATGATCGGCGACGACGGTTTTCTGCACACCGGTGACCTCGGCGAGATCGACGGCGAGGGCCGACTCAAGATCACCGGGCGAGTCAAGGAGCTGTTCAAGACGTCGAAGGGCAAGTACGTCGCCCCGGCGCCGATCGAAAACCAGCTGCTCCTTTCCGAGCACGTCGAGCTCGCGTGCGTGACCGGAGCCGATCAGCCCCAGCCGTTCGGCATGGTGGTGCTGTCGGAGCAGGCGCTGGTCAAGATCAAGGAACCGCAGGAAAGAGAACGCATCGCCGCGGATCTGAAATCGCACCTGGCGCAGACCAATGCCGGGCTCGATCACCACGAGCAGCTGCAAAAGCTCGTGGTCATTACCGACCCTTGGACGGTCGAAAACGGCATGCTCACGCCGACGCTCAAGCTACGGCGCGCCTCGATCGAGAAGAAGTACGTCGGCGAGGTCGAGGGCTGGTACAAGGAAAAAGACAAGCTCATCTGGACCTGAGTTTGCGGCGCGACGCGCTCGCGCTGCTACGATGATCGAGTGACGTCGCTGCGACCGATCTTGATCGCTGCGTGCATGGCGGTCGCGGCAGGGTGCTCGAAAGCGCCCGCGCGCCAGTCCTTGCAGGGCTGGATTCTCGAGGAGGCTCGCGAGGTGGGTCCATGCTGGTTTCGCATGGACCACGCGTGGCTGTTTCACTCTACCGAGTGGAATCTCCAGATCGACATGCGTGTCGAGAACACGGGCGGCGAACAGGCGCGGTGTGCCTACGACATCCGCGCGGTCTCCGACAGCGGCGAGTCGATCACGGAGTCGGTGTCCGGTGCGGTGACCCTGCGGCCGGAGGGCAGCCGCGATGTTCGCGGCTCTGCGATCGAGACGCACCTGACCGGCATCCAAGGTGGGCCGGGCGAGGGCGCGTGGGTGTACGTGGAGCTGACCCACGGCTACTGGCCGGTCGGCGACACGATCAAGCTGCACGCGACGCCGTCGCGCGAACGGCCGCCGTCCGAGGATGCCTGGAACCCACGGTAGCCGCCGTTGTAGACTCGTCGGCGTGCGCCGCAAGCGTTGGTTGGTCGTCGTGGCGTGGCTGGGTGCCTGCGCCAGCGGTGACACCGTCTCGACGGCGACGTCGATCACCGGCGCGTCGATGAGCGGCGCCGACGGCGATCCGATGTCGACGGGCGATGCCGAGGCGACCACCGTCGCCGGAACCTCCGTCGCCACCTCGGTCGCCGAGTCCGGTTCGGCGGGGTCGGGTGACGGCGTCGTGCCGGGCTGCGGCAACGGCGTCGTCGAGGGCACCGAAGACTGCGACGGCGACGACTTCAACGGCAACACGTGCGCCGACTACGGCTTCACCGAGGGCGTGCTCGCGTGCACGGCCGAGTGCACCGCGATCACCGAGGCGTGCTCGACGTGCGGCGACGGCCTGGTCTCGCTCGCCGAGGCGTGCGACGGCATGGACTTCGGTGGGGCCAGCTGCACCAGTCTTGGCTTCGCCGGCGGCGCGCTCGCGTGCAGTGCCGACTGTGCGACCGTGGACTCGTCGGGATGCATGGCCCTGCCCACCTGCGGCAACGGGGCCCTCGACGCGAACGAGCAGTGCGACGGGGCCAACCTCGGCGGCACCACGTGTCAGTCGCTGGGTTTCGACATGGGCACGATGACGTGCACGGCCAGCTGCACGCTCGACTCGTCGAACTGCGCCGCCGATCCGCAGACGTGCATCCCCGAGGGCGACTTCTGCATCCTCAACCCGAACAATCCCGCGAGCGGATGCTGCCCGCCGGGGGTGATGGGCGCGGTGCTGGGGATCTGCGCGCTCGCGGTCTGCGTCTGAGCGCGCTTCAGCTGCAGCCGCTGCCGGTGCACGAGGTCTCGCAATCGGGACCTTCGCAGACCTGCTTGCAGCTGCCGCCCGAGCATCCGAGCTTGCACTCGGCGGACGTCTTCGGGCACGTCTGGGTGCAGCTGCCGCCCGAGCAACTGGCGTCGCACTCGGGCGAGTCGCCGCAGTTTTGCGTGCAGCGGCCGCCGGAGCAGGTCAGCTCGCACGCCTTGCCGCCCTCGCAGGTCTGCGTGCAGGCGCCGGTCGGGCACTTGTGCTCGGCCTTGTCGCCGTCGACCTCGACGGTGCCCACACCTGCCCCGCCCCCGAGCGCGCCGAGCTTGGCGGCCGCTTCCCCGGCTCGCACCGCGGCGGCAGCGGCGTCTTCGGCGGCGTCGCCGGCCTTCTCGGCGGCTTCGCCTGCTTGCTCGGCGGCGTCACCGGCCTTCTCGGCCGCGTCCTCGACATCGACGTCGCCGACCTTGACGCCGTCCTTGCTGACCTCGACGCCGTCCTTGCCGCCGACCTTGACCCCGTCCTTGTCGACGCTGACGCCGTCCTTGCCACCGACCTTGACGCCGTCCTTGCTGACCTCGACCCCGTCCTTGCCACCGACTTTGACGCCGTCCTTGTCGGCGTCGCAGCCGAACGCGAGAGCGGACAAGCAACCGAGGAGCACGGCGTAGCGGGTGGTGTTCATGGCGGCCCAGGATACTGCAACTGTCGGCGACGGCTCTACAGCGGACGCTTGGGAATGATCGGCGGCTTGACGGCCGTGGCCTCCCCGGGGGCGAGCATCTTGAACGGTTCCAGGCCGTTGGGCCCCGGCGCGAGGAAGACCAGACGCGGATCCTCGAGCGGCCAGGGGAAGTGAAAGAGGATCGCGTCGGGTCCCTGACCGTCGCGTTCGTGGATGATCTCCGCGGTGAACAGCGATAGCCGCACTTCGTCGCCCAGATGCAGCCCCTGCGCGGGCTTGCGGAACAGCATCTCCTGGTTTTCGTTGTGCATCGCCTTACCGACCGACTGCAGCTCGAGCGTGCGCGCCCCGTGTCGCCGCACGAGGATCGGCCGACCGCCCATCGTCAGCACGTGGAACGTGCGCGGCAGGGGCCGCCCGAGCATGTTGAGGGTGCTCAGCCCGTGGATTCCGGTCACGAGGCCGGGCGTGGAGATCACGACGACGTGCCGGTCTTGCATGTCCACGCTGCGCACCGCGGGATTGTCGAAGAACGTCGTGTAGGCCGCCTGCATCTGGCCGAGCTCGGAGAGCTGGTTTCGGATCTCGCGCACGTCGACGATCGTCTGCTGAAACCACAGCAGCGCCGTGATGGCAGGCAGCCACGCCCGGCCGACCCAGTCCGCGACGGCCCGGGCCTTGGTCCGCCACGCCCGCCAGGTCGCGACCGTCACGGCGCCGACGAACACGCCCACGCCGACCATGGGCAGGACCAGCGTGCGGGTGGTCGGACCCACCGCCGCCAGCGGCACGAGCGAGACGATCGAGCCGACGGTCATCCACGCCAGCGCCCGCCGCTCGCGCGGGACGAGCCAGCGGCGCGCCAACCACCACGTCGTCCCGATCACGGGCACCGCGAACGACAGCACGATCTTGGCGTGAGTCCGCTCCGCCACTGCCATGTCGAAGTCGC
The DNA here is from genome assembly GCA_937896535.1 of uncultured Pseudomonadota bacterium. Taxonomy (GTDB): domain Bacteria; phylum Myxococcota_A; class Polyangia; order Nannocystales; family Nannocystaceae; genus CALBMM01. Next base: position 18,522 of record CALBMM010000313.1, read on the forward strand.
GGGCGTCGAAGAGCTTGGTGAGCAGGCCCGTGTCGTCGTAGCGCAGCATCATGTGCGGCGTGGCGCCGGGGATCCCGAAGAAGGTCTCGCCGACCATGCGGACCATTCGGTTGCCGAGCTCGCCGATGAACACGTCGAAGTCGGTGAACGGATCGACGTAGCTCTCGGCGCCGTACACACCGCATCCGATCGCGAGGTAGACGGTGGCGAACGCGGCGAGGGCGAGGCCGGCCGGCAGCAAGGCTCGCAGCCGCGACTTCCAGGGGCTGGCGGTGATACCGAGCACCTCGTACGCGAGCACGTAGCCGATCCCGCACGCGGCGTACTCGCCCGCCGAGAACGCCAGCAGCCACAGGCCGAGCTCGATCCCCGCCTGGCGCCCGCGAAAGCGATCGGGCTCGGAGCCCTCGCGACGGCGCAGATGCACCGCCATCGCCAGGCACGCGAAGGTGGCCGAGACCATCGCGCATCGGTTGGCGAGCCACGTGACCGTCCAGGCGAGCGGCTCGTCCCACGCGATGGTCACGAGGGCGATGACCGCGATCGACGGCGGCACCGTGCGACGGAGCCAGCGCTGATAGGCGACCAGCAGAGCCGCCAGCCACAGCATGGAGTGGACGTGGTGCCACGGCGAGTCGCGGGGCAGCACGCGGTAGTCGAACTCCAGCAGCAGGCTCGACAGCGGACGCAGGTGCGCGAACCGAAAGTGCGGGACGGTCCACCACGGCAGCGAGCCCCGCTCCATGTGCGAGAACGTGTTGGCCGGATCGTCGAGCGCGAAGAAGTACAGCGAAAACGGTGGGCGGTACGGGAAGAGGCCGTCGACGAACGACAGCTGGAACAGGTCGTCGGCCAGGAACCTCGCCTCCAGAGCCGGCCAGTACAAGACCACGGCGATCGCGACGATCGCCGCGGGCCAGCGCCACCCGTGCGCGCGAGCGCGGGCGTCGGCGTCGTCGCTCATACTCCGCCTCGCCACCACACCAGCGCGCACTCGGCCAAGAACGTCAGCCCGAACAGCAGGCGCACCCGGTTCCAGGTCTTGGATGCTTCGCCCGCGGGCATCGGCAGCGCCGAGGCCAGCAGGCCCGGCAGCGCCAGCGCGGGGTGGAAGCTCGCGGCGGCCCAGATCGCCGACAGCAAGCAAAGCAGTCGCGTCACGCGGCGCGTCAGCGTGGGGCCGAGGACGACCGCGGTCGTGCGCACGCCCTGGCGCTTGTCGTCGTCGTGATCGCGGACCACCTGGATGGTCTCGAACACGCCCGAGAACAGGCCGAGCTGCCACAGCAAGGGCCAGCCCGCCTCGGCCCCCGGCGCGAGCGCGACCATCGGCATCGTGATGCCCCAGACGATCATCGCGAGCACGTCGACGAAGGGACGTCGCTTGAGCACGGCCGAGTACGCCCAGCACACGCCGCCCCCCAGCAGCAGCGGCCACCACAGACCGCCACCGTACAGCGCGGCGAACCCTCCCAGCAGGGCGGCAAGACCCAGCTGGGCCCGCACCGCTTCGGCCGGATGCGCGCGCAGGAAGCGGGTCTTGTCCCGCTCACGGCCCATCGCATCGACGTCCTCGTCGCGGTCGTGCCAGTCGTTGTTGAGGTAGACGAGCAGGTTGAGCGCGAGCCCGAAGGCCAGCCGCACCGCGACCTCGACCGTCGACAGGTGAACGGCCACCATGATCGCGAACGCGCCGCCGAGGTTCGCCATCTCGAGGCGACGCAGCCGATACGACGCGACGTCCCGCAAGATCTTGAGCTCGACGATCATCCAGGCGCGACGTTAAGGTCGCATATCCGGGTTGGGCCGGCCAGACGGTGGCGGTGGGTCCGGTTCAGCCCGGCCCGGGCCCGCGGCGCTCGTAGGTGTTGACGATCGCGAAGTCGGCCGGATGCGGCGCCGGCACCCGGATGAAGCCGACCTTGCTCTGGCGCACGGGCTGGCGGACGGCGGTGCAGTCCGGCTCGCAACCGAAGGTCGACAGCCAGTGATACCGCAGCACGACGTCTTCGTTCGGGTCGGTGCCCTGCACCTCGATCACGTTGGTGCGTGCGCGGACCGTGCCCTGGTTTTGTAGGAACAGGCTCGTGGGCGGCTTGACGCGGTAGATCCGAAACGGCGGGAGCATCTCGAACAGCTCGAGGTGCGGGTTGATGTCCCACCACGGCGTCAACGCCCTGGGGCTGGCGATGATCACCCAGCGCACGCCCCAGTCCTGCAGGTAGCGCTCGAACTCGTCGGGCGGCAGGATGCCCTGCGGTCGCAGCCGAAACAGGTTCGACCAGCTGTGCTCGAGGTTGCGCCACACGAAGCCGCCGAGGATCTGCCCATCGGTCTTCCATGCCAGCTGCTCGCCCCAGGCCCAGCCCTCGACGAGGATCCGGCCCTGGCCGTCGTCGTGCTCGTTGACCCACTGCGCCAGGTCGTCGCGACTCCAGTGGGCGTGTCGATACTCGGCCGGCGACAGCGTGCCCAGGGCACCGAAGGCGGTTCGCTCGCCGTTGGGGAGCGCGGCGGGCTTGGGCAGCGAGCGCTCGGTGAAATACAGGACGTCGCGTCCCAGCAGCAGGATCGTCGGCACGGTGAGCACGGCGGCGGTGCGACGGGCCGAGCGGGGCCAGCGACGGACCCGATGAGATACCCACGCGTCCTCCAGCAGCGCCGCCGCGGGGATCAAGGACACGTACATCAGCGGGCCCACGTGCCGGTACGGCTGGACGTTGGCCAGCGGCGTGAAGCCGCTGAAGTAGGCCATCGCGAACAGGGCGATCATCGCGCTGCCGATCGGCAAGGCGCGCGCGTCGGCGCGCCGCCACCATCGGATCACCATCGCCGCGCCGGCCACCACGGCCACGAAGCGGAACGTGGCCCGCGTGGCGACCACGCCGGTCACGCCGGGGTCGGCGAGCAGACCGAACAGGTCGAACGGCAGCGTGCGCAGCATCGTGTGCCCGAACAGGCTCGAGTCGAGCACGTACGGGAAGAACTCGAAGGCGATCGTCAGCCACCACAGGTTCATCCCGATCGTGACGAGGACGATGCCGGCGACGGCGGCGTGGTCGGCGAGCGACATCCGTCGGATGTCGCGCAGGTACATCGCGGCCATCGGCACCGCGAGCATGAAGAACGTGTAGGGATGGACGATGTGCAGCGTGCCGAGCAGCACGGCGACCGTCGCGGCCTGCCACCACCGTCGCTGCTCGCACCATCGCCAGAACAGGGCCAGCGGAATGAGCCACAGGTAGGTCGCGAAGTCGTAGGCGGTCATACCCACGTACCAGCACCAGTGCATCCACGAGTCGAACCACCAAAGCAGCGAGGACCAGCCGGCGGCGGCCACGGCGGCGAACGGGCCGACGCGGAACAGGCGGCAGGCGAAATACACGACGACCGGGCCGCCGACGTGGGCGAGGAGCACGAACAGGTTGAACCCGAGCTCCTTTTGGACGCCGACCTTGTGCAGCGCGTAGGTGAAGAGCGTCCAGCCTTTGTTGTCGGCGTCGAAGATCGTCCCCGCGGGAAATCCGGCGAGGTGACGCGGGTCGTAGACCCAGGTCTTGCCCCATCCGTCCAGGCCCTCGATCACGCGCCACGTCTGGGTCAGGTGCGTCTCGTAGTCGAGTCCGTCGACGGGGGTCGACGCCAGCAGCAAGTCGCCGCCGAAGTACCAGAGCAGTCCGAGGTGCAGCGCCGCCACGGCGAGCACCGCCACGGCAAAGCGCAAGCGGTCGCGCGCGGACGGCCTCGGCACGCGCGAAGGCTACCACGTGGGCGGCCTAGCCCACGCGCTTGGACACTTCGAAGCGGTCGCTGCCGTAGCCGCGGCGCAGCAGGGTATCGACCCAGCGATTTCGGTACAGCTCCCAGTCGACGACCTTCGTGATCGCCTCCTGCACGCCCAGTCGCACGATCGAGCCCAGGCCCACGTCGCGGGCGCACTGCAGCTGGTAGCGCCGGGCGGTGGTGCGGTCGACCCCACCCCGCGCGACCGACCGCGCCGCCGTCTTGCCCGCGAGACGCCCCGTGTGCAGCGCCTGCCAGATACCCTCGCCCGACAGCGGGTCGATGAACCATCCCGCGTCCCCGCAGGCGAGCACACCGGCGCCCGAGGGTGGCGTGGGGCGCACCGCCAACGGCAGGGCCCAGGTGCGGGTCCGACCGATGCGCTTGGCGGCGCCGAGGCGATCGGCGTGGCGGGACACGAACGTGTCGAGCATCTGCCTCAGCGGTCGGCCGTGGGCATGGTAGTGGTCGGCGCGCTGGTACACGCCCACGTTCGACTCGCCGTCGACGCTCGGGAAGATCCAGCCGTAACCGCAGGCGAGGTCGGACTCGAAGTAGTGCTCGGTGACGGCCGCGGCGTCGCCGTGGCTGACGTCTTCGTAGTAGCCGGTGATCGCGACCGCGAGCGAGCGCCCGCGGCGGTACGGAATGCCGAGGGCCTGCCAGGCCAGCGAACCGGGTCCGTCGGCGGCGATCACCGTGCCGGCGTCGATCGTGGTGTCGTCGGCGAGCTCGACCCCGACGATGCGGCCACCGTCGACCCGCAGCGCGCGGACGACGGTGCGTTGGCGCAGCTCGATGCCCTCGTCTTCGACCGCTCGTCGCAACAGGTCGTCCAGGTGCAGGCGCGGCACGATGTAGCCGGGAGCGTCGCCGAAGTCTCGCGCGACGCGGCGACCGTCGGGGAAGATCGCGGCCGCGCCGTTCACCACGGCGTGCGCAATGCTGGTCAGGGCATCGGGCATCCCGACGAGCTCGTCGACGATGGCGGCGCCCCGGTTGCTGACGGCGTCACCGCACGTCTTGGGGCGGGGAAACTCCGCGCGATCGAGCACGAGCACGCGTGCGCCACCGCGCGTCGCGGTCACGGCCGCGGCCGCGCCGGCCGGCCCGACCCCCACGACGACGACGTCCCACGATCGCGACACTTCGGGCATCGTACGCGGTCTGCCCCGCCGCTGCATGGGGACGCTCAGCCGGGCGGGGGTGTCGGTGGTGGACCGGGGGCGGCGGGGGCAGTGGCACCTCCGGGCAGCGCGTTCCAGAACCGCGCCGCGAGCTCGGGGGCGGCGGCCGAGGCGAAGCCGGCGACGAGCAGGGCGGAGCCGAGATTGACGGTCGCCTCGTACTCGGCGCGAATGCGGTAGTGGACGCCGCGTGGCGACATGCCGTGCGCGGCGGCGAGGCCGTCGTAAAGCGGTGCGGCGGCGCGACCGGCCGCAATGTCGGCGAGCACGACGGCGGCGTCTCGCCCGTCTTCGCTGCGATCGTCGCCGAGGATCGCGATCGCGACATGGACGACCGGCGAGCCGTCGGTCAGCTGCAGCCAGGCCGACAGCGACGACACCGGACGCAGGGCTCGACGCAGGGTGTCGTACCGCTCGAGCATCGGCGCGGCTTCGGCGTCGCTGCCCGGCACGAGCGCGGCGACGTTCGACAGCAGGGCGCGACCGGACTCGGCCGCGAGCACGTCGAACGGCACGTGGATCGCCATGCCCACGTCGCCGGCCTGCAGCGCTTGCGCCATCGGCAGTGGCAACGCGTCGAGCACTTCGCTCGTCGGGTCGCCGCCCTCGTCGTCGGCGATCCGCATGACGGCCAGCTCGTCGCCACCGAAGACGGCGGCGAAGTAGTGGCCCGCCGAGAACGCCCACGCTTCCGGCTCGGCGCCGTAGCTCGTCAGCAGACGCTGCAGCGCGTCCGACGGCTCAAGGTCGGCGCGAATCGTCTGGATGTAGTCGCCCTCGTCGCCCACGTTGTACGGGCGCACCGTCATCTGCGTGCCTTCGGGCAGCGTCGTGGTACCCGAAAGCTGCAGCGGCGCGAGGGCGACCAACCCCGTCGCGGGGGCCGGGTCACTGACGCCGGCCAGGACCGCGAGTGCGGACGGCTCGGACACGGCGCCGATGAACAGCTCGCCGTCGAAGGCCTCGACCACGCCACGGGCGATCGGCGGGGCGAGGGCACTTTGGCGGCTGATCTCCTGCTTGGTGGTGCGCAGCCACGCGAACGCACCCCCGGGTGCGGCCACCCGCAGCGCCTCGGCTTGGCCCTTGGCGAGAGCGAGCTGCGGGATGCTGGTGTCGAAGCGGGCCGGTCCCACCGCCAAGTACAACAGGCCCGGTGGCGTCGCGATCGCGAAGGGCTGATCGTCACCGGCGAAGTGCCCGATCACGTTCGCGCGCTCGAGCGACATCCCGGCCGGCTCGGCCTGCGCGCGGTAGGCCGCGGCGGCGTTGCCCGGCGCGTATCCGGCCGGGGCCTTCGTCGAGTGCGTGCACACGAACCGACCGGCGCGCCCCGGCACGTCGGCGCAGGTCGGGGCGGCGATCGCCGAAAGGTCCAGCGCGCGCCAGACCGCGTCGAGATCGGAGGCGGACTTGCCCGCGTACACGTAGGCCAGCGTGCCCTCGTGCTCGAACAGGACCAGGCCCTGGGCGAGGTCGACGTCCGACTTGCCGACGGCCTCGCGGAACGCAGCGAACGACGAGGCCAGCCGCCGCAGGTGTGCCACGCTGGCCTCGGGTTTCATCAGCGACGTCGTCGGCTCCAGTCCGTGCTCGATCCACGGCGCGGCGAGGGCCAGCAGCCCGGCCGGGTCGCGCACCACCGCCCACGCCGAGGTCTCGGCCGGCAGCAGCGCGAGCAGGGGATCGGCCTGCACCGCGTACGCGGTCGGCGGGTCCAGCGTGCGCGGCGGTGCGGCGGGCTCGGGTGGCGTCGCCGTCTTGGCGATCGGCGTCGGCTCCGGCGCAGGCTCCTTGCTGCATGCCCCGAGGACGAACCCCAACGCTGCGACTACCGCCAACGTACGCGCCACGGCCGATGCGTCTCCCTCAACCGCCGCCGAAGATGCGGCGCATCCCAGCCCCGGGACGCCAGCGCCGGCCGCCCGAGCCGTCATCGCCCGACGACTGACCGCGCGACTTTTTGCGGCCGCGCTTGGGCTCGTAGTCGGCGGGGTAGACCCGCTCGGCGTCGGCGAACTTCGCGACGTGGGCGGCGCGGACTTCGTCGAGTCGCTGCGCGGCGCCCGGGCATGGTGGAGTTTTCTCGTCCTTGTTCGCAGCACGAGGTGCAGGCACGCCGACCGTCTCGAGCGTGCCGAGGTAGTACGCGTCCGGCTTGGCCTCCATCGCGTTCAGCGAGGCAGCGAACGCGGCGCACGGATCGAGGGCCTGCGGCGCCTGCCAGGCGTCGAGCGCGGTCTGCAGCTTGTCGTCGACGAACTCGACCCGCTTGGGGTGGCCGGCCACGGCATCGAGCACGCGATGGCGGTCGACGTAGCCGAGCGCACCTTCGTCGAGCGCGGCGATCTCGAGGAGGAACTCGTGGCCGTGTGCACCCATCCGCTGGACGGCCACGTCCACGGCCGGGTCTCGCAGCGCCGGCAGGTACAACAGCTCGTCGAGCTCCTTGGCGAAGGTCTCGTCGTCGAGCAGGTTGGGGTCCTCCGTGAGCGCCTCGGCGTACGTCGCCAGTGCGATCGCCTTGCCCTTGGGCTTGTGCGCCTCGAGCTTGCCGCGACGCCACAGCAGCTGCGGGTCTTGGGGGAACTCGTCGAGCAGGGGCTGCAGCTTGGAGTCGGCGGTCGTGAACTGCTTGGCCTCGATCGCCGCATCGACCTCGCGCACGTCGGAGGCCGGCGCACGCAGGCTCGGTACGGCGCCCGCGACCGCGGCGGCGAGGTTGACCGAGTCGGCGGTCTCTTCGTCGGACGGTTCCTTGGCTTCGCCTTCGGCGGCCGCGACTCCGACCGCGAGCTCCTTGGTGCCCTCCTCGGACGCAGCGTCATCGCCCCCCGACGACGCGAGGAGCAAGACCACGGTCGCCACCGCGACACCCGCCCCGATCGCGATCCACGTCTTGTTCGATACGCCGCCGCCGAGCGCCGGTCGCGTCTGCACGGCGGGCAGCTGGGGGAACGACGGCGCCGGGATGGCGGCCACGGTACCGGGGGCCGGGAATGCCGGCGCACCGTGGTCGGGCCCGCCGAGCGCGGCGACCGTCGCGGCGACGGCGGCAGACACGGGCGCGTCCACGGCCGGGGCGTCGACGTCACCGGCGGCGAGGCGGGTCGCGACGTTGCGTAGCACCTCGCGGACCTGTCGCGCCGACTCGTAGCGATCCTTGGCCGACTTCTGCAGCAGCCGCATCACGATCGCCGACAGCGGCGCCGGCACCCCCGAGGGCAGCGGTGGCGGCTCCTGCGTGATCTGGGCGCGCAGCAGGCCCACGAGATCCTCGGCGTCGAAGGGCGGGTGCCCGGCAAGCATCTCGTAGAGAATGATCCCGCAGGCGTACAGGTCGGTGCGTTCGTCGATCTGTCCACCGGCCGCCTGCTCGGGGCTCATGTAGCGCGGCGTGCCGAACACGAGTCCGGCCTTGGTCATCTGGTCCTTCGATCCTTCGCCGCTGACGATCTTGGCGAGGCCGAAGTCGACGATCTTGAGCGTCTCGGCGCCGGTGTGGTCGGTGGTGACGAACACGTTCTCCGGCTTGATGTCGCGGTGGATGATCCCGTGCTCGTGTGCGTGGGTGAGGCCTTCGAGGATCTGCCCCATCAGGTCGAGGGCGCGCTCGGCCGACAGCGGGTGACCCAGATCCCGCGACAGCTCGTGGCCCTCGAGGTACTGCATCACCATGAACTTCGCCGGCAGGCTCCCGTCGGGCGGGTTCCAGGTGCCGAAGTCGGTGACGCGCACGCAGTTGGGATGGTCCAGACGCGAGGCGCTCTGTGCCTCCCGGTCGAAACGCGCGCTGACCTGGGGGTCGCGGCTGACCTCGGCGTGCATGAGCTTGACGGCCACGTCGCGCTTGAGCCCGGCGTGCCGTGCCTTGAACACGGCGCCCATGCCTCCCTCGCCCAGGAGCTTTTCCACCTCGTAGCGACCGGCGATCGTTTCGCCGACGAAGCGCTCGAGGCCGGGGGCGGCCTGGTCCATCGGCCCCATCATAGTGCTTGGTCGACCTCCCAGCCATCCGGGTCTGGTACCGTGCGCGGCGTGAGCGCAGCGTGAGGAACTTCGACGATCCTCTGACCCCCGCCCGCCCGACAGTGTCGGTCGCCGCCGACGCGCGGAGTCTGGGCGACATGTTGCGTCGACGCGCCGCTGCGAGCGGGGGCCGACGCGCGTGGCGACACAAAGTCGACGGGCGATGGATCGGCACGACCTGGACACAGGTGCACCGCGACGCGACGGCGGTCGCGACGTGGTTGTGTGCGCAAGGGGTCCGACCCGGCGACAAGGTGTGCGTGGTCGGCAAGACGGGACCGCAGTGGGCCCTGGCCGATCTCGCGGCGCAGCTGTGCGGGGCCGTGTGCGTCGGTGCCTATCCGACGCTGTCGGCTCCGCAGCTCGCGTACATTCTCGCGCACAGCGACACGGTCGTCGCGTTCGTGGAAGGGACACAGGAGGTCGACAAGATCCGTGCCCACCGCCACGAGCTGCCGCAGCTGCGCCGCGTCGTGGTCTGGGACGACGCCCTCGCCGCAGGCGCCGCCGACCTCGATGCATGGGGCGAGGTGCTGGCCACGGTACCGGACGCCACGGCCGTCGACGAGCGGACCGACGCGATCGATCCGTCGACGTGCGCCCTCATCGTCTACACCAGCGGCACGACCGGTCCGCCCAAGGGCGCGATGCTGTCGCACCACAACGTGCTGACCGTGGTGCGCGCCGATTCGCTCGTGAAGTTCGATGCCGACGACGAGGGCCTGAGCTTTCTGCCGATGGCCCACGTGGCCGAGCGGATCATCGGGTTCTACAACCGCGTCGCGCACGGGACCGCCACGGCGTACGCGAGCTCGATCTCGGCCGTGCTCTCGGAGGTCCAGGAAGTCCGACCCACGCTGTTCGGATCGGTGCCGCGGATCTTCGAGAAGGCGTACGCCAAGATGCAGTCGCAGGTCGACGACGCGCCGCCGCCGAGACAGCGCGTCTTTCGGCTCGCCGAGCGGATCGGTCATCAGGCCGTGGCCGATTGGCAGCAGGGCCGCGCGCTGCGTCGGCGTACGCGGTTGGCCCTCGAGGTCGCCGACCGAGTGGTCTTCGCGAAGGTCCGGCAGGCGTTCGGCGGGCGAGTGCGCTTCTTCGTGACCGGGGCCGCGCCCATTCCTCGGCGGATCCTCGAGTTCTTCTGGGCAGCGGGTTTTCCGATCTTCGAGGCCTACGGGATGACCGAGGGCACGGTGCTGTCGCACGCCAACCTGCCGGGGCGCACGCGCCTGGGCTCGGTCGGACTGCCCCTGCCGTTCACCGAGCACCGCGTCGCTCCCGACGGCGAGATCCAGCTGCGCGGACCGGCGGTGTTCCTGGGCTACTACAAGGATCCCGAGGCCACGCGCGCCGCGGTCGACGACGAGGGCTGGCTGTCGACCGGTGACATCGGTCGCATCGACGAGGACGGCTTCCTGTACATCCTCGACCGCAAGAAGCACATCATCATCACCTCCGGCGGCAAGAACCTCACGCCCGCCAACATCGAGGCGGCGATCAAGGTGCAGGACCCGATCATCAGCCAGGTCCACGCCCACGGTGACCGGCGTCCCTACGTCACCGCGCTGGTCACTCTCAGCCCGTCCGACGCGGTCGACTGGGCGGCCGTGCACGGACTCGTCGGGGCAGCCGAGGCCGACCGGATCCGTCGCGCGCTGCTCGACGATCCGCTGTCGCGACCCGACGGCCTCGACGAGGTGATCGCCGAGGTCGCGGCCCATCCCGACATCCGCGACCGGGTCGTGGCCGCGGTGCGCCGCGGCAACGAGGGCCTGGCACAGGTGGAGAGGGTCAAGCGTGTGCTGTTGCTGCCACGCGAGCTGTCGGTGGGCGAAGGCGAGATCACGCCGACGATGAAGGTCAAGCGCAAGGCGATCGAGACCAAGTTCGCCCCGCGGTTCGACGAAATCTACGACGACGCGACCAAGGCGCTCGTCGTCGAGTCCCGCTGACGCGACGCGCTACGGAATGTTCTCGACCGGGGCGACCAGGCTGATGCGCCAGCCGTGCTCGGACGAGTGCATCAGGTACATCAGGTCGAAGGTCGTCAGGATCTCGCCGGCGTCGTCGTGGAACGTCCACCGCACTTCGGCTTGCAGCAGGCTCGCGGCGAGGCGACGGTGCGCCACGATCTCGAAGGCCGCGTCGGCGACCCCGGCCTCGGCGTGGCGGGTGACCTGTGCCTCGAGCCGGTTCCGCATCGTGTCGCGGTCGCCGATCGTCGACGGGCCGTGACCGGTGGCGACCATGCAGGGGATGGCGACCATGTCGAGGAGCTTGTCGAGCTCGCGCCGCTCGAAGGCCCGGCGGTACCGGTCGAAGAACGCGTTGAGGGTGGACGCCACCGGCCGCGAGCGTATCGCAGCCAGGGCGAGCGCGCCCGCGACGGCCTGCTACCCTCCGGGTCGATGGAGCCGTCGCAGGCCGTCGCCCGACTGGTCGAGCTCGCGCGTGGTCGGGTGCTCGTCGGCTTGACCGGGGCCGGCTGCTCGACGCGCTCGGGGATCCCCGACTACCGGGGGGCGGGTGCACCGCAGCGCACGCGCGGTCCGATCCAATACAGAGACTTCGTGGGGGACGAGGACGGTCGTCGACGCTACTGGGCGCGCGCGACCGTGGGGTGGCCGAGGTTCGTGGCGGCCGAGCCCAACGCCGCCCACGCCGCCCTGGCGCAGATGGAGCGGGACGGGCACCTGGCGGGGCTCATCACGCAAAACGTGGACCGCCTGCACACCCGGGCCGGTAGCCGTCACGTCGTCGAGCTGCACGGCGCCCTGCACCAGACCCGCTGCCTGCAGTGTCGGCGGATCGAAGACCGGCACGAGCTGCAGCGCCGCCTGCTGCGGCTCAACCCTCGCTTCGCGGATCTGGGAGCGGTCGCGGCTCCCGACGGCGATGCCGATCTCGACGACGCGCGGCTGCACGATTTCGTCGTCCCGGCGTGCCTGCACTGCGGGGGGGTCCTCAAGCCGGACGTGGTGTTCTTCGGCGAGTCCGTCCCCCGACCGGTGGTCGAGTCCGCCTTCGAGCTGCTGGGTCGGGCGGAGCTGCTGGTGGTCGCAGGGTCTTCGCTGGCGGTCCTGTCCGGCTTGAGGTTCGTGCGCGAAGCCGCGCGCCGTGGCATCGACGTGGCGATCGTCAACCTCGGGACGACCCGTGGCGACCCGCAGGCGACACTGCACGTCGACGGCGACGTCACCGAGGTGCTTCCGCAGCTTGCCGCCGCGCTGGGCTGATACGGTCGCTGCCGCATGACGTGCGCGGCGTTCGTGCAAGAAGCCGCGGGGCGGCAGCGACGGCCGAGGGGCGCTCCGCGTCTACCAGACCACGCCGATGCCGCCGAACACGTCCCAGTCGATCTGAATCACGCCGGCCGGAGCGGGTCCGGTCAGCGACACGTTCACGGGGCGGAAGGTCAGCGACATGCGGTCGGCGATGATCGCCCGAATGCCCCAGCCGACCCCGAACGTGCCGGCGTGATACGTGCCTTGCACGAAGTCGCCGAAGAATCCCGGCGAGTAAAAGCCCAGTGCCGCCGCGCGGTACGCCAGCGTGAGGTTGGTGTGGGAGAAGACGGCGAACTTGTCGCTGAATGGTGTGTCCCACTGAAAGCGCGGTCCGACCGTGAGCGTCGACAGCGTGCCGAAGCTCGCCTGCGCGAACCCGGCGAGGCCGAGGTCGGGTCGACCCTTGAAGTGGCCGCCGAGCGCGCCCTCGATCTTGAAGTCCATCGCCGAGCCGTAGTAGCCGTACGAGTAGCCGCCGCGGAGCGCCCGGGTGCCGCCGGCGAACAGCTCGAAGAAGTAGCGCCGGTCGGTCGGCCCGAGCAACCCACCATCCTTGCTGCTGCCCTCGTCTTCGCGCTCGGGCATGTCGTACGGCCCGGCCTCGATCGGCTCGTCGCGCGTGGGCGCGGGGTAGTCCTGCACGATGTCGGTCGTGGGCTCGGGCTGCGGTGGCTCCGTCGAGATCGGGTCGGTCGTCGGTGACGACGAAGGGGGTGGCTCGTCGGGCACCGTGGGATCCGCCGGTGCCGTCGACTCGCCCGGCAAGTCCGGGAGCGTCGGTGGCCTCGGCACGCCGGCGTCCTCGGGGGGCTGCGTCGCCGACGTCGTCGACGTCGCGGCGGGCGGGGGCGTCGCGGGGCGCTGCACGGCGGGTGCGTCCGCTCCGGTAAAGCTCAACGCGAGTGTTCCGGCGATCTCGGGCAGCGTGGGAACCGGGGGCGCCATGGGGAAACGCTAGCATGGTCCACGCGCGGGTCGGTACATGCGTGGTCTATGGTTGGGCCGATGATCATCGTCACCGGGACCCGTCGGGCGGGCACGTCCATGTGGATGCAGATGCTCGACGCGGCCGGCTACCCGATCATCGGAGAACGCTTTCCCGGCAACTGGAACGAGACCCTGCGCGAGGCCAATCCGCACGGCTTCTACGAGTCCTTGCTGCGGCACGGCATCTACTATCGGACCAACCCGCACCCCGTGACCGCAGAGTACGTGCGGGCGGGGGACTCGACCCACCATGCCGTCAAGGTGTTCATCCCCGGCCTCGTGCGATCGGACGCGTCGTATCTGCATCGCGTGATCGCGACGGTCCGGCCCTGGCGCGAGTACGTCGCTTCGATCACCGCCATGTATGCGCTCGAGCAGGCCCACGCCGAAAGACACGGGCAACCGCTTCCTCCCCGCATGCCCCCCGCCCTCGAGTGGTGGGACGAGAACTTCGCGCTCGTGCGCGACATCGCGGTGCGCGGCTACGCGTGCCACGTGCAGTCCTACGACGGTGTGCTCGACGACCCCCGGGGTGTCCTCGAGCGAACCTTCGCGTGGATCGGGCGCGACGGCGACGTGGACGCGGCGATCGAGGCCGTCCGCCCGGGGACGCGCCGGCAGCGACGTCGGGCACCCGAGGTCGACGACCAGGCGCATGTGGCCCCGCACGTGGCCGCGACGTTCGACGCGTTCTACGAGGCGGTGCACGCCGGCACGGGGCTCGACGGCAAGCTCATCGAGCGCATGAACACGACCAACCTCGAGCTCGCACCCGAGATCGGGCGCCAGCGCGAGGCGCTCGCGCGCAAGCTGGGACTGACGGTCGTCACGCCGCCCGGTCCGGACCAGGGACCGTTCATGGTGCTCGACGGGGAGTGGGGCTGAGAGCGCTCAGCTCTCGGGCAAGGGGCGCGGCCGCAGCTGGGCCTCGGCCGCCTCGTCGAAGGCCTTGGTCGTCGCGGCGTAGAGCGCATCGGCGTCCTCGCGGGTATTGCCGATCGCCGTCAGCCCGATCCGTCCGCGGTCGCCGAGCGCCGGGATCATGTGAAAGACGACCCCGCGATTGCGGGCGTGGTCGAAGTGCAGGCGCTTGGCCACCGCGAGGTCGAACACGTGGGTGTGGTCCAGGGCGCGGTACCGCGGATCCTCGAGGTGGTCGGACGCGACGTAGTACTTGCGGTCGCCCAGGGGCGTCGTGAACTCGTTGGTCTGCCAGTCGTAGTGCCCGTCGGTGATGAACTGCATCGTCAGGTACGGGTGGGTCGTGCCGCCCTTGCGCAGGTTCACCTCGATCGCATACGGGGTCCAGCTTCCCTCCCGGCGTGCGGTCAGGAAGTCGATGGCGAACCGCCCGAGCACGCCGGCGTCGGCGAGAATCTCTCCCACCTTCAGCGAGTCCTCGGCGATCGCCGAGGCGTAGGCGGAGTCAGCGGGGAAGCGGCTGCCCAGGAAGCTCTGGCCGGTCGGGCCACCCAGCACCTGGTCGTGGGTCGAGATCAGCTCGAGCCTGCGCAGCGGCGTGACGCGTAGCTGCGCCGACGGGCTCTCCACGTGGTCGGCGATGATCCGCTCCTCCACGATCCCGCCCGCCTTCATCTTCTCGAAGTAGCGCTCCAAGCCCATCGACGCCGACTCGAGCTGGATCTGGTCCACGCGGGCGCGCACCTGGGCCCGCGAGGGATCGTCGGGCAGCCCCTCGAGATCGACCTGAGCGTTGCCCTCGCCGGAGACGCCCTCGTCGTGCTTGACCATCGCGCGACGCACGGCCGGGTTCTTGCGCTTGAGCTCGCGCAGCGCGTCGACCACGTCGTCGAGGCCCCGCAGGTCTTCGAAGCCCTCCGGGAAGTTCACGCCGGCCTGGCGAAACAGCTTGCGACAGCCGCTCTTGGACCCGTACGCGAGGTGGCGGGGGTCGGCGCCGTACATCGGGATCCCCAGCCGCAGCGCGAGCTCCTGCTCGTACCGCGTGGTGTTGAACGGCACGAGGTGGGCGCGCGTGGGATCGGGGATGAGTCCGCGGATCCGCTCGATGAGTCCCGGTCGTTGCAGGAGCTTGACCGAAAGCGGCTGGCCGCCGGCGTCGTGGGGCGACACGAGGAACAGCCGCTCGCGGGCGTGCGAGGCGATGAGCCCCGGCATCAGGCCCAGGTAGTAGTCGATGATCGCGGGGTGGATCTGCTGCGAGGTCACGTAGACGAGCCGTGCCGTGGGCTGTCGCAGCAGCAGCAGCAAGAACAGGTAGCGCTCCTCGTAGGCCTGGATCTCGGAGCCGACGAGCGTGTAGTCGACCGTCAGCGACGGCACCACGACGATCGTCTGCCGCTCGTCCTCGTCGTCCATCGACTCGATCGCCTCCCACAGGGGGACGAGGCGGGACTGCAGGGCATCGAAGCGGCGTTGGCGTTCGTCGTCGCTACAGCCGAGGACGGGAAGGGGCAGCTCGTCCGACATGCCCAACGGTAACGTACGGGCGCGCCCGGATTCCTCAGGGGGCCAGGCACATCGCGCGAACGGTCTCGACGACGGCTCTCTTGCGGCTGGTCAGTCGTCGTGTGACGAACGGGTCGCCCCCGGTCAGGGTCTCGGTGATGTCGGCGGCCGCGAAGTAGACCAAGTGCACGCCGACGATCGACATCGTCAGCTGTTCGGCGTTCTGGCGGCGGAACTCGCCGGCGCGCATGCCCGCGCCGAGGAAGCCGGCGACGGCCCGCAGCGCGGCGTCGACGGCCGCGCGTCCGGGACCCTGGGCGAAGGGGCCGCGTCCGATGAGCTCGGACAGCAACAGTTTGGCCGCGGCCGGATGGGTCCCGAGGTAGTCCACGACGGTCTCGCCGAGATGGTCGAGCCGGGTGACGAACGAGTCGCTGGAGGTCGCGGCGACGGCGACGAGCTGGCCGAGGGCGCCGACGGTCTCCCCGAGCACGCCGACGTAGAGCGCTTCCTTGTTCGGGAAGTGGTGGAGGATCGCGGCCTTGGTCAGGCCGGCGAGCTTGGCGATCTGGCCGAGGCTCGCGCCGGCGTAGCCGTCGTCGGCGAAGGCCCGACACGCGCAGTCGAGCACGTGCTGGCGGCGCGCGGGCTCCTTCGGACGCCCGGGCCGGGCGGGGGAGGGCGATGCGGCCAAGCTCACGGACTCGACCATACCCTGGTGCTTGTATATTTACCAACCGGTCGGTTATCAAATTGACGTGGGACGACGAGGCGAGACCTGGGCGATGGGCGTGGCGTGGCTGCTGGCGACCGGCTGTCCGGCCGACGGCGGCACGGCGGCGGACGAGACGACCGAGGGGGCGTCCTCGACCGGCGCGAGCGCGGCGGATTCCGAAGGCGTTGCGCCGGATCCCGACGCGAGCGGCGACGCGGACGACGGCCCGGGCCCGGGCACTTCGGCGTCCGACGCCGGCAGTGACGACGGGACGACGGACGACGCGACGGGTGACCCGCCGGGCACGGCCGACGATCCCGCGGACGCCGGGCCGGGCACGTGGCAGACCGCCCAGGCGCAGGTCGAGATCGACGGTGCGACGATTCCACTTTCGCTGTTCATCCCCGACGCCGCCGGCCCGCATCCGGTCGTCGTGCTCACCCACGGCTTTCAGCTCGGCCCCGCCGACTACGCGAGCTACGGGGCCCACCTGGCCTCCTACGACTACGTGGTCGTCATGCCGCAGATGCCCGGCTCGCTGTTTTCGCCCGAGACCCACGTGCAGCTGCGCGCGTACCTGGTGGGGATCCTCGACTGGATCGACGCGGAGGGGGCCGATCCGACCGGTGCGCTGCTGGGTCGGGCCGACCCCGGACAGGTCGCGCTCGCCGGCCACTCGATGGGCGGCAAGATCTCGCTGCTGACCGCTTCCGCGGACGCACGGCCCAAGGCGATCTTCGGGATCGATCCGGTCGACGCCGCCGGCGGCCCGGGCCAGGGCCCCAGCCCGGACTATCCGTCGGTGACCCCCGAGCTGATGCCGCTCGTGGTCGTGCCCGTCGCCTTGGTGGGCGAGACGACGAACGCGACGGGCGGACTCGGTGGGGCGTGTGCCCCCGAGGCCGACAACTTTCACCAGTACTTCATCCACGCGACCGCGCCGGCCCTCGAGGTCGAGTTCCTCGGCGCCAATCACATGTCGTTTCTCGACAACCCCAACTGTCCCGTCGCGTGCCTGGCGTGTCCGGCGGGCAGCGACGACACGACCGTCACGCGCCAGCGCACGCAGGGACTGATGGTCGCGTTCCTGCAAACGACCCTGCGTGGGGACACGTCCTACGCTCCGTGGCTGACCGGTGATCCGATGCAGGCGTTCGTCGACGCCGGCCTGGTCACCTTCGCCACCGCCAACGGCTTCTGATCGCGGTCACGCGGGGTTGTCGGCGAGCCACTGCGCGACCTCGTCCACGGGCTCGCGTGTCCCGTCGACCGTCTCGAACAGTCGCTTGGCGTCGAGCGCGACCTCGCGGGCCTTCGCGCGATCGAGGCCGGCCTGCACCATCGCGCGGGCGAGGATGAAGCGAGAGCTCGCGGCCAGCCGTGGCTCGACCGTCTCGGGGTCGCGCAGCTGCACCGCGCGCTCGAGCGCCGCAATCCCGAGCTCGGGATGGCCCATGTCCATGTGCGCGCGACCGATGCCCGTGAGCGCGTAGGCGTGGTCGGCGTGATCGGGGTCATGGGCCTGTGCCCACACGTCGCGCGCGGCCTCGAAGTGAACGAGGGCCGCGGCGGGGTCGTGAGCCTCGAGCTCGACATCGCCGAGGTTGACGTGGGTGATCGCGATGAACGGATGTGTCTCGCCGAGCCGCTGGCGACGCAGCTGCAGCGATCGCGAGATCAGCTCGCGCGCCCGGTCGAGATCGCCGAGCTCGCGCACGGTCGCGCCGAGGTTCATCAGGCACATCGACACGTCCGGATGATCGGGGGGCAGGGCGCCCTCCCAGATCCGGCACGCCGTTTCGTACTCGGCCTTGGCCATCGCCGGCTCGCTCTGCGCGGCGGCGAGCGTGCCGAGGTTGTTGTGCACCGTGCCCAGCGAGGGATGATCGGGTCCGAGCGCGGCTTCCCACAGATCGCGCGCGGCCTCGTAGCGCGCGCGAGCTTCCTCGTACTGGCCCAGGTTCTTGGCCGCGATGCCGAGGTTGAGCCACGTCGTGCCCAGCGAGGGATGGCCGGGGCCGAGGTGGGCACGCTTGATGTCGAGGGCGCGTTGGTAGTGCTCGCGGGCGGCCGCGTAGTCCTTGCGGGCGACGGCGACCGAGCCGAGCCCGTTGAGGATCACCGTCAGCTCGGGTGCGTCCTCGCCGTGCGCGGCGACCTCGGCGGCCTCGGCCCGGCGGTACGCCGCTTCGGCCGCCTCGAGGTCGGGGACGTGCGTGTACAAGGTGCCCAGGTGGGTGTCGAGCTGGGTCGTCAGCTGCGCATCGCCGCCGGCCCGCTCGATCGCGGCCGTGGCGTGCTCGCCCCACAAAAGGCCCGCCTCCGATCGTCGCAGGTTGTCGCCGACCACCGCGACCAGTCGCACGGCCGCCTCGGCCGCCGTGAAGTCGGCCCGGGCTCGCTGCGCGGCGAAGTGGGCGCGCTGCAGCGTCTGGGCCGCGGCCTCGTGCTCGCCGACGCGTGCTTGCATCGAGCCGACCGCGAGGGCGACCTCGGCCTGCAGCGCCGCATCGTCGTCGTCGGCGGCGAGTGCCTGGGCGGCCTCGGCGGCCTTGTGTGCGTCGGCGTAGCGACCGACGTCGGCCCACGCGTAGGCCCGTGCGATCGCGTCGCGGACCCCCGCCGAGGCGGGGTCTTGCACGGGCGCGGCGGCGAGGCGAGCGAGGTCGTCGCACGGATCGATCGCCGGCAAGGCACGCGCCGCATCGGGCGCGTTGCGAACGACGCCGTCGTCGGGGGCGTCGGCGAGGACCTCGGCGAGCGCCGACAGCGACCGACGCCGGTCGTCCAGGCACTGCATGCGTCGGTCGAGCATCTGCTCGGACTGCTCGCCGCGCGCGGTGGCCTCGCACGCGTGTGTGTGCGCCTTGGTCCAGGCCAGCGCATAGCCGTCGAGCGTGGCGCGGGTGCGGTCGGACACGTCGCCGGCGTAGGCGAGTCCGGTGCCCCGCAGCGCCGCGTCCACGTCGTGGGACACACGCTCGTCCCAGACGCCCTCGAGGTGTCGTGCCGCACCCTCGCAACGCGCTTGCTGGGCGGGGACCGGGCGCAGCCAGACCGTGGCCGCGGCCGTCAGTCCCACGAAGCCGACGGCGGCCACCATCTTTGCCCCGCGCGACGACGCGGGACGATCGAGCGCGCCCACGAGCGCAGCGACGTCGGCGAAGCGCCCGCCGGGATCGGGATCGAGGCCGCGGGCGAGCACGCGACGCAGCCACGGTGGCACGCGGCGCTCGCCCGACTCCATCGGCGGCGGACCCTCGCTCTTTTGCAGTGCCAGGCCCTCGTAGGTCGTCGCCTCGAACGCGCGCCGACCGTACAGCGCCTCGTGCAGCGTCAGGCACAGCGCATAGATGTCGCTGCGGGCGTCCGGTGGACGGCCGTCGTGCTGCTCCGGCGCCATGTAGTAGGGCGTGCCGGCGACGTGACCCATCGTGCTGCGTCCGGTCTGCAGCGGGCCGGTCGCGTCACCCTCGGGCTCGTCGCGCGTGACGTCGGCGTACAGTCGTGCGACGCCGAAGTCGGAGACGCGGGCGCGCCCGTCGTCGCCGACCAGGACGTTGGCGGGCTTGAAGTCGCCGTGCACGATGCCCTCGGCGTGCGCGGCCTGCAGGCCCCGCGCGGCGTCGAGGAAGACCGCCACGATCTGCGCCACCGATCGCGGGGTAGCATCGAGCCAGTGACCGAGGTCGGCACCGTCGACGAGCTCCATCGCGATGAAGCCGAGCTCCTCGCCGCCGACGTCGGCGGCCGCGACGTCGTAGATCGTCACGACGTTGGGATGATTGAGCTTGCCGAGCAGCCGTGCCTCGCGAACGATGCGGTCCCACCGTGCCGACCAACCCTCGGCGTCCTCGTGCGTGTGCAGGATCTTCAGCGCGACGCGGCGGTCGATCTGCGTGTCGTAGGCGGCGTAGACCGAGCCCGCCCCACCGGCGCCGAGCCGGCCGAGCACGACGTAGCGCCCCAGGCTCGTGCCCTGGCTCAGGCCCGCGTCCGCCGCGGTGGCGTCCGGGCCCGTGGAGCCCCCGGCAAGGGGCGCGGTGGCGTCGTCGGCGGGGATGCTCGCCAGCGTGAAGCGATCGCCGCGCCCGCGCAAGCGCGCCGGCGCACGCCCCGATACGATCGCGGGCGTGGAGCTCAAAATGCGCGTTCTCGCCGGCCCGTACGCCGTCTGTCGCCTCCCGCCGGACGCCGAGGTCCCGGCGTGGGCGCACGCGGGTGACGTGTCGGTCGTCGCGCGCACGCCCGAGGAGGTGTCGATCTTCGTCGCGCAGGCTGCGGTCCCCGCCGACGTGGCGCACGCCTCGGGTTACGCGCTGCTGGGCGTGCTCGGTCCGCTGCCGCTTTCGTGGACGGGGATCTTGGCGCGCCTGAGTCGGGTCCTCGCCGACGCCGACGTTCCCATCCTCGCGATGTGCACCTACGACACCGACTACCTCGCGGTGCCCGACGCCAAGCTCACCGATGCCGTCGCCGCGCTGCGGGCCGACGGCATCGTCGTCGAGCGGTGAGCCGGTCTACTTCGCCTCGGCCTTCGGCTGCCAGCACGCGTAGCTCGGGCGCCCCGTCGACTTGGTCTCTTCGCCCTTGGGGCCCATCGTCAGGGTCACGCTCTTGACGTTGCCCGCGTCGTCGAAGCGGTAGTCGTACTTGCGGTCGATCGTGCCGTCGAGGTCGTGGTCCTCGGTGATCCGCTTGATCCGACCCTCGTTGTCGTACGTGAACGTGGCCTTGAGCGGTGGGCCGTCGGTGGGCTTTTTGACCGTGGCGGTGCGCACCAGGCCCTGCTTGGCCGACAGCTTCACCTCCGGGCGCTCCGCGTACAGCGGGTAGCCGGGCGCGATCCCGGAAAAGCTCGGGAGCGCGACCATCGTGAACATCTGGTTGGGCTCGCCGGTCTTCTCCCACAGTGCGGTCCCGGCGTTGGACTCTTCGTCGTAGGTCGGCGTGATCGTGAAGTCGACCTTCTTGTCGCAGCCTTCGTCCACCTTGACGCTCGTGGTCTTACCCTCGGCGATCGTGAAGTCGGCGCACACGTCGGACTTGCCGTCGCGGTCGCCGTCGATGCGAACCTTTCCCGACGCGCCGTCCTCGGCGTACTGGAAGCGCAGGCGTGCCGCACCCGACCAGCTGAAGCTGCAGGGACCGAGGTAGCGCGCCGGCGCCTCGGGCTCACCCCCGGTCGCCTCGCCGCCGTCGCTGCCGCCACCGTCTCCGCTGCCGCCGCCCGTGCCGGTCGAGCCCTCGACCTCCTCCCAGCCGCCTTCGGCTTCGAACGGATCGGTCGTGCCCGACGACTCCGCGCCGCCCGTCGATCCGCCCGCCGCGGGTGGCGGCTCCTGGTTGGTCGGGGTCTGGCGCGGCTGCTTGCCCGTCGGGGCGGGCTCGTCGCCGCCTCCGCACGAGAGGGGGAGGGACGAAAGAGCGAGGGCGAGGGCGAGGCGGCGAGGGCTCGGCGTCATGGGATCCTGGGGTCGGCCGTGACCGGGGTCAGCTCCTCGTCGCCGTACATCTCGGCGTAGCTGCGTCGGAGGCCGAAGCAGCGGGTTTTTAGCACACAAGTGCCGCAGGCCGGCGGGCGCACGAACTCGCCGCCGTCGTAGCCCTCGGGCAACTCTGCGAGATCGAAGAAGTCGGCGACGGCCTGCGGGACCAGGCACGCGGGCAGGCCGCACATGGAGTCGAAGCCCTCGGTGACCACGCCGTGGGCCCGCGCGCGGGCGAGGCCGTCGGCCAGCGGCCCCAGCACGTCGCGATACCGCGGCACGAGCTCGGCCGAGCGCGGCACGAGGTCGGTGGACATGCCCACGAACGACACCGTGATCGCGGCACGGGGCCAGCGCGCGGCCACGAGATCCACGAACGCGGGGAACTCGTGGAAGTTGAGCGTGCACAGCACGAAGTTGATCCGGACGTGGATGTCGGTCTTCGCCAGCGCGTCCAGCCCCGCGCACGATTGCACCCACGTGCCGGGCGCGTCGGTGACGGCGTCGCACACCTTCGCGCTCGCGCCGTGCAGCGAGACGAACGCGACGTCGACCCCGGCCTCGGCGAGCGCCGCCGCGCGCCCGGAGCCGCCGAGCTGGGTGGCGTTCGTCTGCAGCTCTACCTCGCGCGCGCCGTGGGCCTTGGCGCGACGGACGTAGTCGGGCAGCGCGGGATCGAGGGTGGGCTCTCCACCGGAGAGCACCGCGATGCCCCCGCGTGCGGCGATGTCGTCGATCGCCGCCTCGACCTTGGCGCGAGTCGGGTTGGGCAGGTGCGTCGACACGAAGCAGAACCGACAGGCTTGGTTGCACGCGAAGCGGATCCGAATCGTCGCCGCCGGTACCGTCTCGCCGTCGGGGCGTCGAAACACCTCGTGCGTGACGAGCTCGCGGTCGACCTGGTCGTCGATCGAGCGGATCACGGTCAGCCGTCGCCGTACCCGGTCGTCGCCGATGGGCCGCGGCACGAACGCGGCGAAGGCCGCCACGCTCGTCGGAACGCCGGGGCAACGATCGGCGATGCGGCAGCCGTCGCACGCGGGCGCTCGGGCGTGCGCGGGTCGGTCGGCCGCGCCCACGTTGAGGCCGTACAGGTGGGCGACACGCGATGGTCGATCGAACGCACACGGCGGGAGCCAGCCGGCCGGGTCCAGCTGCACCGACAGGCCCACGGTGCGGGCCGCGGCGGCGGTGGCGGCGATGGCCGTCGCCGTCTCGGCCACGGTCGCGATCGCCGAGGTATCCGGCGCGTTCCAGACCGGGCGCAGCCACAGCGTCTGCACGCGGTCGGCGATCGCCTCCGGCAGCTCGGGGAGGGCGGCGAGGTTGTCGACCACGATGGGGGCGGCGGCCTCGAGGCCGATGCCCACGTCGGCGAGGTGCCGCAGCGCGGCGTCGGTTCGGGCCGCGCCGTCGCGTTCGCCGGTGATCGCGTCGAGGGCCGCGCCCCACGCCGGCAGGTGCACGCGCACGAGGTCGAGGCCCGCGTCGGCCAGGGCCCGGGCCGTCGCGGCGTCGATCCGGGTCGCGTTCGTCTCCAGCCCCACGCGCGCGATCCCGCGGTGACGCGCGTACGCGACGATGCGCGGCAGATCTTTGCGCAGCGTGGGCTCACCACCGGTCAGCAGCACCTCTCGGGCCGACGCGGCGACGGCGGCGTCGATCTGCGCCCGGATCGCCGCGGGCCCGGCCACGGACTCGCGCTCGTGGTCACGTCGCGCATCACAGAACCGGCAGCGGTGGTTGCACGTCTCGTTGGTGACGATACGGACGAGGTCCATCGCGTCTACCTCGTGGTCACGAACCGGCCCGCCAACATGCGCCCGAGGATCCGGGTGCCGTCGCGGACCGCCGACAATCCGGTGCGACCCTCGTGCCGCGGCCGCCGTGTCACCGGGACCTCGACCACGCGCGCGCCGGCACGCACGGCCTGCGCGAGCACGTCGGTCTCGACGTCGTAGCGGCGCGCCGTCACGTGCAGCCGCGCCCACAGCTCGGCCCGCAGGGCGCGAAAGCCGGCTTGTGAGTCCGTCAGCGCGGTGCCGTACAAGAGGTTGAAGGCCGAGGTGAGCGCGCGGTTGCCCACGCGGTCGATCGGCCGAATCGCCCCGGCGTCGAAGTGGCCGAGAAAGCGCGAGCCGACGACGAGGTCGGCCCCGGTGCGCAGCGCGTCGAGCAGGCGCGGGATCTCGGTGGGGTCGTCCTGTCCGTCGGCGTCGAGGACGACGAGCTCTCGGCCGTGGGCGTCGTCGAGGCCGGTGCGCAGCGCGACACCCTTGCCGGCGTTCGAGGGCAGCCGCAGCACGCGGGCGCCGGCGCGCTCGGCCCGGACGGCGGTCGCATCCCGTGAGCCGTCGTCGACCACGAGCACCTCCGCGTCCGGCAGCGTCCGCCGGATCGCGCCGACCACCCCCGCGATCGCGCCGGCCTCGTCGTGGGCGGCGAGCACGACCGACACGCTCACCACAGCACCCGCGTCGTGCCGGGGGCGGCCGTCACCAGCTGCAGTGCTTGCAGGGCGAAGACCGCCGACCACGTGGTCTGGTCGTCGTTGGTGGTGTCGTAGGCGAGCCCGCCGTCGGGGCCGCAGTGGCGGGACAGAAACTGCAGGCCGCGCTCGATGGCGCCGCCGAAGCGGGCCGGGTCGGTGACCGCCCACAAGCGGATCGCCTGCGCGGTGGCGTCGGTCCGGCCCGGACCGGCGGGGGCGCCGTCGTAGCTGGCCGGCAGCGCGCCGTCGCTGCCTTGAACCTCGGCGAGCCAATCGAGCGCCGGCCGCAGTCGCGTGCGGGCGAGCGCGGCCAGCGAGCGATCGGCGTGGGTGGCGAGAAACCACAGCCCTTCGGTCGCGTAGCAGTGGGCGTGCACGTACGTCGAGCCGTCCGCGTCGGTCACGAACCGCCCCCGCTCGTGGGCCTCGAGGGCGTCGTCGAGCAGGCGAGCGAGGGCGTCGGGCAGCTCGAGCGCATCGAGAGCGAACGCGATCTTGAGCAGGTGCGGACCCCAGCGGGTGCTCCATCGCACCGGCGCATCCGGGGTGCAGGCTCGGCGCGAGGCGACGGCGGATGCGAGCGCGTCGCGGCCTCCCTCGATCCACGATGCATCGACGGCACGACCGGCCGCCCGCGCGTGCAGCAAGCCCGCGAGCGCGACCGCCAGATCGAACGCGTACGCTCGACCGTCGCGTCCCACCTCGCCGTCGCGTACGTTCGGGCCGAGTCGGGCCACGACCGCGTCCGCGGGTGCGGGGGCGAGCTCGGCCATCGCGGCGAGCCACAGGCCCGCGGCCTCGGGGTAGGCGAAGCCGGGGTGGTGCGGGTTGGTCCAGCTCCACACCCGTCCGTCGCTCGTGCACGCGTGGTGGCGCAGCCACTGCCGAAGTCGGCCGGTCGACAGCGAAGGCGTCGCCGCGGACGCGAGCCACGAGCGTGCCGGCATCGTCATCGCGTCAGCACCGGGAGTCGGGTTGCGGACGTGCGCGCCGACGACAAGGCCGCCAGACCGCGACGGGCCGTCCACCACGCGGTCCGCAGGGGGGCGCCGGACATGGCGGGATACGCCTCGCACGCCGAGAAGCAGCCGCCGCACGCGAGGGCGTCGATGTCCTCGCGGGCACGCCGAACCTCCGCGGACGCCCAGATCTCGGCGAAGGGGGTCTGGCGCACGTTGCCGAGGGGGCGGTCGTACAGATGGCAGGGATACACGTCGCCCTCGGGCGAGACGAACACGGTCGAACGCAGCGCCTCGCAACCGATCCCGGAGGGGCGCCCCGGCTGCAGCGCGCGCAGGTTGACGAGGTACACCGACTCCATCAGCGAGACGAGGTCGCGGGGCAGGCCACGTCGTCGCAGGTGCGCGTCGATGAGGGCGTCCGGGCGCGGCGGCACCAGGTCGGGCACGTCGCCGTTGGCGAAGAAGTGCGCGGAGCGATGAGCCAGGTTGACGTGCCAACGCGTCGCGTCGAGGTCGGGCAGGTCCCGCTCGAGGGCGGCTTCGAGCTCGGGCATCGCCTCGGCGTTGTCGGCGGTCAGCGTCGTCCCGACGTGCACGTCGACGCCCGCCACCTCGCGCAATGCCCGGGCGGTCTCGATCGCGCGGCGGTAGGCCCCGGCGCGACCGCGGATCGCATCGTGCAGGTCGGGCGGTCCGTCGATGCTCACGGTCACGATGAGGTCGACCTCGGGTCGTGTCGTCCGTACCCGACGCGCCACCGCGGCCGCTCGCGCCGCGAACGTGCCGTTGGTCTGAAAGTGCAGGACCGCCAGCGCCGGCGCCGTCCCGAGCACGGCGGTGACGACCTGCTCGAAGTCGGCGCGCAGCAGCGGCTCGCCTCCGGTCAGGTCCAGCCAGCACAGCCGGGGCATCGCGGCGACGAGTGCTCCGATCTCGGCGGCGGACAGCTCGCCCTTGGGCTCCACCTCCCACGTTCGGCACATGCGGCAGCGCAGGTTGCAGCGTCGCGTCACGTCGATGACCGCGCGCGGTGGCGACGACGGTCGGCGAACCCACGTCTCCGCGAGGCGGGCCAGCAGCCGTGCCCGGCCGGCGATGCGCGGGGTCGAGAGCGCCACCGACCGATGATACCGCCTTGCTCGCCGGTTCGGCCCCGTGCGTGGTGCGAGGAGGCCGCCTCGCGGTGGTATCGTCGCAGCGCGATGACGCAGCGCGAGGCCTGGCGCGGGCGGCGGGTGCTGGTGACGGGAGCCGACGGCTTTCTCGGCTCGCACCTTTGTGAAGCGTTGGTCGGGGCCGGGGCGAGGGTGGCGGCGCTCGTGCGTCCCTCCTCGGTCAGTGGGACGGTCGGCGTCTCGCTGCGCAACCTCACGGCCCTCACCCCGCAGCTCGATGCCGTCCTCGCCGTCGACGTCGCCGGTCGCGAGGCCACCGACGCGATCGTGCGCGCCGAGCCCGAGGTCGTCTTCCATCTCGCCGCCGACGCGTACGTCGAGCGCTCGTTCACGTACCCCGGCGAGGTGCTGCGGACCAACCTCGGCGGGACCGAGGCGGTCCTCGAGGCCTGCCGCCGTCGGCCCGAGATCGCGCGCGTCGTGGTCACGTCGTCGTCGGAGATCTACGGTGGCACGCGCGGCGACGCGATCGACGAGGATCATCCCCTCGAGCCCACGTCGCCCTACGCCGCGTCCAAGGTCGCCGCCGATCGACTCGCCTACGCCTACCACCGCACGTTCGGTACGCCGGTGGCGATCATCCGGCCGTTCAACACGTACGGGCCGCGCCATCCGTACGACGTGATCCCCAAGTTCATCGACCGCGCGCTGCGAGGCGACCCGCTCGTCGTCTACGGCGACGGCACGCAGCGTCGCGACTTCACCTACGTCGACGACATGGTCCGCGCCTTCCTCGTGATGGGGACGCATCCGCAGGCCGAGGGCAAGGCGGTCAACTTCGGCTCGGGCGAGGCGGTCACCATCGCCGAGCTGGCCGCGCGGATCCGGCGGATCGCGGACTCGGCCTCGCCCATCGAGCATGGTCCGGCCCGCGCCGCCGAGGTCGCGTGCCTGCGCTGCGATCGCACGCAGGCGGCCGAGCGCTTCGGCTGGCGGCCGGAGGTCTCGCTCGACGAGGGGCTGACGCGGCACATCGCGTGGGCCCGCGCGCGAGGTGCCGGTTGAACCCTCGCTCGAGCCCACGCATCGCGTGGGCCCTGGCCGGGCTGCACCTGCTGCTGTGTGCCTCCGCCTTCGGCGACGATCGCTTTCTCAACGACGAGGGCCTGCTGACGCAGCTGTTCGCGCAGCTCGTCGCGCGCGACCCCGTGCCGGCGGTGTTTCTGCAGAAGGTGCGACCGCCGCTCTCGATCCTGTACGCGCCGTTCGCCGGCGACCTCGGCGTGTTCTCGTGGGCGCACGCGTGCGTGGGGGCGGCAGCCGTGCTCGCGCTCGCAGCCGCGGCCCGCAATCTCGGTCATCGTGCGCCCAACGTCGCTGCGGCCGTGCTCGCCTTGTCGCCGATGTTCGTGGCCGGGTCGGCCTCGGGTGTCTCCAACGCCGATGCGGTCGCGGGACTGTGCGTGGTCGTGTGGGCCGCGTCGTCCGGACGCTGGCTCGCCGCGGGGATCGTGATGGGCACGCTCGGCTGGGTCCGGGCCGAGCTCGTCGTCGTCGCGCTCGCCTTGGCCGTCGTCGCGTGGACGCGGGGCGATCGCCGCTTCGTGCTCGGGCTGTTCGTATGGCCCGTCGTCTACGGTCTCGCGGGTACGATCTACCACCAGTACATCGGTTGGATGCTGCACTACCCCCCGGCCCTGCGTGCGCCGATGCCCGACAATCCCTTCTGGGATGGACACGGCGGGGCGCCGCCGATCTCGCAGCTGTCACACGCCTTGTTCGCGCTGTCGGCGGTGTGGCCGCTGGCGTTGACGGTGCGGTGGCGCGACCTCGGTCCGGTCGAGCGCGGCCTGGCCGTCGGCACGGGCGTCCTGCTGCTCGCGCTGCTGGGCCTGCCCGCGCTGCGCCTGTTCAACTTCGATCAGTCTCCGCGGTACCTGATGCCGGCCGTCGTGGCCCTCGCACTGTGTGTCGGACGCGTCGCGGAAACCGACTGGACCGCGCGCAGCCTCCACGCGACCGCTGCGCTCGCGCTCGGGGCGGCCGTGGCCCTGGCGGGCTTTCGCGACGACGGCCTCGCCGCGCCGCCATATGCGATCTCGACCACGGCGGCCGCGGTGGCGGTGGCGCGGGCCGGTTGGCCGCTGCTGGCCCGGCTCGCGATCGCGACCCTGCTCGGCGTCGGTCCGGCGGCGCTGTCGTCGGGGGCCCGGATCGATCGGGCCACGATGGTGCCGCACGTCGACGAGATGCTCGCGCGGCTTCGCGAGCACGCCGACGAGCTCGGCGACCGGCCGATCTACACCAACGAGCCGATCCTCGCCGCGTACCTTCACCGCTCCGGCGCGCTACCCCAAGCGCGCGTGTACTACCTCGTGCAGGCCGACCAGCTGTACGAGCTCACGCAGCTGACCAACCCGGTCAACGGTCAGCGGGCCGCGATCTTCGCCGCGCTGTCGCAGGGCATGTACGGCACGCCCGTCTTTCCGGACGAGCTGCGTCCCGATCGTGTGGAGCCGGGGGCGTTGTTCGTGCTCACCGGCGACGTTCGGTTGCCGCTGGTCATGCCGCCGCAGCTGTGGGCGGCCAAGACCCGCGTGCTACATCCCGGCCAGCGCATGCAGATCCTCGAGCTCACGCCGGAGGGTCGATGACGCGTCGCGACGCGATCGGCCCGGCCGTGATCGCCGTCGCGGTGCTGGCCGCCGTGGTGTGGGCGCGCGCGGTGGATCTGCACGTGGACGTCCAGGCGTCGTCTCCGGTGCCGCCGGCCGTCCCGATGACGGCGGGGGCCGACGCGCGCGCGCTGCTCGACGACTTGAAGGAAGGGGACGCGCTCGTCGGCTGGACCGTCGATCGCATCGTCGGCCCGGTCGACGGCGAGCTGCGCGTGCACTTGCGCCGTGATGGTGTCGGCTTCGCGCTCATGGTCGCGCGCAAGGATGCGCACCCCCACGCGGCACCACTGACCACCGACAAGTACGCGATCTTCTACGGCCACGCCGAGCCGGCCGACGCCGAGCTGCCCCGCAATACCACGCGCGCCACCAGCCACGCCCTCGCACGACGCATTCACGCGCGCGAGGCCGAGGTGACGGTGGCGGGTATGTAGGACCCCGCGGGGCGGACTACGGGCAGATCCGCGCGCTGGTTTCTGCTCGCTCGCGCTGCAACCGCCGGGTATCGTGCACGTCCACCCATCGGGTCACCGAAATGAAAATCCCCATCTCTCAGCCGATCGACAACGCGACTCTCCTGCCGGCGCTGCAGCAGGCGCTGCCGCAGTACAAGATCTACCCGCGCCAGTCGTTCCTCGTGGTCGAGAAGACGGGCATGGTGGGCGCCAACGTCGTCGTTCGGAAGAACAAGATCATCGTCGTGGCCAGCTTCCCGAACATGGGCCTTCAGATCGGCTTCGTGCTCGCGGTCGTCTTCTTGGGGGTTCTCATCCCGCTGGTGCTGTACTTCATCTTCGTCTACAGCAAGCAGTCGGCGGTGGAGAAGGAAGTCGGCGCGGTCATCAATCAGATCCTCGGCAACGTCAATCTCGGCGTCGGCGGTCTCGCGCAGATGGGCCAGCAGCCCTACGGCCAGCCCCCGGCGGGTCAGCCGTACGGCGGCCAGCCGCCGCAGCAGATGGGCCCACCGATGGGGATGGGCCAGCCCATGCAGGGCCAGCCCATGTACGGGCAGCCGCCGCAGGGCCAGCCGCCGCAGGGCTGGGGTCAGCAGTAGTCGCGCCGCCGGGTCAGCCGAGCGGAACTTGGAGCGGGACGTCCGGATAGCGGGCGGCCCGCTCCGACATCGTCAGCAGCTCGGGCAGCGACGTCTGGTCGACGTTGCGCTCACGCAGCGCCGCCGCCAACGCCATGGCCGACAGGCCTTGGGCCTCGTCGGTCGCCGTGTCGCCGTCGCCGGCGTTGACCACGAACAGCGAGAGCTTGTCGGTCTGCGCCGGCGCAGCGACCTTCGGATCGCGCGCCATCACGTCGACCTGGAAGCGCGCGCCGCCGTCGGTCTCGAGCACCACCGGAATCGCGCCGTAGTGCACCGGGTGGATCGCGACGACACGACCGGTGGCCAACTTGGCGCCGGGCCGTAGATCCACGAGCGTGCCCGAAGCTGCGGTCGAGGCGGCCGAGTCGGCGGCACCGCAGCCGGCGGCCACGAGGGTCAGCCCGGTCAACGCCACGAACGACCGCCGGGCCAGCGGCAGGGGATCGAGTCCTCGCGAGCGCGCCATGAAAAGATCCTACCCTATGTTTCGGGGAGTGGGAGCGTGCCGTTGCTCGACGTCATCTTGGGGTACGACTGCAACCTCGCGTGCGACTACTGCACGATCACGGCGGCGATGCGGTCCAGGTCCCTGTCGACCGCGGCGGTCGTGGCCGCGCTCCGCGAGGGGCGCCAGCGCGGGTTGACCGCAGTTTCCTTCACGGGCGGCGAACCCACCATCCGGCCGGACCTGTTGGGTCTGGTGCGGGCGGCGGCGCAGCTGGGCTACGACGACATCAAGCTGCAGAGCAACGGGCTGCTGCTCGCGCCGCCGGCCAACCTCGAGCGGCTGGTGCAGGCCGGGGTCACGCGCTGGCACGTGTCGATCCACGCTCACCGGCGGGAGGCCTACGAGCGCCTCGTCGATCGGGCCGGGACCTACGACGCGATGGTCGCGTCGCTGCGCGGCATGGTCGAGCGGGGGTTGGACCCGCTCGCCGAGGTGATCGTCAAGGCCGACACCGCCGACCATGTGCCCGACGCGATCGACTGGCTCGCGGGTCTCGGGGTCACCAAGGCCGACCTGTGGTTCGTGTCGCTGACCGATCGCAACGCGGCGTTTCCCGAGTCGATGCCGCGGATGACCGAGGTGATGCCGCGGCTGTCGGACGCGTTCGTTCGCGCGCGCGGTCACGGGATGCGATTGCGCTCGCTGCACATCCCGCGCTGTCTGCTCGGTGACGACGCCGGGCATGCCCACGATCCGGCCGCGGTCGGCGTGCGCGTGGTGACGCCGGACGCCACGTTCGATCTGCGCGGTAGCAAGCTGACGGGACAGCGGCATGTGCCCGCGTGCGTCGGCTGTGTGCACGAGTCGTACTGCCCGGGGCTGCGAGAGGACTATCTGGCGCGCCACGGCGACGCGGAGATCGCAGCCGCGCGAGGAAAGCCGGTCTCGCGCCTGCCGGTGATATGATGCGGGCATGAGCTTGGTGTCGTCGCGTTCGGTCGTGTGTGTCGCGTTGTTCGCCGTCGCGTGCGGCCCCGGATCCGCCGCGGGCGAGGGGACCACCGACAGCGGGTCCAGCTCCTCGAGTGGAGACGTCGCCACGACCAGTGTTTCCGTTTCGGCGTCCTCGCCCGGGACGATCACGGTCACGGCGACGGCGACCGATGGCCCCGGTCCGGCGACGTCGGTCGACTCGACCGAGTCGGACGACGCGACGGGCCCCGCAGCGACCACCGTCGCGCCGCCGCCCGAGACGTCGTCTTCGGGCAGCGCCACGACCGATGCGCCCGAGACCTCGTCGTCGTCGGGCGGCCAAGCCGACGTCTGCGGCGACGGGATCGTGGGGCGCGTCGAGCAGTGCGACGGCGCCGACCTGCAGGGGTTCGACTGTGTCTCGCTCGGCCTGTCGCCGGGCAATCTCGTGTGCGACCCGACGACCTGCACGTTCGATACGACGGGCTGCACGGGCGGCAACGGCAACTGCGGCAACGCAGTGATCAATCCCGGCGAGCAGTGCGACGGGATGAACCTTCAGGGGTTCACGTGCGCCGCGCTCGGCCTCGGCGGGGGCGCGCTGTCGTGCGACCCGCTGACGTGTACGTTCGATACGTCGATGTGCAACCCGGGCATGGGCGGCACCGGCGGCCTACAGTGACGGCGGCCCTCAGGCCGTCGCGCCGCCGTCGATGACGAGCGTGTGCCCCGTGACGAAGGACGCGAGGTCCGAGCACAGCCACGCGGCGGCGAAGCCGATGTCTTCGGGGACACCGATGCGCGTCAGCGGCTGGTCGCCGATGAGCTCCTTCATCCGGCTCTCGTCCTGCCAGTAGTAGGCGGAGAAGTCCGTCTTGATGAGCCCGGGTGCGATCGCGTTGACGCGCACCCCCTTGGGCCCGAACTCGCGCGCCCAGCTGCGCGTGAGCATGATGAGCCCGGCCTTCGTGAAGCTGTACAGCAGCCCGCCGGCCTGCGGCTGCAGCCCCGAGATCGATGCGATGTTGAGGATCGATCCGCCGCCGCGCTCGATCATCGACGGCACGAGCCGGTGCACGAGCCGGATCGCCGACTTGACGTTGACCTCGACCATCTTGTCGAGCATCGCGCCGTCGACGTTCAGCGATGGGCCCTGGCCGATGTTGGTCACCGCGTTGTTGACCACGATGTCGACCGGGCCGAGCTCGGCCTCGGTGCGGTCGGCGAGGGCGTCGAGCTGGTCCTCGCGTCCCACGTGACACTGCACGGGCAGCACGCGGCCCGGCAGGTCGGCGAACGCCTGCGCCGTCTCCTCGAGGACCTCGAGCTTGCGGCTGGCGATCGCGACGTCGGCTCCGGCGGCGGCGAGGCAACGCGTGATGTCGCGACCGATGCCCCGACCTCCGCCGGTGACGATCGCGACCTTTCCTTCCAGGGACAGGCTCAGTGCCATGGGTGCACCCTCTCAGACCTCGTACAGCACGTCGAGGTAGCGCTCGAGCATGTCGGAGACCGCACCGCGCACGGGCAGGGTCGCCGCCATGCCGTACATCGGCGCCATGCCACCCTTCTCGGAGGGGTTGGCCCGCACGTGGGCCACCGCCTCGCGCAGATCCGAAAGGAAGCGCTGTGCCACGCCCTCTTCGGCATGGCGCAGCGTGACGCACAGGTGCACGCACGACGGACGGTGCAGCCCGTTGAGGTTCCAGTGCCGCTTGGTCATGAAGTCCATGACCTTGTAGATGTCGAGGTCCTCGGAGTCGAAGGCGATCACCCACAGTGGATTGCCCAGGATCCGCACGCCGTCGATCTCGGCGATGCCCTTCTTGATGACGTCGGCCGTGTCGAGGATCTTCTTGGTCGCGGCGAGGTAGCCCTGCTCGCCCATCGACATCAGCGCGGCCCAGCATGCGGCCGACAGCGCCCCGGGGCGGCTGCCGGCGAACGTGGGTGACATGTACAGCCCGCCCGGCCAGTCGCTGGTCGTGTACCACTGGTGTCGGCGCAGCGACGGTCGGCGGTACAGCACCACCGAAGTGCCCTTGGCCGCGTACCCGTACTTGTGGGTGTCGGCGGACATGGAAGTGACGCCCGGCAACGAGAAGTCGAACTTGGGCACCTCGTAGCCGAGCCGGCGCGCCCACGGCAGCACGAAGCCGCCCAGGCAGGCGTCGGTGTGAAAGCCGATACCGCGCTGCAGCGCCAGCTCCGACATCGCCGCGATCGGATCGATGACGCCGTGGGGGAACGCCGGGGCCGAGCCCACGACGACCACCGTGCTGCGGGAGATCGATCGCTTGACCGCATCGAGGTCGGCGACCATGTCGTGGGTGACCGGCACCTTGATCTGCTTGATCCCGAACGCGTGGGCGGCCTTGTCGAACGCGGCGTGGGCAGTGACCGGCACGACCATCTCCGGGTGCCGGATGCCTCGCTCGGCACGGCCCCAGTCCCGGTAGGTCTTCATCGCGAGCATGATGCTCTCGGTGCCTCCCGAGGTGACCGTGCCGCAGACCTCGTCGGGGTCGGATACGTGCGCCGCCCCGAGCATCTGCGCCGTCATCGACACGACCTCCGCCTCGTACTTGACCACCGACGGCCACAGGTCCGAGTGCAGCGGGTTGGTCTGCGAATGCATCGCGTAGACCTCGTTGAGGAAATCGATGTGCTCGGAGGCACCGTGGTAGACGGCGCCGGAGACGAACCCGTCGCGCCAGCGGTCGCTCTCGAGCTCCTGCAGAGACCGCATCTGCTCGAGGAGCTCGTCGCGAGCGACCCCGGTCTCGGGCAGGCGCGATTGCGTCGGCAGCTGGTCGCGGTACGGCTTGGCCGCCTTGCGCAGGTCCTTCATCATCGACTCGAACTCGGCCTCGATCCGGTCTTTGACGAACGGCATGCGCTTGGCGTAGTCGAACATCGTCGTCAGGACGCTGCCCGAGAGGGTCTGCAGTCGTTGCTTGGTGCGGTCGGCGATGCCCACGTTGGTTCGTTGCCTCGGGTAAGGTCGTCGGTTCCGGGACGGGGATTTTAGTGCGCGTTCAGTCGCGCGTAGATGCCCTTGGTCGCCCGGTAGATATCCATGAACGCCGCGAAGCGCTCGTCGTACACGCCGCGGTGCCCACGATCGGGCTCGTAGCGCCGGGCCACGGTCACCAGCTTGGGAATGTCGTCCACGGTCGTGTCGCCCAGGCCCAACGCCGCCAACAGCGCCGCCCCGCGGGCATTGCACTGCACCGGGTCGGCGACCTGCTCGATCGTGCGGTCGAGCACGTCGGCGAGGATCTGGCACCACAGATCGGACCGGGCCCCGCCGCCGATCGCCCGAATCGGATCGACGCGCCGGCCCGTGAACTTGTCGACGGCCTGCAGCAACCATCGGCTGTTGAACGCGACGCCCTCGAGCACGGCGCGCACGTAGTCGGGTCGCGTGGTCCGCAGCGACTGGTTGTAAAAGCCCGAGCGCACGGTGTGGTTGGCGTCGGGGCAGCGCTCGCCGTACAGCCACGGCGTGAAGACGAGTCCGTTGGAGCCCGCGGGGGCCTGTGCGGCGGCCTCGAGCATCCGCGGGATCGCATCGTCGGGCGGGCCGTCGGGGGACAACGGGTCCTTGCAGTACAGCAGGTTGTCGCGCAGCCACTCCAGGCACCTGCCCGCGGTCTCCTGCGCGTTGGCGACGAAGTACCGCCCGGGGATCGGCGAGGGCAGCGAGCCCATGTTGTGGAACAGGTCCGTCTTCTTGAACGGCACGTGGCACGTCAGCCACGACGACGTGCCGAGGTAGATGTGCGGCTGGAAGTCTCGCACCGCACCCGAGCCGATCGCCGCCGACTGCACGTCCGGCGTGCCGCCCACGACCTTGACGCCCTTGCCGATGCCGAGGTCCGCAGCGGCCTGGGCGGTCACCGTCCCGATCACGTCGGTGGCGCCGGTCAGCTTCGGCAGCTGACGACGCGACAGCCCGGCGAGCCCGAGCAGCTCGTCGTCGTAGTCGATGCGGCCGATGTCGCGGTTGTCGGTGACCCAGTGCAGCGCGATCGAGTCGTACGTCGCGTAGCGCTCGCCGGTCAGCCGCAGGTTCAGATAGTCCTTGGGCTCGAGGAACGTGGCGGTGCGGCGAAAGACGTCGGGCCGCTCGTGACGCAGGAAGTGGATGTGCGCCAGCGGCTCCTTGCCGACGAGGCTCGGGGCACCACCGGTCCGGCGCAACCACTTGGCCAGCTTGCGCACGCCGTATCCCTGGATCTCGAGCAGCCCACCGGCCATCGGTCGCACGTACTTGGCCCCGCGCGAGTCCATCCAGATGATCGCGCGGTGCAGGTGCTGGCCGGCGGCATCGACCGGCACGGTCCCGGCCCACTGGCTCGTCACGCCGATCGCCGCGATCGCCTCGGGCGGCGCGAGCTTGCGCGCGTGCAGCTTCGCGGTCGCGGCCACGATCGCGGCCCACCAGTCGTCGGGGTCCTGCTCGGCCCCGCCACCGTCGGACAGATGCAGCTGCGTGGGATGCGTCTCGCAGCCGAGCACCTGGCCCGATCGCGTCGTGATCGCCACCTTCGGGCCCGACGTGCCGAGGTCGATCGCGAGAATGTAGCCGCCGTCGGACAAGGGCGGGGCGAGCATAAACCGGTGAGCCGACTTCGGGTACGCTCGCTTTGCTGCCCATGAGCCGTCGCTCGATCATCGTGATGCTGGAGGCGGACCTCGTCGCCGAGGTGGACGCGCGTGCGGAGGCGCTCACGAGCAGTGGAAGGCCCACGGGGCGCGACGACCTCATCGCCGCGGCCCTTCGCGCCCATCTGGACGCCGCCCAAGCGAAGGCGCAGCGCGAGCCCCCGTCGCGCCGACCGGCCGCGATCGAGGCGGTAGCGCGTGGCGTGCCCGAGTCCCTGGGGGCGATCCGCCGCGAAGTCGCCGAGTCGTTGTCGCGGGGACGGCGGCGGGTGGAGGCGCTCGTCGAACAGCTGTGCACGACCGCCAAGGAGTCCGATCGTCGCGCGTGGACCGATGCGGTGGCGCGATTGCCCACCGAGCTCGACTCGACGCGCACGCAGGTGATCGATGCCTTCGATCGCACGTCGGCGACCGCGCGGCAGGCAGCCACGGTGCTCTCCGGGGCCGTGCCGGCGCTCGCGTCCGACGCGAAGGCGCGGTGGCTTTCCGCGCAGGCGGGCGCGCGTCGACCGGCCGATCTCGTGCTGGCGGCGGGGCGCGCTCTCGAGGCGGCTCGCGACGCGCGGGTTGGGCTCGCGCCGGCGGTCCGCGAGCTCGGCGAGTCGCTGGCCCACGCGCGTCGCAACATGGTCGAGCACAGCAGTGCCGCGGCCCCGCGCGCGCGGGACTACGAGATCGACACCGACCTCGACCCGACCACGTGGGCCCTGACCGCAGCGCGTCTGGCCGACGAGGCACGGGCGGCCCTCGGGGCGCAGCTGCAGGTGCTCGAGGTCGGCTTCGAGCACGGCGACAAGCTCGCGGTCCAGCACCTCGAGCTCATCCTCGCGATCGCGCGCGAAGTCGATGCCCACCTGACCGGTGTGCCCGACGTCGCGTCCGCCTGTGCCTGACTCAGCCCGCGGCCAGAGCCGCGAACGCGCGGATCCAGGCTTCGATGCCGACCTTGGCCTGCCGCCAGTCGAAGTACTCGTTGGGCGCGTGGTAGCCGTGGTCGGGCAGGCTCAGCGGCAAGAAGTGCACGGCGACGCCGAGCTTCTCGGCCAGGATCGGCACCGCGCCGATCGAGCCGCCCTCGCGCACGGTCACGGGGTCCTTGCCGGTCGCGGCCCGCAGCCCGGTCCGGATCGCCTCGTGGACGCGCCCGGAGTCGGGGCCACGGTACGGCGCCAGGTAGCCTGCGATCTCGACCTCGACGTCGGGATTGATCGCGGCGACGAAGTCCTGCAGTCGACGGCCGATCGCGACGGGGTCTTGGCCCGGCAGCAGGCGGAAGCTGCTCTTGAGCTCGGCGTGCGCCGGCACGACCGTCTTGACGCCCGGACCCATGTGCCCGCCGACCAGCCCGTGGACCTCGAAGGTCGGCCGCGCCCAGATCGCGAGCATCACCTCCAGCGGGACGTCCGACTCGAGCTTGGTCAGCTCGTGCGCGCGCTTGAAGTAGTCGAGGTCGAAGCCGGACCGCATGAAGCCGTCGAGCTCGGCCGGGCTGGGCTGCGGGGCATCCTCGCGCCAGAACGTCGCGTCATGGATGGCACTGGCGACCTTGCACAGCTCGCGGATCGGGTTGCGGGCCGCCCCGCCGACCAGGCCGCTGTGGGAGTGTTTGCCGGCGGTGCGCAGCCGCAAGACCGCCTGCAAGGATCCGCGTAGTCCGATCGAGATCGCCGGCTGCGTGTCGCTGGGCCAGATCGTGTCCGAGACGATCACGGCGTCGCACGACAGCTCCTTGGCCTTGGCATCGACCACGTTGCCGAAGTTGGGTGAGCCGATTTCCTCTTCGGTCTCCCACAAGATGCCCACGTCGATCGGCAACCCGGCGGCGGCGACGAACGACGCGGCCCGCAGCGCGCACAGGCCCGGACCCTTGTCGTCGGTGGAGCCGCGTCCGCGGTAGAGGAACTCGCGCTCCGGATGCGGGTGCACCTCGAGCTTGAACGGATCGGACTGGATCCACTGGTCGGCGTCGGCCGGCTGAACGTCCAGATGGTTGTAGACGACGACGCGCGCCTTCGGGTCGGGGTGCTTGAAGTGACCGAACACGGCGGGGGTACCGCCCGACGCCACGAGCTCGGCGGTCGCACCGGCCTCGGCCATGATGTCGCGCGCCGCCGCGGCGCCGGCGAGGATCGCCTGGTCATCCTCTTTGCCCGGGCTGACCGTCGGGTGCTCGACCAGGGTGGTGATGCGCTCCCGGAACCAGGGCTCGGATCCGTCGACGTAGTCCTTGAGTCCCGCGAGATCAGATGCCATCGGCGCATACGGAGTTATCATCCCCGGCGTCCGATCCGGAAGCGAATCGTTGTTTTTCGCGCGACTACGTCACCTCGGTAGAATCGGCGCACTATGCGCCGGTGTGGGCGTCACGCTCGTCGGCTGTGCGGCGGGAACCGACGCGGTCACCCCCGCGGGCGTCCCCGCGTCGCGCGGCGGCGTCGATCGGATCGGTGTGGTCGCGCCCTCGTTGGCCGACGCGCACTGGGTCGTCCCGCCACCGACACCGCTGTCGGACCGCGTGCGACTGATCCGCTTTTGGACCGACACGTGCCCGTTTTGCCGCGCGTCCGCGCCGGCGCTCGCGGAGCTCGATCGCAAGTACCGCGACGCCGGCTTGAGCGTCGTGGGCATCCACCATCCCAAACCGCGGGGCACCCCAAGCGACGACGCTGCGATCGCGGAGGTCGTGCGTGGCTGGGGCTGGGAGTTCGCGGTGGCGACCGACGACGACTGGTCGCTGCTGGAGGCGTACTGGCTGTCGTCGGGCGAGCGGGACTACACGTCTGTCTCGTTCCTGATCGATCGCACCGGGAAGATCCGCTTCGTCCATCCCGGCCCGGAGTTCCACCGAGATGGTCCGGCCGATCACGCGCAATGCCGCGACGACTACGCCGACCTCGAGGCGGCGATCGCAGCTCTCCTGTCGGAGCAACCGTAACCGACGGCAATCGACGGCAATCGACGGCCGGTCGAGCACCTTTGGGCACATGTACGCGGCGCCGGGCGGGCCTCGGGCGCGCGCCGTTTTTCTCCAAGGCGCGCGCGGCGACGTGTGTTTGCCCTGCTCACCGCCGCAACGTGCGCGTCGATCATGGCGTGCAGCCGCGTCGCGGCTGCTATCATGATCGTCTGCCTTTACTTTCTCTTGCTGCGATGAGGATGAGCGCCAAATCGGTGTACCGGGGCCGAAACTCCCGGAGGTCGTATTCCCTGGGTCTGGCGTGCGCGCTCGCGATCGGTTCGGCCGGTTGCAGCTCGGCCGCCGAGGACGAGGCGCTCGACGGTGGTGCCCTGACCGGCGCGGGCGGCGACGGGGCGGAGTTCGACGAGCCGCCCGGCGAGGACGGCGGCGCGGCCGACGATGGTGCCGGTTCCGACTCGGGCACGGGCGCGCCACCCGATCCCGGCCAGACCGGTGGCGACGGCGGCGACGACGGTGCGCCCGAGATGAAGGCCGGCTGTCCCGCCGACCTGCCCGACGGTTGGATCTTCTGCGAGGACTTCGAGTCGGTCGCCGATCCGATCGAGCGGTTCTTCGAGTATGCCGATGCCGACGGCCGCTTCCGCCTCGTGGACGGGATGGGGGCGTCGGGGAGCCGGTCGATGGAGTCGACCTACGCCGAGGGCCAGGAGGGCGCCGGCCTGCTCATCGTGTCGTTCGGGCAGAGCCCGCTCGACCACGGCATCCGTCCCGCCTACGCCCCGCAGGACGACTTCGACGAGGTGTACTGGCGCTTCCGCGTGCGCATGGAGCTCGGCTGGCCCGACGTCGGTCCGGGGCGCTTGAGCCGGGCGATGTCGTTCGCGGCCGAAGACTGGTCGGAGGCGTTCGTCGCCCACGTCGCGTCCGCCGGAGACGCGACCACGCTGGCCGTCACCCCGCAGACCTGCGTCGCGGCGGGGGACGTGACGTGCCAGGGCTACGACGACGCGGCGGGCCTGGAGTCGATCGGTGGTCTCGTGGGCGCCACGGAGCTGTTTTCGTCGCCGGCCTCCGGCCAATGGCACTGCGTCGAGGTCCACATGCGCCTCAACACCCCGGGCAAGGCCGACGGCGCGCTCGAGTTTTGGGTCGACGACGTGCACGAGGCGTCGACCGACGCGCTGGACTGGCGCGGCGAGTGGCAGGACTACGGCATCAACGCCGTCGCGATCGAGAACCTGTGGCCCGGCGGCGCCCCGCAAGGCCTCACGCGCTGGATCGACGACATCGTCGTCAGCACACAACCGATCGGCTGCGAGTAGGTCACCGCCGACCCACCCCACGCTTGCGCCGACTCGTCGGGGTGAAGGTGCCAGGCGTGCGGTGCGGTCGCCGTCACGGTTGGGCGACGCGCGCCCTGGCCATCCGGGCGCGCCGGGGCTTGCGGCCGTTGGACTCGAGACACCGCGGCTCGTCGGGGCCGCACGCGATCCGAACGTGGATGTGCGTGTCGTGGCCCGCGCTGTGCTTGACGGTCGGGTTCTTGCCCTTCCATGAAGGCCACGTGATGAGCTCTTCGAGCGACTCGGGCGTCTCGCCCAGGATCCGCGCCGCCTCGTACAGGCGTCGGTGCAGCGACACGTCGAGGAAGATCACCGAGACCTCGCCCGTGTCGATGAAGGATCGGATCAACGCCCACGTCGCGTACCAGTCGACCTCGTCGGGGTTGGGGTGATCGACGGTCGGAAGGCCGGGCAGCAGCGGCAGTCGGATGTCGATGTCGCGTCCGCTCTGATGGGAGATGTGCGGACTGTAGGGACCGCCGTGCTTGCGGCTGATCGCGCCGATCATCACCTCGCCGTCGTACCCGCTGTCGTGGCGGAACGCGGCGAACGCCCGCTGGATCTGTTCGATGGTGTGCGAGCTCCCGTACAGGCCCCCGTTGCCCGGCCGTCGCGAGTACAGCTCGGACTTGGGCAGCATCAGACCGCCGTCCAGACGCCCCTGTTGCGGACGACCGCGGCTGCGCGCGCCCGCTTTGACCTCGAAGGTCGTCGGGGGCTCGGGTCCTTGGCCGGGATGCAGAAACCCCTTCGCCATCGGGTCCACCCAGACGGTGAGCTCGCGGCCCGCGTCGAGCTTGCGGCGCTGCCAGTTCCACGAGCGCAGGTCGAGCTCCTCCACGCGCATGCGCAGCGCGATGTCACCCCAGGTCTCGCCGGCCGCGGCCTTGGTGATCACCTCGCGGCGCGGCGGCGGGATGCGACGCGCGAGCACGCGCAGGGTCCGGTACTTGCGGGAGGCGAGACGATCGGGATCGAGGTTGGGATCGAGACGGTTGTCGTTGACGATGTCGTCGACCGTGGTCGCGTAGCGGGCGGCGATCTGTGACAGACGCTCGCGGGGGCGCAGGCGGTGCCGCACCCACACGCGACGGCGCGGCGTCACGGTCTCGGGCAGGTCTTCGATGGCCGAGGCGAAGTCGTCGAACGTGGGGGGCGTCTCCGGTCGTTTGTCCAGCCCCGCGACCGCGCGACGTGCCCGCTCGACCTCCGGCGGGAACGTGCCCGCCTCGATGTCCTCCGACGCCAGCACCGGGGCGAGGGCGCTGGGCGGCAGCAGGCTCGGATCGTCCTCGAGCCATTGGCCCAGGCCGAACGCGAACAGCAGTGCGGCGGAAGTGGAGGGCATTTTCCCAGCTTCGATCTGTACCACAGGTGCCGTATCTTCGAAGCCGTGATCATTGGGCGAGAGCTTGGTTGGGAGCTTGGGTGGGAGCGACGATGGGCGGCGGCGATCGTCGTGGCGATCGTCGCGACGGCGTTCGTGACGGCCTGCGGCGACGATGGCGGGTCCGGCACCGGTGACACGGCGACGGACGGGACCACCACCGCGGGCACGGATACGGGCACGACGAGCTCGGGGGCGAGCCTCGACTCCTCGTCGAGCGCGGGCTCGACGGCCACGTCGTCGGCGACGGACTCGACCTCGACCGGGCTCGTCGACGACTCCACGACGGCGGCGGAGTCGAGCAGCACCGGCGAGCCCAACCTCGACCCGAGCGCGCGCGACGACACCTACCTGGTCATGTTCGGCGCCGGCGACCTCGTCGTCGATGCGGCGTCCGGAGTGTTGGTCAACGACGACGATCCCGACGGCGGCACGCTGACCGTGGACGCGTTCGACGCGACGACCGTGGCGGGCGGCACGGCCGACATCACGGCCGACGGCGCGCTGACCT
This sequence comes from uncultured Pseudomonadota bacterium, assembly GCA_937896535.1. Taxonomy (GTDB): domain Bacteria; phylum Myxococcota_A; class Polyangia; order Nannocystales; family Nannocystaceae; genus CALBMM01. The sequence continues at coordinate 61,029 of CALBMM010000313.1, forward strand.
ACACGCCTGCGATGGATTTCTTCGGCGAGGACGAGCTGACCTACACCGTCGGTGACGGGCAGGGTGGGTCGGCGCAGGCACGGGTGCGGATCGTCGTGGCGCCGACGACGATGTCGTTGGACCTGCAAGAGCAGGGGGTGGCCGGCTTCGCGATCGACGGCGTGAGCGCGCAGGAAGAGGCGGGCCACGCGGTCGCGATCGCCGGCGACGTGGACGGCGACGGCCTCGACGACATCTTGATCGGTGCGCCGGCGGCCTCGGGGGGCGACGGCCAGGCGTGGCTCGTGTTCGGCAAGGCCGACGGCGTGCCCGTGACCCTCGCCGACGTCGAGATGGGCATGGGAGGCTTTGCGATCGACGGCTTGGCGGACGACGGTCTGGGCGAGTCGGTCGCGGGGGCGGGCGATGTCGACGGCGACGGCCTCGCGGACCTGGTGATCGGCGCGCCCACGGCCAACGCCGACGCGGGCCGGGCGTACGTGATCTTCGGCAAGGCCGACACGCTCCCGGTCGACCTCGCAGGCATCGTCGGCGGCGGTGGCGGTGGCTTCGTGATCAACGGCGTGGCCGAGACGCTCGGCGAGTCCGTCGCCGGGGTCGGTGACTTCGACGGCGACGGCTTGTCGGACGTGGTGGTGGGCGGACCGACGGCGGGCGCCAACGACGAGGGCAGGGCGCACGTGGTCTTCGGATCCGCGAGCCCGAGCCCCGTCGATGTCGCGACGCTCGCTGCGACGGGCCGCGGCATCACGTTGACGGGGGCGTCGATCGGCGACGCGGCGGGGCAAGAAGTCGGTTCCGCCGGCGACGCCAACGGCGATGGCCTCGCGGACGTGGCGGTCGCGGCCCCGTTGTCGAACGTCAACGGCAACAATTCCGGCCAGGTCTACGTGGTGTTCGGACGCACGAGCACCAATGCGATCTCGCTGGCGGGATACGCGGGGGGCTACGCGATCCGAGGCGTCGACGATCTCGATCAGGCCGGCACCGTGGTCGAGGGCGCCGGTGACATGGACGGCGACGGCCGGGCGGACCTGTTGGTCACGGCACCCTTCGCCAACGTGGGCGACAACTTCCAGGGCGTCAGCTACCTCGTGTTCGGCAAGACCGACGACGCGCCCGTGCCGCTCGTGGACGTGCACGCCGGCGCGGGCGGGTTCTCGATCCCGGGGCAATCGGCGGGCGACTTCTCGGGAACGTCGGGGGCGGGCCTGGGCGACATCGACGGCGATGGCTTCGCCGACCTCGCGATCGGGGCGGTGCTGTCGGACTACGCCGCGGTCGGAGCGGGTCGCACGTGGGTCGTGTGGGGCAAGGACGACGGCGTATCGGTCTCGCTCACCGACGTGGCGACCGGGGTCGGGGGCTTTGCGCTCGACGGAACGATCGTGTCGGAGGAGTCGTCGTGGGACCTCGCCGGCGGCGGTGACATCGACGGCGATGGGCACCGCGACCTGCTGGTGGCGGCGCGCGGCTCGGATGCGTCGGCGCTCAACGCCGGGCGGGTCTACGTGGTCTTCGGGGGCGACTACTCCGGCCACGTGACCCACTTCGGTACGCCCGACGACGACGCCTTGACCGGGTCGATGTCGTACGACGTGATCGTGTCCGAGCGCGGCGCCGACACGGTGCTCGGTGAAGGCGGTCCGGACGTGCTGTACACGGGCGCCGGCGACGACGTGGTGGAGCTCGCCTCGCCGCAGTTCTTTCGGTGCGACGGGGGCTCGGGTGTCGACACGCTGCGGCTGACGGGCGCGGGCGCCACCCTCGACTTGACCGCGCTGCCACCCGTGGCGTTCGTCGGCATCGAGGCGGTCGACCTGACGGGCTCGGGCGCCAACACCCTGGTCCTGGACCGGGCGGCGTTGCTGACCACGACCAAGACCTCGCACGTGCTGCTCGTCGACGGCGACGCCGACGACACCCTCGACGCCGACCTCACCACCGTGAACGGGACACCGTTCGTGGTGGTGCCGGTGATGGCCGGGTACACGGGGTACAGCGACGGGGTGACCACCCTCGTGGTGGCACAGGCCGTCATCGCCAACGTCTCGGGCGTGTGAGCCCCGCGCCGCGCGGGGGGCCGCGTATACTCGGGCCGTGTTCGAGCTGCCCGACTACTCGGCGCTGCTGCGCCAGTTCGTGTTCGAATACACCGGCGCGCGCGAGCACACCGTGCGGCTGGCCCCGGACGTGTTCTCGTTCTTCGCCAAGCTGATGGTCGACGAGCGATTGCCCCACACCGCGCGCCCGATGGTCGCCTCGGTGCTCGCGTACTTCGTGGTGCCCGACGACGTGCTGCCCGAGGCCGACCTCGGCCCGATGGGGCTGATGGACGACTTGTACGCGGCGGCGTACGCGTACCGGATCCTGCGCCGCGAGCTGCCCGGCGAGCTCGTCGCCGACGCGTGGACGGCCGACGAGCCCATCGAGGAGGCCTTTGCGCGGATCTACAGCGAGACGAAGACCGAGCTGGGCAAGCGGACCAAGGACGTCCTGCGCATGGCCGGGCTATGATCGTGTCGCCGTGACGACGCCGGCCCGATCGCAGCCCGCCGCGCCCGCGGCCACGACCGTCCCGGGACGTCGCAAGGCGCTGATCAAGGTCGGGTACGCCTGCAACGAACACTGCAGCTTCTGCCACACGCAGGACGTGCGCCACATCCAGGGCACGTCGGCCGAGGTCGAGGCCAAGATCGATCGCGCGGCCGCCCTCGGCCACGACATGGTCGTGCTCTCGGGCGGCGAGGCGACGATCCGCCCCGAGCTGATGGCGTGGGCCGATCGCATCGCCGGCCACGGCATGGACCTGGGCCTGGTCACCAACGGCCTCGTGCTCGCGTACGGTCCGGTGCTCGACAAGCTGCTGCAGCGTCGGCTGCGATACGTGTACATGTCGCTGCACGGGGCGCAGCCCAAGATCCACAACCGGCTCGTGCGGGCGGACTCCCACGCGGTGGCCGTGGACGCGCTACGCAACCTGTCGGGGCGGGGGCTGGACCTGACCGTCAACTGCGTGGTGACGCGCCACAACGTCGACCACCTGCTGCCGCTGGTCGACCACGTGCTGCAGTTTCCCGACGTGACGCTCAAGTTCTCCGGCTGTGAGCCCAAGGGCGGCGCCGACCACCTGTTCGATCGCCTCGTGCCCGACGTCGCGAATGCGGCGGCCAAGGTCGCGGCCGCGATCGACCACGGGCTGTCGTCGGCGGGTCCCGAGGGACCGCGCTTCACCCACGGCGGCTTCCCGCTGTGTCTGCTGCCGCGGCATGCCGATCGCTTCGACGATCTGCGCACCCACCACTTTCGCACGATGGTGGAGATCGGCGAGCCCGACTTCTTCCCGGTCGACGACCTCAACAAGTCGCAGCCTTCCCAGATCTGCGGGCAGTGTCGGCACCGTGGGTCGTGTCCCGGCCTGTTCTCCGAGTACATCGCCCGCCGCGGGGCCGACGTGCTGCGCCCGGTCACCGGAGGACTGCGCGGCAACTCGTTCGACTGGGTGTTCGAGCGGATCTGGGACGGGCCCGCCGATCCCTGTCCGCTGCGGACCGACGGCAGCACCGCCCACGATCGCGGTCGCGATCTGTTCGTGCGCCACGGCGGGAAGCTGGCCGTCTACCACGCGGCTTCGCGGGACTTCTCGGACGCGCAGCTGGTCCAGACCAAGCATACGCTCGGGCAGGTCTATCTCGACGCCAGTCGCAAGGATGCGCCCGACGACTTCGCCCGCGACCTGGTGCCGCTGCGGCGCGCCGCCGAGTGCGAGCCGTGCCCGCACCGCGACGAGTGCACGGGCCTTTACGAGCCGCAGATGCTCGACGTGTTCTCCCGCGACGACGAACGCGTGCGACAGATCCTCGCCACGCTGACCGGCGACGTGCTCGACGTCGGCTGCGGCGAGGGGCCCTACGACGACCTGCTCGGACCGGCGGTGCAGGCGGGACGGGTGCGCTACCTGGGCCTGGAGCCGGACGCCGAGCTCGCCGCGCGCGTGCGAGCCCGGCGGGGCTGGGGGCAGGTGCGGGCGGTGGCGGCCGAGGACTTCGACGCGCCCGAGCAGGGGTTCGACCACGTGCTGGTGCTGCGCAGCTACAACCATCTGACCGATCCACGGGCGGTGCTGGCCAAGCTCGCCGCGTGCCTGCGCCCGGGCGGCACGCTGACCGTCGTCGACAACGTCGCCTTCGGCCTCGCGCGGATGCCGGCGCAGACGCAACGGGCCCGCCGCTCGACCACGGCGCGATGGGAGCACTTCCGCAACGACGACGCCGCGGCCGCCGCGGCCGTGCTCGCCGACCTCGGGCTGTCGGCGGTGCAGCGCATCGACGTGGCGCCGGGGACCGCCAACCAATGGCTCGTGCAGTTTCGCCGTGGGCCGTCGCCGCAGTAGGCTTGCGATCATGACGGACGCGCTGCCCGATCTTCTCGACGTCGCCCTGGGCGAGGGGGCCGTCGCCATGACCGTGGACGGATCCGTCTATCCGCTCGAGGCGCTGTACGGCGCGGCCTACGTGTTCATCGATCGCTGCTGGGTGTTTCTCGATCGCGTCGGTCCCGACCGCTTCGCCGTGCGGCTGACGTCCAAGACCGCGATCGACGAGGCCGGCTTGCGCGCGCTCGCCGGCGAGTTCGGCAACGAGCTGCTGTCGTGCGCTTGGCGAGCCGACATCACGCGCAACAATCGGGCGGTCATCGAGGCGGTGACGACCCAGGCGTTCGGCGGCGCGATCGGGCCGCCGTCGCTCGACGAGCTCGCGGGCTTCGACTTCTCCGACGAGGCCTTCGAAGACCCGCTGGGCATCGCGCAGTCGTGGGAACAAAAGCACGGCAAGAAGGCGCCGGAGGGGGAGACGTGAGCGCGAGTCTGCTGCCCGCGTCCGCGCAGCTGGACCGCCGCGGTCCGGCGTTCTTTCGCTACCGCGCCGTCGCCGACAAGGTGCTGGTGACCGGGCTCGCCGGTGACTGGCTGCTGCTGACGCCCGACCAGTTCCGACAATTCGCCACGGGCACGCTGCCGCCCGACGCCCCTATCACCCGCGAGCTGTCGGCGCGCGGGTTCTTGCGCGAGACGATCGACGTGCCGGCGATGGCCGAGCGCTACCGTCGACGGCGCAACTTCCTCGGGTACGGCCCGAACCTGCACCTGATGGTCGTGACCCTGCGGTGCAACGAGACGTGCGTGTACTGCCATGCGTCGCGAGCGGACATGGATCGCGTCGACACGGACATGTCGACCGAGACCGCCGAGCGCGCCGTGGATCTGATCCTGCAGTCGACGAGCCCGTCGGTCACGATCGAGTTTCAGGGGGGCGAGCCGCTGGTGGCGTTCGACGTGGTCAAGCACACCATCGAGTACGCGCTGGCCAAGAACGCCCGGGCCACCGAAGCCGGCGTCGGCAAGCAGCTCGAGTTCACGATGGTCAGCAACCTGGCGCTGATGACCGAAGACAAGCTGCGGTGGCTGCTCGAACACAAGGTTCAGATCTGCACGAGCATCGACGGACCCAAGGCCATCCACGACAAGCAGCGCAAGCTTCGGACGCTGTCGGCGTTCGACGAGGCCACCGGCTGGATCGGTCGGATCAACGAGGCCTACGGGCAGATGGGGCTCGACCCCACCCTGTACCATGTCGAAGCGCTGCTCACGACGACGCGCGAGGCGCTGTCGCACCCGCGCGAGATCGTCGACACGTACGTGGGCCTTGGCTGTCGCGCACTGTTCCTGCGCCCGGTCGATCCGTTCGGCTTCGCGGAGAAGACACGGCGCGTCGTCGAATACCCGCGGCAGGCGTACCTGGACTTTTATCGCGAGGCGGTCGACTACATGATCGAGCTCAACCTGCGCGGCGAAGAAGTGCTCGAACGCTACGCGGCCATCTTTCTGACGAAGATCCTGTCGGGCGAGGACCCGAACTTTCTCGACATCCGCTCGCCGGGTGGGGCGGGGATCGGCCAGCTCGCCTACAACTACGACGGCCAGATCTTCAGCTCCGACGAGGGCCGCATGCTCCACGAGATGGGCGACTCGGCCTTCCGCCTGGGAGACGTGCACACGTCGACCTACCGGGAGATCGTCGGCCACCCGACGATTCGCGCGATGTCGCTGGCGAGCAACCTCGACCAGCAGCCCGATTGCGTCAACTGCGCCTACCAGCCCTACTGCGGCACGCAGCCCGAGCACAATCACAAGACGCAGGGCACCATGTTCGGCCGGATGCGCGAGAGCACGATGTGTGCGGTGCACAAGGGCATCCAGGACTATCTGTTCGACAAGCTCGGCGGCGGCGGTCCGGCGGTCGACGTGCTGCAGCGGTGGACGACGATCCGGCCGCGAACGCACTTTCTCCAGGACAATTCCTGAACGAGGCGCGTCGCGCGGACTTGGGGGCTGCACGCCTCAACGCGCGCGCATCCGCCCTCGAAGATGATCGTGCGCGTTCGTGCGCTTTCGCGCGTTCTCGTCCGACGTTTTGATATGATGGTGTGAACGGGGACGACGTTCGCGATGGGACAAGTCCAATCTGAAGACTTCGACGAAGACTTGCCGCAGCTCGAGCGCGAGCCGGCGGCGATGCTGAATTCGACGCAGAGGGACATCGCCCAGCGAGCGAAGGACAGCGCGGACGAAGGTCCGCCGGGTGGTTTGCCCGAGCAGGGGGGCGCGCCGCAGTTGGCCGGTCAGCACTGCAGCCACGGCTCGCACGGAAGCCATGGCTCTCACGGCAGTCACGGCTCTCATGGCTCTCATGGCAGTCACGGCAGCCATGGCAGCCATGGCAGCTGGTGACGACCCGGTCGGTGTCCAAACGTGGGGATGGAGGGAGAGACGAGCGAGCGCGGCAAAGACGGGGGATTGAGTCGCCAGACCCAGGAGTTCACCGGGCTCGCGAACGCAGCGCGCTTCCAGCCGCTGACGTCCACGCGTGAGGATCCCGAACCCGTGTTGATCCGCGCGTTGTGGGTCGGTGACGACGCAGAGGCGTACGCCCGTGTCGCGTCGATGCTCTCCTCGCTCGACGATCCCGGCTTCGTGCTCGAGCAGGTCGGCGACGAGATCCTCGCGCTCGAGCGCCTCTCCAACGACGACTTCGAGGTCGTCATCTTCGCCGTCACGCACGACCGACGCGCGTGGACACGCTTCTCGCGAGACCGTCGCGTGCCGGCGGTACCGATCGTGTACGTCGACGACATCTCGCCGGCCGACGAGCGCAGCCAGCGACGGACGCGGGCGCTGCACGAAGGTGCGTCGGGCTACGTGCGCGCGGCGGAGCTGTCGGCCCCGCTGCTGGAGTCGACGGTGTTTTCGGCCATCGAGCGCGCGAACAACAAGCGCGCGATCTCGGAGGTGCAGGAGCGCTTCGCCCTCGCCGTGCGAGGCTCCAACGACGGCGTGTGGGAGTGGATCCTCGAGTCGGGCGAGATGCACTTCTCCCGGCGCTGGCGAGAGCTGCTCGGCTACGGCGTCGACGACATCGCCAACGATGCCGAGGAGTGGTTCACGCGGGTCCACGCCGAGGACATCACCGAGCTGCGCTCGGATCTCGACGCGCATCTCGAGGGGCAAAAGCCGTACCACGAGCACGAGCACCGTATCCGCGCCGCCGACGGGACGTACCGCTGGGTGATCACCCGCGGTGTGGTGCAGCGCAACGCGGCCGGTAGACCGGTGCGCATGGCGGGCTCGCTGACGGACACGTCGGACTACCGCCTTCGCGAGCAGAAGCTGCGCGAGGAGAGCCGCTTCGACCCGCTGACGAACCTGCCGCGTCGCGAGCCCTTCATGGAGCAGCTGCGCAACGCGATCCAGGTCGCCCAGGACGCCGAGGAGTACGCGTTCACGGTGCTGATGATCGACGTCGACCGCTTTCGCTGGCTCGCCGACTCCGTGGGCCACCACGCCGCCGACGAGATGCTGCGGGTCGTGTCGCGGCGCCTGGCGGCCTGCGTGCGTCCCGGCGACACGGTCTCGCGCTTCGGTGGCGACAAGTTCGCGGTGCTGCTCGACAACGTCGAGGATCTCGAGCTCGGCACGCACATCGCCGATCGCATTCGCCGGTCGGTGAGCGAGCCCATCGAGGTGACCGGCCAGACGATCTACGCGACGGTGAGCATCGGCCTGACCACGAGCACGCGCGGCTACGACGACGCCGAGGACGTGGTCAACGACGCCGCGGCCGCGGCCAACAAGGCCAAGGAAGCCGGTCACGACCGGTACGCGGTGTTCGAGACCAAGATGCGCATCGACGCGCTGTCGACCCTGCGGCTGGAGGTCGCGTTGCGGCAGGCGGTCGAGCGCGAGGAGTTCGAGCTGCACTACCAGCCGATCGTCGACCTGGCCGACGGCCGGCTCGTCGCGTTCGAGTCGCTGGTGCGCTGGCGACACCCTCGACGGGGCCTGGTGCCACCGCTGGAGTTCATCCCGATCGCCGAGCAGACCGGGCTCATCATTCCGCTCGGGCACTGGGTGCTGCGGGAAGCGGCGCGTCAGATCGCGCAGTGGAACGCCGGCCGCGGTCCCGGCCAGGCGCCGCTGGCCGTGTCGGTCAACATCTCCGGCCGCCAGGTCGCCGACCCGCGACTGCTCGAGACGATCAGGGAAGTCGTCGAGGAGTACGACCTGCCCACGGGCGCGCTCAAGCTCGAGCTCACCGAGAGCGTCCTGATGGACAACGCCGACGTCGTGCATCGGTTCCTGTCCAACGTCCGCGACATCGGCGTCAAGGTCTGGGTCGACGACTTCGGCACCGGCTACTCGTCGCTGAGCTACCTGCACCGCTTCCCCGTGGACGGCCTGAAGATCGACAAGGCATTCGTGGACGGACTCGACGGCACCGACCGTAGCGCGGCGATGGTGCGCACGATCCTGTCGTTGGCGACCAACCTCGGCGTCGAGGTGGTGGCCGAGGGCATCGAGCAGGCCGAGCAGGCCTCGCACCTGGCCGCGCTCGGCTGCGACTGCGGTCAGGGCTACCTGTACAGCAGGCCCGTGGCGGCGGACTCGGCCGGCAACCTCATCGTGGGTTCCGTGGCTCCGGCCGAGGCCTGACCGGCGGTAGACCGGCACGGGCGCGGCGACGTTGCCGGGGGGCCGGTCACAGGGGGTAGCATGCGCCCGTGGCGTTCCCGACGACGCGCTGGAGCGTGGTGCTCGGGGCCTCCCGCGGCAAGGAAGGTGGGGGCTCGCCCAAGGCGCTGCACGAGCTGTGCGCCGTGTACTGGAAACCGCTGTACGCCTACCTGCGGCGCGACGGGCTGACGCCCGAGGACGCCGAAGACATGGTGCAGGGTTTTTTGTCGTCGCTGCTGTCGCGGCCGGCGATCGACGGGGTGGAGGCCGAGCGCGGCCGCTTTCGGGCGTACTTGCTCGGCGCGCTGCGCAACTACCTGCTCAACGCGCGCGTCAGAGACCGCGCACAGAAGCGGGGCGGCGAGGCGACGCACGTGCCGCTTTCGGTGGCCGGGCAGGGGGCGGGGATCGACCTGCAAATCCCCGACGGCCGCACGCCGGAGGCCGCCTACGCGTACGTGTGGGCGATGGCGATCCTGCAGCAGACCGAAGACAAGCTCGCCGCCCAGCATGAGGCGCGCGGCAAGGCCGAGGCGTTCGCGGCGTTGCGACCGTTCCTGACCTCCGGTGACGCACCGGCGTATCGCGACGTCGCCGAGCGGCTCGGGACGACCGAGGCCGCCGCCCGGGTCGCGGTGCACCGGCTGCGCACGGAGTTTCGGACGGTCCTGCGTCAGCACGTGGCCGACACGGTCGCCAACCCGTCCACGGCCGACATCGACGACGAGCTGCGTGCCGTGATCGGCGCGATCGCCGAGCACCAGGATCCGGTGGGCTGACTTTTTTTCGGCGGGGCCCGTAACGTGGCCGCACGGATTCGTCACCCGAAGACATGACCGCTTCCCACCTCCGTCTCGCCCCTCTCGCCCTCGCCGCAGCCTGCGCGATCGGCGGCTGCGACCAAGAACCCGGCAGCACGATGGACTACGAGGCCGTCGTCCACGTCGAGCTCGGCACGCTGACCAAGGTTCCGTTCGTCGCCAAGGCGCTCGCGGACGCCAATGTCGCCGGCGACGGCCACGTCGAGCTCGGCGTGTGTCGCGACGCGCTGCTGTCGGCCGACGCGCTGACCATCGGCACCGGCAACCAGACGTTCGAGCTGTACCTGTCCGGCGCGCTCGACAAGAAGGCCGTCGATGCCTGCCACACGGCCATCGAGGCTGCGAAGAAGGAAGGCAAGGCCGGGGCCAAGCCCTCCAAGACCACGACGAAGGTCCAATGGCTGTCGCCGACACTGTTCGCGATCGTTGGCGCCGAGGGCAAGCCGCCCGTACCGAGCCAGGCGCGCTTGGAGAGCCTGCTGGCCAACGACCCGACGCCGGCGACGGCCAACCGCTCGGCGCTGTGGGTCGTGGCCCGCGACGACGGGGGCAAAAAGGACGTCGCCCACGTCGAGGCCTGGGCCGACGTGTCCAAGGGGCTGGACCTGCACGCCGACGTCGAGTTCGACTCGATCACCGACGCCACGAAAGTCTACGGTCAGGCGATGCTCGGCCTGAGCGCGCTCGAGGCCTCGGGGGAGCTCGGGGACCTGTCGGACGCGATCGCGTTGTCGCACGGAGGCGATACCCTGTCGGTGGACGTGCACGCGACCAAGAAGCAGCTCGAGCAGCTCGCGACCAAGATCTCGGCCGAGCGCAAGGAAGGCCCGTCGCGCAAGCACGGCGGCGACTCGTCCGGCGTCTCGATCCGGATCAGCACCACCGAGGACACCCACTGACATGAGCTCGCCGCCTGCGGCACCCGAAGGCTCCGCGCGAGAGTCTCCCGCCGATCTGCTGGCGTTGGGGCTCGGTGGCGCCGACACGCAGGTCGACCTCGAGCACGAGGTCGATCTGGAGCGGTTCCTGGTCGAGTGCCCCGACCTCGAGCTGCACGGGTGCCTCGGTCGCGGCGGCATGGGCCTGGTCTACCGGGCTCGGCAGATCCGACTCGACCGTGTGGTCGCGGTCAAGTTGATGGCGCCGCGACTGGCGTCCGACCCGGAGTTCGCGGAGCGATTCGAGCGCGAGGCAAGGGCGCTGGCCCGCCTCGACCATCCGGGCGTCGTGCGCGTGCACGAGTTCGGCGAGGCCGCCGGGGTCTACTACCTCGTGATGGAGTACGTCGACGGCGCGAACCTGCGTGAGCTGATGGCGCAGGACATCGCGCCCGACGATGCGGCGGAGATCATCGGCCAGCTGTGCGACGCGCTGGCGTACGCCCACGCCCGCGGGGTGGTGCATCGCGACATCAAACCCGAAAACGTGCTGCTGGAGCGGGGCGGTCGCGTCAAGGTGGCCGACTTCGGCCTCGCCAAGTTGCAGCAGGAGCCGGGCGGGGCGACGGCCACGCGCACGCGGCGGATCGTGGGCACGCCGCAGTACATGGCGCCCGAGCAGCTCGGCGATCCCGGGGCGGTCGATCACCGCGCCGACATCTTCGCGATCGGGGTGGTGTTCTACGAGATGCTCACCGGGCAGCTGCCCGTCGGGCGCTTCGACTCGCCCTCGGAGCTCGGCCGTGGCGACGCGCGGTTGGACGCGATCGTGCTGCGCGCGCTCGAGTCCAACCGCGACAAACGCTTTCAGAGCGCGACGGAGATCGGGCAGGCGCTGGCGTCACGACACGACGACGGTGGGCACCCCACGGTGCCCGCCGGGGCCACGCCGATCGGTGCCGTGTCGCCGCTTCGTCGCCCGCGCCGATGGATCGCCGGCGCGGTCGTGGCCACCGGGCTCGTCGCGGCGGCGGGGGTGGCGATGGTCGTTGCTCGCGAGGCGCTGCCGGTCGCCGCGGTCGACGTGCCGCCCGCGTCCGTCGGGTCGGAGGCCGAGCCCGAGCCCGAGCCCGCACCGCCGTCCGCCGCGCCGTCCGGCGATGTCGCTGCGCCGTCGCCGTCGCCGTCGCCGTCGCTGACGCGCTGGCCGGCCCGCGAGCTCGCCGCGCTCGACGCGAACACGGGCGCGGTGGTCGGGATCGACTGGAGCGAGCTGCGACAGGCGCCCGCGCTCGAGCAGCTCGGCCCGACGGTGTTCGCCGATGCGCCCCCCACGTGGCAGAGCTGTCGCGACGACGTCCTCGACCGCACCTACAAGATCCTCGTCGCCCTCGACAAGAAGGGCGAGCCACAGCAGCTGCGGATCCACGGCGACTGGGAGCCGGCGCAGCTCGAAGCGTGCCTGCCGGCCCTGTCGTCGACGCGTCACGGACCCGACCTGCCCCGGCGCGATCATCCTGCGCCGTCTCCCGTGGTCGCGTCGGTCGACATCGGCCCGCACAAGCGATTTCGAATCGGCGACCCCGACAGCACCACGCCCAAGGAGTTCATCGTCGCCAAGCGAGGCTCGTCGATCCTCGTGACGTTCGATACGACGCTGTCGGAGGCCGAGCTCGACGGCCTGCTGGCGGCTCCGCCGACCAACACTCGGCTGCGCGACGAGGTGTTCTCGCGCATGAACCTCGCCGCGCCGATCTTCGTGTTCGCCGCGCTCGAGGAGGGCACGCTGCCGATCGCGATGCAGAGCTTCGAGGGGCAGATCGAGCTGTGGGAAAAACTCGGGCTCGACGCGACGGTGCACTTCGCGGACGAGGCAGCGGCGGCCGGCGCCAAGACGCTCATCGACAGCTACGCCAACATCGCGATGACCGTGCCCGACTTCGAAGAAAAGCCCGAGGTCGAGGTCGTCCAAGACGGCACGAAGGTGCGCGTCCGCGCGACGTTCCGAATCCCGGAGCCGAAGCAACGCGGTGAGGTGGACGGCCGCAAGCTGGGGTTCACGCTCAACTTCGGGCCCACCGAGAGCGACCAGGACTCCGGCGGGTGAGCCCCCGAGGCAGGGCCGCTCGGCACGTCACGGGCAGAACACGAGGTCGATGTCGGTCGGCTCCGGACAAGCGAACGCCGTCGGATCGCCGGAGTAGGTGATCGCATCGGGGCACAGGCTCTTCCAGAGCATCGTGTGCTCGTTCGCCGCGCACGCCTCGCCCGTACAGCAGACGTCGGCGACGGGCTCGCAGGGGGTGCATGCCGGCTCGGTCGTGGCCGCGCAGTCGGAGCAGTCGGGGCACTGTGTGCAGGCGCGGCAGACGCTCTGGCAGTAGACGACGACTCCGTCGACCTCGTGGGCGAGGCCCGGCGCGCACACGGCGTTGAGGTCCGCCGCGCAGGTGGCCGGCCGGCACTGCCCCGCGTCGAGGACGTCGGGGGAGACGCCAAGCGGTCGGATCTGCATCGGCAGGTTGAACGCGTCGACGAGGCTGACGTCGTACACGGACGTGCCGTCGGCGGGCAGGCTGAACTGGACGAGGGTCCCCTGGCCGGAGTCCCCGCTGCTCGTGCAGGCATCGTCGCTGCAATCGGTCGAGCCCCAGGCACGTCCGCCGAGGGCCGAGACGACCGAGATCGCGTGGCACTCGCCAGGGGCGAGGGGCGGGACGTCGTCGAACGCCGTGGTGGGCTCGACCGTCCCCGACGCGCCCGGCCAGATCGTGCGATCGCATTCGTTGACGAAGCGGACGCAGCGGGTGCCCGGCGTGTCGTCGCAACCACACGCGAGGCTCGAGCCGGTCGACGACGACGAGCCCTCGGCCGCCGTGGTGTCCACGTCGGGCTCGCCGGTGTCCGTTCCGCGCGTGCCCGAGGTCGTGCTCGCGTCGCCGCTCGTCGTGGCGGGACCCGCACCGATCGGCTCACCGACCACGGAGCCACACGCCTGCAGGAGCAGCGCGCCGCCGATGGCGCAGACGCGGCGTCTCACCATACGGCCACCGACACTCCCAGGGCGCCCACGATGTACGGGCGACACCAGTCGGCGATGTCGCGGCCCGCGAAGCGCACACGAACGTCGCGGGCACAGATGCCCGCCGCTGCGCGCAGACCCACCCGCACGCGAGCGGAGACCGAGACCTCCAGCCCCGCGTGGGCATTGAAGAGTGCGTCGACGACCACGTCGGTCCCATCGACGAAGCCCGGCGCCGCATTGCCGCGCATGCCGACGAACACGGGACCTGCCGTGGCGGCGAGGGTGGGCAGCACGATGCGGCTCGGGTCGCGCAAGGCGACCCAGGGCCCGACGCCCACCCAGCCGAGCCGCACGCGGGCCTCGCCCTCCGCCGCCGACACCACCGTGGCGTGCAGGGGCGCCGCGCCTTCGGCGAGCAGGCCCCACCGCGGCACGGGCGTGTAGATGACCTGCGCGCGCAGATGCGCGAGCGCGCCGAGCCCTCCGGGCGCGCCTCCGACGGCAACGTCCGCGCCGAGGCGCACGCGAGGCGGCCGCGGTCGCGCCGCGCTCGGCCGTGGCGGCGGGGTCGGAGGCGGCGGCGGCGTGCCGGCTTCCTTCGACGGCTCGGGGTCGTCGGTCGGGCCGGGGGCGGGCTCGAACATGCGGGCACGAAGGTGCTCGACCGCTCGGACCGCGATCTCTCGTGGCCCGATCTCCGGCGTCAGCGGAAGCATCACGCGCACGCGCTCGCCGGTCTGCACGTCGGCGATCCAGACTTCGGCGTGCCCATCGTCCTCCTGCATCGTCACCGCGATCGCGGCCTTCGCCTGGTGCGCTCGCGCGAGCGCGACGAGGTCGTCAGGCGCCGCGTCGGGCGACAACGCGACGATCTCCGGCTCCAGACCGACGAAGCGTATTTCGGCGACGAGCCGCGTGGTCAAGGCCTCGTCCTGCGCATCGACGACGAGCACGCGTGCGTCGGCCGTGGGGGAGGTCGGGGGAGCCTCGTCCGCCCGGCTGGCCGCGGCCGAGCCCGCGACGCCGAAGGAAGTCACGACGACCGCGAGCGCTGTGCGTCGGGCCAACGTCATCGGGACGGATCGGTCTCGCACTCGTCCACGCGCCGTCGCGCGGCGTCCGCCATCGTACCCTGGGGACGCTCACGCAGGTACGTGCGGAACCATGTCGCCCCCGCTTCGCACTCGCCGCGAGGGGCGAGCCGACCCAGGTCGAACGCAGCGGTCGCCGCCGCCTCCGTCCCCGCGAAACGGCGACGCAGTGCGAGCAGGGCTTTTCGGGCGCGGCCGGACTTGCCGGCGTAGCGGGCCACGTCGGCGAGCTCGAGCAGGCCGGCCGCATCGAGCGTGCGACACAGGCGATCGAAACCGCGACGCTCGGCGGCGGCGAGCGCCTCGGCGTACGCCCCGTCGGCCGCGAGCTCGGTCCAACTGCGGGAGGTGGGGCGCGACGGGGTGCTCGGGCGGTCCGGCGTGATCGCGACGGCTGCGTCCTCGGTCGAAGGTGGCGTGGAGTCGTCCGCGACCTCGATCCCATCGTCGCTGGGGCGCGCGGGCACGTCGTCGGTCGGCGGAGGTTCCGCGGTGGCGAGCACCAACCGCTCACCTTCCTCGAGCACGCGCGTGCCTTCGATGCCGGGGCCGCGGACCTCCGTGCGTCCCTGCTGCGACACGAGTCGCAAGCCCGTGGTCTCGGGGGTCCAGGTGACGGCGGCCATCGTCCCGAGCAGGCGCATGTCGTAGGGCCCCGCGCGGAGCTGCCAGGGGGTCTCCGGCGCGCCTTCGCGTCGGAGCTCGAGTGTCCCGCGCTCGAGCTCGACCTCCGCGCCCTCGCGATGGCGATCGACGAGCCGCGCCCGCGTGCTCGCCTCGACGCGCACATTTCCGCCCGACAGCGAGATCGTCCGCGGCGTCTCCTCGCTCTCGACGACGAAGACCTGCGCCTGTGGCCGCGCGGTCACATCGGGGGCGGCATCGACGATCGTCTCCGCGGGCCGGACGACCCACAGGAGCACGACGGCCGCGATCGCCGCGGCGGCGGCGGTGACCACGTGACGACCGATCGACCGCGATCGCGGCTCGTCCCACGCGACGTGGTCGAGGACAGCGCTTCGCATGCGTGCGTGTCGCCCCGCACGGTCACGCTGTGCCGCCGCGCCCTGCACGGCGGCGATGCGTTCGACGAGTCCGTCGACGATGCGGTCGTCGGTCACGTCCGACCCCCCGTTCGCGACAGCCAGTCCAACAGCAGCGTGTCCGTCGACGCGAGGGTCGCGAAACGATCGCGAGCGGTGCGGATGCGACGCTTGGCCGTGGCCAACGAGACGCCGAGCGCATCCGCGACCTCGTCGAGCTGCATGCCAGCGATGAAGCGGAGCCCGAACGCGGCGCGTTGGGCCGCGGGCAACCGGTCGAGCGCCGCGTAGGCGCGACCGAGGGCGGCTTGGGTATCCGTGTCCGTCAGCGCGGACAGGGTGGGCAGGGCCTCCGAGCCCCGACGCGTCAACCAGCTTCGCGCGCGTCTCCAGCGGATGCGCTTGAGCGCCAGCCGCACCGCGATGCCTCGGATCCACGGCCCGAGCGACGCTGCCTCGCCGCGGAATCCGTCGATGCCCTCGAGGGCGGCGACGAACGCATCCTGAACCAGGTCTTCGGCGTCGGGGTCCAAGCCCATGACGCCGTGGACCGCACGCTCCACCGAGCTCGCGTACAGGTCGAACACTTCCGCGGCCGCGTCGGGATCGCGCGCCCGAAGCCGGGCGAGCAGTCCCAGGGGTCGAATGGGCACGACCGTGGCGGGTCGTCGTGGCAGGGACGAGCTCATGACGGCAACGAGGGAAGGGTGCCGACCTCAGGGGGGCATGTGCCCCTCGACGACCTCGAAGTCGTCTCCAATGGTATCGCAGCCGTCGCCCGACGAGGGGTCGACGCTGCACTCGTAGACTCGGACGTAGTCGATGACCAGCGCTTGAGGGAACGCGCTCGAGTCGATGCCGCCGGCGTTGACATTGCCGGCCCACGCGCCGCCCACCGCCAGGTTCAGCAGCAGGTGGAACGTCTCGTCGAACGGGGCTGCGCCGTCACCCGAGACCATCGTGCCGGTGCCGTCGTCGTACAGCGTGTACCAGCCGTCACTGCGCTGGGTCGCGTAGTGGTGGCCGTCCACGTACCACCGGATCTCGCCGTCCTCCCACTCGAGTGCGTAGTCGTGGAAGTCGTCGGACGGGTCGAGTCCGCCCGGTAGCACGTACTCGGTGCCGCTGCTGACGTTGGCGGGCCAGTACGAACCGTAGTGCAGGGTACCGTGCACGCGGTTCTCGCCGTCGACGCCGAGGTTGACCGCCTCCATGATGTCGATCTCGCCCGAGGCCGCCCAGCCGCCGTACACCGCATCGGTCGGGAGCATCCAGATCGCCGCCCACGTGCCTTGCCCGCGCGGCAGCTTCGCCCGCACCTCGACGCGACCGAAGCGCCAGTCACCGCGGTTTCGCGTGCGCAGTCGGGCCGAGCTGTAGGGAAGCGTGGCCGACGTGTCGTTCGGGTCGTAGGCAGGGTCGTCGTCGTTGACGGCCGGGCCGCTCGTCGGGCCCTCGATCGCGACGATCTGCAAGACACCGTCGGCGACGAACGCGTTCGCGGTCGAGTCCGTGTAGCACTGTTGCTCGCCGTTGCCGCCACCCCAGCAGTTGACCTCGTGCTCCCACCGTTGCGGATCGATCTCGCTGCCGTCGAACTCGTCCGACCACACCAGGACCCATCCTTCCGAGGTCTCACCCGACTCCGACCCCGGGGGGTCGCTCGTGCCGGCGGTGGTCGGGCCCGTCGTGGGGCCGGCGGAATCGGTCGACGTCGGCCCTTGCGGCTCCGTGCCGCCGTCACCGGTGCTCGATGTCGGGGGGGCGGACGTGCCCGCGGTGTCGCCCGACGCGTCGCTGGAGGCCGCGGCATCGTCGGTGCACGCCGAGGTCAGAAGTAGCCCGGCCAGGCCGGTTCTTGCGCAGAGATCCCGCATCGGTCGTCCTACGTTCCCCGACCCCGAGATTCCAGCTCAGCGCGTGAGCCGTTTTCGTCGCGGCGGGGTACTTCCACCCACGAAGAGCTCGCCACCAGCCCGGCCGCGGTTTCGCGCCATGCCTGCGCGACGTGTCATCGCCGTCACGGTCTCGATTTCATGGTCCGCCGCCTGTGGCGGCTCGGGCGGCGCAAGCTCGGACACCACCGAGGCGCTGGAGTGGCACTTGGGCGGCCTCGCGGCGTTCGGTAAGCCGATCCGGCTGACCGAGTTCGCGTGTGGCGATGGCGCCGACCGGTCGCTGCCGGTCGGCGAGCTGTACGTGTCGGCCCCGGCGAACGAGGCGTGTCGGTGAGCCGCCGGCACACTCGAGCGTGGTGGCCGTGGCTGGCGGGGCTCGCGGCCGCGTGCGGCAGCCCGTCCTCGGGCGACGACACGGGGACCGGCGGCGCGGCGTCGGAAACGAGCGGGGGGATGACCGCGACCTCCACGGCCGACGGCGGGGCGGGTCCTGGCGGAGCGGACGGCATGGGGCCCGGCACGGACGACGCTGCCGACGACACCAACGGCCCCGCGACCGCCGGTGACGACGGAGGCAATGGCGACGGGCTCGGCCCGGCGACGTTCGACGAAGGCGAGCTCGACCGCCCGTCGCACGGCGGCACGATCACGTTCTCGGACATCGGCGCGCCGGGCTGGTATCCGAGCCGGCGCGACCCGGCCGTGGGCCCGTGTGATGCGTACCAAACCGACAGCTGCTGCCTCGCGCACAACGACGTGACTTCGGACGCGCTCACCCCGTGGGACGAGGATCTGATCCTCACCCTGCGCGGTCCGATGCAGCTCAAGCAGCTCGCGGTGTACCAACCCACGGACGGGCCGGGGTCGGCGTGGAGCCTGGTGTCGGGTTGGGATGCGGCGGGATCGGCGGGAGTCGCATTCTCCGGCAACGACAGCGAGGCCGGATTCGACGGTGCGATCGGGACCGAGTGTCTCGTCGACGTATCGACCGACAGCGTGTTCCCATGCGGCGATGGGAGTCTGCCCTACTGTCCGGCTTCGGACGGCAAGCACTTGGGCTGGGCAGGCTCGAAGCTGCTCGTCGTCTTGGCGCGCATGCCCCACGCGGACGAAACCCCGGCGGGAGACCCGTGCTCGGAGGGCACCGGCGGCAACTGGTGGGACGCACCGTGGTTGGGCCTGAGCCTGGGCGAGCTCGTGCGCGCCGGCGCATTCTCCGACTGCCAGTGCTACGCGAAGGACCCCGCACAGTGGTGGCTCGGCGACGGCTGTGGCCAGTTCAACGTGTTCGAGGTCGTCAACGACAACAACGAGTTCGCCAACCTCGACGTCTTCAGCACGAACTTCTTCGGCTACGCGGGCTATGTGGGCGAAGGACCGTGCGGAGCGCAATGCGACGTCTCCGTGCTCGGGGGCGATGTCGACCTGATCGACAAGAGCGCCAACGCCGAAGCGGCCGGAGGGGCCGAGTCCAACCCGCAGCAAGGCCCCGGCGCGGCCTTTCGGCGGCCGGCGGCGGGGTATCGCTACTTCGTGATCCTGCTCGACGTCGCGTCGCGTCGCGTTCAGCTCGCGGTCATTCATCCGCAGGCCATTCCGAGCGGCGCGGCCGCGGTGCTGCCGAACCTTCCCGCTACCGTCTCGGCGGGCGCGATCGAGGACCTGTTGGCGCTGCGCCTGCCCCAG
This sequence comes from uncultured Pseudomonadota bacterium, assembly GCA_937896535.1. GTDB lineage: Bacteria > Myxococcota_A > Polyangia > Nannocystales > Nannocystaceae > CALBMM01. The sequence continues at coordinate 80,541 of CALBMM010000313.1, forward strand.
TGACCGAGGAGACGATCGTCACGACGACGACCGCCGCAGCATCGAGTGGGCCCGTCGTGATCAGAACGTGATCGGGTACGTCGTGCCCTGCACCGCGGAGGTGAAGCGGTCGAACGTGGCCCCTTCGAGGGCCTTGGCGACGCAGTCGCCGAGCGGCGTGCCGGCGTGCGGCGCCTGGGCTTCGGCCGATGTCACGCTGCCGCTCTCGCCCTCGATGGAGAGCTTGACGCGCACGGTCTCGTCCGGCTGGGCGCCGTGGGTGGCCCCACATGCCTTCGCCTTGCCCTTGACCTTGTTGACGCCCTCGCGGATCTGAGCCTTCGACAGCTTGTCGGACAGGTGCGCGTCGAGGTCCTTGAGCTTGGCGGCCTGACGACGGCGGTACTCTTCACAGCCCGGCTTGTTCGGGTCGAGCACGCACTCGGCCGAGTACTTGCCGTCGGTCTTCGAGAACGGATCGGCCGTCTTCTTGTCCTCCTCGGGCGGAGGGGGAGGCGGGGGGCCGTCGTCGGGCGGAGGCGGACCGTTGTCTGTCTTCTTCTTGATGCCCTTGGCCTTGCGGGTCGCGTCCCAGTCGTCGTTCTTGGCGACGGCCACGGGCTCCTCGTCTCCACCGGAATCATCGGTGCCGCCGGTCCCGGTACCCGTGCCGGTCCCGGTGCCTCCCGTTCCCGTCGCCTCGCCGGTGCTCGCGTCTTCGACGATCGCGGGCTCGGGCTCGGGCTCGGGCTCGGGTGGCGGATCGGCCTTGGCGATCTTCGTCTCGGTCTTCGCCTCCGCCACGGGCTTTTCCGGCGGCGGGTCCGTCTTGCGGAACACGGCGAACCACACGATCGCCCCGACGGCCGCCAGGCCCAGCGCGATCATCCACCACTTGTTGTTTCCGCCCTCGTCCGGTTCGGGCGCGGCGGCGGCGGCGGGCGTGTGCTTGGGGGCCGACGCGACGAGCAGTGCGGCCTCCGACATGCCCGGGTTGGAGTCGGCCGCGACCGGGACGACCGAGACCCCGCTGTCTTCCTTCTTCGGGGCGGCCTTGGGCGCTTCGGCCTTGGGCGCCGCCGGGGGCGTCGTCTTCTTGGGCGGCGGCGGTGGCGGCTTGGTCTTGCCCGCAGTGCTTGCGCTCGCCGGCGGGGCCGGTGGCGCGGGTGGCAGAACGTCGTCATCGTCGTCGTCGGCGATCAGCGAAGCGGACGCGGCCGCGCCGAAGTTGGCGAGGTCGTCGTCGTCGTCATCGTCGTCGTCGTCGCCCGTGATCCCCACGCCGGTGAAGCTGTCACCGGCGCCGACCTGCTCGGCGACTTCGAGGATGTCTGCGAGTCCGGAGCTCTCCGACTCGCCCTTTTCGTCTTTTTCCTTCGCCTCGTCCGCCATCGATGTGCGTTCCTCGCAGGGGTGCGAATGCGCGAGGCTGGTGCAGTCCTCCCGCGTCCCGACCCGAAGTAGGGACCCTGCGCGCTCTACACGTACCCGTTACCTGGCCGTCGTGCAATTTTGACCGTCTGGACCACGGAATTTGGGCTCGCCGTGGCCGAAAGACTCATACTTGCGCGCGTTCCGGCCGTGCGCCCCTTGCGCTCATTCGGCCGGTTCGTCGAGGGCGGCCGGGCCCGATTTGCCCTGGTTTCGCTTTTCCCAGTTCTCGAGCCGCTCTTGCCGCTGCTTGGCGAGCTCCTCGGGCGACTTCTTCATCATCTTCGCGACCGAGTCGCCGACGATGTCGAGAAACCACGTGATCTGCGTTTCGGTGAACTGGCCGCGGATCGTGATCTCCTTGCCCTTGCGCTCGAACTCCGCCGATTCGTACAGCGCGCCCGCGTAGATCTTCAGCGCGATCTTGTCGTCGATCAACTCGCGCAGCGTTTCCTTCCAGAACTTCTCGAGCAGCTTGGCGGAGACGAGGTCGAGCATCGAGATCCGGATCGTCAGGTGCGGCTCGGTCGCGGCCTCGACCGACAGCTCGAACTCGTCGACGCGATCGACCGGCAGGTCCGAGCGAGCCTTGCGGACCTTGAACGCCTTGGCGAACTCGCTGACCTTGAGCTGAAAGCCCGAGCCGGGCTGACGCGCCGCGTACTGCTTCATGCGCGTCAGGTTCGCGACGAAGTTGCCGGAGGTCTTGTCCTCGCCCTTGGGTCCCGCGAGCACGTGCTCGAGGAACGCACTGTGGACGTACACCGCGACCTTGTCGGGCAGCAGCACGAAGTAGCGGTCGTCGACGTCTGGTTTGCCCTCGGGTGGCTTGGGATTGCCGCTCTCGATGCCGCCGGTGACCTTCCACTCGATCGTCTCGCCGTTGCGCCGTACCGCGCGCTCGATGGCCGCCTTGAGCTGTTCGCGTGACATCTTGTAGTCGACCGCGAGGAAGGTCTGCCGCCAGTCCCGGATCTCGGGGCTGGCGATCACGATGTGGTCGAAGTCGCGGAGCGGATCGAGGCCACCCTTGCTGACGAGGAGCTCGAAGTCCGGCCAGGGCGCGAGCATGTCCGCGGCTTTCTCGGCGAACGGCAGCTTGCGGATCCGCTTGGGGACGAGCAGCGCATGGAAGGTCGACTGCGGCGGGGACAGGTCGTCGGCCTTTGTGCCGCGCGGCGCGTAGGGTTTGGGCTCGGCGCCCTCCTCCTCTTTCTTGTCCGCTTCTTCCTGCTTCTTGCGCTCCTCCTCTTCCTTGAGGCGATTCTCTTCTTCGAGGCGCCGTTCCTCCTCGAGGCGGAACTTCTCGATCTCCTCGGGCGTGGGCAGGGCTTCGACGTTGTCGGGCTTGGGGGCGTCCGGAGCGTCGGGCAGGCCCTCTTCACCTTGCAGCGCGTTGGCGTCGATGACCTCGACTTCCTGCAGGTCGAAGTCACCGAGGTCGACGTCCACGTCGGGCGCGAAGTTCCACTGACCCCACAGAATCGCCGTCGCGTGCAGCAGCGTCGAGACGGTGAAGGCGAGGCTTCGGCGGGGGCGACCGCGCACGGTCGGAGACTCTAGCACCGGGGGCTACAGCGGGCACGGGCGCGCGCCGGCCCACGCCGGCCGGCGTACCGCGCCTATCCCAGCACGTCCGGGAGGGCGACCCAGCCGCTCTTGCCGTCGTAGCAAAGGAGCAAATCGCTGTCTGCGAGGTGCTCGCTCAGGTCGGGGTCGCTGCGCAGCTCCGTCAGTCGCAGCGCGCCGAAGATCGCGCCCTCTTCTTCGATGTACCAGCGCTTGTGGGCGCCGAACTTGTCGGCGAGGCCGCGCACCTTCACGACTTCCTCTCGGTACGCCGTGATCTCCTCCGGATCCCACTCCCCGTTTTGGTTGGCATCCCAGTGCGTCAGCAAGCGGGCATTGCCCGCGACCGCTTCGCGGGCGTCGGCCTCGGCCGCGATCTGTTGCTCGAGCTCGGCGATCTGGCGCGCCGCTTCCGATCGTCCGGCACGCTCCAGCGACATCCGCTGCTTGCCGAGCTGGTCGAGCAGATGTGCTTCGCGCCAGCGCGAGGGCATGAGGCCGAGGCGCGCGAGGATCCACGGCGTGAACACGCCGGTGCCCGGGATCGGAAACGCCGAGTTCGCGGCCGCGATGAGGCCCGCGGGGAAGACCTTGACGAGGTCGACGAGCTGCTCGCGGACCTTCGCCTTCTCCTCGGCCGACAGCTCGCCGCCGATCACTCGCCCGAGCACGAGCCCGGCGGCCTCCTTGCTCTCTTGCAGCTCGCCCACGAAGTTGCGCCAGTGTCGGCCGGCCGTCTCCCGCGCGCGCGAGCTCATCCGGCGCAGCAAGCCGGGCGGTCGCTCCAGCGCATCGAGCTCGGCCTGTAGCTCGCGCAGCGACTGGGCGTCGTACCCATCGGCATCGAGCTGGTCGGCGAGCGCCGAGAGGTCCGCGGCCTGCGTCATCGAGGCGCCCCGACGATACCGTGGCCGGACGCGCGCGGTCTACGAGCCGTACTGCGCGACGATCGCTTCGACGTGGGCCCGGAACGCCGGTTCGCGGTGCCGCGCGAACTCCTTCCACGTACACAGGGTCGTGGGGTCCGTGACGCGGTCGACGAAGAGCTTGCCGTCGAGGTGGTCGCACTCGTGCTGGTAGGTTCCGGCGGTGATGCCCCGCGCGACCATGTCGATCTCGACGCCGTGCCGGTCCAGGGCCTGCACGCGGATCTCGGCGTGGCGCGACACGACACCACGCAGGTCGGGGACCGAAAGGCAGCCTTCGTAGTTGTCGAACATCGCCTCGGACACGGGCGTGAGGACGGGGTTGACCAGGATCGTCAGCGGGATGTTCGGCTTGTACGGATAGCGCGGGTTGTCCTGCACGTGCAGGGCGCAGATCCGAAGTGGGACGTAGATCTGTGGCGCGGCCAAGCCCGCACCCGAGGCGTCGTGCATCGTCGCGACGAGGTCGTCGATGAACGACTGAATCTGTGTCGACGCGAGCTCGGCCGGCGTCACCTCGCGGGCGCGCTCGCGCAGGATCGGCGCGCCGATCTGCGCGATCTTCCTCAGCGTCGGCGTCGGAGGCTGCGTCGTCATCAGGCTCTGACGATCCGGGCCTTGAGCGCGGCGCGGCCGTCCTTGACGTAGACGGAGAACTTCACGTCGGCGGCGTCGGGGCGCTTCTTTTGGATGTCGGACGTTTGCTTGGCGAGCTTCTTGGCGAACTTGTCGAACGAGAAGTTGTTCGTCGGCTCGCCGCACGCCATTTTGACCTGCAGAAACTCCTCGTAGACCTCGCGGTAGTAGCCGCCGCTGGGGTCTTCGTCGTCCTCGACCTCGTCGTCGGCATCCATCGGGGCCGGCGGGGCCGGCGGGGCCGGCGGGACCGGCGAGGCCGGCGAGGGCGCGGTGATGGGCGAGGGGGTCGGCCTCGGCGGCGGGGCGGCGGGCATGGGCGGCGCGATGGGCTCGCGGGTCGGCGGAGCCGCCAGTCCGGCGGCGGGGGCCCAATTCGAGGGCGTTCTCGGAGCCGGGCTCGGCGGCGGTGGGGTCGACAACGGTGCCGCGACGTTCGGCGCGGTCACGCGGTCTTCCACCCCGTCGTCGGGCGTCGTCGCGACGAGCGGATCGGCGACCTGCTTGTTGATCTTCGAGCGACGGCCGGTCGGCGCGCGCCGGTGACCCCGCGTGGGCAGGCGACGACCCCGGGCCGTGCGAGGACGTGGCCGTGCTTGTCCGTCTTCGTCGGCCTCGCCCTCGACTTCCTCTTCGTCGATCTCGAGCTCGGCGAGGTAGGCCTGGCGCAGGGCTTCGTGGGCGGCGGCTGCCGACCGGGCGACCTCGCCGGGCGCTCCGGAGTAGCGGTCGTGGAACACGGAGTGCTGCGCGCCCTGGGCGATCGCGGTCAGCTCGCGCGAGAGGCGGTGCATGGGGCCGAGGCCCTCGAGGCTGGGCAGGTACAGGCCGAGTCCCGCGCAGACGACCAGCAGACCGACGAGCAGGATCCAGTTCACCCGCTCCAGGCCGCCCTCGGCGCGGGCGCTGGCCAGGGCCTCGGCGAGGTCTTGTTGCCCGGCCGCGGCGGTATGACCCGACAACACGGCGAGCATCAACCCGTTGTTGCCACGACCGGCCGGGCCCGGCACGCGACCCAGCGCCCCGATGCGGGCGTTGATGCCCTCGCCGATCGTGAAGACCTTGCTGGCGCCCGACTCCGGCGCCTCGCCCCGGTACTTGTCGCTGAGTTGCTCGATCTCGATCTGCAGCGGCTGGTCGCCGATCAGGTCGCCGACCATCTTGCCGCCGCGGACCAGCGCCGCCGGCATGGTCGAGCCCACGACGCGGCGAAGAAGCGAGCCGGCGCCGGTGTTGAGCGCCTCGAACGCGATCGCGCGAAAGCCGTCCGCGTTGGGGGCGGTCACGATGCCGACGAAGAGCTCACCGCCGAGCGTGACGGAGGCGGCGCGGTGCGGTCCGTCCTTGGGGGCGTTGACGAACACCTGCGAGGCGATGAACTCGGAGACCTTGGCTTCCTCGATCCCGTTGACGGCCTTGATCTGGCCCTTGTCGTCGATGATCGCGATCGTCATGTCCGAGTCGTAGGTCTCCCGCAACTCGTGCGACCGCTCGGCGAGGATGTCGGCGAGGGTGCGCTCCCCCTCCGGGGCGGCATCGTCGTCGCGCGCGAGCGCGCGGTTGAGCTCGTCGCCCTGCAACAAGTCGTCGGCGTGTCGCACGTCGGCGCGCGCGATCTCGGCCTCGATCGCCGCGACGCCGGCCTCGGTGACCGCGCGGAGGGCGGACTCGTCGGCCGCCGAAAAGTCGACCGTGCTCTTCGCCGAGAGCATGAACATGCCCGCCAGGCACCCCGTCGCGAGGACGGCGAGAAGGACGGACCAGATGCGGGTGAGGACCACGGCGGTCGAGAGTGTAGGTCGGCGGCGGTCGCAACGGCAAATGTCACCGACGATCGATCGCGATCGCGCAACGAAGCGCGGGCACGGCCGATGGGTAGGCTGTGAAGGTCCTGCTGGCGTGGCTCGGCGCGGCTTGTTGCGTGCCGCTCGGCTCGATCCTCGGAGGGTGGTACGAGGACCTCGCGCCGCTGCTCGTCGTCGGCTTGTTGTCGGGGACGACCGTGGTGGCCCTGGTTTTCGGTGGGCTCGTCGCGGGCCCGCGGCGACGTCGCGTGCTGCTGGTTTGTGCCTACGCCGTTTTGGCGGCGCGCGGGGTCGATGCGGGCCGTCGCCCGCACCTGGAGTGGACCGAGGGCACACGTGGGGTCGTCGACCCGCTGCGTACCTTCGAGACCGTCGCGCCGAGCACCCCGGGTGCGCGATGTCGCGTGTCCGCCCGGCCGACCGGGTCCGACATGGAGGTGGTGCTGTCGCTGCCGCCGGAGATCTGCCCGCTCGGGGCAGGGGAGCGATGGTGGGTCCACACGCTCGTCGCCGGGACCGAGCGGCTGGGAACGACGGGCCACGACGACACCGCGGCCTTGGTGCAGGTCGACCACGCGTACCGGCACGTCGCGTCGTCGTCGGGTGTGGTGGCGCGCGTCACCAAGGCCGTCGCCGAGCTGCGGCAGGTGGGCTGGCACGTCGGGCGCGGCGACGATGCGGTCGCGTTCGTCGGCGCGGCGGTGCTCGGCTTGCGCGGCGGGCTGACGGTGTCGGCTCGTGAGTCGCTGCGCGCGGCGGGGCTGGGACACCTGGTCGCGATCTCCGGACTGCACGTGGCGCTCGTGGGGTGGTGGGCGCTGCGGCTGGGGGCACGAGCGGTCGCGGGACTCGGGTGGCACCCGGCGCTGGGCGTGTGGCCGGCCATCATGGTGATCGCGGCGTACGTGCTCGTCGCCGGTGCACCCGCGTCGGCGGTGCGGGCCGGGTTGATGGCGGCGGTCGTGGGGATCGGGTCGGCGCGCCGTCGACCGACGCACGGGCTGACCACGCTCGCGGCCGCCGTGGCCGCGATGCTCGCCGTCGTGCCGCAGTGGACCTTCGACCCGGGCTTTCATCTGTCGGTCGCGGCGATGGCGGCCGTCGTCACCAGTCCCGCCGGCGCATCGACGTTGCGTCTGACGTGGCGCGTGACGTGGGCCGTGGCCGCACCGGCGATCCTCCATTTCGGGATGGCGTCGCCGTGGGGGTGCTTGGCCAACCTCGTCGCGATTCCGGTCGCGACCTCGTGGGTGATGCCCTTGGGCCTGCTGGGGGCCCTCGCGCTGCCGTGGGTTCCCGGGGCGTGGGCGCCGGCCGCCGTGGGGGCGGAGCTGATCCTCGACGTCGCGGCGTTCGTCGAGCGGTTGCCCGCGCTCGGACCGGCCGGTTGGGGTGGTCTGGCGCTCGCGCTCGTGGGGGCGCGGGTGGCTCGCGCCGGTCGAGCCCGCGGCGGTGTGCCGATCTGGGTGTACGCGGCCACGGCCTGTGCGGTGCTGCTGCGTCCGTCGCCGGCGCTCGTGGTGCCGCAGTGGCTCGCGATCGGCGGCGGTCCTCGTCCGACGGTGGTCACGTTCGCCGACGCCGGGTCGTCGCCAAGATCCCGACACGCGTGCGTGCACGATGCGCCCGCGTCGCCGACCGTCGTGCTGACCACGCTCGAGCGCATGGGGGTCGACACGCTCGGCCCGGTGACGCCGACCGACGATCCGGCCGGTCACGCGCTGCTGGCCCTCGCGCGGCGGCGAGGCTGGGACGTCGTCGACGCAGACTGTCCAGATGCACCGTCGACGATCGTGCGCGCGGCCCTGCGTCGGTGCGCCCGCGACGACCGATGGCGCGCGGCGGCGACGGCCGACCAGCGCGGGAACGTGCGCTGTGTTCGGCGCACGGGATGGTCCCTGCTAGACTTCGGAGGCTTTCGACGATGAACGACCCGCGCTTGACGCCCCGTCTACAGGAGACGACAGGGGCCCACGAAGGCCGCGAGCACGACCTGCCGTACGGCGAGCACATCGTGGGGCGGGGCGGCGGGGCATCGATTCGCCTCGACGACCACGACGTGTCGCGTCGGCATGCGCGGCTCGAGGTCGACTCGGGCGGCGTGTGGGTGCACGACCTGGGCTCCAAGAACGGCGTGTTCGCCAACGGCGAGCGCGTCCGCGACCCGGTCTTGCTCGTGCACGGCGATACGCTGAGCTTCGGCGACCTCGTGCTGCGCCTGAGTCATCCCGCCTCGCAAGTCGCCGAGGCGCTCAAGTCCGCCGGCGAAACGACGATGACGATCACGCGCACTCGCGGCCCGCGAACGCAGCACGCGGCGGCACCGAGCCTGTTGCTGCCGATCGCGGGCGTGGTCTTGTTCGGCATCCTCGTGGCCGCCATGCTCCTGCGCTGACCGCCGCCATGAACGATTCCAGTCCAGGCAAAGGCCACGCCGCGCTCTCGTCGCTGCCGAAGGTGGATCTGGTGCTCGACGCCCCGGCGCTCGCGGGCTCGACCTGGCGTCGCGACATCGTCAAGCGGATCGTCGCCGAGGCGCTCGCCGATCTGCGCACGCGGATCCGCGGTGGCGAGTCGGTGTCGGTTCCGACCGCGCAGGCGCTCGCGACGGATGTGGCGCAGACCCTGGCCGACTGGGCCGAGCCGGGACCACGGCGGGTGCTCAACGCGACGGGCGTGCTGCTGCACACCAACATCGGACGCGCGCCGCTGTCGGACGTGGCGATCGAGGCGATGGCCGCGGCCTCTCGCGCGTGCGACCTCGAGCTCTCCATGCACGACGGCACGCGCGGCTCTCGGTTCGTGCGCTTGCGGCCGCTGCTCGCCGCGGCGGTCGGGGCCGAGGACGCCCACGTGGTGGGCAACAATGCGGCGGCACTGCTGCTGGCGTGCACCGTGCTCGGCGGCGACGGTGGGGTCGCCCTTTCGGCCGGGCAGATGGTCGAGATCGGCGACGGCTTCCGCGTCGCGACGATGGCCGCCGCCGGCGGATGTCGCGTCGTGCAGGTCGGCAGCACCAACCGCACGCACCTCGCCGACTACGAGGCCGCGCTCGAACCTGCCGCCGGTCCACCGGTGCGGGCGTTGCTGTGGTGCCACCTGTCGAACTTCTCGCTGCAGGGCTTCGTCAAGGAGGTGCCGCTGACCGAGCTTTCGGCGCTCGCCCGCGCGCACGGGGTGCCGCTCATCGCCGACCTCGGCAGCGGCTCGCTCGGCGGTGGCTTGCCGCAGACCGAGCCGACGATCCAGGAGTACCTGCGCGACGGGGCCGACCTCGTGCTCGCTTCCGGTGACAAGCTGCTCGGCGGCCCACAGGCGGGGATCATCGCGGGCCGAACCGATCTGGTGCATCGGTGTCGACGCTTTCCCATGGCCCGCGCGCTGCGACCGGACAAGACCACGCTCGCCGCCCTGCACGCGACGCTCGTCGCCCATGCCACCGCCGAGGTGCCCGACCTGCCGCTGCACCAGATGTACGCGCGATCGGTCGACTCGCTGCGCGCGCGCGCCCTCGTGATCGCGCGCGAGCTCGGCTGGAGCGACGACACCGTCATCGACGCGACGGCGACGATCGGGGGCGGCAGCCTTCCCGGCGACACCGTCCGCTCGATCGCACTGCAGGTCCCGGGCGACAAACCCTCGCGTCTGGCCAAGCGCCTGCGGCTGGGCCACCCGCCCGTGGTCGGCTACGTCGAAGACGGCGCGGTCCGTCTGGACCTGCGCACGATCGATCCACGCGACGACGCCGAGCTCACCGCGGCGATCGCCGCGGCGCTGGGCTGATCCGGCGCGTCACGAGCCTCCACGTCGGGGGCTCGCGACGGCGGCCCGCAGGCGGAGTCCTCGGCGCCGGGTCTGGGGCGTGCTGCGGGCGCTGTGGGTCACCAGCAGCGCGGCGCCCACCGGGATCGCGAGAAACGACACGGCGTACGCGATCCCTGCCCCGAAAAAGAGCGCGCGCCCGCGGTCGGCGAACTTGCGCGTCTCGGGCCACGTCGCCTCGACGAACGCGTCGTCGTCGTTGCCGCGCGGGAAGTTCTCGAACTTTCGCTGCGACACCTTCGCCAAGATGTGCAGGACGAGGGCCGACGCGAGGGTGGTCGAGCCGACCGAGAGCGTCGAGACGCCCGCGACCCACACGCGCCGTGCCTTGTCCGGTGTCCACGTCGACGGCAGGGGGACGCTGGGCTCCCGTGCCACGGTCGCCGGGCGCACGGTCGGGGACGTGACGGGAGCGGGGTCCTGTGGCGATGGGTCGGGGGCGGGGTCCTGCGGCGATGGGTCGGGGGCGGGGTCCTGCGGCGATGCGTCGCTGCCGGGCGGGGAGCCAGGCGCTTCCACCTCGGCCGTGTCGCGGGGCTGCAGCGTCAGTGCCGGACCATCGGGATCGGGCAGCGCGTCCTCGGCGGGGCGGCGAGGCACAGGCTCACGAGGACCGGTAGCGCGTGCGTCACAGCGACCCCACCGCCAGCAGCGTCAACGACAAGACCGGAAATGCGGCCACCCCGGGTCGATCGGACGCCGTGAAATCCACGTCGCCCGACAGGGCGAAGATCATGTTCACGCGGTTGCCGGCCGCGATGCCGAGCTTGCCGCCGACGCTCGGTCCTTGCGGCCCGCCACGCCCGGCGTCGTAGCCGTGCCAGCCGACGGCGCCCTGGTAGAACAGCGCGCCGTCACGCCCGACGAGCCCGGTCGCCGCGACGCGGGCACGCATCTGCATGCCCGCGTCGAGCACGCCGGATATCTCGTACGCGAGGCCGAAGCCGTGTTCCTGACGCAGCCCCGGGGTCCGACGCACCGGGACGCCGGCGCCGAGATAGCCGCCCGCGCCGACGCCCAGCGTCCACGTCCCGAGGCCGACCAGCGAGCCGTGCGTCGTCAACAACCACGTCAAGCGCCAGTGCTCGCCGCGTCGCGACAGCGGGCGCTCGGCCGGGCCGACCTGCGCGGGCTCGCTTGCCGCCTGCGCGGGCGGATCGGGGCTCGTGGCCAGCGCGTAGACGATCGCGCCGACCACCCACGCACTCATCGGGGCGATCGTATCACGCGGCCCGGCGTTACGGTCCGCCTTCGGCGACGCCGCCGACCGAGCCGCCGCAGCCGGCGTCCATGCACAGGCAATCGCAGCGTGCGTCGAAGTTGGGCTGCTGCGCGACGTTCATGAAGTTGATCGTGCACACGCCGATCTCGCACAAGCACGAGTACTCGAAGTTACCCGGGGGCAGGGGGATATCGAGCCCGCAGACCATCATGTTGCCGCCGCTGGAGCCGTCGGAGTCGCCGGAGTCACCCGTGCTGCCCGAGCCGCTCGAGCTGTCCGTGCCGCTGGTGACCAGGTCGCCGCTGGAGCCGGAGCTGCCGCTGCCGTCGCCCGAGCTCGACGATGTGACACCGGTGGTCGCCTCGGTCGTCGAGCCGGTCGTGCCGCTCGTGGAGTCGCCCGAGGTCGACATCGTCGCCGTCGACGTGGAGTCGGCGGGGGTGGACGAGTCGGTGGGGCCGCTGGTGACCCCGGGGCCGGTGGAGTCGCCGCTGCTGGGGCCGTTGCCGGTGTCGTTGCCGTCGTCGTCGCCGCAGGCCGTCGTCAGAGCCACGACGAAGAACAGGGATAGGGGGCTACGCAAGTGAGTCACCCCTTCACTATGCGCGACGACGCGCAGCGTTTCCTGCCAATGGTCCCAAAAATGACAATCAGCCGACGGGCTCGGGCTGACACAGCGAGCCGCCCTCGATCTGGGCCTGGGTGCGGAACGTGTTCAGGTTCTCCCACGACCGCGGCTCCACCATCGGGATGGTCCCGTCCTCGCGCACGTTGGTGACGTGGTACGTGTGCTGGTTGTGGATCCGGCGCGCCGGAATCCAGCGGTCGCCCACGTCCCGGATCACCTGCAGGGTCGGGGCGGTCTGCATGCCCATCCACCCCTCGTTGGAGACGACGAGAATCTCGGCGGAGCCGTCGTTGTCGACGTCGGCGACCACCGGGTACTCCGACAGCGTCCCGCTCGAGCGCGGCACCGACAGCAGCGGGGCGCCCATCCCGTCGAACACGAACATGTCGTGCTCGTCGGCGTACATCGCCTCCGCGACACCGTCGCCGTCGAAGTCGAAGGCCGTGCTGCCCGACATGCCCGTCGAGTCCAGCACGGGGGCCGTCCACGACAGCGCACCGTTGGCCTCGTAGACCGCGTACAGGTCCGAGGACGACACCGCGAACTCGGCCGCACCGTCGCCGTCGAAGTCGTGGATCGTCGAAGGTCGTGACCACGCGTTGGCGCTGGCGGGCACGCCGGTGGGCCGCAGGTCCTGGTAGACCACCGTGCCGTCGTGCTCGAGCAGCGTGATGCCGTTGTAGTTGTCGACCAGGATCTCGGGCTGCGGGTCGGCGTCGAGGTTGGCGACCTGCGGGTAGCCCGGCTCGACGCTCGCGGCCATGTAGTACCCGGTGCCGTCGTGGTGCCACGCGCTGCGGCCGATCACGATCTCGAGGTCGCCGTCACCGTCGAGGTCGGCCGCCGTGGTCGCGTTGCCGAACCCGCTCGTCCCACCACTGTCGGGCAGCGTCTGCAGCAGCCCGCCCGCGGCGTCGAAGACCAGGTTGTCGGCGAGGATCTCGACCGTCCCGTCGGCATCGAGGTCGGCGAGCGCCAGACACGAAAAGCCGTAGTCGTCCCACGTCGCCGTGCTCTCCCACTTGAGGGTCAGGTCGTGCTCGAACGCGACGAGTCGCTGCGGCGAGTGGCCCACCGCCACGATCTCCGGCAACCCGTCGCCGTCGATGTCGCCGAGCGCGGGGGTGAAGGTCGCGTTGAGGATCGGCGCGGTGGAGCCGTGAACGGCACCCGTCGCCCCGTCGAGGACGTAGAGCGCCCCGAGGAAGGTGCTGTACTGCGCGAACGGAAGCACCACCACGTCCGGCACGTCGCACAGGTCGATCTCGCCGTCGCCGTCGTCGTCGGTGAGGTTGGCGACGAGTGGGATCACGATCGCCTGGTTCATCCCGGCGTCGCCGTCCCACTGCCACTGCACCTCGGGCTCGAACGCATCCGGTGGCGCGGTCTCGGTGCATGGTCCGACTGCGTTCATGTCGTCGACGACCTCGCACGTGGGCGCGACGCCCGTGGGCGATCCGGTCCCCGCTTCGAGGTCGAACTTGATCCCCGCGGTCTCGTCGGCCGTGCCGGCCGAGGACACGCCCGTGTCGGAGGCCGACGCGGTGATCGACGTGCTGGGCACGGTGGTGTCGCCGCCGGGTCCGGCGGCATCGAACGGATCGGAGCCCGCATCGGGGCAGCCGGCGATCGCGAGGGGGGCGACGGCGTACAACCGGCGAAGCGACATGCGGCCCATGCTGGCAGATCACGGTGCGCTTGCAACCGCGGGTGGCCGCGGATGACACGACGCGGCTTGCGTTCGGCGCCGCAAACGTGGGACTCGGAGGCGTGGCGTCCGAGCCCACACCCGCGATGCGCCGGCTCCTGCCGTGGTCGCTGCCGGTCGTGGCGCTCGCGTACGCGTGGCTGCGGCTCGAGCTCGGGGAGCAGTACCGCAATGCGCCCTGGGCGGCGCTCGTCGACGGGACCGCGCCGCTGCCGTTCGGACACCGCGTGCTGATGCCGCAGATCGCCGGTTGGCTACAGCGTGCGTCCGGACTCTCGCTACCCACCGTGTGGCTGGGGCTCGAGACGCTGTCGGCCCTCGGCCTGCTCGTCGCATTCCTCGCCGTGTTCGCTCGCGACGATGCTCCGGCCCGCGCGTACGGCAAGGCGATCGCCGGTCTCTCCCTTCTGTCGATCCTCCTCGTCGTGCCGCGGACGTGGCCCATCTTCTATCCGTGGGACACGCCGGCGGTCGCCGTGGTGGTCGCGTCGGTCGCCGCCGTCGCGCGTGGCCGGTACGGGGCGTGCGTCGTGCTGGCCGGCATCGGCGCGCTCAACCGCGAGAGCGCCGGGCTCGTGCCCTTGGTCATGCTCGCCCTGCGCTTGGACGACGAGCCCGATCGGCGCGGGCTCTTGGCGTGGACGAGCGCGGCCACGGCGGCCGTGATCGCGGCGCGCGTCTACGTGGCGATGCGCTGGCCCGACAACCCCGGGCCGGCCCTGCACCTGACCGTGAGCGGGACGTACCGGATCCTGCACAACGTTCGGTGGCTGGCCGAGCCCACCCACGTGCTGCAGCTGCTCGGCTGGGGGGGCTGGCTGGTCCTGGCGTGGCCGTGGGCGGCCCGGCGCGCGGGCTGGCCGCTGCGCCGCCTCGGAGCGGTCGCGTGGACGTGGCTGGCGGCCGCGTTCGTCGTCGCCAACGTGTACGAGCCGCGGGCGGTCGGCGAGGCCTTCGGGCTCGCGTGGGTGGTCGTGGCGCACGCCCCCGGGGTGGGCGGTGATCGACGCTCCCCGATCGCCCGCCGCTTCGACGTCGCGTACGGGTGGCTCGTCCTCGCCGGGTTGGTGGCGCTGGCGGTGAGCCTTGCGCACTCGCCGTGGCTCCCCGTGGCCCGTTGACCGATGCTCCAAGCGAAGCGTTGGGCGACAAATCGCCGGCGGTGGTAAATAGCAGGGTGGAACGGGACGCGTGACGAGCTCGCAACGACCTTGGTTGACGATCGACGGGGCGCACGGGGAAGGCGGAGGCCAGATCCTGCGTACCGGGATGGCGCTGTCGCTGCTGACGGGCTACGGCCTCAACCTCGTCAACATCCGTGCGCAGCGCGACCCCCCGGGGTTGCAGCACTCGCACCTGGCCGCGATCGAGGCCGCCAAGCAGATCGGCTCGGCCACCGTCACCGGCGACGAGCTCGGCTCGATGAACCTGTCCTTCGAGCCGGGGCCCATCGTCCACGGCGAGTACGAGTTCTTCGTGCAGCCGTCGGGCAGCCCGATCCTCGTGCTGCAGACGGTCTTGTGGCCGCTGCTGTTGGTCGACGGGTACTCGCGGATCGTCTTCTCGGGTCCCACGCACCGATCGGGGGCGCCGACCTACGACTACCTCGAGAAGGTCTTCTTGCCGGCGGTCGAGTCCTTCGGCGGCCAGGTCGGCGCCGCGATCGAGCGGCCCGGTTTCGAGCAGGCGGGGGGCGGGCGCTTTCAGGTCGGCATCCGCGGCGGCAAGCCCCTGCAGCGCGTCGAGATGCTCCACCGCGGCGAGATCAGCCGCCGGCTCGCCCGCGGGATCGTGTCCGAGCTTCCCGTGTCGATCTCGCGACGCGAGCTCGTGGTCGTGCAGCGTCACCTCGATTGGCCCTGGACCGAGCTCGACAAGGTCGAGGTCAAGAGCGACGGTCCCGGCAACGTGCTGACGTTGGAGGTCGAGCACGGCAGCGGCGTGTCGATGCTGACCGGCTTCGGCGACAAGGGCGTGCCCTCCGAGGAAGTGGCCGAGAAGGTCGTGTTCCGCATGCAGGAGTTTCTCGACGCCGACGTGCCGGTCGACGAACACCTCGCCGATCAGCTGCTGTTGCCCATGGCGCTCGCCGGCGGCGGAGCGTTCCGCACGACCGAGCCGTCGATGCACACCACGACCACGGCGTGGCTGATCCAGCGGTTTCTGGCGGTGGAGATCGCGATCCGGCGCGAGGGGCAGGCCGACTACCGCGTCGACGTCTGGCGGCGCTGAGCCCGGGTTTTTCGACCGCGCGCGCGTGGGCTGCTAGCATTCTCCAAGGAGACTGCCATGCGTGCCGCCAAGTCGACGATCGCCGTTTGTTGGGTCCTCAGCGCCGTGATCGGCATCGCGGTGGGCTGCAAGGGCGGCAAGGGCAGCACATCGCCGGCCGAGTGCATGCAGTCGTGCGAGAGCGAATGCCCGTATGTGCCCGATGGCCTCGGTGACAACGAGGAGTACATCGAGTGCCTCGAGGCCTGCGAAGGCAAGTGCGGCGTCGGCGGCTGAACGGCCTCGGGTCCGTGGTGCGGTCACACAGTCCTCTCACCTGGCTCTGAAGGTGCGATGGACGACGTCTTGTTCGGCAACGTGATGCCCACCCCGGTCGCGCCGCCGTCGACCGGACATGCGGACGCGGACGCGGCGATCGCGGCCCTGCAGGGCTTCCCGATGTCGCCGCACACCCCGTTTCCGCGGCCGAGCGGACCCGAGTACGACGCGTTGCTCGCACGCGCGGCCCAGGCACCGGCCGAGCGGCTCGTGGCGTTGCTCGACGACGCGGCCGTCGCGACGGGCGAGAGCCACTGGAGCGACGCCCACGTCAAGTCGCTCGACACCAAGCAGCGTCGCGTCTTCAAGAAGCACTACGAGGCGGTGCTCGCCGCCGTCGCCGTCCGCAAGGCGTACCTGCACTGGCTGGTCTCGGCGGTGTGCACCACACCCGCCGGGTTCGAGCGTGCGCTGCAGGTGGTGGTCGACGGTACGAACGATGCGCGCCAGACCGCGGCGTCGGCAATGTTGGACGAGGTGCAGCGACCCGAGGACCAGCGGCGTCTCGCGGAGGCGCTCGACCTGCGTCGGTGGGGTGGCTTGGAGCCCGAGCTCGAGCGGACCTACCGCGCGGGCGTGGTGCTCGCGTGCCGGCTCGACCCCGCAGAGACGTTCGATCGGTACGCCGAGCTGCTGACACCGTCGGCCCTGCAGACCGAAGCCGGACGCGGTCGAGCCCAGCCCCTGCTGTTCGGCCTGCTCAACGCCGGCAATCCCGACCCGCGCTGGACGGCGCCGCTGTTGGCGATGCTGCCCGGCGATGTGCCGCTGGCGATGCAGGCGTTGATGGTGCTGGAGATCCTGCCGCCGGACCCGAGCATGGTCGAGCCGCTGTGTGCGTACTTGCCGGCCCCGGATGCGAAGGGGGGCTACTGGCACGCGAGCGCGGTCAAGGTGCTCGCGAAGGTCGGCGATCCGCGGGCCACGCCTTGGCTCGTCGCCGCGCTGCGCAGCTCGTGGATGCACTGGGTGGCCGTGTTCGAGGGATTCGGTCGCATCGGCGACCCCGCGCTCGCCCACGTCGTGCGCGACTGGGTCGCCGCGAACTCGGCCCCCGATCGCGAGGCCGCGGCGGCGACGTTGATCGCTCAGCTCGAAAAGGACGGCGCCGTACCTCGACCGGAGGTCGACCCTCTCGCGAGCGAGCCACCGCCACCGCGTGCGCGCGCCACCCTGACGTTCGAGGAGGTCGCGCCGGACGACGAGCCCACCCTCGACCCACTCGAGAAGGTCGTCGCGGCGTACCGCGACGCGTTCGAAGCGGCCGGGATCGGCGACGCCTACGAGGCGCTCGTGCGACCGGCGGTGTGGTTGCTGCCGCGTCGCGTCGACGAGTCGACGCTCGCGCCCGGCGGCACCAAGCTCGGCGGGCACCCGGACCTGCCCAAGAACAAGGCGTGGCCGCGAGCGGCAAAGGAGCCGATGACGTTCCTGGCCCAGATCGCGCTGCAGGAGGTCGCGCCGCACCTGCCCGAGGGCACGCTGCCGACCGCAGGCCTGCTGTCGTTCTTCATGGGCGACGACCCGGAAGGGGCCGCCGGGTACTGCGAAGTGGCGAAGGTGATCTACACGCCGCCCGGGACGCCGCTGCAGCGGCGCGAGGTACCCAAGGACATGTACTCGCGGATCTACCAGGCGGCCACGGTGAGGATGCACGCCACCGTGCGGATCCCTGCGCCCACCCATCCGCGCGTGACCCGGCGTCTGAAGGGGGACGCGCTCGAGGCGTACGAGAGCCAGGTCTTCGACGACACCGTACCGATCCTGCCGCAGCTGCTCGGCTACCGCGACCACGGCTACGAAGCCAGCCAACCCGCGACGGCGGAGATGCTGCTTCAGCTGCCCGGCGACTTCCAGACCGAGATGGAGTTCGGCGACGCCGAGGTACTCGGCCTGTACATCCACACCCGCAAGCTCGCCGCCGGCGACTTCAAGAAGGTGTGGCCTTACGTCGGGGACTGAGCGGTCGGAGTCGTCGACGTGGCTTCTTCGAGCAAACGTCGGTCAGCCGCGAACGGAACCGAGGTCGCGCAGCCCTCGGGCCCATGTCTCGAATCCCTCGACCGTACGCCGGGCCACGAGCGGGTCCTTGCTCAGCGCACGGACCTCCTCGGCGATCAGACCGCGCGCGCGCGTGAGTCGGCTGCGGACGGTGCCCTCGGGCAGCTCCAGCACGAGCGCGATCTGTACGGTCGACATTTGCTCCCAGTAGTACAGCTCGATGGCGATCTGGTAGTCGAGCGGGATCCGGCGCAACGCCAGCAGCAGCAGGGTCTGTTCTTGGTGGGCCGCCACGAGCGCGCTCGGCGTGCCGCCGAGGTCCTCGACGGACATGTCGTCGAAGTCGACCTCGCGTGGACCCGCGTAGCGCCGTCGGAAGTGCATCAGCAGCTGTCGGCGCGCTACCGCGAACACGTAGGTCTTGAAGGTCGACCGCCCCTCGAAGCGCCGACTGGCCGAGGCGAGGGCCAAGAACGTGGTCTGCGTCAGCTCCTCGGCGATGCGGTCGTCGGTCTTGTGCCGAAAGAAGCGGAAGACGGAGTCGAAGTGGCGCCGAAAGAGGGTGTCGCCGGCCACGCGGTCGCCGTCGTGCCACGCCTCGAGTAGAGCCGCATCGTCGTCGGTCACGCCGAACGCAGCGTACCAGCCGGGCGCGTCCACCACACGACCGGGAGCCGGGAAACATGGGGGCCGCGGTGCACGTGCCGAACGGCCGGTGAGAGGATCGCAGACCGCGAAACGTGGGTCTGCACGATGAACGTTCCCCTGCTTCGCCGTCTCGCCCCCATCGCCGTCGCCTGCTCGTCCGCCTGTGCGCTGCCCGTCGACGACCCGCCGTCGCGTCAGGACCCCGTCACCTTCACGGGCTACACGACGACGCCCGGTCGCGCGATCTCGGCGACGTGCTCCAACGAGCCGTATCCCGCGTTCGGACCGGCGTTCACGCCCACGCCGCTGACGACCTTCTTCAGCACCAACGAGACGCTGAGTCAGGCGGGGCAGACCGTCTACTACTACGAGGTCGAGCTGACGATCCCCGAGGAGTGCTGGCACCAATCCGCCTCGCCGCCATGGCGGGCAGCGGTGCAGTTCACCGACGTGGCGACGGGACGCGTCCACGAGCACTTCGAGGAAAACAGCGGCTACCCGTGTCTGGTCGAGAGCTACTTCGGCGGGGCAGGCCCGGTGGACGCCTTTCTCGAGTGCGCCGTCGGGCTGAACGCGAGCCAGTGGACCACGGTCAGGACCGCGCTGTGACGCCGACGTAGTGCCGCTCGCTCATGCGCGCGCGTGTCCGTGCAGACGGCGTCGCTGCGACAGCGCGAGCATGAGCGCGACAAGGCCCACGAGCAGCGCGACGGAGGCGGCGCCGATGCGCCAGGGGCCCAGCTCGCGCCACCAACGCTGCAGCGGTGTGCGGGGGCGAAGCACGACATCGCCGTTGCCGAGGACGATCACGCCCGACCACGCGGCTTCGGGGGCCCCTGCCGCGATGAGCTCGCGCCGGGCGAGCGCGAGGGCGGTCGACAGCGACCGACCCGCGTCCAGGTGGTGGTACAGCCGGGCAAACAGCTGCATGGCATCGGAGTCGTGCAGCGGATAGCGGCTCGCGACGACCGCTTCGGCCCCGGCGAGGATGAACGCCCGCGACAGGCTCATCAGACCCTCGCCGCGCACGGCAGTGCCGGCCAGCCCGCTGCAGGTCGAGAGCATGACGACCCGGCCGTCGAGGTCGAGGTCGACGATCTCGCGCACCTGCAGCAGACCGTCTTCGTCGGGCCCGCCGGCCCGTAGCACCACGCCCGAGCGCTCCGGAGTCTCCTGATCGACCACCGCGTGGGCGGCCAGGTGCAGCACGCCGAAGTCGGCGAGCGACGCGGACTTCAGGTAGGCCTCGCTTGCCTCGTCGCCGACGCGCACCGTCGCATCCCCCAAGATGTCGGCGATCAAGCGGACCTCGGTCGCGGCGCGTGGCAGGGCACCGAGATCGCGGGTGGCCTCGAGCGCGCCCCGGAACGCGGCGGGGGCGGCCGCCTGCGCGTTGTCGTCGGCGAGCGCGAGCACGCCAGGTCGCAGCGCGTCGGCGTCCTGTCGCCAACGCAACCAGCTCGTCACCGAGGGGCCCAGCGTGATCTCGAAGCGCTCGGCGAGACGAGGGCCGCTCGGCGAGGGCTGCAACGCGCCGAACGGGACGTCGTACAGCACGCCATCGGGCACGATGACCAGGCGCTGCACCGTGGCCGGCAGCGCCGCGAGGGCTTCGCCGAGCAGATCGTCGTGCAACCGGACCAACGCGGCGCTCGCCGCCGGGTCCCCGGTCACGATCAACCCGGAGATCATCGGCACCTGATGCCCGAGCAGGTAGCGATCCGGAATCCGGTACGTCGCAACGTCGTCGCGGGTGATCACCAGCAGCCAAGCCCCGCCCTCGTCGCCGAGGGTGTGGTCGCGTTCGTCCGCGAGCTGGAACGCGACGATCGCCTCGTCGGGTTCGAGGGCGGCGCGGACCGAGGCCAGCGTCGGGGGGGCGGGCGTGTGCAGCGTCGCGAAGCGAGGGTCGTCGCGGGCGATCGCGGTTCGGAGCGTTCGCTCGCGCCGCTCGAGCGTTTCCAGCTCCGACCGCAGGCTCGCGTGGGCGTCCGTGCCGGCCGCGCTCGCACGCAGGCGTCGCTGCGTCCGGGCGATGTCGGCGAGGACCTCCTTGCGCTCGACCACCTGCGGCGTCTGCGGGTCGTCGGTATCGTCGACGTCTTCGACGGCGAGCCGCTCGAGCAGCGACCGCGCGCGCAGTCGCTCCATCGTCGAGAACGCCAGCTCGAGATCGTCGTCGGTCCTCGCCCGGTTCCCGAGCAGCTTGCCCGAGACCAGGTAGTAGGCGAACGCGTACCGGTCCAACGTGTGCGTGCGGTCCTGCGTGTCGACGTCGACGTCGCGCAGCAGCTCGAGCAGGTCGAGGGCGTCGAGGCCCGCCTCGGTGGCCTCCTCGTGTCGACCCACGCGCCACCGCGTCTCCGCGAGGATGATCCGCGCGCGCATGCGTTGGTCGATCTCGCCGGATGCATCCGCCGAAACGACCACCTGCTCGGCGTAGGCCAGCGCCTCGTCGAAGTGCGTCTCCCCCGAGTCGGCGAGGCGCTGGGCCAGATAGGTCTTGGCGCCGAACGCCCCCGCCACGTAGTCACTGCGCTCGTGCAGGCGCTCGCACGCTCGGAAGTGCTCGATGGCGCGGGCCGTGTCCGGCTCGATCGCCCCGAGCGTGCACAAGGCGATCGCCTCGCCGTGAGAGTTGTCGGCCCTCTTGCAAGCCTCGAGCGCGGCCTCGGTCTCCTCGCGATAGGGCGTCGGATCCGCCCATGGCAGCCGGGGATCGAAGTTGCGGATCCGGAGGCTCGCGATCATGGCCTGGGTTCCGGCAACGAGGTAGTCGTCGCCTTCCGCCGCCGCGATCTCGACGACGCGCTCGCGATGAGCGATCGCCGTGGCGAGGTCGCCGGACGCGAACGCCACGTCGGCGGCGATCACCAGCGCCTTCATCGACATGACGTACTGCCCCTGCTCGACCACGATCGGCAGCGCCGCGTCCACGAGCTCGCGCAACGGAGCCAGCTCGGCGCCGAGCTCGAAGCGGGTGTCGGCCAGCTCGAGCTGCGTCATCGCGTGGAGCGCGGGGCGATCGGTGCGCGCCGCGTAGTCGCGCGCCGCGGTGAAGTGAGTCAGCGCCTCGTCGTAGTGACCCTGCGCCCGCAGCATCGTGGCGAAGTCGAGCGCCATCAGGGCCTTGTTGGCGTCGTCGATGTCCTCGCGCGCCATCAGCGTCGGCAACGCCTCGCGATTGAGCTTCGTCGCCGTCGCGCGGTCGCCGAGATCGACCAGCACGTTGGCCAGGAACACGGCGGCCCACGCATTGCCGGGCTCGTCGGCGACGATCGCCTCGAGGCGCTCCCGCGCTTGGCCCAGGACGTTGGCGAGGCGTCCGTGGCGGTAGTAGCAGAGGTAGCCCAGGCGAGCGTCGGGCTCGGCCTGCCGCAGCGTGTCGCAGTCCTCGAACGAGTCCATCTGCGGCGCCGGCGATGCGGCGCCGAGCCACACGACCGCGAGCCAGGCGGGGGAGATCACCGTAGCTCCGCGCTCAGGGCGGCCGAGCGACGTCGGCTGCCGTCGGGCATGACGGCCTCGACTCGGAACAGCACCCGGGCCCCGGGCGCCAGCGCCTGCAGGCGTGCCGCGTCGATCCTCACGGAGGGATCGACGAGGCCCCGGGCGTCGAAGATCGGCTCGAGCGCCTCGGACGTGACGAAGACGTCGTAGCTGCTGGCGCCGTCGACCGCCGTCCACGACAGCACCGCGGCGTCGCGGTCGAGCGCGCCGTCGACGGTGGACTCGATCGTGGCGCCCGTCCCCGAGCGGATCTCGTGGCTCGGTGGCGTGTAGTCGTCGACCGCCGAGCGCGGCCACAACAGCACGGCCAGCAGCACCGCGGCGGCGGCGGCCGCGACGGTGAGCCAGAAGCGGTAGGCCCCACCGTTGGCAGCCGGTGTCGCCTCGGTGTCGGTCGCCACCGCGGTCACGACCTCGAGGTCTGCCTCGGCCGCCGCGGTCTCGGTCAGCTCGCTGAACGCGCGCGCGACCTGCCACTCCTCGAGCACGTCGGCTTCGCGGCCGAGGCGGTCGAGCATGGCGTCGCGCAGCTCGGGATCGGCCTCGGCCTGCAGGACGGCCCACAGCTCGTCGGGGTCGACCGCATCGCGCGACGGCCCGCCGCTGGCGGCGAAGGCATCGCGCAGTTGCTGGTCGCTCGGCGTGGTCATGGGGCGACGCCCTTGTTCGCGAGGCAGTCGCGCAGGTTGGCCAGGCCTCGGTACACGAGGTTCTCCGCGCGCTTGGTGTTGGCGCCCATGATGCGGCCCGACTCCGGGGCCGAGTGGCCGGCCAGGTAGAGCGTCACGGCGCGTCGGCGCGCGTCGACGAGACCCTCCAGACACTCGCGCAGGGCGGTGCCGATCTGCTTGCCGTGCATCCGGGTCTCGGGGGTCGGCTGTGGGTCCTCGACCGCCGGAGGCTCGCTGTCGTCCTCGAGGGGACCCGTGGGGGTCTGTCGGCGCGCCCGCAGCTTGCGAAGCTCGTCGATCGTCGCCGAGTAGGCGACCTTCCACAGGTACTTGGCGGGCAGCTCGTCCTCCTCGCGGGCTCGCTTTGCGCGAAGCATCCGGAGCATGGCGACCTGCACGATGTCGTCACGGTGCGCGACGGCCCAGCTGGGGCACGCACGGGCGACCACTCGCTCCAGCTGCGCCCGCATGGCGGCGTCGGCGTGCCGGGCGTCGGAGATCGAGGCTCCGGTTCGCGCTTGCATCGTCAGCTGCACGGGATCTCACAATGGGCTCGCAGGCACGTCAAGCCGAGGCCGCTCCGAGTTCGACGAACGCCGGCAGCGACGATGTCACGCCGTGGCCGACGACTTCCGTACGGACCTGGCCGGTCGACCCACTCACCCACCGACGACGGAGGGGCACGATGGGTCGCCGGCCATGCGTACGACTACTGGCAAGAGGCGCTCTTGCCTTCGGCGACACACTTCGTGCCGTCCTCGCAGTCGCTCTGCTTGGTCCATTTGTACTCGGAGAACGACGAACAGATGATGATGCTGTTGCCCTCGCAGGCGATGAGGCCGTCCGCGGCGCTGATCCCCTCGCAGGAATCGCCCGCCTTGGGGCTGCCCCCGGCATCCGCGGGCGCGTCGGGCTTGCTGTCGGAGGACTTGGCGGCGGGCTTGCTTTCGGCGGGCTTGCCCTCGGCGGACTTGCCCTCGGCGGCCTTGCTGTCTTCGGCCTTGCTGTCGTCACAACCGGCAGCGGACGTCGAGAGCGCAACGGCGAGGAGGAGCATGGAGAAACGGTGGGTCTTCACTCTCCTCCACACGGCCGGCTCGCCGAAATCCTCTCACCGCCGTTCGCCGTGGGGCCCCGACCGCGCGGCGGATGCGCGGGCCTGCCCGGCTCGCTCGTCCGCTCGCGATCGCGCGGCGCTCGGACGCGTCACTGCATCATCGCGGCGCCGGCCATCGTGGCCAGGCCCATCACGTCGGCCTTGGGGATCTTCAGCGAGATCGAAAAGTCCTTGTCGGCGAGCTCGAACTTCAGCGAGTTCATCGTCGATTCGGGAACGCCGGCGGCCGTGGCCCCCACCGTCAGCTCTTCCTTGACCGCACCCATCGCGGTGTCGAAGCCCTTGGCCTTGTCCGCGTCGCCGAAGTGCAGGCCGGCCGAGAGAGTCCAATCGTCGTCGATGTCGACGTTGATCGTCAGAAACTCCAAGGTGTCGGCCGGCGCGAGGTCGGCGAGGCCGGACCGCACGTCGTCGTTGGCGACGACCGCGACCCAGATGTCGGCGTCGGTCTTCGCGGCCTCGAGCGCGGCCGTCATCTCGGTCTTGGTGCGCGCCTCGGCCTTCTCCACCCGACCCAGGATCTCCTCTTCCCACGACCCGTCGACGACGCCGATCGCGTTTTCGTTGAACTGGATCATCGAGCCGCCACCTTCCATGGGGGCGACACGAACCGGGCCGTGGTTGCGGAGCATGAGGTTGCCGGGCTCGTCGCCGAGCGCCTTGGCGGACTCCTCCTCCATGCACTCGAGCGCGTCCTTCTTTCCCACGCCGGGGCTCTCGATGATGATGAAGATGTCGTCGGAGGAGTCGGCGAGCGGGGCGACGAGCTGCGCCCGGAGGTTGGACGTGTCGATCTTGCACGCGCTCACGGCGGTCACCATGGCGGAGACGTCACGGTCGGACGTGGCGGCGGCGCCCAGCATGTCGGCGATCGCCGAGCTCTGAATCGGGGCCAGCGAGAAGCCGGCCGCGATCTTGGCGCCCTCGGGGGCGAGCTCGGCCATCTTCGGCGTCAGGCCCTCGGGCTCCTTGCACGCAGCGAGAGAAACGACGGCCCACGACAGAGCCACACCCGACAGCAGCGACGTACGCATCCCCGACACGATTCCATCCCCGCGGTCCGCCGTCCATAGCGACCCGGGAACGATCGTCGTCGTGGCGGTGGATCCCCCGCGTCAGTGATCGTCGTGGACCGCGGCGGTGAGCCCGAAATCGGCCAGGATCGCGTACATCGACGGCACCAGGATGAGCACCAACACCGTCGAGGCGAGGATGCCGAACACGATGCTGATCGCCATCGGGATCAGCACCTGGGCCTGCAGGCTGCGCTCGGCCATCAGGGGCAGCAGGCCGGCGACCGTGGTCAGCGAGGTGAGCAAGATCGCCCGAAAGCGCAGCCGGCTGGCCGCCCGTGCGGCGGCCACGGCATCTTCGCCGTTGCGTACCCCGTTCTTGATGAACTCCACCAGCAGGATCGAGTCGTTGACCACGATCCCGGCCAGGGACACGAAGCCGAGCAGGCTGGGCATCGACAGGGTGGTGTCCATGAGCACGTGCCCGAAGATGACGCCGATGAGCGCCAGGGGGATCGCGACCATCACGATGAGCGGCTCGGCGTAGCTACGGAACTGAAAGCTCAGCAGGGTGAACACGCCGAACAGGCCGAGCGCGAGCCCACTCATCATCGACCGCATCGTGGTGGCCGACTCGGCCGACTCCCCCTCGACGGAGATCGACAGGTCCGCGAACTCCTCGCGTAGCTGCGGCAGTAGCTCGGCCTCGAACGCTCGGATGAGCTCGGCGACGTTGGCGACACCCGTGTCGACGTCTCCGGTCACGGTCACGGTACGGCGGCGGTCGACCCGCGAAATCTTCGACCAGCCGCGGCTGTACTCGAACGTCGCGATCGCGCCCAGGGGCACGGTGCGACCGCCGACCTCGAGCTGGAAGTACTCGAGGTCGGTCAGGTCGCTGGCGTCGGGCTGCGCCAGCGCCACGTCGACGGCGTACTGCTCGCCGGCGTGCTGGACCTGCCGCGCGGTCTGTCCCTGGAACGCGGCGCGCAGCTGCCCGACCAGCAGCGACGTGTTGATGTTCGCCGTCGTGGCGCCCTGCCGCAGGCGGATCCGCACCTCCGGCTTGCCGGGGCGCAGGTCGTCGGTCAGCTCGCTGACGCCGGCGTACTGGGCGAAGAACTGCTGGACCCTCTGGGACGCCTGCTCGAGTCGCTCGAGGTCCTGACCCTGCACGCGGATCTCGATCGGTCGCCCGCTCGGGCCGATCGTCGGCTCGGAGAAGGTCACCGAGATCGCGTCGGAGAGGATGCCGGCCTCCTCGGACCACGTGGCGAACAGCTCGTCGAGCGAGGCGTCGCGGACCTCGGCCGAGAGCAAGTCGACGGAGATGGTGGCGACGTGGGGCCCGGACTCGCCGGCGTCGGTGTTGGTGTTGTACAGGGTGCTGACGTGCTGGACGAGGGACTGGCCCTCGGGCTGGCGGGGGTCGAGCGAGGCGCCCGTGCGCTCCAGCGCATCGGTGAGTCGCTGCACCACCTCCTCGGTCTGCTGCAGCGACGTGCCGGCCGGCAGCAGGATCTTGGCCTGCGCCGTGTCGCCGTCGATGTCGGGGAAGCCCTGGAACTTCAGTACGCCCCCCGTCAGCAGCCCGATCGCCACGAGGAACGTGGAGACCACCGCGGCGACGGTGGCGTAGCGCCAGCGCACCGCGAAGTCGATCGCCCGACCCAGCCCTTGCTCGCGAACCCGGTCGAAGCCGCGGTCGAACGCTCGGCGGAAGCGACTCGGCACCTCGTTCTCGTGGCCTTGCAGGGTGTGCCCGAGGTGGTTGGGAAGGACCATGAACGCTTCCACCAGGCTCACCGCGAGCACGACGATGAGCACCACCGGCAGCACCAGCAGGATGCGGCCGATGTTGCCCTCGAGGAACGCCATCGGCAGAAACACGCAGATCGTCGTGGTGAACGACGAGAGCACGCCCGAGGCGACCTCCCGCACGCCGTCGATCGCCGCCTGCACCCCCGACTTGCCGCGGGCGAGGTGGGCGGCGACGTTTTCGGCGAGCACGATGCCGTCGTCCATCAGCAGACCGAGGGCCAGCAAGAGCCCCAGCATCGTGATCATGTTCAGCGAGTAGCCGATCAGGTTCATCACGAAGAACGCGCCGAGGAAGGACACGGGCAGGCCGGCCGCGACCCAGATCGCCAGCCGCCAATTCAGAAACAGCCACAGCGTGACGAAGACGAGGATGAGCCCCTGGTACCCGTTGACGATGAGCAGGCGCAGGCGGTCCTTGACGACCGAGGTCGCATCCTGGGTCAGGTGAAACTCCACGCCCGGCGGCTTGGTGTGTGCCTTGGTCTCCAGGAACCCCTGCACGGCCTCGAGGATGCGCAGGCTGTCTTCGTCCGACGTCTTGGTGATCCGCAGCAGGCCGGCACGCTTGCCGTCGAACAACACCTTCTCCTCGGCGGTCTCGAAGCCGGTGGTGACCGTGGCGACGTCGCCCAGTCGGACCTCGGCGCCACCCTCGGCCCCGAGCACGACCAGGTCCTCGTATTCGCTGGCGGTCCGCCGCTGGTCGGCGATGCGCAGCAGGACCTCGCCTTCGGCGTTTCCGATCGATCCGACCGGGGCGTCCACGCTCTGGCGGTTGATCGCGTCGGCGACGTCCTTGACCGTGAGTCCGTACTGCAGGATCGCGGTGTTGTTGAGCCGGACCTGGATCTCGTGGTCGGAAAAACCCGTCACCTCGACCAGGCTGACCTCGGGCAGCATCACCAGCTCGCGCTCGAGCTGGCGGCAGTACGCGTGCAGGTCGGTATCGGGCATCGGGCCCGTCACGGCGATCGAGACGACGGCCTGTGTATCGCCCGAGCGCTTGATGACGGGATCTTCGGCGTCGGCGGGAAAGTCGTTGATCGCGGCGATCGCCGCCTCGACGTCGGCCTGAAACGTCACGAGCTCGTAGTCCGGCTTCATCTCGACCGTCACGCTGGCGACGTTCTCCTGCGCCGAACCCTTGATCTCCTCGACGCCGACCACGCCGTCGAGCTCGTCCTCGATGCGCTGCACGATCGCCTCCTCGACCTCCGAGGCCGAGGCGCCGGGGTACGGCACGGTGATCGTCAGGGTGGTGCTGGCGAAGTCCGGGAACGTCTCGCGCCGCATCGACGGCAGTGCCGTTGCGCCGATCACCAAGATGATCAGCATCAGCAGGTTGGCGGCGGTACGGTGCCGCGCCAGGTACTCGATCACGGCGGCGCGTCCCCTTGGCCGGTGGCCGCGGCGAGGCGGGCCGCGGCCTCGTCGTCGGGGACGGGCTCGAGCAGCATGCCTTCGATCGCGGGGATCAGATCGGTGAGCACGACGTGCTCACCCGCTGCGATGCCTCCGCGCAAGCACACGTAGTCGGCCTGGCGAAAGTCGATGTCGACCTCGCGCCGCTGCAGTCGCTGCGCCTCGTCGACGACGTACGCGATGTCGCCGTGCAGGGCGCGGCGCGGGACGGCCAGGCAACCCTCGCGGGGACGACCCTGAATGTCGACCTCCATGTACATCCCCGGCACGACGGGCGGACGTCCCTCGCTGCGCTCGTACGGGTTGGCGATCGACACGACCACGCCGACGGTCCGTGTTTGCGGGTCGACGTTGGTGAACCGATCGAACTTCGCGTCCCACGTCGCCCGCAGATCGGTCGACTCGAGCGTGACCTTGGCCGTCAGCCCCACCAGCTCCGGGAGCCGACTGAGGCTGTCGGTCGAAAGCGGGGTCTGGTCGGGCCGAAACGGCAGCAGCGGGCGCAGCTCGCCGATCGCGTACTGGGCGGGGATCTCGGCCATGTCCAGGCCATCGGCCACGGCGAGCACTTGCCCCTTGCCGACGACTTCCTGAAGGGCCGTGGTCACGCTGCGGATCCGAACGTCGTAGGGCGCGACGATCTCGGTGCGTGCGATCTCGCGGCTGGCGGTCGCGAGGCCGGCCTTTTGCTGCTTGAGCTGGGCCTCGAGCACCTTGCGGTTGGCGGGCAGCTGCCGCAGCGTGTTGCGCAGGTTCTGGACCGCCTTGCGCTGGGTGAGCACCTGCCGCTCTTCTCCATCGACGTCGGACTGCGACGCCGCGCCCGACGACTGCAGCTTCTTCAGGCGCTCGAGCGAGGCCTCGGCGAGCTCGAGGGAGCGCTCCTCGATCGTCAGGGACTTGCGGGTGTTGGT
The DNA here is from genome assembly GCA_937896535.1 of uncultured Pseudomonadota bacterium. GTDB lineage: Bacteria > Myxococcota_A > Polyangia > Nannocystales > Nannocystaceae > CALBMM01. The sequence continues at coordinate 109,934 of CALBMM010000313.1, forward strand.
CTCCTGGACGACGAGCTCGGCGATCTGCGCGCGCACGCCCTCGAGGTTCGCTTCTTGCTGCGCCTCGGAGAGCTCGTAGTCACCGGGATCGATCTTGATGAGGGTGGTGCCCGCCTTCACGAAGCCGCCCGCCTCGAGCCGTTCGCTGATCTCGACGACGCGACCGGAGACTTCCGCGACCATCTGCCACTCCTCGCGGGCCTGCACGACGCCGTAGCCCGTCGCGGCCGGGATCACGGTGCGAGGCGTGACCTCGAGCGTGCGAACGCGGCGGCCGGTCTCGGTCTGCGCCACCTTCTCGGGCTCGGCGCGCGAGGCCTTGAGGCCGGCGAACGCGACGATGCCGACCGCGAGCACGGGGATGAACGCCAGTCTCCGCTTCCAGGCCCGGCCCGGCGAACCTCCGGGATCGTCGTCTCCAGCGTCGGACATCGTCGCGACGCTATCACGGCGCCGGACGCGGCTTCGTTACGTGAGCGGACGCCGAGATTGGTACAAAGAACGCCGTGTCGCCCGACCACATGCTCGATCACCTGACCATTCGGCGTCCCGACGACTGGCACCTGCACCTGCGGGACGGGGCGGCGATGCGGTCGGTCGTCGGGCACACGGCGCAGACCTTCGGCCGTGGGCTGGTGATGCCGAACCTGCGACCTCCCGTCGCGACCGTGGCCGATGCGAGGTCGTACCGTTCGCGCATCCTCGAGGCGCTCGGACCCGACGCGAGCTTCGAGCCCCGCATGACGCTGTACCTGACGCCGACGACCTCGGTCGCCGACGTCGAGGAGGCTGCGGCGGCGCCGGAGGTGTCGGCGATCAAGCTGTACCCCGCCGGTGCGACCACGAACGCGGACGCAGGGGTCGGCGACCTGACGCCGCTGACGTCCGTGTTCGAGGCGATGGCGGCGCACGGGCTCGTGCTGTGCATCCACGGCGAGAGCACCGATCCCGCGGTCGACGTCTTCGACCGGGAGGCCGCGTTCATCGAGCGCTCGCTCGCGCCGCTGCACGCCCGGGTCCCGTCGCTGAAGATCGTGTTCGAGCACATCACCACCGCCGATGCCGTGCAGTTCGTGCGCGAGGCGTCCAGTTGCGTGGCGGCCACGGTCACGCCGCAGCACCTTTGGCTCAACCGCAACGCGCTGTTCGAGGGCGGCGTGCGACCGCATCGATACTGCTTGCCCGTGCTCAAGCGCGAGTACCACCGCGAGGCGCTCGTCGACGCGGTGACCTCGGGAGACCGCAGGTTCTTCCTGGGCACCGACTCGGCCCCCCACGCCCGCGACACCAAGGAGAACGCGTGCGGGTGCGCCGGCATGTTCAACGCGCCGGTGGCGATGAGCATCTACGCGGAGGTATTCGAGCGGGCCGAGGCGCTGCATCACCTCGAGGCGTTCTGTTCGACGAACGGTCCCGCGTTCTACGGGCTGCCGCCGCACGAGGACTCGATCACGCTGCGTCGCCAGCCGTGGACGGTGCCGCAGTCCTATCCGTTCGGCGACGGCGGCACGGTCGTGCCGATGTGCGCCGGCGAGACGCTCGCGTGGCGCGTGGCCTGACGCCTACTTGTAGTCGGTCAGGTGCCGACGACCGACGGGAGAGTCCTCGTCCTCGGCCTCGGCCTGGCAGGTGATGCACAGGGTGGTCCAGGGCAGCAGCCCGAGTCGCTTGGCCTTGATCGGCTCGTCGCAGACCTCGCACAGGCCGAAGCCCTCGGGGTCCTCGCGCATGCGTTCGAGGGCGGCGTCGATCTGCGCGAGTCGGCGGGTTCGCTCTCGGTTGCGGTTGGACGCGATGACCTGATTCATCTCCTCGAGCGGGGCGCTGTCCTCGTCGACCTTGCTCGCGACCGGGTTGTCGGTCTCGCGGTCGACGTCGAGGTCCCCCTCGGCGAGCAGCTCGGCGCGCCGGGCCTGGAGGTTTTCGCGGAACTTGTCGAGATCCTTGGCGTCCACGCCCCTCCGATGATGCCACGACGCGGTCGAGCGGCGAGCCACGACAGCCGGCCGACCCCGCGGACGGGTCTTCGTCCACGCGGTCGGCGCAGCGCAGTCGCACGACGGATCAGCTGGAGACGAACTCGAGGGAGCTGAGCGCGGCGAAGCAGGTGAGCTGGTCGGCGGTCACG
>CALBMM010000314.1 GCA_937896535.1 uncultured Pseudomonadota bacterium
GCCGGCTGCAACCTCGCCTGCAAGTTCTGCCAGAACTGGGACATCTCCAAGGCGCGCGAGGACGACCGTCTCACCGACCTCGCCTCGCCCGAGGCGATCGCCGACGCCGCCGTCCGGGCCGGCGCGCGCTCGGTCGCGTTCACCTACAACGATCCGGTCATCTTCGCCGAGTACGCCATCGACACGGCCCATGCCTGTCACGACCGTGGCCTCGAGACCGTCGCCGTCACGGCGGGCTACATCGGTGCGCAAGCCCGCCGCGACTTCTACGGGGTGTGCGACGGAATCAACGTCGACCTCAAGGCCTTCACCGAGCGCTTCTATCACAAGCTGTGCTTCGCCCATCTGGCGCCCGTGCTCGAGACGCTGCGCTGGCTCCGGCACGAAACGGACATCTGGTTCGAGGTCACGACGCTGCTCATCCCCGGCGAGAACGATTCCGAGGACGAAGTCGATCGCCTCTGCGAGTGGTTCGCCCAAGAGCTCGGCCCGGACGTGCCGCTGCACTTTTCGGCGTTCCACCCCGACTTCAAGCTGCGCGACCGCCCGCCCACGCCCTCGTCCACCCTCTCTCGTGCCCGCGCCCAGGCGCGACGACACGGGCTGCGCTACGTCTACACCGGCAACGTTCACGACGAGGTCGGCGGCACGACGCTGTGTCCGAAGTGCGACGCCCCCGTGATCACCCGCGACTGGTACGAGCTGGGTCCGTACGCGCTCGACGACCACGGCGCATGCCGGCACTGCGGCGAGCGGATCGCCGGCCGTTTCGACGGACCCCCCGGTGACTGGGGCCGTCGGCGCCTACGCGTCCGCGTTTGATCCGCGACCCTCGCCGTTTCGTGCGACGCTTCGGCATGCGCATCCTGTACGGGGTCGTCGGCGAGGGCATGGGCCACGCGATACGCTCGCGCGTGATCCTCGACCATCTCGTCGGAGAGGGTCACGAGGTCGAGATCATCGCGTCCGGTCGCGCTCGCGAGTTTCTCGCCGCCCGCTTCGACGGCGTCCGAGCCATCCACGGCTTGCACTTCATCACCGAGGACAATCGGATCCAGCGCGGCAAGACCTTGTGGTCCAACGTCCTCGAAGGCACGTCCGGCGTGCCGAAGAACATCCAGGCCTACTTCGATCTGATCGAGACGTTCGAGCCCGAAGTGGTCGTCAGCGACTTCGAGTCGTGGACCTACCTGTTCGGCAAGGCGCATCGGCTGCCCGTGCTCAGCATCGACAACATGCAGATCATCAACCGGTGCGTCCACCCGCCGGAGATCACCGAAGGGGTCGAGGCCGACTTCGAGGTCGCCAAGGCCTTCGTCAAGACGAAGCTGCCGTGGTGCGACCACTACCTGATCGCCAGCTTCTTCGCCCCCGAGATCCGCAAGGAACGAACCTCCCTCTTTCCGCCGATCCTGCGCCCCGAGATCCTGGCGGCCAAGCCCGAGCGCGGCGAGCACCTGCTCGTGTACCAGACCGCCGAAGGCTACGAGTCGCTCGCGCAGACGCTCGATGCGCTCGGGGTCGAGTGTCGCGTCTACGGCATGCACCGTGGGCTCACCGCGGACCGTGTCGAGGGGAACCTGCGCCACCGGCCTTTTTCGGAGGAGGGGTTCATCGAAGACCTCGCTACCGCCCGGGCCGTGATCGCCGGCGGCGGCTTCACGCTCATGGGCGAGGCCGTCTACCTCGGCAAGCCCATGCTGTCGGTGCCGATCGAGCACCAGTTCGAGCAGATCATGAACGGCCGCTGGTTGCAGCGGCTGGGCTACGGCCGCACCGCCGACGCGCTCGACGAACCCGGCGTGATCGCGTCGTTCCTCGAAGCGGTCCCCGACTGCGAGCAGGCGCTGCGGGCCCACGTCCAGGACGGCAATACGAAGATCCTCGGCGCCCTCGACGAGCACCTCGACCGCGCCGCCGCAGGCCTGTACGAGAAGCGACTGCGCAACCGGCTGTAGCCGATCGGCGCTAGCCCGGCGGCTCGATCGTCGCGCACGCCTCGACGATCACCTGCGCGAGCGTGTCTTCGAGCACGGGCGTGAAGGTCATCGCGTTGACCTGGGCCGCGGGCGGCAAGGTGGCCGTCACCGGCATCACCGGGGTCGCGGCGAAGATGTCGCCCAGCGGTGACTGGTTGAGGCAGAACTGATTGACGAAGCCGCCCCCGACGACGCAGTCCATGCCACCGCACTGCTGCTTGGCGGCGGCGATCTTGTCGATGAGCACCTGCGACTCGCCGACCGGCGTCTGGTCCGGTTCGTCCTGGATCACGAAGATGACCAGCAGCGCACCGTCGTCGCGCAAGAATCCCATGTTCGTGGGGGCGTTGACCGGGTCGGTGGCCCACGCCGCGGCCGCGGCCGACATCTCCACGTTGGATCCGTTCTCACCGATCGTCGCCGCGTCGGCGAACCAGTCCGAGAGCGCCTGCACGTCGGCCGGCGGTGCGTCGGTGTCGATGTCGAAGTACGGGATCGCGTTGGCGGGGTACAGCCGCCCCTGCGCCCCGGCCGTCATCGACGGAGCCGTGTCCGGGGTGACGTAGAAGCTCGCGGCGGGCTGCCCTCCGGCGCCGGTGGCATCGCAGTTGGTCGTATTGCCCTCGTTGGAGTAGCCCATCTCGGTCGACGTCACGGCGACGTGTACGTTCACGCCTTCGGGCAGCGCACCAAGGATGGTTTGGGCGAAGCCGGGAAACGCCTCGCTCAGCGCCACCTGGTACTCGGACATCGACAGCGAGTTGTCGATGACGAACAGCAGGTCGACCGCGACGCACCCCATCTCGCAGTTGACCCCCTCGATGCAGTCCTGGCCCCCGGTCGGCATGCTCGCCACATCGAGCTTGATCGGCCCGTCGCCGGATCCATCCGCGCTGTCGGCCGTGCCCTCCGTCGCTCCGCCGTCGCCGGTCCCCGCCGAGGTGAACGACGCGCTGCTGATCGCGCCGCTGGTGAGCATGTCTTCGCCCGGCGACTCGGAGCCGCAGCCGAAAGTGGTCAAGCCGAGGGACAGGGCAGTCGCGCCGAGTCGTCGCATGCCATCGTTGGACACCGGACCCAGGGTTGTCGTCCGGCGGCCGAGGTTCCTTCGTTTCTCCCGATTGTCCGCCCTCTCCGCGTAATCGAAGTGGTCGGCGACACGCTTGGCGACGCCCCCAAACGCATGGGCGTTCACTCGGCCGCGGCGGTGACGTCGGTGACCGCGGCGAGGTAGCGCCGCAGCGATGCGTCGAACGCGGCCCTTCCCCCACCGACGATGACGCGCCCCCACGTGTAGCCGAACACGTCCGCGAAGTCGTAGGGCGCCAGACGTCGCTGCATCGCCAGGACGTCCCGCGTACGCATGGGGATCAAGTTCGGGTAGCTGTACATGAACGAGACGTGTCGCCGATCCATGACCACCTGCGGACTGTCACCCGAGAACAAGGCACCGCCCGATCGCGGGCCATCGGCCCAGTGCAGCGCCGTGCTGCCCGGGAAATGGCCACCGGTGCGAATCAACGTCACGGCGTCGGACAAGCGTAGCTCGTCCCCCGACCACAGCTCGATCGCCGCGAGCGGCCGCTGGATCCACTCGCGGTCCGCCTCGTGCAGCAGGATCGGCACGTCCCCCAGCGCCTCGCTCCACTGGCCCATGGAGGCGTAGAAGTGCGGATGCGAGATCACGATGCGGTCGACGCCCCCCTGCGCCCGGAGTGCGTCGACCGCCTCGGAGGTCACCAGCGGTACCGTCTCCCACAAGATGTTCCCAGCATCGGTCGGCAGCAGCAGCGCGCGCTGATCGATGGCGAATCCGGGCTCCATGCCCAACCCGAGCACCCCTTCCTCGTACTCGATGCGTTGCGCGTGGGCTTTCGCGAGCTCGTCATGTGTCGTCCAGGCCTGCCCCGGCCACCCCACGTACTGACGGTCGTCGAGGCAGATCGGGCACTCGTCCGGGGGTCGCCGGGTGGCTGCGAATTGCGTCCCGCAGGTGCGGCAGATGTACGCGGTGGAGTCGGTCATGCTCCCAACGTGCGCGCTCGGTGTGCTACACACCAATCCTTGTGGCAGGCTGGGGCATGAGCGACGCGAATGAACGACGCTGGGCCACCGCCCTCGCCTCGCTCGATGCGAACCTGCTGGTCGCCCTCGACGCGCTGCTGCAGGAAGCGAACGTGACACGCGCCGCCAAGCGCATCGGCATCACGCAGTCGGCCATGAGCCAGACTCTCGGCCGCCTTCGACGCCAGTTCGACGACCCCGTCCTGATCAAGGTCGGCCGACACATGGAGCCCAGTCCGTTCGGGCTCCGCATCCGCGGCCGCCTACACACGGCCCTCGCCGAGCTCGAGGCGGTCGTCCGGGACCGACCGAGCTTCGACCCCGGATCCGCCACCGATCGTTTCGTGATCGCGACCGTGGACTACCTCGCGATGCTCGTGGTGCCGAAGCTCCGTGCGGCGATCGCCGCGACGGCGCCGGGCGTGAGCCTGGCCGTCCACGCGCTGGATGCCGACTCGATCACGGCCCAGCTCGCTGCCGGGACCGTGCACGCGTACCTCGGCGTGCGCGGGCAGACCGAGCGTGCGCTGCAGACACACACGCTGTACCAAGAACACCTCAAGCTGCTCGTCGACCGCGAGCATCCGCTCGCCAGGGCAACGATCTCCACGCAGGCGTGGGCCCAAGCCGCCCACGTCCACGTCAGCCCGCGTCGCGAACGGGGCTCGGTGGTCGGCCGTGCGCTGGCGGCGGCCGGCTACGACCGCAGGGTCGCCCTGGAGGTACCGTTCTTCGCGTTGCTGCCCGGCGTGCTGTCGGGCACCGACCTCGTGGCCACGGTTCCTGGTCGCATCGCCGAGCACTTCGCCGAGCACTTCGGCCTCGTGGTTCGCGACCCTCCGATCGCGTTGCCGCCCTTCGAGGTCTGTGTCGCCTGGCACCCGATGTTCGCCACCGAGCCCTCGCTGGCATGGTTTCGCGACGTCGTCGCGCGCGCGGCCACCGATTCGTGAGCCGAATACGTGAGCCTCGCTCTCGGATTGGCGCCACGAAGGCGACGGCCGCACCTTCGTCGACATGACGACACCATCCGTCCCGTCACACGAGGGTCCCGCGCGAGTGATCCTCATCGGTTCCAGCGGCTTGATCGGAAGGGCGATCGCCCGGCGTCTGCGGGCCGAGCCTGCGCGCTACGAGCTCGTCGGCCTCGGTCGGCGGACCCAGCCGCCGATCGATCTCGAGGACCGACACTCCATCGATGCCGCCCTCGAGGCCCTCGCCCCGTTCGACCATCTCGTGGTCGCCGCGGGCCAAGCCGAGTTTGCCGCGCTCGCCGAGCTCGACGGCTCGAGCTTCGCGTTGGGCCTGCGCAGCAAGTTGATGGGCCAGGTCGATGCCACACTCGCCGCGCTGCCGAGAATGCGGCGTGGCGGATCGGTGATCCTCACCAGTGGCGCGTTGTCCCACCACCCTACCCGCGGCAGCGCCCCCGCCGCGCTCGTCAACGGGGCGATCGACGCCTTCGTCCGGGCGATCGCCCACGAGCTCGACGACGACCGCCGCATCAACGCGGTCAGCCCCGGCTGGATCACCGACACCCTGATCGCCCTCGGTCGGGACCCTGCCGGTGGCGTCTCGGCGGCCGCGGTCGCCGAGCTCTACGTCGACCTCCTGCAGTCGGACGCGCACGGGACGATCGCCAGAGCCCGAGCGGACGCGCCGCTTGGTCGCTGAGCGCTCGCGCGCGTGGCTCGAGTGCCCTCGAAGCGCCGTGTCAGCCGCCCGTGGCCGCGCGGTGGATCTCTCGCACGGTCTCGATCGTGTCGGCCTGGCTCGCGGGCTTGTCGTCGCGGTAGCGCTTGACCCGGGCGAACCGCAGCGCGAGCCCGGCGGGATAGTGCGGACTGGTCTGCACGTCGTTGAAGGCGATCTCGACGACGAGCTGCGGCGCGACGTGGACCACGTGTCCTTCGCGACCGATCTCGATCTTCTGCAGCGCTTCGGTCTGCCAGGTCAGCGTGGCGTCGGTCAGGCCCTTGAACGTCTTGCCCAGCATCACGAACGAGCCGTCACTCGGATCGCGCGCACCCAGGTGCAGGTTGCTCAGCCAGCCCTCGCGCCGACCGCTGCCCCACTCGGCCGCGAGCACCACGAGGTCGAGCGTGTGCGCGACCTTGAGCTTGCGCCAGCCCTTGCCGCGCCGGCCCGCCTCGTAGGTGGCCTCCAGCGACTTGGCCATCACGCCCTCGTGCCCTTCGGCGAGCGCGCGCGCGTAGAAATCTTCGGCTTCGTTCGCGTCGGCGGTACGCAGCCGTGGGATCAAGAGCGACGAAGGGGCGAACGCCTCCAGCGCGTCCCAGCGTGCCTGCGTGGTCGCATCGATGAGCGTGGTGCCGTCCGCCCGCAGCACGTCGAAGACTCGCACCGACAGCGGCAGCTGAGCCCGCATCGCGTCCACGTCGAGGCGACGGCCGAAGCGACGCATCGTGACCTGAAACGGATGCGGCGATCCGTCCTCGCGCAACGCGATCGTCTCGCCGTCGAGCACCGCGTCACGCACCGGCAAGGCACGCGCCGCTTCGACGACTTCGGGAACCGCGGCGGTCACTTCGTTGAGCCGGCGCGAGTACACCTGCACCCGGTCGCCGTCCTTGTGGATCTGCACGCGGGCGCCGTCGAGCTTGTACTCGAGGCTCACCTCGCCCAACTCCTCGATCGTGGCGTCGAGGTCCTCGCCCGGCGACGCGAGCATCGGCTGCACCGGCACGAACAACCGCAGGTCGAACGCGGCCACGGCCGCCACGCCCTGCCGCGCCGCCTCGGCGACGGCACCGAGATCGCCGCTGAGCATCACGGCCCGCCGCACCGCGCTGGCATCGACGTCGAACGCCGCGGCGATGGCATCGACCACGATCGCCTCGAGCGCGCCCTGCCGCATCGCCCCGAGCACCAGGCGCACCACGAACGTCTGCTCGTCGCTCGTGCACGCGCCCAGCGCTGCCCCGAGCGCGGTCTCGCGTCGCTTGCCCGATCCGGGACCCGACTCGTCCTTGATCCTCGACAACGTCGCGTCGAGCTCGGCGACGGTCAGCGTCGCCGAGCTCGCCGGGCTCGCCTGCGCGCCCACCTTCTGGACGGCCGCGTAGCCGATGCCGATCTTGCCCTGCCGCGGTGCCCCCGCGAGCATCTGCACGCCGGCGACGAGCTCGTCGGGCGACAGCTCGCGGATCACGTCGGCGAGCGCGGCCGTCTTGGCCTTGCGCGAACGCGTGTTGCGGACGGCGTCCGAGGCCGCAACGAGCCGAGCGAGTCGCATGGACTGGACGCTGGCGCATCGCGGCGCGCGGCGTCAAGCTACGGACGAGCAGCCATGACGGCGACGACGACCACGGCGGACGCGGGCGAGACCCCGGCGGCGCCACCGCGACCCCGACCCCGCACCGGCCAGTACGCACGGTCCGCGACGGTCGACCCGTCCTTTTCGCTCGCCAAGCACCTCGCCCAGACCCTCGGCGTGGCCGCGGCGATCGCCGCCTTCGGCGGGTGGCTGACGCGCGACGCCCCGGCGTGGATGTGGGGGCTCGCGCCGGTGTTCTGGCTCATCGCCAACGTCTTCGAGTGGGCGACGCATCGTCACCCGATGCACAAGCGACTGTGGCCCAAGATGATGTACTGGGCCCACACGCTGGTCCATCACAACGCGTTCGCCGGCGAAGGGGCGGACATGGAGATGCACGACGTTCGCGACCTCTCCGTCGTGATGATGCCGTGGTGGACGCTGCTCATCATCTTCACCGGCGCGTCGCCCATCGCGATCGTGGCCTACTTCGTCGGTGGGCCCGGCCTCGCCGGCGTCTTCCTCGTCTCGGCCGTCGCGTACTTTCTGCTGTACGAGACGATCCACACCCTGCACCACCTGCCCGCGGACTGGCTCGCGCAGCGGTGGTGGGGACGCAGCCGCGTGCTGGCGTACCTACGACGCCACCACCACCATCACCACCAGCTGCCGCGGATGTCCCACGTCAACTTCAACGTCACGTTTCCGCTCGGCGATGTGCTGATGGGGACGCTCGAGCGACCGCCAGCAGCTCCGTCCAACCGCTGACGTCGGCGACGAGCGCATCCATCAGCGCCACGACGGCCGGCCGCGACGCGCCCTCGTAGTACCAGGCGATCGCGTCGGCACGGGCGTACGCCTTGGCGCGGACCTCCGGGTCGTGCAGGCCGTAGACCTCGACGGTCGACCCGTCCTCGTGCGCCCAGGTCGTCTTGACGCCGTCGGTACACGGCCGGGCGTCGGCGAGGCGCCAGCCCGCTGCGCCCGCCAGACCGTCGGCGGCCAGTGGCGGCCCGTCATGGGGGATCTGGACGGGGTCGCGGTGCTCGCCGGTCCGAAGCGACGCGTTCTCGAGGGCATCGCCGTACGTCTGGGTGATCGACGCCGTGAACGCGTGCCCGTAGATGAACCCGTCGTGAACCTCGGTGGCCGCCTCGGCCGTGTCGAGCAGCGCGCCCGAGTACCAAAAGTCGAACGCGCGCCGGCACCGTCGCAACAGCGCCTGGCCCCGGGCATCGAACGCGCGCGCCGTCGTCTCGCTCCAGCCGTCGCGGGCGATCGCATCGGCGAGGCTCACGGCCTGGTTGACCGCGATCGCGGTCCCGACCGAGTACACCGGGTCGGCGAACGCGAACGCATCCCCGAGCAGCGCGTACTTGGGCCCCGCCGCGTGCCGGGCCCGCCGCGCGAAGGCCCGTCGGCGCCGTCGCTGGTCGAAGGGCGCGGGCAACGACGCGGCCGGATCGAGGCGAAAGCAGGGCGCCGTGTGCTCGGCCACGATCGCGTCGTAGGCGGCGTCGTCGGGGGCCTCGTCGCCACGCTGCACGACGCCGAACGACAGGATGTCCCCGCCGAAGATCGGGATCTGCCACGCCCAGCGGCCGTCGCCGAACGATCGCAGGATCGTGTTGTGACTGGGACGCCAGCGGTCCCAGCCTTCGGCCGCCAGCAGTTGCTTGCGCCGCGCGTCGTAGCGGCGCAGCCGGAGCCCCGTCCGCTCGGCGTGCGCGAGCATGGCCGCGTCGTCGCGCGCGGCCACCGACAGGTAGCGCCACGTCGCCGCGATCGTGCCCAGCGACTCGACTCGTCCGAGGGCGTGCGCGACGAGCATCGCCGGCCCCGAGGCGTCGACGATCAGCTGCCGCGCGCGCCACCGTCCGCCGTCGGTGTCGACGATCCCGTCGTCGACGACGATCCGCACGACGCGTTCGGTCCGCACATCGATGTCCCACGCCCGCCGCAGCAAGCCCTCGAGCTCGTGCCGCGCGACGTGCATGGCCCCCGGCTCGTCGTCGGTCGACAGCGGAAAGTGGGCCGCCTCGTCGGCGGTCATGAACGTCACGCCGTGCTTGGGCGTGTACGACGGCAGCCGCTGGATCTCGGGCAGCAGCGACCGCAGTGCGGGATGCTGAAACTGCTCGGGCGCGACCGACTCCCCGATCTTGTACGCCCCCGGGCTCGGGTCGATGACGCAGCTCGTGCCGGGCAGCAGCCGCGCCGCCGTCAGCCCCGCGAGCCCGGCACCGATGACGACGAAGTCGACCTCTCGCGCCACGGCCTCATGCTAGGGGGATCCGATGACGAAGCGCCATCGCCGATCGCGGTGCGTCGGGTGGTGCGTTCGACCTGCGCGAGTCTCGCCGGCGGGCCGGTTCGATTCCTCACCACGGCTGGCGCGGGCGATCGCGCCGCCGGGCGACGAATACGTTGACCAGCGCGGCGGCGCCCGCCACGACCGCCAGCGCCGCCACGACGAAGCGGTGCTCGTACGCGCTCGCGGCCGCCGAGACGAACGATGCCAAGGCGGCGACGAGCCAAAGTCCTGTCCGCTGGGTTTCCGTCATGGTTCGTTGGTTCCCGGGGACGCCGGACGGTTTAACGCGGTCCTCGCATGACGCCTCCGAGACGACGCCCCGCCCGTGGGGCAAGCATCCGAGCTCGCAGATCAGGGCGCGATCTCTTCGCTCACCCAGCGACGAGAGTCCTCGACCGACTCCTCGAGACTCTCGTAGGCGTCGGCAAAGTTGCTCTTGACGTCGTCCCACGTCGTCTCGTCGGCCGTCTTCGCGGCGTCGAGGCGAAGCTTGGCGCGGGCCCAGCGCTCATGCGTCGACTCGAGGTTGCGCGCGGCGTCTGCTTTGGCATCTCGACGCCACGTGGAGACGTCGTTCGAGAGACGTTCCAGGCGCGCCTGGATGGCCGCCAGCTCCTCGTTCATGTCGACGACGAACTGGTCCTTTTGCGCGTACGAGTAGTCCCGCACGCGGCGGGGCATCTCCTCGACGCCCTCGCGGGTCTGGACGGCCGAGGCGGGCTCGTCGGTTTCCTCCTGGATTGGACGCTCGTCGTTCGATGGGCACCCGGCCGAGATGCCGCCGGCCAGCAGCACGGTGGTGGCGAGATGCTTGGGCACCATGGTCCTAAACAACTCGGCGCCCCTGGATGACCCGTACGAGGACCACGACCACGGCGAGCACGATGAGGATGTGAATGAACCCACCCAGCGTGTACGAGGTCACCAGACCGACTCCCCACAGCACGATGAGCACCAACGCGATTGTCCACAGCATGACTTGTCCGCCTTTTCTTTCGTTGAACGCGGTGGAACACGGAGCACGTTCCGGGCCGCGCCACCGATGAAGTGCGAGATCATGCAGTTGCGGCGCGATCGTGCGGCGCCGTGATGCGCGCAAGACCCGGGAACGTCGGTGAGTCCTTCCCTTCGAGAGGGAGGCGTCTTGGTGCCGAACCTTCGACGCGCCCCGACGGCAGGCGCTCGACGACACGGTGCCCGTGTCCGGCGTCGACTGGGTGGTTTTCCCCGCCGACGCGAAAAAACTCCCCGGAGGTCGGTACCGATCCACGACGATGCGGGATGAAGTCGTGCGCTGGACCGCGCCGGGATCCGCCGTCGTCCGCCGTACCGATGCCCGCCGAGCCGTTGGCCCACAACTTGCGCCGGACGTCGTGCGCGCGTCGGCCGAGGCTCGAGGCGCAAGCACCCCAGGAGACTCATGACGAACACCCGCGCGATCCACTGCTACCACCTCCTCGTCCTCGCGCTCGCGATCGGATGCGGCGACTCGAGCCCCGACGCCGACGACGGCGACACGGGTTCCACCGGTGGCACGCTCGCCACCGGCATCCACGCCGCGACCGGAGACGACACCCAGGCGGTGCGGGACACGGACGACGCCGCCACCGCAACGAGCACCGACGGCGGCGCGAGCACCGGGGACACGGGACAGGTCACGCCGGAGGAGCCCATCGCCCTGGGCATGGCGGGCGGCTACGCGATTCTGTCGAAGACGGGGATCTCCACCGTGCCCACCTCGGCGATCACCGGTGACATCGGCGTGAGTCCAGCCGCGGCCACCTACATTACGGGCTTTTCGTTGACGGCCGACGCCACGGACGAGTTCGCCACGTCACCGCAGGTGGTGGGCCGGGTGTACGCCGCCGACTACGCCCCCCCCACGCCTTCGCTTCTCACGACCGCGGTCGTCGACATGGAGTCGGCCTTCACGGATGCGGCCGGGCGCGCGCCCGACCGGACCGAGCTGGGCGCGGGGGACATCGGTGGTCTGAACCTCGAACCCGGCGTCTACAAGTGGGGCACGGGCCTGCTGATCCCGACCGACGTGATGCTGACGGGCGACGCGACCGACGTCTGGATCTTCGAGATCGCCCAAGACCTCACCGTCGCCAACGGGGCGCGGGTCGTGCTGTCGGGCGGCGCGGCCGCACACAACGTGTTCTGGCAGGTCGAGGGTACGGTGGAGCTCGGGACGACGGCCCACCTCGAAGGGATCGTGCTCACCCGGACATCGGTCACGTTGGGAACGGGCGCGACGGTGATCGGGCGCCTGCTCGCACAGACCGCGGTCGACCTCGACGCTGGCACCGTCACCGCGCCCGCGTCGCAATGACCGGCGAGCACGGCGCGAACGAGGCCGCCGGTCCCGGGTAGCAGCCGCGCGGCCGGGAGGCTGGCGCCGATGAACACGAACTCGACCTCCCGCGGCACGACCTCCGATGCGAGCACCGGCTCGGGCGTGGCTCAGCCGCCGTCGACCGGCCGCGGGGACACGAGCAAGCCGGTGCGGATCTCGAAGCCGAAGTCCGTCTGCGCCAGGACGCGCGAGAGCACCTGCCCGGCGGGGACGCCGTCGGCGTCGAGGGTGATGCGGTCGGGCTCGGCTTGCGGCGGATGGTGGATCGGCAGCCGCAGCGCCTCGCCCAGTGGCGCGAGCACGGCATCCACCGGCACCTCGTGCACGTGCAGCGTCACGGGCGGCCCCCCGAGCTCGGCGGCGTCGACGGCACCGTCACCTTCGAGCAGCACCAACGTGTCGATGTCGCGTCGCTGCGCGCCGATCTGCTGCAGCACGTCGTCGAGCAGGTCGATGGCCGGACGTCCCGCCCCCTGTAGCGTCACGGTGTCTTCGGCGAGCGCATCGTCGACGAAGATCGGCTCGGCCAGCACGTCCCCGAACAGCCGCATCAGATCCGAGACCGGCGCGTCGCGGACCTCGAGGTCGATCGGCGTCGATCGACCGGGGGTGGGCGGTTCACGCTCGTCGGCGTCCTCCACGTCGAGCCCATCCGCGCGCAGGCTCGCCACGCGCGCGGCCTCGAATCGGGAGATCCACCGCACGAAGCGGTGGTCGGGCACCACGGGCGCCGCCGCCGGCACGGGGACCGGCACCGCCGAGCTCGCGACGTCCACGGCGGTCGAGCTCGCGACGTCCGCAGTCGACACCGCCGCGGCTGCCGCGGCGCGTGGGGTCGAAGGCACCGCGCGGTGCGAGACGCCGACGACGATCGCCAGCCCCACGCCGGCCGTCACCGCCGCGACCGCCCCCCACTTCGTCGCCGGCGACATCGCGGCGGTCGGCGTCGCGGAAGCCGGACCGGGACCGGCCAAGGTCGCCGGTGTCACGGGCAACGCCGCCATGACTCCCGCGAAGACCCGACGCGACGGCTTGGCCTCTTCCAGCACGCGCGTGGTGATCGACTCCACCTCGCTGCGCAGCAGCTTGCGTCCGCGGCTGAGTCGCTGCTTCACGGCCGTCTCCGAGATCTCGAGCGCGTGCGCCACCTCCCGGACCGAGCGACCACCGCGGTAGTGCAGCACCAGCGGCTCGCGATACCGCGGCGGAACCTCGGCGAGCGCGCGCCAGACCAGGGCCTCGGACTCGCGCACGATCATCTCGTCGACCACCGAGACGTGGGGACGCTCCTCGTCCGCGGCGCGCTCGTCGAGCGCGCCTTCGGGAACCTCGCGCGCATCCTTGCGCCACCGCCCCCTGGCCACGTTGCGCGCGATCCCACAAAGCCACGGCGCGAGCTTGGCCGGCGTCCTCGCAACGTCCTCGAGCTTGCGCCACGCGATGAGAAACGTCTCCTGGGCCACGTCCTCGCTCGCGTCGGCGCGCCCGAGGCGGCTGTACGCCACGGCGCACACCACCGCCTCGTACCGCTGCACCAACGCCCCGAACGCCTCCCGACGCCCCGACAGCGCCTGGTGGATGAGGTCTGCGTCGGTCGCGGCGGTCATTGGGGAACCCGTCCTTGCATACCCCCACATGCGCCGAGCGGGCAAAAGGTGACAGCCCGCCCGCAGCCGCCGCGGGCCCTTACAGGGCTCGGCCGAGGATCGGGCCCAGGCCCACGACCTCGATCCCGTCGAGCTCGACGAGGTCGCCGCCGAGCGCCTCGGCGTCGAGGCCCAGCAGCTGCTCGCTGGCGAACACCATCCACGCCTGCAACTGCGGGTCGTCGTCGAGGGCGACGGCGTTGGTGCCCCAGACGCCGAGGGCGGTGACGAGCGGGTCGGCGATCCGGTCCTTGCCGACAAACGCCGGCACCAACGGCGTGGCCTCGAAGTCCTCGGGGACCGAGGGATTGAGGATGATGACCTCGTCGTCGACCTCGGGCAGCAGGGGCCCGAGCCCGGCCCACATCTGAAGGCCCGAGTCCTGGAACTGGTCGAACGCGCCGAAGGCTCCCCACTGCTCGGCGACTTCATCGGGCGTGCCCCCCTCGATCACGCCGTCGGCCATCTCGTCGATCGCCATCTGCACCGCAGCGCGGTCGGGCTGCTGGATGAAGAGGATCGGCTCGTCGAACGCCTTGCCCACCGCGTGCACCGGCGCATCGTCGTGGGCGGCGTACAGCCCGTCGATCTCGAGGAAGCCGGTGCCACCGAGTCCGTACGAGACCACTTCGGCGAAGGGACCGGCGGTCGTCTTGCCCACCACCATCAGAAACGTGGGCGTCTCGTCGGCGATGCGGTCGCTGGCGAACGCGGTGAGCTGCACGGCGACCAGGTGCCCCTTCATGGTCACGGGTCCCGGCTCCACGACCTCGGCGTCGATGAGCTCGACGTAGTCCTCGCCGCTGGCGATCGGGTAGCCGCGCACGATCATGTCGGGCGCGCCATTGGCCCCGATGCGGGCAAAGGTCGCTTCCGCCTCCCCCGGCTCGAAGAAGCCGGTCTCGATCACGACACCGAACAGGAATCCGGTCTCGATCACGACCGAAGACATCTCGACCCTCAGATGCCCGGGCTGCCCGTCGACCTCGTACGCGTCGAGGTCGTACGCCGGCACGAGGCTGGCCGGCGCGGCGTGGACGGGCCCGGCAACGATGAGCAAGGCGGGAGCGAGCAGGAGCGGGAGGCGGTGTCGTGTCATGTCGCTGGACCCACGCGCGACCACGGCCGACCCTCTCACCCCCGGAACGAAAAAACGGGCGGGTCCGCGGCCGGGCGAGCGGGACCCGCTGGCCACTCAAAATCGCAGCGTCGCAGAGACGAAAGCGTGCTCACGTCCCACGGACGGCGTCACCGTGAGCCGATCGTCCAGTCGCTTGCGGCGCACCGCGAGCGCGATGCCCGTGGTCGCCGCCGCCGCGCTGGCGATCTGGACCGCGCTGCTGGTCATCGCGGCGACGGCGACCCGGTTGTTCGGCGCGTGGGGGGCGGCCATGAAGCCGCCGACGAAGGGCACGAGAAACTGGCGCCCGTAGGGGCCGCCCGCCCGCCGGTCGCCGGTGGAGAATCCGACGGTCATGCCGTAGGACATCGTCAAGCCGGCGAGCCCGGCCACCGTCAGGCCGAGGATGGTCGACTTGTCGGGGCGATGCTCGATGCCGTAGTGGCGCTCGTACTTGCGGTGTTCGGACACGCCGATCCCGCCGGCCATCATCACCGCGACTGCGGCCCATTGCTGCAGGCCGAGCGCCGCGAACGCCACCTTCTCCCCGACCGGCAGGCCGTCTCGTCGAGCCGCAATGAAGGGACCGGCGAACGGAATCGCGACGGTCGTCCCGACATCCCGGTCGCGCCAGTTCTTGCTGTCGCGGTAGGCAGCGCCGATCATTCCGCCGACCCATACGAATCCCAGGGTCGCGGCCGCGCCACCCAAGAGCAGCCCGTAGGCGGTCTTGCGCTTGAACGAGGGCTCCTCCGGAGGCCGCGGGCTCGGGGCCGACGTCGGCGTCGCGGCGATCGGCACCGGGGCCACGGGCGGATCGACGGACGCCGGCGACTCGTTTGCCGCGCTCGGCTCGGTCGCCAGCGCTGCCGCCAGCGTCCATGAAAGCCAATGCATGCCGCGGTAGTGCCGGGGCGACCGGCCTCGATCAGGCGCAAGGTCGAGATTTCGCGGTTTGAATACCCGTCCCGCCGCCGGCGTCCAAGCGCGTCCGCCGACGCGCGTATGCTCCCCGCGTGTCCAGCGACGAGCTCGTTCACCACGTCCTCGACCTGATGACGGACCTCGGTCCGGTCCGCGCCCGCAAGATGTTCGGCGGGCACGGGATCTTCGTCGGCGACGTGATGTTCGCGCTCGTGTCGAGCAAGGGCTCGTTCTACTTCCGCGTCGACGACCAGACGCGCGGCGACTACGAAGCGCAGGACCTCGAGCAGTTCTTCAACATGCCGTACTTCGCCGCGCCGGCGGAGGCGCTCGACGACCACGAGGTCATGACCGCGTGGGGCGGCAAGGCCCAGGCCGCCGCGATGCGAGCGAGCGCAACGAAGAAGCCCGCGGCCAAGAAGAAGCCCGCGGCCAAGAAGAAGCCCGCGGCCAAG
>CALBMM010000315.1 GCA_937896535.1 uncultured Pseudomonadota bacterium
GGAGCGGCCGTGGTGCATCATGAACGAGACCGCTTCGAGGGCCGTGGATGCGTGTACGCCCAGCGCCCGCATGCCGAGGATCTTCAGCTCGTCGTCGTTGGACACGAGCAGCTTGACGAAGCCGTCGGTCGCTCGCATCGCGATCGCGCGATTGACCAGCGCGTAGCTGTAGACGGCCACGCGGTACGGAATTCGCTTCTTCTGGGCGTCCTGCTCGTTGAGGCCGATCGCCGCGACCTCGGGATCGAGAAACATGATCGTCGACAGGTTCTCGTACGACAGCGCGGGCGGGTTCAGGCCGCAGATCGTCTCCGCGGCGTGGCGGCCTTCGATCTCGCCGATGTTGACGAGGGCCACGTCGAGCGTCACGTCGCCGACCGCGTGGATGTGCGGGACCTTCGTGCGCGTGTCGTCCACCTCGATGTGACCACGCTCGGTCAGCTCGATGCCCGCGGCCGGCAGGTTCAGCCCATCCGTGTTGGGGACCCGGCCGATCGAGATCAGCGCCGTGTCCACGCGGATCGTCTCGCGCCCGCCGGTCGCGTGCTCGATCGTGTAGACCACGCAGCCGTCGACGGACTTCATCTCGATGAGCTTGGCCGAGTGGTGGATCGTCACGCCACGGGCCTCGAGGTTGCGCGAGCACACCCGGGCCACGTCGCCGTCCTCGAAGGGCAGGATCCGCTCGGCGCGATCGATGAGGTAGACCTTCGTCTGGCCGAAGTTGGCGAAGATCGTCGCGAACTCGCAGCCGACCACGCCGGCGCCGAGGATCACCAGGCTGCGCGGGAACTCCTCGAGGTTGCCGATGTGGTCGGACGTGATGATCGAGCGCCCGTCCACGTCGCAGCCCGGTAGCATGCGCGGGCGCGAGCCGGTCGCGATGATGAAGTGGTCGGCGGTGATCGTGCGGTGGTCGCCGGGGGCGGTGCCCTCCACGCGGATCGTGTGGGGATCCACGAACGAGGCGGTGCCCGACACGAGCGTGACGCAGCCGGGAACCTCCGTCGTCGGTTCCGCGAGATGCTCGAGCTGCATGAGCATCTGGTCGCGCTTGGTGTCGGTGGCCTCGCACACGACGTGGGCCACGGCGTTGAAGTGCACGTGCACGTCGTCGGCGTGGTAGCCCCGGTCGCGCCGCAATGCCTTGCGGTAGTCTCGCGACAGCTCCCACAGCGTCTTGGACGACAAGGCGCCGTTGAACACCCCTGCCCCACCGACGCGGCTGCGCTCGATCAGGCACACTCTCTTGCCGAGATCGACCAGCCGCATGCACGCCGCGAAGCCGGCCGGGCCGGCTCCCACGACGCAGACATCGAAGTCCGCCACGGTCGGCAATGGTACGTGAATCCGGGTCGACGATATTTCGGTGACCACGACATCTCGTGGCGGACCCAGCGACGACAAATCGGTGTCCCTCCCATAACTACTTGTTTTTCCTTCGATGAAGCCTGGTCCGATCCTTGGACTAGAACGGGGCCATGCATCCGAATCGAGAAGGACAACGCGTGCCCGAGGTCGTCTTCCGCACCCGCCGCGACGGCAAGTGGCACGACCGCACCAGCGCCGACGTGTTCGCCGGCAAGACCGTGGTCGTCTTCGCCCTGCCCGGCGCGTTCACCCCGACCTGTTCCTCGGCCCACGTGCCCCGCTACCAGGAGCTCGCCCCGGTCTTCGCCGCGCACGGTGTCGACGACATCGTGTGCGTCTCGGTCAACGACGGCTTCGTGATGGAGGCGTGGCAGGCCGACCAGAACGCCGACGCGATCACGTTCCTGCCCGACGGCAACGGGCAGTTCACCGAGGGCATGGGCATGCTCGTCGACAAGGACGAGCTCGGCTTCGGCAAGCGGTCGTGGCGGTACTCGATGCTCGTGCGCGACGGCGTGATCGAAAAGCAGTTCATCGAGCCCGATGAGCCCGGCGATCCGTTCAAGGTCTCCGACGCCGACACGATGCTGCGGCACATCGCGCCCGACGCGTCCAAGCCGTCGGACATCGTGGTGTTCGGTCGCATCGGCTGTCCGCACTGCGACCGCGCCAAGAAGCAGCTGGCCGACCAGGGCCTGGCCTTCGAGTGGGTCGAGGCGGATCTTCGTCTGCTGCGCTCGGTCGCGGGCAAGGCCTCGACGCCCCAGATCTTCATCGACGGCAAGCACGTGGGCGGCGCGGACGAGCTCGCCGCGCACCTGGGCGAGTCGACGGCCTGACCGACGGCCCTGCCGGGGCAATCGCACGTTGCCGGCCCGGGGTCGGCAGCGATCGGTTCGGGTGGCATCGTCACCCGTACACCATGCGATTGGATCTGCACTCTGTGGGCCTCGGCCTCGGCCTGACCGCGACCTTGGTCGCCACGGGCTGCCCCGGCGACGACGGCTCGGACGACTCGACGACCGCGTCGGTCACCACGACCGCGACCGACACGGACGCCCCCACCACGGGCGCCGAGTCCACCGGGGGCGAGACCACGTCGACGTCGCCGTCCGATTGCGCCGAGCTGACCACGCCCGAGGCCTGCGCGGCCGCCGAGCTCGAGCCGGGTCTGGAGGCGTGCATCTGGCGATCGACCACGATCGTCGACCCGATGGCGTGTGGCACCAGCGACGGTCCGGGCGCGTGCTTTACCGCGACCAACCTCGACGGCTGCTACTCGCAGGTACCCGACAGCTGCGGCGACGGGCAGGCGTGGTTTTACCGGGAGCTACCCGACGGCACGTTCGAGATGTTCGAGGACTCGTCGATGTGCGCCGGGTCGGACCCGTTTCTGCCGTGCGAAGGCGACGTCGGTGGCGGGGGCACGGCCGGCCCGGTCGACCCCGCGGCCGCGGCGTGCACGTGCGGCTGTGAGAGCGGCTGAGCCGGCGTTCGTCGAGTTCCTCGTTGCTCGCGCTCGTCGGGCGGGTGGCCGGCCCGCGCCGCTGCCTCGTCAGGGGGCGCTGCCGTCGACGCACGGCATGATGAGCAGCTCGATGGCGTCCGCGTTCCCGTCCGGGTCGCTCACCTCGACCTCGCCGGTGTAGGGCGCCGCGTTGGGACACACCAAGCTCGACATCGGGGCATCGAGCGCACCCACGCAGCCGATCACTTGGCCGGAGAAGGTCAGCTCGGAGACGGGGTGGTCGGGATCGGTCACGTCGATGGTGAACTGGACGTCGCTGCCGATGCCGGGCATGCAGCCTGGCGGGCTCGTCCACGACACGCTGACGATCACGGGAGCACCCGGGATCGCTCCGTCGGAGGGGGACGGGCACGCGACGGCACCGCAGGCGGGCTCGTCGCAGAAGGCGTCCTGAAGCTGGGCAAGGCCGGCACCGCAGGCCATGTCGCATTGCCGTGCCACCTCGGAGGTCGACTGCCAGCAGGTTCCTTCGGGCCCGTACGCGTCGAGCAGCGCCCCGAGCTCGGCGGGTGTCGCCGCCGCGGCGCAGCTCAGATACGCGGCGCAGGCGTCCGTTTGGCTCGGCCCGCCGCCGCCGGTCGAGCCCGCGTCGTCGGCAACGCTCGTTCTCGAAGTGGCGTCGTCACCCGACGTGTCCTCGCTCGCGCCGGCGCCGCTCGATGTCGCCGAGGTGGACGCAGCGGGGTCCGGGTCCGCCACGGTGGGACCGCAACCGACGAGCGCACCCGTGAGGACCCACCGACGAAATGACTTGGGGCGCCCGCGCATGACCATGAGCCTACCGCGAGCTGGCGCCGGGCCCCCGCCGAATGGCCGGCTGGGCAGGGGCGCGATCACGGGTCAAGCTGGATCGCGTGCTCCTGCTGCCGACCGCATCGCCGTATCGCGTGCGGCCCGCCACACGGGCCGACGTGTCCGCGCTGGCCAGGATCCGCAACGCGAGCTGGCGCGCGGCCTACGGCGGCATCGTGCCCGACCACGAGCTCGAGGCGATGTCGCTGGCGCGGTCCAGCCGCGTCATCTCCGACACGCTGGCGCGACGCCGCTACGGCTCCTTCGTGATGGCGATCGAGCGCCACGGCCGCCCGCTGGGCTACACGCTCGCCGGTCCCCAGCCGCGGCGCGACGTGCCCTTTCGCGGCGAGGTCTACGAGCTGTACGTCGACCCGGCCGCGCAGCGTCGCGGTGCCGGCACCCAGCTGCTGACGGCCACGCTGTGGCACCTGTCGGAGCTGGGCCTGACCCCCGCGATGCTGTGGGTGCTCGAGCAAAACGACGCCCGGCACTTCTACGCCGGCTGCGGCGGTCGCCCGATCGCCCGCGCCCCGGTCAACGTGGGCGGACGATCGCTGCGCCGCGTCGCCTACGCGTGGGACGAGTTCCTGCCGCTACCGCCGACGGCGACGTAGCGTGCCGACGGCCAGGAGCATGAGCATCCAGGCGCCCGGACCGAAGCGGCGATCGTCGTTGGCGGAGCGGCAACCGCAGCCGGAGTCTTCGGCCGTGCCGCCGCCGTCGGTGTCGATGCCCACGGTGGTGGTCGCGCTGTCGGTGGCATCGCCCGCGGAGGCCGACGCGTCACCTTCTTCTTCGCCGGCCGAGGCCGAGTTCGAATCGCCGCCGCCCGAGGAGTCGAGGCCGCCGTCGCCGGTGGTGTCGCCCATGCCCTCGTCTTCGTCGAAGTCGAAGAAGATCGGCGTGGTCGAGTGGGGCTCGGTCAGGGGCGCCTCGCCCTCGCAGCTGACGTACTCGTAGGCCCAGCCCGGCTGGATCGCGTACATCGTGTCGCCGCCGCCCGGGGCGGCCGTCGCTTCGACTTCGAGCACGATCTGACGGCTGACGCCGACGGCGACGTCGCCGATGTCGACACCCGAGGTCAGGTCCGCCGTCGCCACCGCGGCGCCGTTGATGTCACCGGACGCGCCGTCGAGCGTGAACGAGGTCAGCGCCAGACCCTCGGGCAGCGGCGCCGAGAAGAGCAGGCTGGTCGCGTCGACCAGACCGTTGTTGGTCATGTCGATGGTCACGGTGCCCGTCTCGCCGACCGCGAGCGAGCCCGGGGTGCCCATGGCGCCCGCGCCCGAGAAGTCCGGCGCGTTGACCTGGATCGCGAACGCGGCCCCGGCCGGGACGAACGAGTCGCCCGTCGTGATCGCGCGCAGCACGGCCTCGGTCTGCCCGTTGGCGAAGTGACCCTCGCCCGAGCTGACGCCGACCTGCGCGACGTCCCAGCCCTGGCGGCCACCGGAGGCGTTGGTGCCCGTGGCCGGGTCATGGTTGACCGCGCCGAACGTGCCGGCCATGTCGAGGTTGCCGTCGGGATCGTTGAGCTGCGAGCAGAAGAAGTTGCCCACCGGGTTGTTGGGACCCGACAGCGGCGTGAACGGACCCGCGGCGGTCTCGGCGATCTGCAGCGAGTCGCCGGTGAAGCTCGCATCGCCCTCGAGCGTGGTCATCACCGCTCGGCCGGCGAACGGCCCCGACGGCGGGGTGCAAAAGCCCGCGACCGGGTAGTCCTCGGTCGAGTCCTCGTCGACGAAGCCGCCGCCGACGAACACGGTGAGGTTGCGGATCGGCTCGTCGGAGTCGCGGTAGGCGACCAGCAGGGTCCAGCCCGCGGCGTTGAGCGAGTTGATCTCGGTGTCCTGCGTGGCCGGCACGCCGCTGACCGAGTACGTGCCGCCGCCGTGCATCTGCACGAACGCGGTCACGTCGGCCGAGCGCACGTAGTAGTCGGCGTCGAAACCCGCGCCGGCCTCGTTGACGTTGAGCGCGGTCATCGGGTCGGGCGTGATGTCGGCCATGTCGCCGCCGAACTCGAGGGTGACCGGCGTGTTGAGGAACGCGGTCACGTCTTCCTGCGCCGGCATCTCGTCGTCGGGGTCGCCGGACGAGCCGCCCCAGATGAGCTCGGCGTACAGCACCTCGGCGCGCATCGGCAGCTGCAGCACCGCCTCGGAGCCGTTGGCCATCCAATCGCTGGTGGTGCCCGGTCCCCACGCGTTGCCGGGGTTGGCCGGAACGTCGTCGACGGACGCGGCGTCGAGCGAAGTGAACGTGCCGATCGAGTCGCGCGTGCCGGGACCGTTGAGCCCGGTCTCCTTGCTCAGCCCGAGCGTGTTTCCGGTCGCGACGACGTTGCCCGCCGCCGTCTGCGAAAAGCGAAGCTCGGCGGCGCTGGCCGTGCTCGGCGAGGTCGCGCTCAGGGCGACGCATGCCGCGATCGCCATCCCCCAATCACCACGTTCAAAGGTCCGCATTCCGCGGAGCCTACAATGGATTTCGGCGCGGGGAAGGGGCGGTGACTCACGCGGACGAACCCGGAAAACCGGCCCTGGGGCAGTGTCGGAAGTCACCTGCTCACTGCGGCGCGGGCTCGTCGGCGGCGGTCTCCTTCGGGCGCACGTCGCCGCCGTGCTCGCGGATCCAGCCCTCGACGTCGTGGCGCTCGTCCTCGGCCTCGCCGTACTCGCGCATCGTGTCGATCGCTTCGTTGGCCAGCGCGACGGCGCGAGGAGCGTCACGGTCGACGACCGCCTGCGCGAGCATGAATCGGGCGCGCGCGAGCTCGAGAGGATCGGACGCCTCCTTCTCGTAGATCGCGATCGCGCGCTCGAGCGCGCGCTCGGCCTCGCGCATCTGCTCGACGTCCACGAGCATGTAGCCCAGCCCCAGCGAGGCCTTGGCGATCTCGGGGTGGCCCGCACGCAGGGTTCGCTCGCGGATCTGCAGGATGTCGCGCTGCTCGGCGAGCGCCTCGTCCAAGCGCTTCTCCAGCCGCAATGTCTCGGCCAGGTTACTGCGTGCCATCAGCACGTACGTGTGCTCCGGGCCGAGCTTGGCCTCGAGGATCCGCGCCGCCTGGCGAAACAGGCGCGCGGCCTCCTTCTGGTCGTTGCGACTGGAGTAGACCGCGCCGAGGTTGAGGTAGCTCGACGCGAGGTCGGGATGGTCGGGGCCCAGCGTCTTTTCGCGCAGCTCGATCGCCGCGCGGAACTTGCCCTCGGCCACGTCGAGGTCCCCGCGGCGATAGGCGAGCATCCCCAGGTTGTGCAGCGAAGCGGACACGAAGGGATGGTCGGGTCCCAAGCCGGCCGACCAGATCGCGAAGGCCCGGTCGCCATGGACCTGCGCCTCGTCGAGTCGGCGCAGCTCGGCGAGGGCGTTGGCGAGGTTGTTGTGGGCCACGCCGGTGTCCGGATGCAGCGGGCCCAGCAGCTCCTCGCGCAGCTGCACGACCTTTTCGTACTCGGCGATCGCCTCGTCGTGGCGACCCTGTGCGTACAGCGTCAGCCCGAGGTTGTTGTGCGCGGTGGCGACGTCCATCTCCGCGTTCGGTTGCTCGAGCCACAGCGCGAGCGCCTCGCGCTGCTTTTGCTCCGCTTGCTTCCAGTCGCCCTTCTTGTCGAGCACGGTCGCCCACGAGTTGAGCAGGCTCGCGCGCTTGGCCGGCACGTCCGTGGTCCGCTGCAGATACGACATCCCGAACCGCACCCACCGCTCGCCCTCGTCGTATCGGTCGAGCTTGCGACCCACGATGAACGCCAGTCGCACCGCGGCCGCGAGCACGATGCGGTCGTGGCCGATCTCGTCTCCGGTGAACGCGGCCTCGGACAGGGCCGCCTCGGCCTCGTCGAGCTTTTCGAGAAACGTCAGCGCGCTGCCCACGGCGAACTGCGCTTCGACCGTGAGCGGCACGTAGCCGATCTTCTCGGCTTGCGTCAGCGCCTCGCGTCCCGATGCCAGCGCCGCGTCGTAGCGGCCGGCGTCTTCGAGGGCGGCGGTGCGGGCGAGGGCGCGACGGACCTCGGCCACGGCCTCGCGCTGGGCCGGGTCGTCGGGCCACGGATCGCGGACCGTGCCCTCTTCGACGCTGCAAGTCTTCGGCGACGGCAGGTGACGGGCGACCGACACGGCGCGGCTGAGCGAATCGCCCTCGGCTTCGGTGAGCACCGCGACGGTCGCCGACAGGCGATCTCGCTGGCCGAGCAGGCACGCGCGCGCGGTCTGGACCTGCGGCGGCGGGGCCGACGACGTGCAGGTCGCGTCGTACGCCTCCACCCACGAGGCGGCCCATTCGTCGAGCACCTGGTGCACCCGCACGACGGTGTCTTCGGCGTAGCCCGAGCCCTTGCCCAGCAGCGCCTCGCCGACCTCCTCGCGTCGTTGCGCGGACCAGTGATCGACGAGCTGCGTGGCGCCGTCGCACGCAGTCGGCGCGTCGCGGGGCCACCCCGCCACCGCGAGGGCCGTGGCGACGATCCCCGCGCCCGCAGCCCAGGCGAGCCGACGGCGGCGGGCGGTGGTGGCTCGGGTCAGCGCGACGACGAGGGCCTCGATGCTGGGCCAGCGCGCCTCCGGATCCGGCCGCAGCCCTCGCGAGACGACCGCCCGGATCGCGCGTGGCACGTCGACGCCGCGCACGGGAGGCTGGGGCGCTTGGGTGAGCTTGGCGCGGACGAGCTCTCCGGGCCGTCGCCCCTCGAACGGGTACACGCCGTACAGCGCCCGGTACAGCGACACGCACAGCGCGTACTGATCGCAGCGCGCATCGATCTCCGCCCCGCGGTGCTGCTCGGGGGCCATGAACACGGGCGTGCCCATCACGAGGCCGACCTCGGTGAGGTGGCCGCTGAGTCGATCCGCTCCGGTGTCGCCATGGCGCGACCGCCCGACCGACGACACGCGCAAGTCCACCGACGACGAGCGGCCCGGAGTCGCGAGCGCGAGGCCGAAGTCGATGACCTTGACGCTGCCGTCGTCGCCGACGTGGACGTTGGCCGGCTTGAAGTCGCGATGCACGATCCCCACGGCGTGGGCGGCGGCGAGCCCCCGCGCGGCGTCGACGAACACGTCCACGATCTGCTGCCACGTCCGCGGCGGCTCGTGACGCAGCCACGCGCGCAGCGAGGCGCCCGACAACAGCTCCATCGTCAGGTAGACGCGATCGTCGGCGGTGCCGGCGTCGAACACCCGTACGACGTTCGGGTGCGAGAGCTGGGCGAGCGCCTGGGCCTCGCGCAACAGGCGAGCGCGGTCCTCCTCGGAGGCGGCGCGCTCGCGGGTGCGCAAGAGCTTGACCGCGACGTCGCGGTCGAGCTCGGGGTCGTGGGCCCGGAACACTTGCCCCATACCGCCGCTGCCGATCGGATCGCGCAGGGCGTAGCGGCCGATGCGCTCCGGCGCGTCGACCTCCGGCTCCACGTCGGGTGCGACCGTCTCCCCCGTGCGGGGGATCTCGACGGTCGGGTCGTCGCGGGACACGACCTGGATCATGCGCCACGGACGGCGCGGGGTCTCAGCCGACTTGCTGCAGGCCGAAGTGCTCGCGCAGAAGCGCCCGAATTCCGCCCGTACCGGTCCATAGCTCCGCGACCTCGGCGACGCACTCGCCGTGTCGGAACAGCATCAGCAGCGGGACGCCGCGCACGCCGTACTCCTCGCCGAGCCGATGGTTCTTGGAGACATCGATCTTGGCCAGGACGAAGCCGCCCTGCATTTGCTCCGCGATGCGCTCGAGCATCGGTGAGATCGTCGCGCACGGACCACACCAGGGAGCCCACACGTACGCGACGACGGGGACGCGATGCGACCGACCCAAGACCGCCCCGGTGAACTCGCCGTCGGCGACGTCCACGACGAACTCGGTCTCGGGCGGGGCCACGTCTCCGTAGTAAGCGGGAAAGGCGACGCGTGCAAGAACACCCCGATTGCCGCGGCCCGTTTCGGGACGGGTCCGCCGCGATCACGCCGCGTCGGCGATCCCGGTCGGCCGGTCAGGGCGTCGCGGACGAGCTCGACTCGTTCGGGGTCGGGCCTGGATCTTGCGCGCTCGCGAGACGGAAGACGAAGGCCGAGGCCGCGAGCGCAACGACGATGAAGAGCAAGCGCAAGCCTCGCGCCGCCGACGGCGACGGCCCAGCCACGACGACCCGCGCGGAGTGGTCGGTGCTCACCGAGATCGGGGACAGCGACCCGGTCTCCGGTTCGAAGCGGAACTTGTTCGTCGGCATCGCGACTCACTCAATTCGATCGGCTCCCCCGGCCGAACGTTTCACCAATTGTGGCAGATGCGAGAAAAACGTGAACCGGGCGGGACCGGGACACGACAATTGTGACGGTGATCGCAAAAGCTACAGCCGGCTGAACGCGGGACGTGGGATGGCGAGCGGCCTTCGCCCGCCGAGTGAACGTTGATTGCGTCCGTCGCTCGTGGTGTTACCGCGGATCGCGGCGCGTCGGTGCGGCAACGTGGGGGCCAAGGCCCTCAGCTGCCGGCGAACTCGCGGACCTGCTTGCACAGGAACCGACCGTTTTCATAGAGCTTGAGCTCCATGTCGAGGGCGGTCGGTTTGTCGACATCGAACAACGCACTCGAGCACGGCCCGTCGTAGTAGTCCGGGTTGGCGCGGCAGTACGCCAGCTCGACCGTCTGCGTGATGTCCAGCATCTGTCGGTACTGCGCGTCGGTCATCACCGTTTGCGACAGCGCCGGCGCATCGGCCACCGGCTTGGCGAAGCGCGTGACCGTGAACGACGGGTCCACGCCCGGCAAGAACGCCGCGATCATCGACTCGGACTGGGTGCCCGGCGCCGGGTTGGTGACGACGTTGTTGTCGTCCTGGCTGGACAATGAGTAGCCGTACACGCCCGAGGAGTTGAGCACGCGGGTGACGACCACCGAGTTGGCGGCGACGTCGTCGACCTCTTCGTAGCGACGCACGATCGCCAGACCCATGCCGGCGGTCGCGTGGTCGATGCGCGCGAAGGAGCGCTCCTCGACCGCGCGCTTGTTCCACAGGCTCGCGTACACGCCCTTGACCGCGCACTCGACCCGCCGCGGCCGCACGTTGAGCGAGCCGTCGTCGGCGTCGATCTCGAAGTGGCACGCGTCGGTGTCGTCTTCGGCCAGCCGGGCGCGGAAGCTGTCGTACAGGCCCGCGCCGTCGAAGCCCGGGATGTCCTCGGCGTTGGCCGACGAGCGGATCTTGAGGTTGCGCGTGCCGGCCGGCATCGCAGCGATCGATGCCGCGGTGATGTCTTCGAGCAGACCCGGCGGGAACTGGGCCTCCATGAACATCGCGCGGATCTCCTCGAGGGCTCCGACGCGCTCGGCGACCGACAGCGTCATCGCCTTTTCCTCGGCGACGAAGTCGTCGATGGCCGCTTGCAGGTCGGGGTTGTGACCGACGAAGTCGAAGTAGGCCTGCACCGGTACGCCCACGCCCGCGGGCGCGACGTCGTAGCCCAGCGCCGCCGCCTTCGAGCCCGGGTCGGCGACCGTGCCGAGCACGTCGTGGTGGCGCAAGAAGCCCAGGTTGCCCGCCTTGCCGCCGAACTGCGTGGCCAGGCCCAGACACCCGGAAGCATCGGCGCCGCACATGTCGTCGTAGCTGGTGATCTTCGCGTCGGGGTCCACGGCCAGCGGCTGCCAGGGCTTGTTCAGCTTCTCGGCGAGCTTGTCGCGGACCTGCGCGTCGGTCGACGGCTCGAGGCGAAAGCCGTCGGCGTTCACGACCAGGTGCACGGGCTGGTCGGCGAACTTGGCCAGCTCGGCGTGATCGGGGGCAGCCGAGCGCAACACCATGTTGGGGGTGCCGCGCTCCTTGCTCTTGAGGTTGATGTGCGAGCTGGCGTCCTGCACCGCGCGCGTGATCGTGCCGGCGACGACGGTCAGGTCCAGCGGCAGCTCGTCGAACACGGGGATGTCGATGGCCGACAGCGCGTCGTGGTCGGTGGGGAAGATCCGCAGGTAGCCCCAGGCTTCGCCGACCTGCATCGGGATGTAGTCGAGCGCGCCGAGCACTTCGTCCAGCGACAGGGTCTGCACGCCGGCGGCCGACAGGCGAGCGCCGACCGTCGCAAAGGTCTGCTGCGGACCGGTGGGCACGAAGGCCAGACGCGCGTCGTCGATGTCGAACGCGGCCGCGACCGCCTCGGCCGCGACCGCCACGCCCTCTTCGGCCACGACGTCCTGCGGGTAGAACTGGATCGCGTACAGCGGCTGTTGGTCGGCGCCCAGGTCGTACTGCTGCAGCGTGCCGGCGTAGTAGCGCTTGTCGTGCGCCCAGTAGGTGACGTCGTTGAACTGCTGGGCCGACTCGGGGATGTCCAGCCACGCCCGCGCGAAGAAGTAGTGCAGCCGCGTGGCGTCCGGGTGCGGCAGCGGTCCGGTGAAGTTGGCGTTGAGGAAGTGGATCCGAGGGCCGGCCGCGTCGCGGGCGTCGATGACGAACTTGACCGACTTGCCGATGATCATGCCCTCCTGTCCGGAGAACGCCATCGCGTCGAACATCGCGGCGGAGTCGATCGAGGCCACGCCGAGGTCGAGCGCGTCGCAGACGGCGAGCTTGTCGCCGCAGCAGTCGCCGAAGTCCTCGCATTGATCGTCGCACCAGCAGTTGCCCTCGGACTGGCCCCCACACAGGTTGGCGCCGTCCGACAGCTGGCAGCTGCCGATCGCGTCGGCCTTGCCCAGCGGCTGGCGGTCGACCGCCTCGCCGTCGCGGCCGGCGTCGACGGTGCAGCCCGCGGTGGCGAGCAGGAGGGTCGCGAAGGCGAGTCGGCGCAGCATGGACGACATGTAGGCATTTTTCGCACCGGAACCCCTCGGCGTGGAATCTCGCCCACTTGGACGTTTGTGGGCCAGACTACGGGTGGCTAGGCGGGCGATCGCGCGCAAGTGGACTTGCCACTTGCTACGCTCGCGGCCCATGCGCTGCTTCGCCCTCGGTGGTCTCGCCCTGGCTCTTGGCGCGTGCGCGCCGTGTCCCGACGCGGCCTCGAGCGTCGCCCCGGCGGCCGCCGATGCGCCGGCCTCGGCCCCGGCTGTGGCGCCCGACGAGCCGCGCACGATCGTGTTCGTGCGTCATGCGGAGAAGGCCAGCGACGGCACGCAGGATCCCCCGCTGACGGAGGCCGGCGAGGCGAGGGCGCAGTGCCTGGTCGCAATGCTGCGCTCGTTCGGGGCCACGCACGTGTTTTCGACCGATCTCGTCCGCACGCGCTCGACGGTCGAACCGCTGGCGGAGGCCGTGGGGCTGTCGGTGGAGGTGATCGCGGCCGACGACGCCCACGCGTGGTCGCGAGCGCTCGAGGGCTTGCCCGCGGGGGCCCGGGCGGTGGTCGCCGGGCACTCCAACACGATTCCCGCGCTGGTGCAGGCGCTCGGTGGGGAGGCCGGCGAGCTCGACGACGACGGCAACATTCCCCACGACGAGTACGACCGCATGATCGTGATGGTGCGGGGGCCGGGTACCGCCACGACCTCCGTCTTCGAGTACTGCGCGAACACCGCGGCGACGCCCGATCCGGGTGGCGCAGATTAGACGTTGCCTGCTATGTAGTCTCGACCACACGATGGTGGAGACAAGAAAACGTTGGCCGAGATTTGTCTCGCAGTTCGCGAAGGCGCTGCGTCGACGAGGCCATGCACTCATGCGCTCTGGCAAGGCGCGCCCCGTCAGCGGGGGGACCCGCTGCGACAAATAGGGAGACATGATGGTGGTACGGCACGCGCAGCATCGCTTCGCATTCGGTTGGGGGCTGAGCTTGTGCGCCCTGACGTTCGTGGGGTGCAACCGAGGCGGAGACGACGGGGGGGCCGTCGACACCGAAGGCGACAGCGAGACGGAAGGTGACGACCTGCCGGGCACCACGGGCGGCGACGACGTCGACCCCAGTGCCGACGACACCGCCAGCGCCGGCGAGACCGAGGACGACACCGGCGGAGATCCACCGGAGGACGTCGTGCCGCGTGCCGGAGGTCTGCGACGGCTGCTGTCGCACCAGTACGTCGACAGCATCGGCTACATCCTCGGGCCCGAGGCGGCCGCGGTCGCGACGGCTCCCAACGATCCGTCCGTCGGCACGTTCGACGCGATGGCGACGATCGACTCGGTGCCCTCTTCGCCCGACGTCGAGATGTACGAGGCTTCCGCGGCGGCCGTCGCCGACGCGGCGATCGCCAACCCGGCCCGACTGTCGAGCCTGGTCCCCTGCGTGACCGCGGGGCCAGCCGACGACGACTGCTACCAGCTCGCCGCGCGTCAGATCGGCCTGATGGCGTGGCGCCGTCCGCTGACCGACGAGCAGGCCAACGGGCTGGTCTCGATCGCCCAGGACGCGCAAGCGTGGGCCGACGGCGACTGGGACACCGGCCTTCGCTACATGCTCACGGCGATCTTCCAGTCGCCGCGGTTTTTGTACCTGGTCGAGGTGGGCACGCCCGCCGGGGCCGACGAGCCGCGCGAGCTCGACGGCTACGAGATCGCGGCGCGCACCTCGTTCTTCATCCTCGGTCGCACGCCCGACACCGAGACGCTCGCGATGGCGGGTGCCGGTGAGCTCGACTCCGACGAAGGGGTGCGGGCGCTGGCCGAGGCGATGCTCGAAGAGCCCGAGGCGCGGACGAACCTCGAGCGGTTCTGGGGCGAGTACCTGACGATTCGCGACCTGCCGAGCAAGGGCAAGAGCGAGGAGCTGTTCCCGCTGTTTTCGCCTGCGCTGGCCGACGCGATGTACACCGAGACGGTGCTTCTGACGCAGGACATCGTCTTCCAGCAGGACACCAGCGTCCTGAACCTGTTCACG
The DNA here is from genome assembly GCA_937896535.1 of uncultured Pseudomonadota bacterium. Classification (GTDB taxonomy): domain Bacteria; phylum Myxococcota_A; class Polyangia; order Nannocystales; family Nannocystaceae; genus CALBMM01. Next base: position 14,492 of record CALBMM010000315.1, read on the forward strand.
GCCGACTACACGTTCATCAACGACGAGCTGGCCGCGCTGTACGGTGTGGCCGCGCCGGCGGGGTCCAACTTCGGCGTGGTCGCGCTGCCGCCCGCGCAGGGCCGCGCCGGGATCCTTTCGCAGGCGGGCTGGCTGGCGATGCAATCGCACACCAACGTCAACTCGCCGACGCGCCGCGGTCTGTTCGTCTCCGAGCAGCTGCTGTGTCAGGAGATTCCACCGCCGCCGCCGCGGGTCAATCCGGAGCCGATCTCGGTCGACCCGGGCGAGACGCTGCGCGACGCACTGGCGCAGCACATGGAAGATCCCAGCTGCGCGTCGTGTCACGTGGTGACCGACCCGATCGGCTTCGCGTTCGAGCACTACGACGCGATCGGGGCGTATCGCAATCTCGACAACGGGCTGCCGGTCGACGCGACCGGCGACGTCGCCGGGCTCGGGGCCTTCGACGGGGCGGCCGAGCTCGCGGGGCTGGTGGCCGCCGACGAGCGTCTGCCGCGGTGCATGGTCGAGAAGGTCTACACGGCCAGCCTGGGCTGGATCCCCGAGGACGGCGAGGAGCCGGGCTTCGACGCCGTCAACGAGCAGTGGGGCGCGGCGGACCTTCGCATGAAACAACTGATGGTCGAGCTCGCGACGAGCCCGCTTTTCCGCCTCGTGGGTGAGCCGAAGTAAGGGAGCCGACGACGATGCACTTTCACAAGAAGTTCAAGCTGAATCGGCGCCACGTGCTCAAGGGCATGATGGGAGGCGCGGCCGTCACGGTCGCACTGCCGATGCTCGAAGCCATGCTCAACGAGCACGGCGACGCCTATGCCGGCGGCCAAGCGCTGCCGATGCGCTTCATCTCGTTCAGCTTCGGCAACGGGGTGCAGCTGTCGCAGTGGGAGCCGCAGCAGACGGGGGCCAACTGGCAGCTGTCGCCGCAGCTGCAGCCGTTCGCGCCGGTCAAGGACTACGTCACGATCTGCACGGGCATGCGCAACAACCAGACCTCGCCTGCGATCACGCACCACGAGGGCATGGCGATCTTCAACGGCTACAACTACACGCCGTCCAACGCCGGTGGTTTCGCGTCGAACTGGGGCGGTCCGACGATCGACCAGGTCATCGCCGACATCATCATGGATCAGGATCCGACGCCGATCCGCTCGCTCGCGATCGGCACGACGAAGTTCGACAGTCCGGCCGACAACGGCACCACGGCCAAGGCGCTGTCGGTGCGTGGCGTGCCCGGCAACCTGACGGTCCTGTACCCCGAGCACAGCCCGGCGGCGGTGTGGAACACGCTGTTCGGCGAGTTCGCGGCGCCCGTGGACGATCGCGAGCTGCGACTTTCGGTCCTCGATGCGGTCAAGGACGACATCGACAGCCTGCGCGCCCAGCTGGGCACCGTCGACAACCAGCGCCTGGACGCGCACCTGGACCACGTGGGCGAGCTGCAGACGCTGATCTCGGCCGCAGCGCCGGTGTGTGACATCCCGGCCGCGTACACGAACACCAACCCCGAGAGCAACGGCGCCGAGGACCTCACGCTGGTCAACCAGCAGATGTCCGAGCTCATCGCCTACGCGTTCGCGTGCGACGTGACGCGGGTGGCCTCGAACCTGTTCTGCTCCGTGGCGAGCGAGTCGGTGTTCGGAAACGTGCCGGGGTCGTCATCGACGCACCACGTGCACAGCCACTCCAACGACACGGGCTACAACGACAACATCGTCTTCATCATGGGCTGCATCTCGTCGCTGATGCAGACGCTGTTGGCGACGCCGGACATCTCGGGCGGGACGCTGCTCGACTCGACGCTGATCTTCGCGTCGTCGGAGCTGTCGCAGGGGTGGTCGCACTCGTGGCAGCGCCAGCCGATCATCGTCGGCGGGCACGGTCGCGGGCACCTGGTGCACCCCGGCATCCACTACCAGGCCGTCGCGCAGAGCAACCCCAACGACGACCAGACGTCGGCGGGCAACTGCACCGACGTGCTGTTGGCGCTCGCGCGGGCGTTCGACCCGGCGCACCCGAGCATCGGTGCGGGACCGCCGATGTCGGTCACGCCGCTGGCCGACATCTTGGCCTGATCGGCCGCATCGACGCCGACAACCCCGACTCCGTGGGGAGTCGGGGTGGCGTGCGGCGCCACGCACGACATCGACGCGTACCGAGTCACTTCGTGATCGGGGTGCGTTGGCAGTCGCCGTCGCTCCAGACGATCGTGGGGCCGGTATCGATGCGCTCGAAGTCCGACCACTGCAGTGCCTTGAGATCGTGGGGGCCCAGGCCGACCGCGTCCCACGTGGTGGACGCGGTGCTGTCGTCGGCGGCGGTGAAGGTCACGTTGCCGGCGTCGGCGAGGATGATGCCGTAGGTCTTCATCGCTTCGGCGACGACCTGCGCGGCGGGGTTGAGGCCGCTGGTGTCGACGTCGGCGCGCAGGCGCAGCGTGGCCGCATAGGGTGGGGCGTCGTCGGGGCCCGAGGTCGTCGGGGTGGAGTGGGTGCCGGGGCGCACGTACTCGTCGGCGCGGATGTCGGCGTTGGGGATGATGAAGCGGATCGCGTGGTCGATGCTGCCGGCGGCGATCTCGTCGGCGGTGAACACGAGCGCGGCGATCGGCAGACCCGCCGCGTCGGCGCTCGTGCAGTAGTCGCCGCGCAGCGTCTGGTCGTAGTTGCCGTCGAGATCCCACACCGCCAGGCAACCGCCCTCGAAGGTGCCGCCCGTGATGTTGGCGCGCCACTGCTCGTACAAGCGGCAGTTGGGCTGGTCGACGACGATGAGGTGGCAGTCGCCGTCGGACTCGCACGCGTAGCCCGACTCGCCCTCGAGGTGTCCGCCGCGCGGCACGGGGATCGGCGCGGGGTCGCAGTCGGGCGAGTAGAAGTCGCCGGTGGGCGTGAACGGCATCGTCGGTGTCGACGCGTCGGCCTGCAGCACGGTGATCGAAAAGTCGATCTGAAACCGTACGTCCCCGCCGACGTTGGCTTGCAGGTAGTCGATCACCGCCTGTGAATCGGCGGCGACGGGGGCGCCCGTGATCGGGGTGTTCCACGGCATCGACGGCAGAAGGAGTTGGCCGTCGGCGTTGCCACACGCGCCCACGGGTGGACCGCCGGTCGAGTCGGGGTCGGTGCCGGTGGCGGTGGGGCCACTCGGATCGGTCGGATCGGTCGGGTCGGTGCCCGCCGTCGGGTCGCTACCGGCGGTGTCGGCCATCGGGTTGGTCGCGCCGCTGGACGTGGCCGAGTCCGCCGAGCCGCCGTCGGCGTTGGTCGTCTCCTTGCTGCTGCTGCCTCCGCACGCGATCGCGATCAGCCCGCCCGCGATCGCCACGCACCCCATCCGCCGCCGCCGTGCCCGTCCCATGCCGCCTACGGTACCGGGTCTACGACAGCGGTGCAGGGGATTGTCGGCGCATCGGCGCGTAGGCGCGTCGCGCCGTTCGGCCGGGAGAGTGCGGCGAGCGCGGTGGTACCCTGAGGACATGGACCGAAGCGCGCACATGGAGACGGCGCGGATCGTGGGGTCCGCCGCCCTCGTGTGTCTCGCGCTGGTGCCTGTCGGTTGCACTCGCGATCCGCTGATGTCTCCGGCCGCCGACGACACCGGCGGCGGATCGTCGACCGGCGAAACGACGGGCACGACGTCCACGACGAGCGCGACCACGGGCAGCACTTCGGCCGCGGACGAGCCCCCGCCGTTCGTCGACTGCGAGCTGACGTTCAACGAGGGGGTGTCGTCGGTCGACAACGAGTGCCCGCCCGAGGTCGCCAACGTCCTGTGCCGCGAGCGTCGCGCGCGAACCTCGTGGCTCTACGCCTACATGACGTTCGGCCGACCGCGACACGCGACCGACCCGCGGGGGCAGTTCCTGTGGGAGTACGACTACGACTTCGCCCACCGTCTCACCAGGCTCATCGACGACTACGCGCAGTGGACGTGGACGTACGACGACCTCGGGCGCGTCGCCCAGATCTCACGCGAGCTTGCGCAGACGCAACGCACGACCGTTGCGACTCTGTCGTACGACGAACGGGGTTGGCTGGTGCGCATCGACGATGTGCCGACCGACGGCGCCGGCGACACGGCCACCCACGAGCTCGTGTGGGACGACGCCGGAGGACTCGTCTCCATGCGCAGCGAGACCGCCTACTCGAGCCAGTTCGATGCATTCACGCTCGACGACCGCGGCCGGCTGATCCGCCACACGCGCGACATCGACGACGACGGGAGCGCAGACTTCGAGTACGAGTACACCTACGACGAAGAGAGGCTCCTGACGTCGTGGGAGCGCGAGGGCGACGCCGTGCCCTGCGAGTACGACTACGTCTACGACGACGCCCCGCTCGACACGCCCGTCCTCATTCGTCACAGTCCCCATGCCGCTTGGGGCTCCGAGCCGCCGTTCGTGCGCACAGGGCCGCCGCAACGCCCTTGGCGCGTGTACCTGGGAGCCGGTTCGAACAACCTCGCTTTCGTGGCGGCCATGCCGGAGTACCGGCCCGACCGCAGGCCCCTCGAGAAGGCGCGCCGCACCGGCGCCACCTGCAGACCGATCCGGCTCACGTACGCGACCAACAGCGAAGGCCACGTCGTCGTGGGCTCCGAGGATTCTCTCAACGAGCTCGAGTTCGGCCCGCCCGAGGAATGCGCGCCCCGTTGACGGCCGTTCCTCGCCCTCTGCGTGGGGAACGAGACCGACGTGCCCCACGTTGGTGATCCGGTTGGTACCCTCGACGAAGGTGGAAGCCTCCGACGAGGACCTGTATGCGGCGTGGGAGCGCGGCGACGACGGGGCCGCGGATCGACTCCTGGGACGCCACTTGCAGGCCGTAGGCCGGTTCTTTGCGAACAAGGTCCGAGATCCCTCGGACGCCGAGGACCAGACGTGCAAGGTCTTCGAGGTCGTGACGCGTCGCCTCGGCACGTTCGAGCGAAGATCGAGCTTTCGCTCCTACCTGTTCGGGATCGCTCACAACGTCCTGCGTGACTACGTCAAGGCAGTCAGCCGGCGGCCGGACGACATCGATTTCACCGAGAGTGCGGTGCGGGACTTCGCGCCGTCCCCGAGCTCGATCATCGGCCGGCGACAGGAGGAGCAACTCCTGCTCGTCGCGCTGAGGGCCATTCCACTCCAGTGCCAGATCGTGCTGGAGCTTTCGTTCTTCGAAGGCATGACGCAGGCCGAGATCGCGGCGATCCTGTCGCTCCCTCCGGGGACCGTGGCCACGCGAATCCGCCGCGGCAAGCAGTTGCTCGACGAGCAGATGCACGCGCTCGCGGCCTCGCCGAACGTGCTCACGTCCACCATGCAGGCGTTGCAGGACTGGGCCGACGGTCTGAGGCTTCAGCTCGCGGACGTCGAGGGCGCTTCGAGCAGCGGCCGAAACCCCTGAGGCGGAACGCGTCGACCGGGACTCATTGATGCGTGGACAACCACGCTTGAACTTGCGCTGCACGATCCGCTTGGACGTCACCGAGCTCGACGTACCCATCGCGCGCCTGTCGGGCGAGGGCAATGGCACGCCCTCGGTCCTGTCGCGATACGAACAGCGCCTGCGCGAGCAGGTAGCGGCTCCCCGCCAGATCCGCCGGGCTGGAATTTCCCGCCTCCCGCAGTCGCAGGGCACGTTCCGCCCAAGTGGCGGCCTCGCGCGCGCGACCCCGCTTCAAGGCCAATTGCGCGAGGTTGTCGAGGGGGTTTGCGACGCCTGGATGCTCGGGTCCGACGGATTTTTCCAGGATGGCGAGCGAGCGCTCGAGCAGCTGCGCGGCGACATCGTTGTCGCCCTGCTCGGCACGGATCGCTCCGAGGTTGGCCAGCGTTTGACCGACCCGTGGATGATCGGGCCCTAGCGCCTTCTCCCTGATCGCCAACGCTCGCTCGTGTAGGCGCCCCGCCTGGTCGTACTCCTTCCGAACGAGGTGCAGATTCCCGAAGTTGTTGAGCGTCTGCGCGACCTCGGGGTGGTCGGGGCCCAACACCTCCTTTCGCAACTTCAGGGCACGCTCGAACAGCTCGATCGCCTCGTCGTACTCGCCGAGGTTTCGAAGCGTGACGGCCAGCGTGTCGAGACACTGCGCGACGCGTGGATGCTCGGGACCCAGCGCGGTCTCCCAAATCGCGCGCGCTTGCTCGAGCAGAGGGCGGCCGGTCGCGAAGTCTCCGCGCATGTTGTACAGGCTCGCCGTGTTGTGCAGCGTGTCGGCGACATCGGGATGGCGTGCGCCGAGCGCTCGGCGGCGGATCGGCAACGCGCGCTCGAATAGTTCGAGGGCGACGTCGATCTCTCCTTTGAAGGCATGCACGTTCCCGAGGTTGACCAGGTTCCTCGCGAGTCGAGGATGCTCGGGTCCCAACGCCGTCTCCTGAATGGAGAGTGTGCGTCGGAGCAGCTCGCCGGCCTCGTCGTAGTTTCCCAGATCGAGATGGACTCCGGCGAGATTGGCGGACACGTCCGCGACGATCGGATGCCGCGGGCCGAGTGCCAGCTCCAGGCGAGTGAGGGCGGCCGTGTCCAGTTCGATGGCTCGCTCGAGCTTGCCCATCTCGTGGAATGTGGTCGCGAGGTCGACGTCACCCGCCGCGACCGCCGGGTGCTCCTCGCCCAACCGTTCGACGAGCACGCCGTTGGCACGCTCCTGCAGGCGTATCGCTTCGTCGTAGTCCCCAGTCTTGCGGCGCAGGTTCGCGAGATCACCGAGGACCGCGGCGACATCCAGATCGTCGGGACCCGCGACGGCGTCGAGAATCGAGATCGCGTCGTCGAAGTGGGTGGCCGCCTCCTCGTACTTCGCCTCGAACATGCGAAAGAGGCCGAGCTGCCGCGACAGCCTCGCCTCCGCCCGAGGTCTGCCCACGACCAATCCCGCCGCCAGATCCTCTAGATCCGTGGTTTGTGCGCCCGTCCTCCCGCGGTCTGTACCGACTTGCATCCTCAGCAGGACGGCATCCGCCAGCGCCTCGCGCGGGCCCCATTGCGCCGTGAGGCGAGTTGCGTTTCGCAGCGCCCGCTCGGACGCCTCGAGCTCCCCCCTGGCTTCGAGCACGTGTCCGAGCTCGAGCGCCAGCACGCCCCTGACTGGACCGTACGAGACCCGCCCCTCCTCGACTCGCCTCTGTGCCTGCTGCACCGCCTCGTAGGCCGCCTCGTACCGCCCGGCGGCGCGCTCGGCTGTGGCCGTCGCCAGCTGCGCCCGGATCTGTCCGATGGCGGCGGCCTCCTTGGCCGGCGGAGCCTCCTCGTCGGCCAGCAGTGCCGGCACGTCTTCGCAGCGATCGAGCGGGGGCAGCGAATCGACGACGTCGTGCGCCTTGCGAACCACGTCCACGTCGGCGGTAGCCAGCACGGCCACGACTGAAGAGAGTTGCCGTTTCGCCTCGTGCAGACACGTCATCCGCAGGTCCATCACGGCGGAAGACTGCTCGCCGTGCACGGTCGTCGCCTCGCAGGCTTGCCGATGCCCGCGGATCCAATCGTCGGCGTACGCGTCGAGCGATCGTTGCGTACGCTCCCACGCCGCCCGAGCGAACGGCGCTTCGATGGTCGAGAACGCCCCTTGTGCCTGCTCGCGCCGCGCGTCGTCCCAAACGTCCTCGATGTGCTGTGCCGAGCTCGCGCACGGCGTCGGCGCCTGTTCTCCCGACAGCCGGGCCCCGACGACGACGGCGACCACGAGCGCGGTCGCACCCACGACCAACGCTCCGCGCCCCCGTCGTCTTTGATCGGTCTGCAGCGCCGCAACGAGTGAGCCCATGTCCGGCCAGCGGGCACTCGGATCCACGCACAGTCCTCGGCACAGCGCCTGGTGGACGCCGTCGGGCAGTCCCGCCGGGAGGTTCGCAGGAACCTGTGGGCCGTCGAGCATCGACGCTCCCCGCTGCGCAAGGCCGCCGTCGGCGAACGGCCGCTGTCCGTACACGGCCTCCCAAACAGACACACAGAAGCTGAACTGGTCCGAACGAGCGTCGGCTACGCCGCCTCCCAGCTGTTCCGGTGCCATGTACGCGGGCGTGCCGACGAGGGACCCAGTCTGTGTCACGAGAGCGCCCGGCCCCGAAGCGCCCGGTACTTCGGACTCGACCGCGTCGTCGGCTCGCGACGCGTCGTACTCCGACCGGCGCGCCAATCCGAAGTCGAGCACACGCACGCGACCGGCGTCGTCGATCATTGCGTTGTCGGGCTTGAAGTCGCGGTGCACGAGGCCAGCCTCGTGGGCGGCGGCGAGTCCGAGTCCGGCTTGTCGATATGCCGAAAGCACGTCTCGCCATGTCCGAGACTCCCCGCGGCCCGCCGCCCACCGTCGGAGCGTCTGCCCCTCGACGAATTCCATCGCGATGAACAGACGGCCTTCGCGCAGCCCCGCTTCGTAGATCTGAACGACATTGGGATGGTTGAGCTTCGCGAGCGCCTGCGCTTCGCGAAGCATGCGTGCCTGCCCGTCACGGGAGCCCGTGCCACGGGAACCGATCAGCTTGATGGCGACCTTGCGATCGAGCGTTTCGTCGTACCCGACGTGAACGACTCCCATCGCGCCCGCCCCGAGCCGCCGCAGCAGGACGAAACGGCCCACACGTACCGGCTCCACCGCCAGTCCCAGCAACTGTGACCGCAAGCGCGCGTGCACGGCCTGGTTCTGCTCGGGTCCCCAGAGCGCTCGGCGCAAGGCGTGACGCATGGTGCTCGTCACGTCGGTCGGCCCGCGGGACCGTGAGCTGGTCGAGTTGGAGGTCATGCGTCGGGCGGCGCTCCTGGGGGAAGCGTGGGGCCAGTGACAGGTTGCGATGGTAGTGGACCGAGCGCGCAGATTGATCGGCTCGAAGGAAAAAAGCGACGGCGCAATCAAGTCGCGTCGCGGGTCCACTGGCAGGGGGAAGAACGCACCATGCCTTCCATCGCCGTCGAATCCGCCCTGGTGATCGCCGCCTTTGTCGCCTCCCCTGCCGTCGCCGGCGGTGGTCTGGAGCCCGGACGCGCACGGCAGGCACCGCCTCGCGTGCGGACCCAGCTTCCGCCCGGAGGTTCCCCGGGGATGACCCGACCCCCGCCGCCGGTCGACTGCACCGGAACACGGATCGTGTTCCCGCCGGCGCTGTCGCTGTCCTCGGTGGTCAAGCTCATCGACGGCAAGGACACGAACCTGGGCAACTCACCCACGGATCTGCTGATCTCCGCGTGGATCAGAAGAACGCCCAAACGCGTCTACATCTACGGGACGATAAAGATCTCGGAAAACGACAGAGGTCTGACGGTGTTCGATCCCCCCGACGACACCACATTCCGACAGGACTTCGAGCACGTCCTGTACGACGCCGGCGAATGCGAGGTCCAATCGCATCAGATCCAAAGTCGCTTTCTCGGGCTCAGGCTGGACGCGACGGGGTATCTGGGTGCAACCCAGGAGGGCGACGATCGCTATGCGCTGCAGGTTGTCGACGCGCTCGAGGTCGACTCCGAGGGAAACACGCAACCGATCGCCAAGGCCCGGTGTCGACTCGGCGGCTCGGGCGACGACAAGGGCAAGGCGTACTGCGATCGGATCTGGTTCAACAAGATCCGCGTGACCCTCCGCCCCGAGCGGGTGGATTGTGGGTCGGTGTCCGTTTGGGGCGGCAAGCAGCTGGTCTTCCCGTTGTTTCACCGCTCGGGTGACGACGAGATCGGTGGCTCCTCTCGCATCATCGAGCTGACAGGCCCGGATGGCTTGGGGGGCGGCACGAGGGTCGAGCGAGGCGAGGATGGTGTCGCGCGACTGCGGGGCACCGTCGCGGTGACGGAGATGGAAGGGGACCGGACGGCATTTTCGCGTCGCTTCACGAAGACCCTCCTCGAGCCGGCAGACCTTCCCGATCACTGCGAGGTCGGCAGCGTCGGGGCGGCGTCGGACTACGAGTCGCGAGTCATCCACGCGGTGCGGGACCACGACTGGACTCTGTACCCGACGACGGGAAAGGTGCGCGCGCTCGAGTGTCGAACCGACAGCAAGGGCGGGGAAACGGGACGAACGGGCTGCGAGATCTCGTTCGGGGCGTTTGAAGTGCCCCTGCAGCGCAAACCGTGAACTCGGCGGATCGAATCGACTCGGGCACGAACCTCCTCATGCGATCCGTAATCGCCTGTCTCGTCTTCGTCCTCGTGGCGGTCATCGGGTCTTCCGCCGGGGCCGCCGCGCTCGAGCCCGATGGTCAGTGGCCGGACCTGACGACCCCGATGGCGGCACGCGGTGGCGGTGCGAAGGACGTCGCCGTGATCGTGGGCGTCGAGGACTATGTCTTCGCCCCCGACATTCCGGGCGCCACGACCAACGCCGAGGCGTGGTACCGACACCTGATCACGACCCGTGGCGTGCCTGCGGCCAACGTCCACCTGATACGCAACGACGAAGCCACGCGAGAGGAGATTCGTGGCGCAGTGGAGGCGGCGTCTGCCGCTGCCGAGGTCGGCGGGAACGTATGGTTCGTGTTCATCGGTCACGGGGCGCCCTCCGCCGATGGCAACGATGGCCTGTTGGTGGGGGCGGATGCGCAGCAGACCTCGCAGAGCCTGGAAGCACGAAGTCTTCGTCGGTCCGACTTGCTCGCGCTCCTCGAGTCGAGTGCCGGGCGGCCGGTGGTGATCATCGACGCCTGCTTCAGCGGGCGCGGCACCAGCGGCGAGTCGCTCGCTCAGGGCCTGCAGCCGCTACGCGTCGCGCAGCTGCAAGCACCCGCCTCCGCGCTCGTGCTCACCGCCGCGCAGTCCAATCAGTACGCAGGATCGTTGCCCGGCAAGGACGTGCCCGCGTTCTCGTACCTGCTGCTGGGGGCCGTACGCGGGTGGGCAGACGAGGACGCAGACGGCCGCGTGACCGCCGAGGAGGCGATCCGCTACTCGGGTGGCGTCATGCGCTCGGTCATCAAGGGAAGGACGCAGTCGCCGGATCTCGGCGGCCCGGGCGGCGTGGTGCTGGGAAGCGCGGTCGAAACGGGTCCCGACCTCGCCGAGATCGTCCTGGCCACCGCGAGCAGCACCACCCCTGCCAGGTTGGGCGACGACGCGCCGAGCGACACGAACGTCCGACCGGTATCGGAGTCCGAGGGGTTGGCCTGCATCGACGATCGCGGGTGCGGGGAGGGAACGTCTTGCCAAGGCGGGACTTGCCGGACCGACCACGTGTACTTGGCCCGGCTCGAGGCCAGCGCGACGCGTCTCGTGACCGCGGGAGGCGTCACACTGGGGATCTCGGGGACCGCGTTGACCGGGGTCGTGGTCGCTGCACTCGTGTGTAGCCTGGGCGACCGCGATTGCGGCGGCGATAGCGAGTCGACCGTGCCGTTCTCCGTCGTGGGAACCTCGAGCTTGGCCGGCTCCGTGGCTGGAGCCGTCGCGTTGGCGGTCGGCCGACGTCGACGCAAGCATGCTCGATCGCTGCGGCACGCGCATGTCTTGCATCCGAGCCTGGGGGCCGACCCGCGCACCGTCGTCTTCTCGATGTCAGGTCGTTTCTGATGGGAGAACGGATCGTGGTCCGGGCGTCGCTCCTCGTCGTGCTCGTCCAACTTGGAGCATGCCGCCCTGTCGCGGCGACTGCAGACTCGTCGAGCCACGCGCGTCCGCCCTCGACGACGGAGCGCGTCGCGTCGACCGAAGTCGCGCCCGGGGAGCGGCTGCTCTATCTGCCCGAGGGCGACCCGGTCGGGTTGCTCGGTCGAGCGGTGACCCGTGGCACGAATGGCCTTTTGGAGATCGCGGCCGAGCGTGCGCCCGGCTGCACGGTGGCGATCACCACCGTCGAGAACACGTTCTCGCGTCGCTACGAGAGCGACTTGCGAGATGTCGCAGGGTTCGATGCCGACATCCGTCGCATCGCGCACCTCCAGGCTCGGCACGAACGCCATCTGTTCCTGCAGCTGTCCGTCGACAACGAGAAGATGTTGCGCGCGGATCTCGACGGAAACTGCGGCGAACGAGTGATTACCGAGGTGAAGATCGGCCGGGGCTCGCGCGAAGTCGTGGTGGGGCGCCAGTCAGGGGGGTCCGCCGCGGTGGACCTTGGACCCGTGGCGCGAGCGCAGGGCGGGGCGCAGCGGGTGATCGCGGAGCAGGAGTCCCTTTCGTGGGACACGGCGCAGGCTTGGGCATTCAAGATCGCCGACGGCAACGGCGGGCGTGCCGACGTCGAGATCCGAATGCCGGAGGTCCTCACCGCCGGCGAGCACGTACAGCCGCGGATCGAGATCGGCAAAGCAGTATGGCTGGTCGTCTTGTATCGGGATGCGAGAGGGGACCACGACGTGCTCCTGCCTCGTGGGCAGCACCCGGTGGTCTTCGCCGCGGGACGAGATCTGAGACTTCCAGAGATGATCGCGAGCAATCTCCCCGGTCACGAAGAAGACCGCGAGACGTTGCTGGTCTTTGCATTCACGCAAGAAGAGGATTTCAGGCAGTTCAAGCCGCCCGCCGGCCACGTCGATACCGTGCGGGTCAACGAGTACGTCACGCGCCTCAGGGAACGCCTCGACCGCGGAGAGATCCCACGTAGCCGCTGGTCGTCGGCGGAGTTCACGTATGTCATTCGCGCGGCGCCTTGAAGGGCTCCGTCCACGGGTGGGCGAAAGCGGGGGCGCGACGGACGGGTTGCAAGAGGAGTCCGCCGCGCCCCCAACGATCCTCGAGGACGAGACCCTCGAGTCGCCGGACCCGGGCGCAAGGGATAGAGTTCGCTGGCGGGCGGATGTGACGAAATCGCTCGCTGGCTCGTAGGCCGGATGTCGATTTTTCCGCGGGCCCGCGGGCCGGTCGTCGTCGCGCTCGTCGTCACGGCGAGGGGCTCGGTGCGTCGCACGAAAGTCGCGTGCGCTCTTCGGCAACGAGGTCGGCGTAGCGGCCCTTGGGGAAGCGCTCGGCGTAGCTTCGCCAGTGCGTGCAGGCGGCCGACGCACCGCGGCTGCGCTCGATGAGCTTGCCGAGCTCGAACGACAGCACCTCGCGATCGCGTCGCGACAGCGTGGGCAGTGCGGCCTCGATCGCGGTGACGGCCTCGCCGTACTCGCCGGCGGCACGCAGGCGCTCGACCGTCTCGACGAGCGCGCCCGCCGACGAGGCGCGAGGGGCCGGCCGGTGGGCCCGTGGCTTGGGCAAGACCCCGGGCGTGGGCGCCGGCTCGACCGCCGGTGCCGTGTCCGTGGCGTCGGCATCGACATCGGCGGGTGCGACGACGCGGTACCGCGGACCCTCGGCCACCCACGCGACCCGCTCGCCCGCGACGACATGCTGCACGCGACCGGCCGAGATCAGCCGCACGCGACCTTCGTGCAGCGTCAGCGCGCCACCACCGTCGTCGTGCCGCACCGAGAAGCGCGTGCCCGTGACCTCGATGCGCCCCGCGGGCGTCGTCACCGAAAACGGCGCGTCGCGATCGTGCGTCGGGTCCACGTCGAGCTCGGCTTCGCCGGCGTCGAGCGAGATCGCGGTGGCGCTGCCGCCCAGGGTCGCGGCGTCGGCGATGACGATCTGCAGCCCGGGCGCGGAGACCCGGCACGGGCCCACGAGCGCGACGGTGTGCCCCTGCGCGAGGGCAACGGTATCGCCGTCGCAGTCCACCGTTCGCAACGCCGGCGAGGTGGGAGGCGTCACGGCGGTGGCCACCGGCGAGGGCGCGGGCGCGGGCAGTCGTGGCCAGGCGATCTGCACCTGCGCCGGCCGCAGCACCGTCACCGACAGCAGCACGAGGGCCGCCCCGGCGGCGAAGGCCGCCATCGCCGACCAGTGCCGGCGCGTGCGCGTGGTCGAGGCCTCGGCGCGCTGTCGCAGGCGCCGGCGGATCCGCTGCGAGCGCACGTACGGCACCGCGTCGGTCATCCCGCGCGCCTCCTCGCGCCACGACGGTCGCTCAGACATCGCCACCCTCCTGTTGGCGCTGCACGTCCTCGCGCACCCGGACCTCGGCGCGATGCAGCAGCTTGGACACGTAGCCGTCGGAGTGGCCGAGGGCCTTGGCGATCTCGTGTTGCGGGACGTCGTCGAAGTGACGCAGCGAGAACACGGCGCGTTGCTTGGCGGGCAGACGCGACACCGCCGCCCACACGCGCTGCAGCTGCGTGCTCGCGTCCATGTGTTGGTCGGCCACCGGGCCCTCGGTCGGCTCGTCGCCCAGCGCCCACCGCACCCACAACGACTGTCGGATCCGGCGACGTCGCTGCAGCGAGATGCAGCGGTTGATCGTCACGCGTCGCAGCCAAGGCCACGTGTCGCCGCGATCGGGCAGCACGTCGATCTTGTCCAGCAGCGTGAAGAAGACGTCTTGGGTCACGTCCTCGGCCCACGCGTGATCGCCCCCGCCGTAGTTGAGCGCGAGCGCGTACACGCGTCGGTGGTGACGCTCGTAGACCGCATCGACGCGCGCGGCGAGGGCCGGCGCATCGGAGATCAGCTCGCGGTCGAGATCTCGGGTGCCCACGCTCATCGGCGCCTCCCGATCCACCCGACGCCCGCGAACACGGTGGTCGTCGAACGCCCGCGCTCGCCGGCGCGTCGCAGGCCGACCTCGTGGATCCAGCCGTGCCCCGCGTACTGCTGACGCAATCCGAACTCGAGGGCGACGAACCGCCCCACGCGCCACCAGCCCGCGAGCTGTCCGCCGATCACCCAGGTGGGATCGCCGACGCGGGCGGGGCCTCGATCGACCCGCCACGTGTGCAGGCGGGCGCCGGCCGACACCGCACCCCGCAGGCCGGACCGTTTCGCCAGGGGCAGGCGGTAGCCCACGCTGCCGAGCACGTCCGTGTCGACGGCCACGACGTCCTCGTCCAGACGCGAGGGCAGCACCATCGTCTCGGCGGCAAGGAGGACCCCCGGGCCGAGGGCGACGCCGACAGTACCGAGCGCGGCGCCGTCGAGGCCGCCGGGGCGAAACGACAGACCGCCGCCGGCGAACGCGTGCAGCGTGGCGATCGGGCGATCGACCACGGGCGGCGCTTCGGGGGCATCGGGCATCTGGGGTGCCACCGGGGCGGGCGTGGGCTCGGGTTCGGGCATCGGCTCGGGCGCGGCCTCCTTGCGCGCGGCCTTCGACGCCGACGAAAGTGCGAGGGCAGCTCCCACGGCTTGATCGACCGGGGACTCGTCGGCCTCGTCGCCCTCCGCCGTCGGGATCCGGACCGCATCGCTGCACGCATCGCCACGGCCCACCACCAGCGCGTCCGCGTCGCGACGCAGGCACACCTGCGCGCCGCCATCGAGCGCGCGCACGAGCGGTCGACCACCGACGGCGACGAGGCCCGCGAGCCACTGGCCGATCCACGGCGCATCGCGTTCGCCCTGGGCCTGCACCACGAGCGCGTCGTCGCGGCACGCGGGCCCGTGGACCACGGTCGGTGTGACCGCGCGCAGACCCGCTTCGAGGCGGTGCAGCACTTCGAGGGCCGCGAGCGAGTCCGAGCCCGGCGCGACGTGGCGGCGCACCTGCGTGCCGTCGTCGATCACGACCGACGTGTCGTCGCGTCCGACCTCGATGTCGACGGCGATGTCGGCGGCGCCGGAGGTCAGGCAGCCGTCGTGCTCGAGCACCCGCACGGCCGCGGCGCCGCGCAGCAACGACACGCGCCCGTCACTCGGGTCTCCGCCCACCCGCACGCGCACGGCGGGTCCGGCATCGACCGACGGGGCCCCCGAGGCCGACGGCGCCGCACCGGGCGCACCGGACGGTGGCTCGGCGACGGGAGTGGATGCGATGATGCTCGCGAGCACGGGTGCCCAAGCGGCCAAGGAAATGCGACCTCTGCAAACTACGCCCGACGGGCCCCGATCTTGCCTCGATCGGCGGAGGAAAACCGGCGGTGCGCCGATCGTAGATGGCCACGTGACCCCGAGACTTTGCGCGATCGCGGCCCTGCTCCTGTGCGCGTGTGCCGCGGAGCGGGTGATCTACGAGGATGACGGCCCCGACGGCAATCTGACGGCGGTCATCGATCCCGAAACGGACGACGCAGCGGCCGACGACGCCGCCGGGGCATCGGGGCAGCTGCAGTGTCCGGCGTTGCCGCAGGGCCGCCCGTTGATGCCGGGGCTGACCGCCGGCTGGGCGGCCGACCAGGGCGGCGCGACGCTGCTGCAGTTTTCCAGCCACGCGTTGTCGTGCGGTGCCCCGATCGACGATGTGTTCGCCCAGGCGCAGACGTGCCCGGATCTGTGGGCGTTCGAGATCTCGGTCGACGACGCGCAGCTCGTTCCCGGCGACCTCGTGCTGACTGCGGACCAGCGAGCCACCCTCGTACAGTTTCAGCGCGCCGACGCCGGGACCGGCTGCGCTCGCGACACGATCCACAGCTCGAGCCTCGGCTTCGGCGGCATCTTGCGGATCCACGCGATCGACGACGACTGCATCGTCGGCGAGTTCATCGACCTGACCTTTCCCACCGAGGACCTCACGGGCCTTTCGGGCGTGTTCGCGGCCGAGCGCTGCTGACGGTGGCCGGCCCGAGGAAAGACCCGCTCACCCCCCGCGTAGTTGGAACCGCCATGACCCACCGAGCTTTCTCCTCGATCCTGTTGTCGTGCACTGCTCTCGCGCTCGCGCTCGGCGTCGCCGGTTGCGACGGCGACGAGGTCGGGGTGCACGAGCTGATGATGCGCACCGATCCGGGCGGGACGCCCGAGTACGCCGGTGGTGGGTGTTTCCTGGTCACCAATGGTGAGGGCAGTGGCGGCGGCGGCGGCGGCGGCGGACCGGACTTCGCGGAGGAGACCCTCTCGGAGGGCGGCCGTATCAACTACCGGTACTTCATCGCCAAGGAGGGCGAGACGCCCGAGTTCGTGACGCCGGCCAACGGTGAGCTCGCGGCGGAGATCGACGCCGACATGGAATTCTTCGCCAGCGGAGAGACCAAGCACGTCAGCTTCGCGACGTACACCGGGATCGGGTTCGAGGTGTACCTGTGGGGCGAGCCCGACTGCGAGGGCGAGCTGCCGACCGAGCCGCCCGAGTCCGACTGACCGCGCGACCGATCGCGCGTCAGTGCGAGACGATCAGCGCCAGCTGCACCGCGAGCACCACGGCGATCACGATGAGCGTGGTGTCGACCACGTGGGAAAACCACTTCCCGAGATGCTTCATCTGCGGCGCGAAGAAGATCTTGCCGACGGAGACGGCAACGAATCCGATCGCTACGAGCTTGAGCAGCATCGCGCGTTCAAGCTAACACGCGAGGCGGCAAGTGCTCACGAAAACAGCCAGGTGACCAGGCCCGAGCCCACCCAGCTCTCGAGCACGATCATCGGGATCAGCCCGATCGCGCTCGCGGCCATGAACGGCCAAAAGCGCACGCTCGAGACGCCGAGCATCAGCTGCATCGGCCCGAACGTGAACAACAGCAGGCGCATCACGAGCACCGTGCGAAAGCCGTCGCGCTCGAGACGCTCGTCGAACTTGATCAGCTTCGCGGGCATCTTGCTCTGGACCCACGCGCGGCCCATGTAGCGCGCGAACCAGTAGGCGGTGGCGCCCGCCCCCAGCGCTCCGAGCCACGAGAGCGAGGCGCCGACGAGCGGGCCCCACACCAGGCTCGCGGAGATGATGAAGACGTGGGCGGCAAAGCCCAGCGGCTGCAGCAGCGCGAAGGCGGCGACGAAGCCGATCGGCCCCCACGCGCCGGAGTCGAGGAGCCGTTGCTTGAAGTCGGCCGGTGACAGGTCCTCGTGGACCCCCGACAGCAACAGCGCGATCACCCCGGCCAGCAACGCGATTCCCAGCGTGAACCGCACGATGCGGTGGGCTCGCCGGTAGTCGGACACGAGCGCACAGCCTAGCCGCATCCCCGCGGGGCGCCCGCCTGTTTTTTAGACAAGATAAATGAGTATTTGAAACTACGTAATCCTGGGCTATGACCAGAGGACGGTGACCAGCTCCGTCAGCCTGGCCATGCGCCGTCGCCAGACGCGCGAAATTCGCCCTCGTCGGGTCAAGACCGTCATACCCGCCCGGCCGCCACTTCCCTCGAGCCAGTCGACGCTCGACGTGCCGATCGACGATCCCGCCGGGCCGACCTACGACCACGCGCGGGAGATGGCCGCGTTGTCGGTCGCCAACCTGCCTCGGCCGACCACCGCGGTCGGCGCGTTCTCCGACACCATCGACGACCGCGGTCTGGCGATCGCGTGGGGCATCCTCGCGGCCGTGACGACCGTGGTGGTGTTCACCGCGATCCTCTTCGGTCCAATGGGCTGGTAGCGACCCACTGCGGCGGGACGCGAGGGCGCGCCGGGCACACGCGGATTGGAGGTTTGCGCGGCCTTACGGCCGGCTCGCGGCCAATTGCACTCGGTTGACCGGCCCTCGCGATCGCGTCCATATTGCGCGCCATGAAGCGCCTCCTCACTGGCAGTGCCCTCATCCTGGCCGTGTCGTTCGCCCCGGCGTGCGACAAGAAGGAGGAGGACAAGGACAAGTCCGCGGACGCGGACAAAGACAAAAAGAGCGACGGCGGCGACGCCGATTCCAAGGACGGCGGCGACGAAGGTGGCAAGGGCGGCCTCGCGGGCGCCGTGGCCGACGCCGCCAAGGGTGGTGCCGGAGCCGCGGGCGAGCTCGTCAAGCTCGTGCCCGAGGGCGCCAACATCCTCGTCGTCTTCGACGCCAAGTCGGTGTTCAGCTCCCCGCTGATGAAGGGGAACATGGCCATGCTCGAAAAGAGCGAGGCCGGCGAGATGTTCACCGCCGCCAACGACTGCAAGGTCGGCCCCGACACGTGGAACAAGGCCGTGCTCGGTGGCGACACCGACGGCAGCGACAAGGTCGTCGTCGTGGGTCAGGCCACGGGCCTGGGCAAGAAGGAAACCCTCGAGTGCATCTCCAAGAAGGTGAACGAAAAAGAGGGCAGTGAGAAGTGGAAGGTCGAAGAGGCCGACGGCAAGGTCGTCGTGACCATCGACGGCGGTGACACCAAGGGCTACTCCGGCGGCGACGACATCTTCGTCATCGCGGGCAAGGACTACGCCGAAGCCGTGCAGGGCCTGATCGGTGGCAACGGCTCGTCGGCCGTCGACGGCTCGCTCAAGGACGCGATGGCTACGGCCGACACGAGCAAGCACGTGTACTTCGCCGGCGTCGCCAAGGGCGACATGGCGCAGGGTCCCACCGCGGGTCTCAAGCACTTCCACGGCAGCGTCGACTTCTCCAACGGTCTCGCGGTCGCGGCGTCGCTCGACTTCGGTGACGAGGCGAAGGCCAAGACCACGGCCGAGATGTTCAGCAAGCAGTTCGAAGGCCTCAAGGGCATGGCGACCGGCATGGGCGTGCCCAAGCCGATCCTCGACAGCGTCAAGATCGAGGCGCAGGGCTCGGCCGTCTCGGCGACGATGAACGCCACGACCGACGACCTCAACAAGGTCGCCGAGCTCGCGCAAAAGCAGATGGGCTAGCCCGTCGGCGTCGTCCGACGACTCGCACGCGCGCGTGTCCCACCGCTGGGGCCGCGCGCGTGTTTCGTTTCGCTCCCCTGCGCCGGGGCGGCGCAACGGGGCGCGACTCGTAGTAGGGTTCGCGCCGATGCGAGGGGTCTGGGTGGCGCTGCTGCTGACCGCGGGCGCGTGTGCGGCCGACGGCGGCGATGATGGGCCGAGCATCGAGCTCGTCGTGCCCGGCACGTTCGACCCGCTCGACGACGGTACCGTGTACGAGGTCGACCTGCGGCCGCAGGGGGTCTACGGCGGCGCGGTGGATCTGCAGGTGTTCGGCGTGCCCGTCGATGCCGTGCCCGGCTTCGGGGTCGCGATCGAGGGCACGGACGGGCAGATGTTCGCCAACCAGCGCTACCTGACGACATCGACCGGCGAGCCCCAGTCCGACGGTTCGTTCACCATCCGGGAGCTGCCGGTCGTGTTCGCCGATGCCGTGCCGCCCGAGGCGGTCGATGGCGCACCGGCGACGTTGATCGCGGACATCGAGTCCGAGCCGCCGGCGCAGACGCGAGTCGACGTCACGTTGATGATCGTCGACTCGCGGTAGTGCGAGCTACGGGGCCGAGCCGTCGACGCACGGCTGAATCGTGATGTCGAGCTCGTCTTCGTTGCCCTCGGGGTCGGTCGCCGTGATCGTGCCGCTGTAGTCCGCAGCGTTGGGGCACACGAGCGTGACCATCGGCGCGTTGAGGTCGCCGGTGCAGCCGATGAGCAGGCCCGACAGCGTGATGTCGGCCGCGTCGGTGTCCGGGTCGCTGACGGTGATCACGAAGTCGACGTCGCCGCCGGTGTTCATCATGCAGCCGCCCGGGTTGGTCCAGGTGACCGAGTCGATGGAGGGGGGCATGCCGCCGCCGCCGCCACCCGAGCTGTCGGCTTCGGTGGGATCGGTGGTGGTGGGATCGGTGGTGGTGGGATCGGTGGCCGCGGTCCCGGAGTCGTCGTTACCGACGGTCGTCGTCGGGTTCGTGGTGTTGTTCCCGTCGTCCCCGCCGTCGTCGCCGCCGCAAGCGAACGCGAAGGGAAGGGCAAGGCAAAGTGCGAAACGCGAAGCTGAGCGCATGGCCGGGAAGCTACCCGACCTCCTGGCCACTGGGAAGTTCAGCGGGGGGTCAGCTGCACCTTGTCCAGCTGCACGCCGGCGACACGCACCGACGCCTTGCGCGGCCGAAAACCGGCAAATCCAACGTCGACCGCCTCGATCGTGTCCACGGAGACGGCGTGCGCATCGAGCTTTCGTCGCGGCAACGAGATGCCGTGCAGGGCGGCATGCAGCCCTTTGCCCATCACGCGGATCGCCCCGCGCGGTGCGTCGCCATTGCCGTCATGGGCCAGCTCGCCGGTCACGTGCAGCAACTCGATCGATGCCCGCTCCGACGCGCCGAACCGTACTCGCCCCTCGCCGACCGCGAGCTCGAACGTGGAGGTGATCGAGATCCGCAGGTCGAGGTTGTCCACGTCGATCCGGCGCAGCTCGACCGCCTTGCCCTTCTTGGCGCGGTCGGCGTCGGCGGCCGCCTTCACCTTCGGGGGCAGCTGCGGTCGGGCGAGCGTCGACAGACGCACCTTGTCGTCCTTGGCCAGCTTTCGGCCGACGTCGTCGAGCATCCAGGTCACCAGCGGCTGGTTGTCGAACGGCACCAGCGGGATGTCCTTTTCGAGGATCAGCTTGTCGCCCTCGACCTCGAAGTCGAGCACGAGACTCTCGAGGGTCGCGATGCCCTTCTCGATCGCCTTGAAGCTGATCACGCCGGCGTCGATGGGCAGCCGAAACGAGTGTGTCGCCTTGCGGCTGCCCAGGATCGGCAGCGACACGTCGGTGACGACGTCGACGGCCAAGTTGCCGGAGATCAGATCCAAAAAGCCCAGGTCCAGCGGAGCGCGGGGGCGCGACGCCGCGGGACCGGGTGACGCCGGGGCCGCCGGCTCGCCGCCATCGCGCGAGAGCTCCGCGACCGACAGCTCCACCGAGCCCAGTCGCAGACGCTGCACGTGCAGCATGCCGGCGTCGTCGGAGAATGCCGCGAGGACGAGGTCGGTGATGTCGACCTGCGTCTGACCCATCACGCCGCGCACCGTCGCCGCCGTGGCGCCGCCGATCTGCACCGTGCGTCGTCCCGACTCGTCCGCCGTCAGCTCGAAGTCGTCGATCACGAGATTGGCACCGTGCAGCTTCGTGGTGCCCAGCGTCACGTCGGCGGTGGCTTCGATCTTCTTGGCGCGCAGGCGTCCCACGAATCCGGGCCGAGTGCCGCGCGACTTCGACGTGGCCATGAGCCCGTCGATCTCGACCTCGTGCATCCGGGCCGAGCCGCCGACGCTGCCGCTGGCGAGTGCCCACGCGAGCTCGCTGACGACGAGGCGATCGGCCCGGATCGCGTGCAGCCCGACCGTCTCGTCGTCCTGCTCGTAGCGGCCGCGAATGCCCCCGCCCGGGGCGAGCGCGATCACGTTGCGCGCCCCACCGCGTCCGTCGAGCTCGAGCCGAAAGCCCTCCGCACCGAGCTGCTCCACGCCGATCTGAAGTCGAGCCATGTTCGCCGGATGATATCGGACCGACGAGCGCGTGCGCCCCGTCGCCGCGGGCGCTACGATCGTCGGGACGCGATGCGCTGTCCCGCATGCCATGGCCGTGACCTGCGACGTGGGCCCTTGGCCTACTGCCGGGCTTGCGGTCGCGTTCTGCTGAGCGCCGCGCAGGTCCGCGAGCTTCGCCACGGTCCGCCACCGCCGGGCGTGGAGGTGGTGGAGGCGCGCGAGGAGATGGATCTCATGAGCCCGTACCGCGCCGGGGCGCGCCAGGACGCCGCGCTGGAGGTCGACTTCGACCACGAGAAGCGGCGCACGGCCCCGAGCGCGATCGTGCTGGTGCTCGCGCTCGCCCTGGTCGCGCCGGGTCGCCGCGACGCCGCGCAGATGCGGATCTTCCTCGCGATCGTCGGGCTCGCGGCGCTCGTGGTCTACCTCATTCCGCAGCGCACTCGGCTGACGATGGCGGTGACGCGAACCTCGATCGCCTTCGGTCGTCGCGGCGTGCCGCGCTCGCGTTGGCGGGTGGTCGACACGGGCTCGTTCGGCCAGGTCTTCGCGGTGGCCGAACCGAGCCCGAACGGGCGTGCCGTGCGCTGGGGCATCGACGTTCTCACGCACAACGGCGCCGCGATCACGCTGCTGCGATCGCTGCGCGACGGTCATCACGCCGCATGGCTGGCGCTGGCGATCGAGCGACGCCTCGGTGTCGAGGCCAGCAGCATGCGAGCCCTCGACGACTGCACTTGACGTGCCGAGCCCCCGACGCGGGGCTCACATGCACAGCGAGTCTTGGGCGTTCTGCTGGGCGGCGCACTGTGCCGGGATCACGCCGTGGCCGCCGTCGTAGGCATTGAACGTGGGGCAGTCGAGCTCGACGATGCACTCGAGCACGGCACCGATCGCCGACCCACACTCGGGGCCGAACTCGAGGAACGCCTCACTGGTCAGGGCGACACAGTCCAGTGCGAGCATCTCGGCATCCGCCGTCGGATCGGTGCACTCGACCCACTTGTTCGCCCACGGCACGCACGGGTCCTCGACCGCGCCACCGGAGCTGCCGGCGCCGTCGCTGCTGCCCTCGGCTCCCCTCGTCGCGCCGCCGGTGGAGTCGGCCGTCGCCGTCCCATCGCTTCCGCCCGAGCTGCTCGCCGCCGCGGTCGTCGCACCCGGACCCACGCCCGTGTCGCCATCTTCGGGCGCCCACAACGGTGCGGGCGGCGGGCTCTCGTCCTCGTCACATCCCGCGAGTGTGAGGACGACACTACACAACACGACAAGGCGCATCATCACATCGTAGCGAAAAATTGCGCGCTCGATAAGAACCCCACACTCGTGACCCGATCGTCGGCCTGGCACGCGCAGTGCCAAACCCGGCCACAGTGACGCCCACAGTGCACGGATCTGACACCGAGCGTGCCAGGACGTGTGCAACACCGCGGTGTCAGTGTAGGTCGGGGCAGTCGGCGGTCTTGTCCTGCGAGAGCGTGCAGCGGAGGCTCACCGCCGTACCGTCCGGGATCGGGCCACGCCACCGCACACCGAGCTCGAGGTTGTAGCCCTGGGTCGCGCAGTCGGGGTGTCGCGCGTCGCCCGTCTTCGGGAACCAGCAGGGGTCTTCGGCGTCGGCGATCGTCTCGCCGTCCAAGCAAGGGGGTAGCTCGTACCGTGCCAATCGGCTCTCCGACTCGGGGTACTCGGCGGTGAAGGTGCACTCGACCTGTAGGCCCGGTGTGTCTTCGTCCATGTCGCGAACGCAGGCCGGCACACATATCGGACGGACCTGGGCGGCGATCTCGTCGGCGATGCGCTCGAGGACGGGGTCCCAGCTTTCCGCGCACGCCGACGCCAGCTCGAGCGCGTACGGGGCCCAGGCATCGTCGATGTCGGCGAGGGCGTGCAGTCGGCTCGCGGGGACGACGGGGTCTCCTTCGACGTCGCATGTCGGCTGGACACCCAGCTCCCGCGCCACTGCCGGATCGGCCGCCGCGCGGAAACGTGGACGTGTCGTGGGATCGGCTTCGTCGAGCCCCGCGATGACGAACACGGACAACGGCAGATCGTAGAAGAGGTACCCGATGGACTCGCCGAGCGCGGTCAGCCGACCGTGCGAGTGCTCGAGTGGGTCGAGGACCGGCGCGTCGTCGTTCGGCGTTCCGTCGAGCCCGATGTTCGCGGGCTCGCACGTCATCGACCCGAGGGCGTCGGGCGCCGTGCAGATGTTCCCGGCCGCAAAGCACGTCGCGGCAGTGGCCGCTTCCGCAGAAGGCTCCGACCACAGCGCCCGGTCCGACGCTGGATCGAAGGCGGCCACACCGGCCGACGTCACCGAGCACTCCGAGCCGCCGCTGACGATCACCACCACGGTGGGATCGTCGCGAAACAATCGGTTCTGCGCTTCGCTCTCCTGCGAGTCTCTCGTCCAGGCCATCTCGGTGCTCGCCAGC